>NZ_CP060040.1:1428957-2143436 GCF_014211915.1 Burkholderia cenocepacia | reverse complement strand
GCGGCATCAACACGCTGTGGCCGCTGTTCGGCATCTCGAACCAGATGCTCGCCGCGATCGCGCTGGTGCTCGGCACCGTCGTGCTGTTCAAGATGAAGCGCGAGCGCTATGCGTGGGTCACGATGGTGCCGACCGCATGGCTCTTGATCTGCACGCTGACGGCCGGCTGGCAGAAGATTTTCGACGCGAACCCGAAGGTCAGCTTCCTCGCGCACGCCGCGAAGCTGCAGGCCGCGGTGGACGAAGGCAAGGTGCTCGCGCCGGCGAAGTCGATCGCGCAGATGAAACGGATCATCTTCAACGACTACATCGACGCGGCGCTGGCCGGGCTGTTCATCTTCGTCGTCGTGGCGATCGCGGTGTACGGCGTGATCGCCGTGCTGCGCGCGCGCCGCGAGTCGAAGCCGACCGTGCGCGAGACGCCGTACGAAGCGATGCCGGCCGCGCAGGCGCTCGGCAGCGGACGTTGAGGAGAAGCCGCGATGTTCAGCGATCTTGGCAGCGACCTGCGCAGCGCGGGGCGTTACCTCGGGCAGGCGTTGCGGCTGATGGTCGGCCTGCCCGACTACGACACCTACGTCGCGCACATGCGCGAAACCCATCCGGACCGCGAACCAATGACGTACGAGGAATTCTTCCGCGAGCGTCAGAATGCGCGGTACGGGTCGGGAGCCGGGAAGTGTTGCTGAACCGGGCCGTTGCAATGACCTGACGAATCAGCCCGGTATCGAAACGAAAGCGCCGCGACGGATGTCGCGGCGCTTTTTCTTTGGCGAGCCGGCGGCGCGCATCGCACGGTGCTCGCGTGCCGTTTGCCCGGGCGCAGCGCGGCGGCGTCCGGCCGCCAGTATCATTGGGGCACTTTCTTTTCCCGATGGACCGCAGGAGAACACGTCGTGCATGTCGGTGAGCGTTTCAACAGCATTTCCCATCTCGTCGGCGCGGTGCTGTCGGTGGCGGGCCTCGTCGCGCTCGTGACGATGGGCGCGCTCGAAGGCGATCCGTACAAGGTGGTGAGCTTCAGCGTGTACGGCGCGATGCTGATCCTGCTCTACGCGATCTCGACCGCGTATCACAGCGTGCGCAACCCGCGCCTGAAGGCGATCCTGCAGAAATGCGACCATGCGGCGATCTATCTGCTGATCGCCGGCAGCTATACGCCGTTTACGCTCGTCACGCTGCGCGGCCCGTGGGGCTGGTCGCTGTTCGGCGTGAGCTGGGGGCTCGCCGTGTTCGGCATCGTGCAGGAACTCACGCTCGGGCGTCGCACGCGCCTGCTGTCGATGATCCTCTACGTGCTGATGGGCTGGCTCGCGCTCGTCGCCGTGCGTCCGCTGATCCATGCGCTGCCGCCGATCGGCACCGCGTGGCTCGTGGCCGGCGGCGTGATCTACAGCGCGGGGATCTACTTCTTCATCAACGACGAACGCATTCGCCACGGGCACGGCATCTGGCACCTTTTCGTGCTGGCCGGCAGCCTGTGCCAGTTCGTCAGTGTCGCGATGTATGTCGCGTGAGCGGCACGGGGCGTCGAGCGGGTGACGCCCCGTGCGTGGCGCGTCGGCCGGAGTAGGCGCTACCGGCGCGCGGCGCCGCGCAGCGCGCTGAACCCGACCCATCCCCAGTACACGCGGTGATGCGCGATCAACCCGTCGCGCAGGTCCATCACCTCGACGAGATCGACCTGATCGCCGTCCGGCGTTGCGCGCGGGTATTCCCAGACGAGCTGGCGGCCGTTCGAGAAGAACAGCCCGGTTCGGTACCAGCGCCCGAGCTTGTTGTCCGGATTGCGCAGGCCGGCCGCGAAGAATGCGCCGATCGCGGCCTTGCCGTGCAGCACGCCCGAGCCGTGCGCGGGCTGCGTGGCGACGACGAGTGGCGTTTCGAGCACCGCGTCGTCGGCATACAGCGACATCAGCGCGTCGAGGTCGCGGGCGACGACGGCTGCGTGCCAGTCTTCATGGATACGCCGGGCGTCGGCGTCGGTGTCTGCGGGTGTCATGGCGGGTTTCCGGAAGTCGATCACGGAAACCACTGTAGGGGCGCGCCGTCGCGGGACGTTTCACGTCGACCCGAAACGTGGATGCCCTGCCGTGGCGAAGGCGGTCGGGCGCCGGCCCTTAGCCGGCCAGCGCGTCGAGATTCAGCGTATACGACTTGCCGATCCACACCGCGCAATCGCGATGGTCGCGCAGTTCGTCGTGCGTATTCGGATGCAGGAAGATGTCGAGCGCGCCGTGGTTCAGCACGAGCCACGGCACGATGTCGTCGAAGCGCGCGGCGTCGAACGCGATCTGGTACGACCAGGCCGGATGCGGGCCGACGAGGCGTTCGTGAAAGCGGCCGAGTTCGATGACCGCGCCGAACCGCGCGTCGACGACCTGGCGAAACGCCCAGGCCGCGTCGCGGCTCGCCGCATCGAAATAGACGTGCGCGTGCCAGCTGTCGATGGCGGTAGTGTCGAGGGCAGCCATGGAAAGACTCGATTAAAAAGGGGAATGCTGGAGATGCCGTGCGAAACGGCCGATGCGTGATTATCGCGCGTCCTTGCTGTTTGCGTCGTGTCTCAATCCGGAAAACCGATGCGGATGATTTGTCCTGCATCAGAAGAATCGGCCGGTCCGATCAAATCGCTTCGGCGGTATCCGCGTGCGCGATATCACGCCGGAGCCTTGCGGGCAGGCGCACCGGCCGGCATCGCACCGGCAACACGCCATTTCGGAAATTGAAAGAGCCGGGGCGAGTACCCACCGGATCGTCGGTAGAAATCCGATCAGGTCATTGAATGAAATAAAGAAATTCCATGCCGGCGGGATTCGCGAACGACGCGGTGCGCACGCCGAATGCCGCACCTGAAAATAACAATTGCGGATTCGGCTATTCAAGCGGGATGCGGCCCGACATACGATGATTTCAACGCATCGATGATGGATCGATGCGGGGACAACCATCTGGAGGCCATTATGCGATCCCTCGTTCCCGTTGCTGTTCTTTCCTGCGCACTCGTTGCGCTGCCTGCCGTCGCCTTTGCGCAGTCGATTGGTGCCGGCGACATCCCGCATGCCGCGCCGTTGACCTGGTCGGCGGCGCGTGCCGAAACCGATGTGCAGCTGATGCAGATGACGCGTGCCGGCTATCGCGCGACGACGGCCGGCAACCAGAACTATCCGCTCGCGATGCAGCGTGCGCTCGAGCGCGTGTACAACCCGATGCCCGACCGGTGGCCCGACGAGAAGGCCGCGATGCAGGCGCGGGCGGCCCGCGACGCGCAGACCGGGCATCCGGTGAAGGCGTTCTTCGTGAAAACCGCGTATTACCTGAAGGGCGAGAACACGTTTTGATGCAGGAGACGAACATGGCATGCCCCAACCGATTGTCCGGCGTGTGGCGTGCGCCGGCGATACGCAGGCTGCCGGAAGCGGGCGCGACGCGACGGCGCGCAGATATGCACGGCATGCGACGCCGGGCGAACATCCTGTGCGACGCGGGCCGCGGCGCCGTCGTGTGCCGTAGCGCGTGGCCGGGCGTGGGAGAGGACGACGCGTCCGCGAGCGACGGCGAATCATGAAGGCTGCCCGAAAAGGCCGCCGCCATCCGCCTTTGACGCGCGAATGGCTGCTGCCGCTGCCGCCCGCGCATGCCCGCGACATCTCGCTGAAATGCCACATGGCGCTGGTCGCGCTGCGCGGCGAGCACGGTAGCGAAACGCTGCTGATGCGGCTGCGCACGAGCGTGTATCTGGTGTTCCTCGCGCTCGACGATGCGGTCTCTCCCGACGCGACCATCGACCTGTGCGTCGACGCGGAGCGCGTGCTGGACGCGAGCGTGGCGCGCGCCGTGCAAAGCGGTGCATGGGCGCTGCACGACGACGAATGCGCGGTGCTCGAACGCGTGCTCACCGCGAACGACGCGTGCGTCGCGACGCTCACGCGGCATCGGCTGGCGGAGCTGTGGCGTCATGTGTGCACGTTCGCTTCTGCCGAACAGCCGGGGCTGGTCGCGCAGGCCGCGGCGAAGATGCGGGAGCCGGCCGTTCTGCATTGAGGGGCTGCCACGGGCCGTGTTTCATACGCGTCCCATTCCATCTCCCGGCCGCGCGCCGTCTAATGACTTGACTGGAACCCGGCGTGGCCGGGCGACGAGGATCCATCCTCGCGTTTGCGGCGATCATGCGTGTCGACGCGAACGCATTCGATTCGGTCAGGAGGAGCGATGGCGCTATACAGGAGCGGCGGCTACTTCACGTGCGGAAGTGGCCGCGCATTCAGCGAGAATCTGCCGCCGGGCAGCAAGGTGACGGTGGCGGGCATCTATCGATGCACCGTATGCGGCGACGAAATCGGCATTGCGAAATCACAGACGTTGCCGTCAGAGGAAGCGCATCCGCACGATCTCGATCCGCCGTCCGACCCGCTGCTCGATCCGGGACCGACCGCCTGGCAACTGATCGCCGCGGCGGAGTCGCGAAGCTAGGCAACCGGCGTGCGCCTTCGCACGCAGGGCGCAAGCGCTGCGCGTCACACGGCGTCCGTCAAAACGAAAAGCGCCACGGAGCGAATGAGCTCCGTGGCGCTTTTTCGATTCCAGCCGCGACGAAGGCGCGAACCTTCCCGCGGCGCGACGCGCGGCTTAAGCGGCCGTTGCCGACTTCGCCGGCTTCTGCAGCTTGCCCTTGCCGGCGCGCTGGATTTCCTCGAGCTTGATCTCGACGTGGCGCGAGAACACGTACTCGGCCGGACGCTGCTTCGCGATCGAGATGTCCGGTGCGAACGGGCCGTCGGTCTTGATGCCCTTGCGGCTCACGCGCAGCGCCTTCAGCGGGTTCGAGATCGTGTCCATCACGGCCGTCGCCTCGAAGCCGCAGTGGACCATGCAGTCCGCGCACTTCTCGTAGTTGCCGACGCCGTAGTTGTCCCACTCGGTCGTTTCCATCAGTTCCTTGAAGGTCTTCACGTAACCTTCGCCGACCAGGTAGCACGGCTTCTGCCAGCCGAACACCGTACGCGCCGGGTTGCCCCACGGCGTGCACTTGTACGTCTGGTTGCCGGCCAGGAAGTCGAGGAACAGCGACGACTGGCTGAACGACCAGCGCTTGCCGCCTTCGCCGCGCTTCAGGATTTCGCGGAACAGGTTCTTCGTCTTGTCGCGGTTCAGGAAGTGCTGCTGATCCGGCGCGCGCTCGTACGCGTAGCCCGGCGACACGGTGATGCCGTCGACGCCGATCGGGCCCAGCGTGTCGAAGAACTTCGCGACGCGCTCGGGGATCGCATCGTTGAACAGCGTGCAGTTGATGTTCACGCGGAAGCCGCGGCGCTTCGCTTCCTTGATCGCCGCGACCGCCTTGTCGTACACGCCTTCCTGCGACACGGAATGGTCGTGCATGTCCTTGTCGCCGTCGAGGTGGACCGACCAGACGAAATACGGGCTCGGCTGGTAGTCGTCCATCTTCTTTTCCATCAGCAGCGCGTTCGTGCACAGGTACACGAACTTCTTGCGCTTCATGATGCCCTTGACGATTTCCGGCATCTCCTTGTGGAGCAGCGGCTCCCCGCCGGCGATCGACACGACGGGCGCGCCGCACTCGTCGACGGCCTGCAGGCATTCCTCGACGGACAGGCGCTGGTTCAGGATCGGATCCGGATAATCGATCTTGCCGCAGCCGTTGCACGCGAGGTTGCAGCGGAACAGCGGCTCGAGCATCAGCGCGAGCGGATAGCGTTTGTTGCCGGACAGGTGCTGGCGCACGATGTAGGCGCCGACACGGACTTGCTGGAGCAGCGGAATAGACAAGGGATGTCCTCCTTAAACTTCGCGGGCGACAGCTTGCGTGAGCTTCGCCGGCAACTTGAATTCGACTTTTTCTTCACGGCCCGCCATCGTCGCGACATCGACGGGCCCCAGCGCGCGCAGCGCGCCGATTACATCCTCGACCATTTCTTCGGGCGCCGACGCGCCGGCGGTCAGGCCGACCGTCTGCACGCCCGCGAACCATTCGGCCTTCACTTCCGAGCCGTCGGCGACGAGATAGCTCGGCACACCGCTTTCGGTGCCGATCTCGCGCAGGCGGTTCGAGTTCGAACTGTTCGTCGCACCGACGACGAGCAGCACGTCAACCTGTTCGCTCAGCTCGCGCACGGCGGCCTGGCGATTCTGCGTGGCATAGCAGATGTCGCGCGTATCCGGGCCGACGATGTCGGTGAACCGGCGCTGCAGCGCTTCGATGATGCCGCGCGTGTCGTCGACCGACAGCGTGGTCTGCGTGATGTACGCGACCGGCGTATCGACGGGCAACGTCAGCGTATCGACTTCTGCTTCGCTCTGCACGAGGATCACCTCGGCCGGAATCTGGCCGATCGTGCCCTCGACTTCCGGGTGGCCCGCGTGGCCGATCAGGATCAGCCGGCGGCCCGCCGCGACGTACTGGCGCCCCTGCACGTGCACTTTCGTGACGAGCGGGCAGGTCGCGTCGAGCACGTCGAGCCCGCGCGTCTGCGCGTCGCGCTCGACCGTCTGGGCGACACCGTGCGCGCTGAAGATCGCGACAGCGCCGTGCGGCACCTCGTCGAGCTCCTCAACGAATCGTGCCCCTTTATTACGCAGATTTTCGACGACATGCCGGTTATGCACGATCTCGTGACGCACATAGACCGGCGCACCGTGCTGTTGCAGCGCGCGATCGACGATCTCGATCGCACGGACAACCCCGCACAGAAGCCGCGGGGCTGGGCAAGGATGACTCGCATAGGTGAGCGAACTCCGACGACAGACGCCGGGGTTCGAGGCGCTGACACGCGCTTGCTCGCCCCGGCTTGATGTTATGAAGGCAGGAACGAACCGGCCGGCCAGGCCCCGGAACCCCGAATTAATCGCGCATTTTAACCCTATCGGGCCGTCCGTGCTTTGGTGCTGTGCCGGCACCGTTGCAATTGTGGGAGAGCCGCGTCGGCGCTGGCGCGCGCGGAACCCGGTAAACTGCGCGGTTTCGCCGGCGGCCGCTCCGGCTGCCCGCCATCGCGCTCATTTCAAGGCCATTCGATGACCGTCGATTCTTACGCGTATTGCCCTTCCGCTCGCGGGGTTTCGGGTGTTTTGTTCCCGACCCCTATTTATGCCGAACCCGCCGGCGCCCGGCAGGAGGCAGGCCGATGATGCTGGCGATCGCTTTCCTCGTGTCCGGCCTGTCGCTGGTGATCTGGATCGTGCTGCTCGTCGCGCGCGGCGGCTTCTGGCGCGCGCAGCCCGCGCGGCCGCTGCCGCCGGAAGCCCGCGGCGCGGCGGCCGACGCCGGCTGGCCGGCCGTCGTGGCGGTCGTGCCGGCGCGCAACGAAGCCGACGTGATCGCCCGCGCGGCGACGTCGCTGCTCGAGCAGGACTATCCGGGCGACTTCCATCTGATCATCGTCGACGACCACAGCGACGACGGTACCGCCGACGCGGCCCGCGCGGCCGCGCTCGCGATCAACCGTGCCGACCGGCTGACGGTGCTGAGCGCGAAGCCGTTGCCGGCCGGCTGGTCCGGCAAGGTGTGGGCGCAGTCGCAGGGGATCGCGGCGGTGCGGACGCTCGGCCTGCCGGCCGATTACCTGTTGCTGACGGATGCCGACATCGGCCATCCGCCCGACGCCGTCGCGCAGCTCGTCACGCGCGCACAGGCCGAGCAGCGCGATCTCGTGTCGCTGATGGTGCGGCTGCGCTGCGACTCGTTCTGGGAAAAGGCGCTGATTCCGGCGTTCGTGTTCTTCTTCGCGAAGCTGTATCCGTTCTCGTGGATCAACAACGCGCGCAACCGGACGGCCGGCGCCGCCGGCGGCTGCATGCTCGTGAAGCGCACGGCGCTCGAGGAAGCGGGCGGCATCGAATCGATTCGCGGCGCGCTGATCGACGACTGCAGCCTCGCCGCGCAGATCAAGCATCGCGGCAGCGGCCGCCATCCGATCCGGCTCGATCTCGCCGATCGCAGCGTGTCGCTGCGCCCGTACGACAGCTGGCGCGACATCTGGAACATGATCGCGCGCACCGCGTTCACGCAACTGCACTATTCGCCGCTGCTGCTGGCCGGCACGCTGCTCGGGATGACGATCATCTATCTGGTGCCGCCCGTCGTCGCGCTCGCCTACGGCGCGCGTGCATGGCCGGCCTGGCTCGCGTGGGCGTCGATGTGCGCCGCGTATGCGCCGATGCTGCGCTACTACCGGCGCTCGCCGCTGTGGGCGCCCGCGCTGCCGCTCGTCGCGCTGTTCTACGTCGGCGCGACGTTCGCGTCCGCGTGGCGTTACTGGCGCGGCAAGGGCGGGCAATGGAAGGCGCGCGTGCAGGCGCCGGTGGATCGCTGACGCCGAGTGTGCCCCGGGAGGCATGCCTCCCGGCGGCCGGAAAGCAAACAGCCCGATCGGTGCGAACCGGTCGGGCTGTTTCGTTTTCGGCGGTGTCGTGTGCCGATGCCGAGCGCTTACCGCTGAGTCAGCATCATGTACATCTGGACCACGACGTCCGGCGAGAACGTAAACGGCACCCAGCCGTAGCCCGTGTGACGGGCGACCAGCAGGCGGTCGCCGTTCGACTGCTTCTGCACGGCCATCATCGGGTTCTTCGTCGTCACGAAACGCCAGCCGGCCGGGATGCCGGGCGGCGGCTCCGGCTGCATCGACGCACGCGCGTGCGCGAGTTCCTCGATCAGTTGGCCCAGTTGTTCCGGATGCAGCGTGATCGACTGGCCGTTGATGGTCAGCGTGAGTTCGTTCTGGGACGGGCGCGCGACGTGCAGCGTCGCCTTGTCGGCCGGTGCGGCAGCGGTGTCGGGTGCAGCCGCGGAGTCGGCTTGCGCCGCCGGGACGATCGCGGTTTCGGCGTCGACGGCCGCAGTCGACACCGCGGCAGCGTCGGCCTCGACCGGTGCGGTTGCGTGTACGGCCGGCTCCGCTGCCGGCGTGTCCGCCGGTGCCGGCTCGACGGCTTCGACCGCCACCGCCGTGGCTGCGACCGCACTCGTCGCGGCTTCCTTGACGACGGCCTCGACCAGCGCTTCGGCGTCGGCGATGGCCTTCGCGTGGTGCTGCGCGGCCGCTTCGGCCTGGGCGATCGCTTCGGTATGGCGCTGCGTGATGGCTTCGGCTTCGGCGGTCGCTTCGGCGTGGCGTTGCGCGGCGGCTTCGGCCTGGGCAATCGCTTCGGCGTGACGCTGCGTGATGGCTTCGGCCTCCGCGGTGGCTTCGGCGTGACGCCGGGCGGCGGCCTGCGTGTCGGCGAGTGCCTGCGTGTGACGCTGGGCGAGCGCCTCGGCCTCGGCGATCGCGGCCATGTGGCGCTGCGCGGCGGCCTCGGCTTCGGCGGTCGCTTCCGCATGGCGCTTCGCGGCGGCTTCGGCTTCGGCGGTCGCCGCGGCATGACGTTGCGCGGCCGCTTCGGCTTCGGTCGCGGCCGCATGATGACGCTGCGCGGCGGCCTCGGCTTCGGCGATCGCCGCCGCGTGGCGCTGCGATGCGGCTTCGGCATCCGCGTGACGTTGCGCGAGCGCTTCGGTCAGCGCGGTGGCTTCCGCATGGCGTTGCGACGCGGCTTCGGCTTGCGTGGCGGCATCCGTATGACGTTGGGCGGCCGCTTCGGCGGCGGCGGTGGCGTCGGCATGGCGCCGCTGCGCGGCTTCGGCATCGGCGGCAGCGGCCGTGTGGCGCTGCGCGGCGGCCTGCGCTTCGGCCTCCGCCGCCGCGTGACGCTCGGCCGCGGCCCGGGCTTCCGCTGCCGCGGCGCGCGCGAACGCTTCCGCGCTGCGTGCCGCCTGCTGCGCGGCGTGGTGATCGTGGAGGAGCTGATCGACGCCCGTGGCGAGCGAAGCGATCTGATCGTTCAGGTTCATGCGTGTCTTCTCTGCGTAAGACCCGCGATTTTAACCGCTGCGCCGATGCCGGTCCGCGCGCGACGTGTAACAAAGTGCGCAAAGCGGCGCGACGTGCGCCGCTTTGTGTTACTTGAGGTAGCCCGCCGAGCCGAACCAGTCCAGCGCATCGCGCAGCCCTTCGCGATACGGGCGCGCACGGTAGCCGAGTTCGCGCTCGGCCTTCGCGGACGTGAAATACATCTTGTTCTTCGACATCCGCAGCCCGTCGACGGTGACGAACGGCTCCTTCTTCGTGAACTTCGCGACCGCTTCGGCGCCGACCGCGAGCGGGTACAGCGGCCAGCGCGGCAGCGCGATCGTCGGCGCCTTGCGGCCGGTCATCTGCGCGATGTCCGCGAGCATCTGCTGCAGCGGCAGGTTCTCGCCGCCGAGGATGTAGCGCTCGCCGATCCGGCCGCGCTCGAGCGCGAGGAAGTGGCCGTGCGCGACGTCGTCGACGTGCACGAGGTTCAGCCCCGTATCGACGAACGCGGGAATCTTGCCGAGCGCGGCCTCGACGATGATGCGGCCGGTCGGCGTCGGCTTCACGTCGCGCGGGCCGATCGGCGTCGACGGATTGACGATCACGGCGGGCAGCCCTTCGTCGGTGATCATCCGTTCGACCGCGCGCTCCGCGAGCACCTTGCTGCGCTTGTAGACGCCGATCGCCTGCTCGGCCGTGAGCGGCCGGTTCTCGTCGGACGGGTCGCCCGCGCTCGTCACCTTCAGCGTCGCGACGCTGCTCGTGTAGACGATCCGCTCGACGCCTTCCGCGCGGGCCGCGCGCATCGTCGCGACCGCGCCTTCGAGGTTCGCGCGCTCGATCTCGTCGGGATCGGGCGCCCACAGCCGGTAGTCGGCCGCGACGTGCAGCAGGTAGCGCACGCCGCGCAGCGCGGCGCGCATCGACGCCTCGTCGCGCATGTCGCCGGTGACGATCTCGGCATCGAGATCCGCGACGTTCGTGCGCGGGCTGGTGGGGCGCACGAGCACGCGCACCGCATAGCCTTTCTGCTGCGCGATGCGCGCGACGGCCGAGCCGACGAAACCGGACGCGCCGGTGACGAGAACGAGATCGCGGGAGGTATCAGTCATGCGTTTCCTTCAGGGCCGCGCGGGCGGCGCGGCGGTTGGGCATCGGCGAGATTGTACGTGGTCGGCGTGCGCGGCGACGCCCGGCCGGCGCGTGTGCGAAGCGGCCGACGCGACTACAATGCCGGGCTTGAATGCAACGGGAGGGCGACGCGATGAGCCGCAATGAACTGGACGAACGGATCGAGACCTACTACGTGCGGGTGCGCGGCGTCGTGCAGGGCGTCGGCTTTCGTCATGCGACGGTGCGCGAGGCGCATGCGCTGAAGCTGCGCGGCTGGGTCGCGAATCTGGAGGACGGCACCGTCGAGGCGATGATCCAGGGCCCCGGCGCGCAAATCGACCGGATGCTCGCGTGGCTGCGTCACGGGCCGCCCGCCGCGCGCGTGACCGAGGTGACGTTCGAGGAACGCCGGACCGAGAAGCGCTTCGAACGCTTCCAGCAGCAGTAAAAGACACAAAACGATCATGACGGGGTATCCGGAAGCCGGGCGCGGTCTCACGCTGTCGGTGATGGCGTCGACGCTGTTCGCGCTGATGTCGGCTTACGCGAAACTGCTCGCGCCGCTCACCGGGCTCGACATTTTCGCGTGGCGCATCGTGTGGACCGCCCCGGGCGCGCTCGCGCTGATCGCGCTGCGCGGCCGCTGGCCGGCGCTCGTCGAGCTGGCGCGGCGCAGTGCGCGCGACTGGCGCCTGCTGATCGCGCTGCCGGCGAGCGCGGCGCTGCTCGGCGTGCAGCTGTGGCTGTTCCTGTGGGCGCCGCTGCACGGCCGCATGCTCGAAGTGTCGCTCGGCTATTTCCTGCTGCCGCTGACGATGGTGCTCGTCGGCCGCTTCTACTATCACGAACGGCTCGACCCGCTGCAATGGGCGGCGGTCGCGTGCGCGGCGCTCGGCGTCGCGCACGAGGTGTGGGCGACGCGCGCGTTCGCGTGGCCGACGCTGGTCGTCGCGCTCGGCTATCCGCCGTATTTCGTGCTGCGCCGGCGGATCAACGCCGATTCATTGGCCGCCTTCGCGGTCGAGATCGTGCTGCTGTGGCCGATCGCGTTCGCGATGGTCGCGACGAGCGCGACGCAGGTCGCCGGCCAGCCGCTGCTGTGGGCCGCGCTGCTGCCGGGGCTCGGCATCCTCAGCACGCTCGCGCTCGCGAGCTACCTGAAGGCGAGCCGGATGCTGCCGATGGCGCTGTTCGGGATTCTCGGCTACGTCGAGCCCGTGCTGCTCGTCGTGGTGTCGCTGCTGCTGCTCGGCGAGACGCTGAGCGTCGCGCAGCTCGCGACGTACGGGCCGATCTGGGTCGCCGTCGCGCTGACCGCCTGGCACAGCGCGATGCTGATGCGGCGCTTGCCCGCGCGCGGATAACCGCCTCGTCGCGATGCGCCGGCCGTGCGGAACGTGCCGCGCATCGCGCTTCATCCGAGCGTCGAACACCGCGCGTCGCGCTGCCGACTTCCGCTCACTCCCGCCGAATCCCTCGATCCTGACCGCCAACTGGCGACGCGCTGACGCGAATCTGGCGGCGCTGTCTGCTTCGCCGCGCAACGCTCGCGCTTGTAATCGAACAGAAGATTCGGTTGCACTTTGTTACTTAGGGTCTCCCCTGATCGGCTACTAGACTGGCCTGACCGACTTCCCTTCGTATGCAGCTTTGCCATGAACGGTCATCTCCGCGCCTGGCCAGCCGGATTGGCGCGATGCGGGCATACGCGCATCGCCGCTGATCGCGCTCGCCGTCTCTCTCCCGATCCTTTCCCCGGTGCGTGCCGCACCGCCGTCGTGCAGGTGCGCTCATGTCGTTGAGCCCGCCGCGTTCCGCCATGGTGCAGCCGTCGCGCAGCGGCCGTTTGATCGAAGTCGACTTCTTTCGCGGGCTCGTGCTGTTGATGATCGTCGTCGATCACATTGGCGCGAGCGTGTTGTCGCGCGTGACGCTGCACGCATTCGCGCTGTGCGATGCGGCCGAGGTGTTCGTGTTCCTCGGCGGCTTCGCGACCGCGAGCGCATATGGCGCGATCGCCGAGCGACACGGCGCGCGCGCCGCGCAGCAGCGGTTCGTGCGGCGCGCGATGCAGATCTACCGCGCGTTTCTCGCGACGTCGACGCTGATGCTCGTCGTGTCGGCCGTTCTCGATCACTTCGGCATCGACGCGCCGAACCTCGCGCTCGACGACGTCAGCGTGATGCTCGCGTCGCCGCTCACGGGTCTCGCCGAACTGTTGACGTTCCAGCGCCAGCCGTATCTCGCGTCGGTGCTGCCGATGTACGTGCTGTTCGCGCTCGCGTCGCCGGTGCTGGTGCCGTTCGCGCGGCGCCATCCGTGGCTGCTCGTCGCGATCAGCGCCGCGTCGTGGCTCGCCGCGGGCTGGCTCGGCCCGGAACTGCTGGACACCGACGGCTTCCGCTGGAGCTTCAACCCGTTCGCGTGGCAACTGATGTTCGTCGCCGGCGTGCTCGCGCGCTGCCAGCCGTTCTACCGGCGCGTCGCACTCGGTCGCTGGGGCGCCGCGGCGACCGGGCTCGCGTGCGCGATCGTGCTCGGCTGCGCGAGCTACAAGCTGTTCTCGGGGCTGCCGGTGCCCGAAGGCGTGCTCAAGCGCGATCTCGCGCTGCCGCGCGTCGTGAGCTTCGCGGCCGTCGCATGGCTGATGGCCGATTGCGTGCGCTTCGGCTGGATCGCGCGGATCGCGCAGGGCGTACGGCCCGTCGTGGCGGTCGGCCAGCGCGGGCTGATCTGCTTCGTCGCGGGCGCGGCGATCTCGCTCGTGATCGATTCGCTGCTGCACCCGGTCGTGCGCGACGCCGATCTGCGGCACGTCGGCGTGGGCCTCGTCGCCGACGCGTGCGCGGTCGGGCTGATGATGGCGGTGGCGGGTTCGGGGACGTGGATCGCGCGATGGCGCGGCGCGGCGGCGTAGGCGCGCGCAAGAAGGGTGCGGCGCGGCAGGCGCCGCGCGGCGTCAGTGAGGTGAGCCGATACGGGAGCGGGGCGTGGCGGTGGCGTCGTCGGATTCGGCGTCGTCGCGTTCGTCCTGCGCCGGCTCGTCGCGCTCCGCGAGCACTGCGTCGGCTTCGGCCGCGGCCCGGGCGGCGCGCATCGCGGTGCAGCGCTGCGCGTGCCGGATGTCCGACAGGATTCTCAACAGCCGCGTTGTCTTGCTTTTCATCGTGTTCTCCCGCCAGTGCGCATCTCGCGACGCGGATGCGTTGTCTGCAACCAGTGTAGGACGCGTTCGCGTTTCTGGCGGGAGAATGTGGCGTGCACGCCGCACGCCGAGGGATAGTACTTACTGCGCGGCGGCCGCTGCTTGCGCCTGCAACGCTTCTTCGCGGCGTTCTTCCGTGCAGCGCTGATGCTGGCGCGACAGGCGGTTCATCAGCGGCAGCAGCAGCAGCGCGAGCAGCATGCCGATCGCCGCGAGCCAGCCGAGCTTCTCGAACAGCGACAGGTAGAGCGGCAGCGACTCGGTGGCCGGCAGTTCGTGCGACGGCATCTGCGCGAAGTTCGCGACGACGCTGCCCAGATACTGCGACACGCCCGTCGCGACGAAATACGCGCCCATCATGAAGCCGCTCATGCGCGCCGGCACGTAGCGGGCGATCATCGCGAGGCCGAGGCCGCTCACCAGCAGTTCGCCGAGCGAGTACAGGCCGTAACCCCACACCATGAACCATGACGACACGCGACCGTCGACCGCGTAGCGGCCGCTGATCGTGAACACCAGGTAGCCGGCGGCGACCGCGCCGAAACCGAGCGCGTACTTCGCGGCGACCGGCAGGTCGCGCCCGCCCTTCGCGACGGCGTTGTAGACCCACACGAGCGCCGGGCTCAGCAGCATGATCCAGATCGGGTTCAGCGCCTGGAACTGCGCGGCGCTCCACGTGAACAGCGTCGTGCCGAACAGCATGAAGCGCGGGTCGACGTTGCGCAGCGCGAACAGCGTCAGCGACGTCGACATCTGCACGTAGAAGATGAAGAACAGGATCACCTGGCCGATCAGCACGAGCGCCGCGATCAGGCCCGCGCGCTCCGAGCGCTCCGACTTCGCGATCATGTACGCGAAGATCGCGAGGATCGCGAATGCGGCCGTCCACACGCTGGCGACCGCGAGCTGCTTGTGCTGCAGCACGTACAGCGTGATCAGCGCGAGCGCGACGCCGCCGGCCGCGACCGCGCCGAGGCGCTTCCAGCGGATCGGCTCGTCGTCCGGCTGCGAGCCGACGTGCGCGAGCGTGCGGTGCATCAGCATGAAGTTGAGGATCGCGAGCAGCATGCCGCCGCAGCAGACCGCGAACGCGGTGTGCCAGCCCCAGTGATCCTTGATCCACGGCGTCGCGAGCATCGACACCGTCGAGCCGATGTTGACCGCCATGTAGTAGATCGTGAACGCGCTGTCGATGCGCGCGTCGTCGCCTTCGTAGATGCGGCGCACGAGGTTCGCCGCGTTGGCCTTGAACAGGCCGTTGCCGACGACGATCACGCCGAGCGACGCGTACATGTACGCGAGGTGATCGTTCGGCACCGCGAGCATCAGGTAGCCGGCGCACAGCACGGACGCGCCGATGATCATCGTGCGGCGGGCGCCGAGCACCTTGTCGCCGATCCAGCCGCCGATCGACGGCGCGGCGTAGACGAGTGCGGTGAACGCACCCCAGGTCAGGTTCGCGTGGCTGTCGGTGAAGCCGAGCCGGTCGACCATGAAGAGGACCAGGAGCGCGGCCATGCCGTAGTAGCCGAAGCGCTCCCACATTTCGATGAGGAAGACCGTCGTAAACGATCGGGTCTGTGAAACAGGTGCGTGCATCATCAATCTCGTTTGAAACGGACGGCGCGGATCGCGCGTCGCCTTGGGGGTCGAACTGGCGCCGGAGCACTGAGGCCGGGTAGGCTTGCGTCGGCGATGGAGCAGTCGGGCGGTTAGCCCGGGCCGGGGTCGGACTCCGCGCCGAAAGGCGGAGCGCGGCCCCGACCGGCGCGCGAATGGTAACGTTTGCCGGTCCGGTGCGTCGGGTCCGCGCCACTTAGGGAAACTCCCGATATGGCAGCAGCTTTCAGGAACATTTGTCTCATCATCTACTTGTAAGCTTGACGCCGGTTCTCCGCAAATTCCCGGAGAGCCGCTTGCAGCTTGCCTGTGAAGCCTGCGAGTCTGGCAAGATAGCGCGTCGTTTCGTGCGCTTCGGGCCCTGTTTAGTGCACCGGGCTCAACGCCGAAGGCGTGTACGAACCCGAAGATTAAGCTATCTCCAATTAACTTAGTTACTTTCCATCAAACATTTTTTGACGACCACTTTTCGGCCTGCTATGGTTCCCCCACTGAAAACTCGCGATCGGCAGACGCTGTCGCACTCGGCAGCAAGATTCGCGCGTTGCGCCAACGTCTGAAGCGCACGCTCGACGACACCGCTACCGCCGCGGGGATTTCGAAGCCGTTTCTGTCTCAAGTCGAGCGCGGGCTCGCGTCGCCGTCACTGACGTCGCTGGCCGGTATTGCCCACGCACTCGGCGTGACGGTGCAGTACTTCGTGGATACGCCGAGCGAGGAACGCTCGGTGTGCCGAGGCGATCAGTTGCGCTTCTTCGGGTTTGCCGATTCGGCGAACCTGTTCGCGAGACTGACGAACGTGTCCGAAGGGCGCCAGCTTGAGGCGATCCTCGTGAGGATGCCGCCGGGGCAGAAACGGTCCGAGGTGACGACACATGCAGGAGAGGAGTTCCTGTACGTGATTGAAGGGGAAGTGTCGCTGACGCTGGAAGGCAAGACGTTCGTCCTGCAGGCCGGCGACAGTTCGCACTATCAGTCGACGGTGCCGCACAGCTGGGTCAACACCGCGAAGATCGAGTCGGTGGTGGTCTGGGTCGGTACGCCGCGACTGTTCTAACGCACGGGTATTCCTTCGTTTCATTCGACGGAATGCCTGTCGAAAGAAATGTAAGGAATACTAACATGCAATACGAGAATCACGGGCCTCCTCAATCGCTGCGCCCGTCAGCGTCTCACGCGTAATCCGCGGCATCCGCCGCGCGACGCTCACCGAACAACCTTCTCAAGACTGCCACGATGAAATCCTTGCATGCCATGTCGGCCGTGCTGGCCGCGCTCGCCCTGACGACGCCGGTCGCCCACGCCGTGACCGTTCCGTCGAACGTCGCACTCGCTCCCCAACAGGACCTGACGCGACAGGTGCCGGCCGAAGTCGAGTCGCTCGACCCGGCGCACATCGAATCGTGGACCGGCAACACGATCGGCCTCGACCTGTTCGAAGGGCTCGCGCGCATCGACGCGGCTGGCCAGGTCGTGCCGGGCGTCGCGCTGTCGTGGGAGCGCAAGACGCCGCAGACGTGGATCTTCAAGCTTCGCCACGACGCGAAGTGGAGCAACGGCCAGCCGGTGACGGCCGCCGATTTCGTCTATTCGTGGCAGCGCCTCGTCGATCCGAAGACGGGCTCGAAATACACGATCCTCGTCGAGTTCATCAAGAACTCGAAGGACATCATCGCCGGCAAGGCCGCGCCGACGACGCTCGGCGTGCGCGCGGTCGACCCGTACACGCTGGAAGTGACGACCGACGTGCCCGTCGCGTTCTTCCCCGAACTGACCGCGATGGCGCCGCTCGCGCCGGTGAACAAGGACGTGGTGACGAAGTTCGGCGACGCATGGACGCGCCCGGGCAACCTCGTCAGCAACGGCGCGTACCAGCTCGTCGACTGGCAGCCGAACAACCGCATCGTGGCGACCAAGGACGCGAAGTACTGGAACGCATCGAAGGTGGTGATCAACAAGGTCACGTACCTGCCGATCGAAAGCGACGAAACCGCGATGCGCATGTACCAGGCCGGCCAGATCGACTACAGCTACTCGATTCCGTCGGGCATCTTCCAGCAGGTCAGCAAGCAGTTCGGCGCCGAACTGCGCCCGGGCCTGCAGCTCGCGACCTACTACTACTACCTGAACAACAGCGACGCGGCGCTGAAGGACAAGCGCGTGCGCCAGGCGCTGTCGATGGTGATCGATCGCGACGTGCTGACGTCGAAGCTCACGCAGGCCGGCGAGAAGCCGATGTACGGGCTGATGCCGAACGGCACGAAGGGCGTGCAGCCGTTCACGCCGGAATGGGCGTCGTGGCCGATGGCCAAGCGCATCGCGACCGCGAAGGACCTGCTGAAGCAGGCCGGCTATTCGGACGCGAAGCCGCTGTCGTTCACGCTCACGTACAACACCAACGACCTGCACAAGAAGGTCGCGCTGTTCACCGCATCGGAATGGCGTACGAAGCTCGGCGTCACCACGAAGCTCGAGAACGTCGAGTTCAAGGTGCTGATGAAGCAGCGGCATGACGGCAAGGTGCAGATCGCGCGCGACGGCTGGTTCGCCGACTACAACGACGCGATGACGTTCTTCGACCTGATCCGCTGCGGCAGCTCGCAGAACACCGTCGGCTACTGCAACAAGCAGGTCGACGCGCTCGTCGAGGAAGGCAACCAGAAGCTCGACGACACCGCGCGCACCGCGCTGCTCACGCAGGCGCACGACATGGCGATGAAGGACACGCCGATGGTGCCGCTGTTCCAGTACTCGGCCGACCGTCTCGTGAAGTCCTACGTCGGTGGCTACTCGCTGAAGAACGTGATCGACATGCGTGCTTCGCAGGACATGTACCTGATCAAGCACTGAGCGGAGCGATCATGCTGGCCTACGCATTGAGGCGCACGTTGTGGGCGGTGCCGACGATCCTCGCGGTCATCACCGTCTGCTACCTGCTGCTGCATTTCACGCCCGGCGGCCCGTTCGATACGGAGAAGCAGTTGTCCGCCGCGACGCTCGCGAACCTGAACGCGAAGTACCACCTCGACGAGCCGCTGTGGAAGCAGTACCTGCTGTATCTCGGCTCGCTGCTGCACGGCGATCTCGGTCCGTCGTTCCGTTACGTCGACTGGTCGGTGAACGATCTCGTGAAGAAGGCGCTGCCCGTGAGCCTCGGCGTGGGCGGCGTGTCGATCCCGATCTCGATCGTGCTCGGCGTGCTGCTCGGCACCGTCGCGGCCGTGCGCCGCGACAGCGTGATCGACCGTTTCGTGATGCTGATCGGCAACTTCGGCAACGTCGTGCCGCCGTTCGTGCTCGGCCCCGTCCTCGTGTGGATCTTCGCGATCCTGCTGAAGACGTCGGAAGGCAACGGCTGGCTGCCGGCCGGCGGCTGGGGCGATGGCGGCTGGCGGTACCGGTTGCTGCCGATCGCGCTGCTGACCCTCATCAACGTGTCGCTGCTCGCACGCGTGATGCGCGGCTCGATGATCGAGACGCTGTCGAGCAACTACATCCGCACCGCGCGCGCCAAGGGCCTGCCCGGCTCGACGATCGTGCTGCGCCATGCGCTCAAGCCCGCGCTGATGCCGGTCGTGTCGCTGTTCGGCACGGTCTGCATCACGTCGATCACGGCGGCCGTCGTCACCGAGTCGGTGTTCGCGCTGCCGGGCCTCGGGCAACTCGTCGTGAACGGCGCCATCAACCGCGACTACACGCTGGTGCTCGGCCTCGTCGTGCTGACGACCGTCTGCGCGGTGCTGTTCAACCTGCTGGTCGACCTCGCGTACGCGTGGCTCGATCCGCGCATCCGTTATTGAGCGAGGCACAGCGATGACTCCGACCACTCCCGTCGTCGGCCTGCCCGTGCAGACCGATTCGCCGCCGCGTTCGCGCTCGCCGCTCGAGCTGGCGTTCGCGCGCTTCCTTCACAACCGCGCGGCGCTGTTCAGCCTCGTGCTGCTCGCGCTGATCACGCTCGCCTGCTTCGTCGGTCCGTGGCTGCTCGCGGCCGATCCCGCGGCGAGCGACTGGGCCTCGATCAGCCTGCCGCCGACCTGGGCGAACCAGCACTGGTTCGGCACCGACGAGCTCGGCCGCGACCTGCTCGTGCGTACGCTGATCGGCGGCCGCGTATCGATCGAGGTCGGCCTGCTCGGCACGCTCGTGTCGGGCCTGTTCGGCGTCGCGTGGGGCGCGACCGCGGGCTTCGCGGGCGGCCGCGTCGACTCCGTGATGATGCGCGTCGTCGACATGATGTACGCGATCCCGTACCTGCTGATCGCGATCCTCATGATGACCCTGTTCGGCCGCTCGTTCATGCTGGTCGTGCTGACCATCAGCGCGTTCTCGTGGATCGACATGGCGCGCGTCGTGCGCGGCCAGACGCTGTCGCTGCGCAATCGCGAGTTCGTCGATGCGGCGCGCGCGATCGGCGTGTCGCCGGCGTCGATCGTGCTGCGTCACGTCGTGCCGAACCTGCTCGGCGTGGTCGTCGTGTACGCGACGGTCTCGGTGCCGAACATCGTGCTGACCGAATCGGTGCTGTCGTTCCTCGGCCTCGGCGTGCAGGAACCGATGACGAGCTGGGGCGTGCTGATCCAGGACGGCGCGCAGAAACTGGAATCGATGCCGTGGTTGCTGCTGGCCCCGGCCGTCATGCTGTGCGTGACGCTCTATTGCGTGAACTTCGTCGGCGACGGCCTGCGTGACGCGCTCGACCCGAAGGATCGCTGAAATGGCTGCTTTGCTGGAAGTAGAAAACCTCGGCGTGCGCTTCACGCGCAAGGATGCGCCGCCGATCGACGCCGTCAACGGCGTGTCGTTCTCGCTCGAAGCCGGCAAGACGCTCGGCATCGTCGGCGAATCGGGCTCGGGCAAGAGCCAGACCGTGATGGCGCTGCTCGGCCTGCTGGCCGGCAACGGCACGACGACCGGCGCCGCGCGCTACCGCGGCGACAACCTGCTCGAGATGGATACGCGCGCGCTTAACGCGGTGCGCGGCGACCGGATCGCGATGATCTTCCAGGACCCGATGACGTCGCTCAATCCGTTCCTGACGATCGAGCGGCAGATGACCGAGACGCTGCAGCTGCATCGCAAGCTGTCGCGCAAGGAAGCGATCAAGCGCGCGATCGAGGCGCTCGAATCGGTACGCATTCCCGACGCGGCGCGCCGCATCCGCATGTATCCGCACGAATTCTCGGGCGGCATGCGGCAGCGCGTGATGATCGCGATGGCGCTGCTCTCCGAGCCGGAAATCCTGATCGCCGACGAGCCGACCACCGCGCTCGACGTGACCGTGCAGGCACAGATCATCGACCTGCTGCGTGAGCTGAACCGCGAGCGCGGCACCGCGATCGTGCTGATCACGCACGACATGGGCGTGGTCGCCGGCCTCGCCGACGACGTGATGGTCATGTACGCAGGCCGCACCGTCGAATACGCGCCGGCCGACTCGATCTTCGCGGCGCCGTCGCATCCGTACACGATCGGCCTGCTCAATGCGTTGCCGCGCCTGACCGACGCGGACGATGCGCCGCTCGTCGCGATTCCTGGCAACCCGCCGATGCCCGGCACCGCGCCGGCCGGCTGCGCGTTCGCGAAGCGCTGCACGTATGCGGAAGAACGCTGCGGCGCGGCGCGCCCCGCGCTCGAAACCTATGGCGCCGTGGGCGCGGTGCGCGCGTGCCACCGGCCCGTGGCCGATCTGACGGGAGGTCTGCGATGAGCGTCGATGAACGCCGCCAAGCCGGCGCGACGGACGACACGCTGCTGTCCGTCGAGAATCTGAAGGTGCATTTCCGCGTGCCGCTGGGCGGCTATCCGTGGTCGCCGAAAGGCACGTTGCGCGCGGTCGACGGCGTGTCGTTCGACGTGAAGCGCGGCGAGACGGTCGGACTCGTCGGCGAATCGGGCTGCGGGAAGTCGACGCTGGCGCGCGCATTGATCGGCCTCGTGCCGATGACGGCCGGCACCGTGAAATGGCGCGGCCAGGCCGTGGCGCCCGATCACCTGCGCGGCACCGCGATGCGGCGCGAAGTGCAGATGATTTTCCAGGACCCGCTCGCGTCGCTCGATCCGCGCATGACGATCGAGCAGGTCGTCGCGGAGCCGCTCGTCACGCACCACGCCGGCCTCGGCCGTGCCGAAGTGCGCCGCCGCGTGGTCACGATGCTCGAGCGCGTCGGCCTGAACGCGCATCACCTGCTGCGGTATCCGCATGAATTTTCCGGCGGGCAGTGCCAGCGCGTCGGTATCGCGCGTGCGCTGATCAGCGAGCCGAAGCTCGTGATCTGCGACGAACCCGTATCGGCGCTCGACGTGTCGATCCAGGCGCAGATCGTGAACCTGCTGCGCGATCTGCAACGCGAACTGTCGTTGTCCTATCTGTTCGTCGCACACGATCTGGCGGTGGTGAAGGCCATCAGCCAGCGCGTGCTCGTGATGTATCTCGGCCGCGTGATGGAGTTCGGCACGCGGCATGACGTGTACGGCGTGCCGCAACACCCGTACACGAAGGCGCTGCTCGATGCCGCGCCGACGCCGGAGCCGGCGCGCGAGCGTGCTCGCCGTCCGATGCTGCTGGCGGGCGAGATGCCCTCGCCGCTCAACCCGCCGTCCGGCTGCGCGTTCCGCACGCGCTGCCCGGTCGCGATCGACGCGTGCGCGCAGGACGTGCCGCTGCCGGAAGTGCGGCAGGGGTCGGCGGCGCGCGTCGCGTGCATCCGCGCGGGCGCGGCGTGATGTGAAGTGACGCAGCAAACATAACCAAGGCAGGTCAACAGGGGTAGGTGCGGCGCGAACGATCTTCGCGCCGCGGGTACAGGCGCGTCCTTAGCCGGGCTCGCCGGGGGGCTGGGAGCGGATCGCGACCGGCGTGGACGATATCAACACAAGACGAGAATGATGATGAAAAAGCAGAAAAAGATCGGGACGGCATCGAAGATGCTGCTTGCCTGGGGATTGCCGGCGCTCGCCGGCGTCTCGCTGACGGGCGTCGCGCACGCCGACGACGCGGCCTCCGCGCCGCTGACGGTTGCGCAGGCCGCGCCGGCCGCCGGATCGGGCGCATCCGTTGCGCAGGCAACGACCCCGAACGCCATTGTCAACGCCGAGGCGACCCAGGCCGTCACGCCGCCCGACGAGCCGTCGGCGCAGTCGAAGTCGAACGGCTTCATCGCCGACAGCCATCTCGACTTCCTGTTCCGCAACTATTCGGACATCCTCGACAACAAGGGCGGGCCGCACCGCCATGCGTGGGTCCAGGGCGTGATGGCGAACTTCGAGTCCGGCTATACGGCGGGCCTGATCGGCTTCGGCGTGGACGCGTCGCTGTACGCGGGCCTGAAACTCGACGGCGGCGCCGGCGCGGGCAACATGGTGCACGTGGCGAAGGGCGGCGGCGGGTCGAACCAGCTTGCATGGGCGTACCCGGGTATCTATGACGTGAAGGCGCGCATCTCGAACACGGTGGTCAAGTACGGTCTGCAGGCCGTCGACAACCCGTTCATGGAGCAGCACGACAACCGTGCGCTGCCGCCGACGTTCCTCGGCGCGACGCTCGTCAGCAATGAATTCAAGAACGTGATGCTCGAGGCCGGCAGCTTCACGAAGACCGACGCGCGCGGCCATACGACGCTCACCAACCTGACGACGCAATACGGCGGCACGCGCATCAATCGCCTGACCTACGTCGGCGGCACGTGGGACTACTCGCCGAACGGCGAAGTCGCGCTGTACGCGAACCAGGCCGACGACGTGTGGCACCAGTACTATGCGTCGGTGAAGCACAGCATCGGCAGCCCGCAGACGATCAAGTGGACCGGCTTCGGCAACGTCTACTCGACGCACGACACGGGCGATGCGCTGCAAGGCAAGATCAACAACAACGCGTACAGCCTGTCGCTGGCCGCACAGCATGGCCCGCATGAACTGCTGCTCGGCTTCCAGCAAGTGCTCGGCGACCAGTTCTTCGATTACCTGAACGAAACGAACGGCATCTTCCTGGCCAACTCGATGGACGTCGACTACAACGCACCGCACGAAAAATCGCTGCAGCTGCGTTACACGTTCTACGGCAAGGACGCCGGCCTGCCGGGCTTCAAGGCGATGGTGTGGGGCGTGACGGGCTGGGGCGCGGACGGCAGCGCGGGCGCGGCGAACGATCCGAGCAAGTCGAGCATCTACTGGAGCAACGGCGCGCCGGTGCAGGGCCGTCACCACGAGTTCGGCTTCATCCCGTCGTACACGTTCCAGAGCGGCAAGCTGAAGAACACGAAGGTCACGTTCATCGCGATGTGGCACGCCGGTTCGGCCCACTACTCGGACGCGACCAACACCGAGTACCGTCTGGTCGTGAACCTGCCGCTGCACGCGTTCTGATGGAAGGGGGCGCAAGGCCCCTGTCTCGCACGGCCGGCCTGCGATCGGTGCGATCAGGCCGGCTTGTGCCAGCCCGCCACGGGATCGTTCGCGGCGGGAATCTCTTCCACGAGCGACGTGAGCTGGCGGCCGGTATCGCGCCATGCGTCGAGCCCGCCGCGCAGCGCGAGCGCATCGGTGAAGCCTGCATCGAGCAGGCGCTTCGCCATCAGCGCGGCCGTCACTTCGTTCGGGCACGAGCAATACACGACGAACTTCTGCGTGAGCGGATAGCGTGCGACGATGTCGCCGATCTGGCGCTCGTCGGCGAACTGCGCACCGGGAATCGTGAACGGGTCGAGCTTGCGGTGCTCGGGCGAGCGGACGTCGAGCACCACCGGGGCGGCGGCGTCGCGCAGCAGCACGTCGAGTTCGTCGACGCCGATCCGCGCGTTCGCGAGCTGGCGGATCAGCGCGCGGCGGCGCATCCAGCGCACGGCCGCATAGACGGCGAGCAGCGCGACGATGACCAGCAGCACCGCGCGGCCGAGGCGGCTCGCGCCGGCGAACAGCCAGTCGATCTGCCGGTAGAACACGAGGCCGGCTCCCAGCCCGACGATCGTCCACAGCGCGGCGCCGAGCGCGTCGTAGCCGGCGAACGTGCGATAGCGCGTGCCGAGTGCACCGGCCATCGGCACCGACACCAGCGACAACCCCGGGATGAAACGCGCGACCGCGAGCACGCGCACGCCATAGCGGCCGAAGAAGCGCTCGGTCTTTTTCACGCAGGTATCGCGCGACAGCGACAGCCGGCAGATCGTCTTCAGCGTCGTGCCGCCGTAACGCCGCCCGGCGACGTACCAGACCGTGTCGCCGATCAGCGCGCCGAGCACCGACAGCGCCACGACCGTCACGAGCTGCGAGCCGATCATCGCCGGGTGCATCGCGGACATCGCGCCGAACAGCACGAGCGTCGGCATCGCGGGCACCGGCAGGCCGACCGCCGCGGCGAGCACGTTGGCGAATACGAGAAGCGGCCCGTACTGGGCGACGAGGTCACGGAGCATGACGGCTGGCCGAAAAGGAAACGCGTGGGCGGGAAATGCAGATGCGCCGATTATCGGCCTTTTTCAAGGCAGCGGCGGGAATGACGCAAAGCGCCTGACGGCGGCAGGGGATGTGGGTGAGCCGGCGCGTTGCACGCGGCTCACCGTTCGGAATCAGGAGGGCGTACGGGCGAGCGATGCGGCGCCGTGGTTTTCGCCGGGCAGCTCGGCGCCGTGCGAGCGGATCGCCGCGATCAGTTCGGCCGGCGTGATCTCGTAGCGGACCTCGCGGTGGATGCCGGGCTTGCGTTCGTCGATCTCGATCAGCAGCACGCTCTTGCCGTCGCCCGTTGCCTCGAGCCGGAGCGAGCGCAGTTCGCGGCCGTCGGCCGCGTCGTGTTCGGTGAGCAGGGTCATTGCCCCGGATGAGCCGGTAGTGCGCATCGAACCTATCCTCGTGTCGTGTCGTGGATGCCGTGGCGGCAAAGATGTCTTTGTTGAATACAGCTTGACGCAGTTTAACGCGAACGGGCCGCGACACGGAGCATTTTCGTGGGGACGAAAAGAGGGCTATACCACCGATCCTTCTGATGTTTGAGCCGCGCCGGGCGGGCGTTTCCGCCGGTTCGGGCGCCGGCCGAAACCGGTACCCGAACGGCGTTCGCGGCCACGCCGGCGCGGGCGGCGACACGCGCTGCGCCGCGCGTCGCCGAGGCGGCGTCAGAAGCGGTCGGCGAGCCCCATCGCCGGGTCGCTGACCGAGTGGCGGCCGGTTTCCACGCGGCCGGCCACGCGGCGCGAGAAACTCGCGTCGCTGTCGGCCGTGACGATGAAGTCGTACCAATGGCCGGTCGAGTCGAGCTTCCAGTGCAGTTCGGACTGCTCGCCGGCGCGCACCGTGACGGTCCATGTGGTGCCGGTGCCGGTGCCGGTGCCGGTGCCATGGCCGTCGCCGCTTTCGTTGCCGTGGCCATGACCGTGGTCGTCGTTCCCGCCCCGCCCGGACAGCGGCCCGTAGACCTGGTTCGACTTCACCGTGAAGCGCACCGTGCCGGCGCCGTCGTTGCGCAGCCGCAGGTGGAGGTTGCCGCTCGCGCCCGCATAGCCGACGCGCACTTCCGGATGCGGCGCGCGTGCTCCGCCCACGCGGCTCAGGTCGCCGGTGAAGCGGCGGTGAAAGCCGTTCGGGCCGAGCACCCACAGGTCATATTTACCGCCATCGTCGGCACGCGCGGCCCAGTCGCCGTGCAGCCGCTTGCCGGGCTCGACGACGTAGCGCCGCGGCAGCCGGTCGAGGTGCAGCTTGTCGTAGACGTGAAACACGGCGGCGGCGCGGCCGGTGTTCGCGAACTTCAGCGTGACGGTGCCGGTGCCGGCATCGGTGCGCGCGCTCGCGTGCAGTTCGTACGGCAGCGCGCGCGACGGACGTACGCCGGTCGCCTGTGCGGGCGGCGCGGGCGTGACGGGCGGCACGATCTTCGGCGCGGTTTGCTGCGCGGCGCTCAGCGCGTCCACCTGGCTTTTCGTCGTGCGGCCCGCGAGCGTCGGCAGCGGCTCGTTGTTCGGCGTGCGGAAATTGAACGCGCTCGTCAGGTCGCCGCACACCGCGCGGCGGTACGCGCTGATCTGCGGCTCCGCGACGCCGAAGCGCTTCTCCAGGAAGCGCAGCGTCGACGTATGGTCGAACACCTGCGAGTTGACCCAGCCGCCGCGGCTCCACGGCGACACGATCCACATCGGCACGCGCGGGCCCGGGCCGTACGGACGGCCGTCGACGGCCGGCTGGCTCGACGTGGCCGGCGCGAAGTCGTGGTACTCGGCCGCGACGTCGGCGGCCGACAGCGTATGGCCGCCCGCGAGCGTGCCGTCGGCATTGCGCGACGGCACGGCCGGCGACGGCATGTGATCGAAGAAGCCGTCGTTCTCGTCGTAGTTCACCAGCAGCACGGTCTTGCTCCAGACCTCCGGGTTCGCCGTCAGCGCGTCGAGCACGGCCTGCACGTACCAGCCGCCCTGCGCGGGGCTCGACGGCCCCGGGTGTTCGCTGTACGCGGACGGCGGGATGATCCACGACACTTCCGGCAGCTTGCCGTTGCGGATGTCGTCGCGGAACGTTTCGAGAAAGCCGTACGGCATCGTGTTGCCGAAGCCCTTCGCGAGCGGGCTCAGCGGATCGTCGATCGCCGGATCGTAGAACGCGCCGGCCGCCGTCACCGGCTGGGTGATGTCGGTCGACGCGACGTACGCGGGCCGGCGCGCGGCCGGCATCTGCTCGATCGCCGCGCGCCAGTGGCGGAAGCTCATCATCTCGTTGCAGCCGAAGTTGTCGATCAGGCTCTGATAGACCTTCCAGTTCACGCCGGCCTGTTGCAGCCGGTCGGCATAGGTCGTCCAGGTCCAGCCCTGGCTCGACGGGCCGATGTCGTTGCCGCCGTTGAACTGGTTGTTCAGCGCGGCGATCTTCACGCGGCTGCCGTCGGCCGGGCTGATGCCGTTCGGGCCGTTGGTGCCGCTCCAGTAGAACAGGCGGTTCGCGATCGTGCCCGTGTGCATCCCGCAGTGGTAGTGGTCGCACAGCGTGAACGCATCGGCGAGCGCGCGCTGGAACGGCACTTCGGCCGCGTCGTAATAGCCCATCGACAGCGGCGTCTTCGCGTCGGGCCAGCGGTTCATCCGGCCGTGGTCCCACGCGGCCTGCGCGTCGGCCCACGTGTGCGGCGTGCCGCCCGCGCGCTGCGCGTTGCCCTGGCGCGCGTCGAGGTGATACGGCGTCACGGTCGCGGCGGGCGTCGCCTTCGTGTACGCCTGGTAGAACACGTCGCGGCCGTTCGGCGACGGCACCGCGAAGCGGTCGCCATAGCCGCGCACGCCCTTGAACGTGCCGAAGTAGCTGTCGAACGCGCGGTTCTCCATCATCAGCAGCACGACGTGCTTGACGTCCTGGATGGTCCCCGTTTCGTGGAAGGCGGGAATCGCGAGCGCGCGGCGAATGCTCGGCGGAAACGCGGAGAGCGCGGCGGCGGCGAGGCCGGAACCGGCGGTCTGCTGAAGGAATTTGCGGCGTGACGTCATGGCGTTCGTGTCCTGTGAGGGTGGGAGCGGTCGTGCGTTCGTCTGGTGGTGCCCGGGCGTCGTCCGGCCCCGGGGCGATCGCCGATGCGTGCGCGTTCGGGGCGTCGGCCGCGTGTCGCAGCGGGGCACGCATTGCGCCCGACACGCGACGCCCGACGTCGCGCGGATGTCGCGGCTTCGTCGTCGCGATCCTGCGCGCCGCGCGCTCGTGATGCGCGGCGGCAGGTGTCGGCACACATACCAACCCGGCGTATGCGGGACTGCGGCGGCGCCCAGTCTAGGGCGTCGACATGACGTCGACGTGATGAAGAAATGACATCGCATGTCGCGCACGTGACGTTGTGTGCGCAACGATTCGTTCAGGCGCGATGCGAGGTTGAAAACGGTAAGAAATTACCGATCTCCGTGGGCGTGACCGGTCAGAATTTTCCGGATTTTCGGGGATGGCGCGCGCGTTTCGTTGCGGATGCAACCTGACTGCCGACCGCGTGACACCTGTGTTTCAAAGGCGTGAAATCGGCTAAGCTCGATGCGTTGCTGCGCGCCTGCGCAGTCCGCGCCTTCGGCGTGACTTTTCGGAACCGGCCCACCCATGACCGATATCAGAATCCGGCACAGCGAGACGCACGACGTCGACGCGATCCGGCAGATCGCCGCGCATCCCGTGGTGTACATGAATACGTTGCAACAGCCGTTTCCGTCGCTCGAAAAATGGCAGAAGCGGCTCGACAGCGTGCGCGAGCACGGCATGAGCCTCGTCGCCGAAATCGACGGCACGGTGGTCGGCCATCTCGGCCTGCATCCCGAACCGAATCCGCGCCGGCGCCACGCGGCGGCGCTCGGCATGATGGTCGACGCGGCCCGTCACGGGCGCGGCATCGGTGGCCGGCTGCTCGCGGCCGCGATCGACCTCGCGGAGAACTGGCTGAACATCACGCGGCTCGAGCTGACCGTGTTCACCGACAACCGCGCGGCGATCGCGCTCTACGAGAAACACGGTTTCCGCATCGAAGGCGAATCGCCGGATTACGCGTTGCGCGACGGCGTGCATGCGTCCGTGTATCACATGGCCCGGATCAAGGCGCGGCAATGAAGGGCCGGCCGTCGCCGATGTGACGGCACACGCGGCACGTGCTGCCGCCCGTCATATCCAATCGAGAATTCGTTCGTTTTCCTTCGGCTGTACCCGTCGTATCGTCGAACGATTTGCCGGTCGCTGCGGCCGGCTTCGCTTTTCCGTATCGATGCATGCGCGGCGCTGCCTGTCGGCCGGCCTCATCGTCATCGCTTCACGGCCCTCGTTGCGTGCGCGGCATCGCCCTGAAACCGTCTTTTTCAACGGAACCCGCTTCGATGAAAACCGTTCTCCGCAATCTCACCGCCGCCTGCCTGTTCGTTGCCGCCGGTGCGGCGCTCGCCGCCGCCACGCCCGCGGGCGCCCCGGTGGCGAGCGCATCGCCAGACGGTGCGCATCTGCCGCCCGGCATCGCATGGCAACACGGCGACGTCGATGCCGCGTTCGCGCTCGCGAAGCGCGAGGGCAAGCCGCTGCTGCTGTACTGGGGCGCGGTATGGTGCCCGTCGTGCAACCAGGTGAAGTCGACGATCTTCAGCCAGCAGGCATTCAAGACGCGCTCGTCGTTCTTCGTGCCCGTGTATCTCGACGGCGATACCGAAAGCGCGCAGAAGCTCGGCGAGCGTTTCAAGGTGCACGGCTATCCGACGATGATCCTGTTCCGTCCCGACGGCACCGAAGTGACGCGGCTGCCGGGCGAAGCCGATCTCGACCGCTACATGCAGGCGCTGTCGCTCGGGATGACGGCCGCGCATCCGGTGCGGCAGACGCTCGCGACGGCGCTGACGAACGGCGCGTCGCTGACGCCGGACGAATGGCGCCTGCTGGCCGACTATTCATGGGATACCGACGGCGCACTGCCGGTGCCGGCCGATCGTGTCGCGCAGACGCTGCAGTCGCTCGCGCAACGCGCGCGGGCGGCCGGTGCGAAAGCCGAATCGGCGCGCTTCGCGCTGAAGTCGGCGGTGGTCGCCGCGTCGGACGACCCGACGCAGGCCGGTGCGCTCGACAAGGCCGCGCTCGCCGATTCGCTGCGCACGGTGCTGCACGATGCCGCGCTGTCGCGGGCCGATTCGGACGTGCTGGTCGCCGCGCCCGCGCGCGTGGTCGCGTATCTCGGCGGCGACGACGCGCAGGGCACGAAATTGCGCGGCGCGTACGACACGGCGCTGGCGCGCCTGTCGACCGACACCACGCTGTCGTCGATCGACCGGCTGATGGCGCTGCACGGCCGCGTGCTGCTCGCGCGCGGCGACGCACGCAAGGGCGCACCACTCGCCGCACCGGTGCTCGCCGATACCGCGCGCAAGCAGATCGCCGCATCGGTGCAGGGCGCGGCGAATGCATACGAGCGGCAGGCGCTCGTCAGCGAAGGCGCGGACACGCTGACCGACGCGGGGCTGTACGACGAATCGGATGCGTTGCTGAAGGCCGAGCTGCCGCGTTCGTCCACGCCGTACTACTTCATGTCGGGGCTGGCCGCGAACGCGAAGGCGCGCGGCGACAAGGCGGCCGCGCTCGACTGGTATCGCAAGGCGTACGACGCGGCGAGCGGCCCGGCGACGAAGCTGCGCTGGGGCGCGACCTACTTCGCGAATGCGGTTGAACTGGCGCCGGACGATTCGGCGCGCATCGAAGGGATTGCCGCCAGTGTGCTCGCGCAGGCCGACAAGACCCGGGACGCGTTCTACGGCGCGAACCTGCGCGCGCTGACCAAGGTCGTCACGCAGCTGAACCGCTGGCGCGGCAGCGGCGCGCACGACGCGTCGGTCAGGTCGGTCGTCAAGCAGTTCGACGGCGTGTGCGGGAAACTGCCGGCCGGCGATCCGCAGGCGGCGGCATGCACGAAGCTGATTCAGCCCGTGAAGGCGTAACGACGCGTGGGAGGATCGTCGGGCGGGCTGGACGACGGATTACCGGCCCGATTCCGACGATGCGCCTCGATCGCTGCCGTATCCGGCGTCGTGCTCGCGGGCGATCTTCGCTTCGGCGGATACGATGCTGGCCGGATAGAACCAGTCGCTCGACTGGAAGCCGGCCTGCTTGAGCGCCTTGACTTCGGCGTGGACCTGCGCGCGCGTGAGCGGCTGGTTCGACTGGGCTTGCGCGGCGAACGGGGCCGAGACGGCCAGGGTGATGGCAACGGCTTGGATCAGGCGCTTCATGGTCGGGACCTCCACGATTCCGGTGAATCGCAGCGCTTCGTTCGTCGAAGCGCCGTGCGACGTTGAAACCAGTGTAGGCCGGGGCGGCCGCGCGAAAAATGCGATCGCGCCCAACGCAGTGTTCTGCTGCCGGTAACAATGGGCGAGTAAGGGCGCAGGCTATGCAATGACCGGGGCGACCGCCGGGCGCGTACAAGCGCTGCGGCGGGGATTTGGCCTGATTCGACGGGCAGCGAAATGAAATCGGACCGGATGCGCATTCCGGAATCCGTTCCGGTGCGCATGCGGTCCGATCTTGAAAGGCGAGGGCAGGCGGCGAATGAAGCGCTGCCTGGGATGCCGACGCTTACACGAGCCCCGTCGCGTAGTACACGGCGATCACGAAGAACACCGCGAGCGTCTTGATGATGGTGACCGCGAAGATGTCGCGATACGACTCGCGGTGCGTGAGGCCCGTGACCGCGAGCAGCGTGATGACCGCGCCGTTGTGCGGCAGCGTGTCCATGCCGCCGCTCGCCATCGCGACGACCCGGTGCAGCACGTCCATCGGAATGTTGGCCGCCTGCGCGCCCTTGATGAACAGGTCCGACATCGCGGCGAGCGCGATGCTCATGCCGCCGGACGCCGAGCCCGTGATGCCTGCGAGCGAGCTGACCGACACGGCCGCGTTGACGAGCGGGTTCGGGATGCTCTTCAACGCGTCGCTGACGACGAGGAAGCCCGGCAGCGCGGCGATCACGCCGCCGAAGCCGTATTCCGACGCGGTGTTCATCGCGGCGAGCAGCGCACCGGCGACGGCGGCCTTCGAGCCGGAGGCGAAGCGGTCGCTGACGCGCTTGAAGGCGGTCAGCACGACCAGCACGATACCGAGCAGCAGCGCGGCCTCGACCGACCAGATCGCGACGACCGTCTTGATCGACGTCGTGACCGGCGCGTGCACGCCCGGCAGCACTTCCGGCGCGACCGTGTACGACGCGGCGCCGTACCACTGCGGGATCAGTTTCGTGAACGCGAAGTTCGACACGCCGACGAGGATCAGCGGCAGGATCGCCAGCGCGGGATGCGGCAGCGCCTTCGCCTCGACGCGCTCCGGCTCGTTGACGAGCGACGTGCCGTAGCCTTCGCCCTTCGCCATCGCGGAACGGCGGCGCCATTCGAGATACGTGAGGCCGACGACGATGATGAACAGCGAGCCGATCGTGCCGAGCGCGGGCGCGGCCCAGGCGGTCGTCTTGAAAAACGTGGTCGGGATGATGTTCTGGATCTGCGGCGTGCCGGGCAGCGAATCCATCGTGAACGAGAACGCGCCGAGCGCGATCGCGCCGGGCATCAGCCGTTTCGGAATGTTGCTCTGGCGATAGAGTTCGGCCGCGAACGGATAGACCGCGAACACCACGACGAACAGCGAGACGCCGCCATAGGTGAGCAGCGCGCACACCGCGACGATCACCGCATTCGCGCGCGAGCGGCCGATGTAGCGGATCGCCGCATGGACGATCGACTCGGAGAACCCGGACAGTTCGATCACCTTGCCGAACACGGCGCCCAGCATGAAGACCGGGAAGTACAGTTTGACGAAGCCGACCATCTTTTCCATGAAGATGCCGGAGAAGACCGGTGCGACGGCGGCGGGTTCGGTCAGGAGCACCGCGCCGAGCGCGGCGATCGGCGCGAACAGGATCACGCTGTAGCCGCGATACGCGGCGAACATCAGGAACGCCAGCGCGGCGAGGACGATCACGAAAGACAAGGGAGTCTCCTAAAAGCTTGGAATGGCTTTGGTTGTTGTTCGATCGCGCGATGCGCCGCGGACCAGTTCGGGTTCGTGCAGGTTTCGTGCCATCGGCCGGATTGCGCCGCCCGACATGGGTCCGCAGGCGGCCGGTGGGCCCGCGCCGGTGCAGGTCTGACGATTCTACATAAAACGTCTCCAGCCGGAGACGATTTGGCCGTTCGGTCAACCCTCGAAATCGGGCAGGGCTTTTCCGGACAACCGATTGCGACGTGTCTCCAGAGTGAGATAATCCGTCTCGTTCCGGAGACATCCGGTCGACGATATATGGAGACGAAGACACGATGATGAACGACTGGGCGCGCCTGCCCGTCAACTACGGCGACGTGCTGCGGCGCGCCGCCGAGTCGCTGTTCCGGACCTTCGAGGATTCGAGTGCGGGCACGGTGGTCGTCGATCGCGACGCGCGCGTCGTGTGGATGAACGAGCGTTACGCGGCACGCTTCGGTTTCGCCGACCCGCAGCAGGCCGTCGGCCTCGACTGCGAGGCCGTGATCCCGAACAGCCTGATGCGGGAAGTCGTGTCGACCGGGCAGCCGATCCTGCTCGACATCATGGAGACGGGCCGCGAGCCGCTCGTCGTCACGCGCCTGCCGTTGAAGAACGAGGCCGGCGAGACGGTCGGCGCGATCGGCTTCGCGCTGTTCGACCAGTTGAAGACCCTCACGCCGATTTTTTCCCGCTACGCGCAGCTTCAGCAGCAGCTGATCGCGACGCAGCGCTCGCTCGCGCAGGCACGCCGCGCGAAATACACGTTCGCGAGCTTCGTCGGCACGAGTGCCGCGAGCCTCGAGACCAAGCGCCAGGCGCGCCGCGCGGCGCAAGTCGATTCGCCGGTGCTGCTGCTCGGCGAGACGGGCACCGGCAAGGAGTTGCTCGCCCACGCGATTCACGCGGCGTCGGCGCGTGCGCTGCAGCCGCTCGTGACCGTCAACGTCGCCGCGATTCCCGATACGCTGCTCGAAACCGAATTCTTCGGCGCGGCGCCCGGCGCTTACACCGGCGCCGATCGCAAGGGGCGCGTCGGCAAGTTCGAACTGGCCGATCGCGGCACGCTGTTTCTGGACGAGATCGGCGACATGCCGCTGCCGTTGCAGGGCAAGCTGCTGCGCGTGCTGCAGGACAAGGAGTTCGAGCCGGTCGGTTCGAACCGGATCGTGCGCGCGGACGTGCGCATCATCGCCGCCACGTCGGCCGATCTGCCGGCGCTGGTGGCGGCCGGGCGTTTTCGCGCGGATCTCTATTACCGGCTGAACGTGCTGACGATCCATGCGCCGCCGCTGCGCGAGCGCGCCTCGGACATCGCGGCGCTCGTCTACGCGACGCTCGAGGAGCTGGCCGCCCAGCACGGGCGCGCCGCGCACTGCGAACTGACCGACGATGCGTTGCGGATGCTGTGCGCGTATCCGTGGCCCGGCAACGTGCGCGAGTTGCGCAATACGCTCGAGCGCGCGCTGATGCTGTCGGATCGCTCGGTGATCGATGCGCGCGCGCTCGCGCCGTTTCTCGGGCCGGTGCGCATTTCGCCGGACGGCGCTGCGCCGGCGCAGCGGCTTGGCGCGGTGCCGGCCGAGCAGCGCGCGGTCGATGCCCCGACGGCATCCGCTGCGCCGGCTGCCTCGTATGCCGATGCACTGGCGGCGTGGGAGCGCCAGTTCCTGACCGATGCGCTCGCGGCCTGTGACGGCAAGGTCATCGAAGCGGCTGCGCGTATCGGCATCGGCCGCGCGACGCTGTACAAGAAACTGGCGGCGCTGGGCATCGACCGGTAGGCCGATCGGCGAGGACGGTGCTTCCCGATGTAACGCATCGAACAGGAGATCACGATGAAGCGAATCGGCATCGCAGGATGGCTGACCATGGTGCTGGCGAGCGCCGCACTCGCGCAGGCCGGCAACATCGACGGGCCCGACGCTCCAGACGCGCGGCGCAACTGGTACAACGATCCGTTCGTCGCGCTGTCGCAGGACGTGGCCGAATGCCCGTTGCCGCTCGGCCCGTGGATGACGCGCGCCGAGATGACGGACGATGCGCACTACCGCGCCGAACGTGGCACGACCTGCTGGCTCGCCCATCGCTGCACGAAGCCGAACTCCTATATGTATGACGCGTCGATCGCCGATGCGGCGAAGGCGCACTTCGCGGGCTCCGATCATCTGCGCGGCACGAGCCTGTGGATCACCGTGCAGCGACGTTTCATCTACGTCGAGGGATGCGCGGATACGACGCTCGATCGCCAGGCGCTGCAACGCGAATTCGAGGCGCTTCCGGACGTGGAGCAGGTTTTCGTTCGCATCACCGACGATCCGCGCAAGCGCTTGCCGTACAAGGCGCGTGGGCAACCCGACCGCGCGCCGGACTGACGGTCGAAGGGCCGCCCATGGCATACTCGCCACATTCAAAAAAAGGTTGACGGGAACCACAATGAAACACATGCTTGCGTCGGTCTGTCGGTGGCCTCGGGCGGCCGTGATGTTGGCTCTGGTTGCAGGGCTCGGCGGGTGCGGCGGCGGTGCGCCGCTGTTCACTTCGGACGGGCGGCCGACCACCCAGGTGCAATGCACCGGCAACGACTGGAGCAATTGCACGGACAATGCCCGGGCCATGTGCAACGGCGATTTCGACGTGATCCAGCAATCGACGGATGACGCCGTGCGAAATCTTCTCTTCGCATGCAAGAAGAAGAGCGGTTATTGAGCCCGATATGACCGGCTGAGGAGACCACGATCGGGTGAAGCGCTTTTCTGTTTGCTTTGAGTCACTTGTTTTTCACGAATAACACTCACGGAGTCCCATCCATATGGCGACCTACAGGCAACTGAGCGCGCAGCTCGAACGGCTTCAGCAAAAGATCGACAAGGAACGGGAAAAGGCGATTGCCGACGCGATTGCGCATATCCGCGCGAAAATCGACGAATACGACATTACGCCGGAAGAGCTCGGTTTTCGCCCCGCAGGATCGAGTACCGCTGCTGCCACCGCGAAGCCGAAGCGCACCTTGCCGCCGAAGTACCTGAACCCGAAGACGGGCGAAACGTGGAGTGGCCGCGGGCGCGCGCCGGCATGGCTCGGCAAGAATCGCGGACGTTTCCTGATCAAGGACTGACTCCCGAAAATCCTCACCTTTCCTGTACCGACTGACGGTGCGAACGGCCTTCCGGCCTTCGCACCGTTTTGTTTTGGTGCGGTCGCCATGCGATTTTTCCCGCCGAATTGAAGTGCAATGCCGCGCAATTAACGGCTCCTGTTTTGCGAATTTGCTGTGATCCGGCCGCATATTGCGGGGAATTTCCGTAAACAAGCGTGTAATGGCGTAACGCACACGCATTGGCATTCGCGATTTTCGCGGTGCATGCATGGTGCCGATTTTCATCACCTTTCGCGTGTTGGCGCGGTGTGTCGTGCGATTCCCGAAGATACTCACCATGGCTCCTGTAAATCCTCACCTTTGAGAAAGCGGCAGCAGCGTCGTGCCGCATTGCGTGCATCGTGCGTGCGGCGCCGCGATGCCGGGCCGCGTGTGTTGCAGTCCATGATGCGAGCGTTGACGTCCGTCGAATAGTCGGCCGATCGGCATATAGGCAGTCGCAGGCGCTTCGCCTATGCTTGGGATTCGCGTCGATCGGCGCGCGGCCCGCCGGCCGCATGCCGATCGTGTCGTCTTTCGTCACCGCAGGGAGCCGATGTGACCGTTCGCCATCTCGATGCGTTGTTCCAGCCCAAGTCCGTTGCGGTCGTCGGCGCGTCGTCGCGCGCGGGCAGTATCGGCGCGATGGTGTGGTCGCGCGTGCTCGACGGCGCGTTCCAGGGGCCCGTGTGGCCCGTGAATCCGAAATATCGCGAACTGGACGGGCATGCGGTCGTTTCCGATGTCGACCGGTTGCCCGCGCCGCCGTCGGTTGCCGTGATCTGCACGCCGCCCGCGACCTGGGCCGGCATCGTGCGCAAGCTCGGTGAGCTGGGCGCGCGCGTCGCGGTGATCGTCGGCGAGGCGCGCACCGATGCCGATCGCGCCGCGGTCGATCGCATGCTGAAGGCGGCGAAGCCGTTCGTGCTCCGTATCGTCGGGCCCGGCAGCCTGGGCGTGTTGTCGCCCGTGCGGCATGCGCATTTCGGCGCGCCTGCCTACACGGCGCGATCGGGCGGCGTCGCGTGGGTGTCGCAATCGAATGCGTTGACGAACGCGGTGCTGGGCTGGGCCGATGCGCGGGGTCTCGGCTTTTCGCATGTCGTCGCGCTCGGCAGCGAATCCGACGTCGATGCGGGCGATGTCCTCGACTATCTGGCGAGCGATCCCGGCACACGCGCGATCCTGCTCGAGCTCGATACCGTGCGCGCGGCGCGCAAGTTCATGTCGGCGGCGCGCGCGGCGGCACGCAACAAGCCGGTGCTCGCGCTGCGCACCGGCCGTGCCGATCCTGGCGACGCGCTCTACACGGCGGCATTCCAGCGCGCGGGCATGGTGCGCGTCGATGCGCTCGACGATCTGCTCGACGAAATCGAGACGCTCGGCGTCGGCCGCGTCACCGCGCGAGGGGCGGCGACGCTCGTGACGAGCGACGCGGGCGTGGCGAAACTCGCGGTCGATGCGGTGGCCGAGGTGCGTGACGTGCTGACCGACTGGTCGCCTGCCGCAACGTCGGCCGTCGCGGCCGCGCTGCCGCATCTCGCGGCGCCCGGCAATCCGCTCACGCTGGGCGACGATGCACACCCCGAGCACTTTGCGGCGGCGATCAAGGCGCTCGCCCCGTTTCCGCAGACGGGCACGCTGTTCGTCGTCCATTCCACTTCGCACAGCGCGCCGGCCGATTCGGTCGCGCGTACGCTGATCGACTCGCGGCAGTACGCGCATCGCGGCATCCTCGCGTGTTTCTTCGGCGCGGTCGACGCGGCGACGCGCGATGCGCTGCACGCGAACGGCATTCCGGTGCACACGACGCCGCAGCGGCTCGCACGCGCGTATGCGCGTCTCGTCGACTACAACCTCGGGCGCCAACTGCTGATGCAGACACCTGAGGGCACGCCGCCGCAGCCGGCCGAGTGCGTGGCGTCCGCCCAGGCCGACGCGCGCCGCATGGTCGAAGCCGGTCAGCATGAACTGGCCGGTGAAGCCGCGTTGCGCTGGCTGTCCCATTTCGGTCTGCAGGGCGAGCAGTCCAACGAACCGGCCGGCAAGAAGGTCGTCGATATCACGGTCGACATGTACGACGATTCGAATTTCGGTCCTGTGTTTCGCTATGCCGTGCCGCCTGCGGACGGTGTATCGGCGCCGTTCGTCGTCTACGGCCTGCCGCCGCTGAACACCGTGCTCGCCCGCGCGGTGATGGAGCGCTCGCCGTATGCGCGCAGCACGCCTGTCGAGCCGACGCTCGACGCGCTGACGGTGCTGTCGCAGATCGTCTGCGACGTGCGGGAAGTGGTGGCGATGTCGGTCACGCTGCGCGTGCTGTCCGACCGCGCATGGGTGATCGCGCCGCGCATCACGCTCGCCTCGGGGCGCAGCCGGCTCGCGATCATGCCGTATCCGCGACACCTCGAGCAGACACTCGAGTGGCGTGGCGAGACGGTGACGATCCGTCCGATCCGTCCGGAGGACGAGGCCGCACACAACGAACTGCTCGGTGCGATGACGCCGGAAGATCTGCGGATGCGTTTCTTCGGCGCGGTGCGCAGCTTCGATCATTCGCAGGTGGCGCGCATGACCCAGATCGACTACGACCGCGAGATGGCGTTCATCGTGTCGTTTACCGATGTGTCGGGGCGAGACCATACGCTCGCGGTGGCGCGTGCGGTCGCCGATCCCGACAACGAGACGGCGGAGTTCGCGATCGCGGTACGGCCCGATCAAAAGGGCAAGGGGCTCGGCCGGCTGATGATGACCCGCATCATCGACTACGCCCGCTCGCGCGGCACCGCCTGGATGGTCGGCGAGGCGCTGCGCGAGAATTCGGCGATGATCTCGCTCGCGAAATCATGCGGGTTTGCGGTGTCGACGACGGAGGAACCCGGCGTCGTGGGTTTCAGGATGAAGTTGCAGCCGTAGGCGTCACCCTGTGGTTCGATGCTCGAGGGTAGCGCATGACAGCAATGCGTCCCGACGTTTCGCCATGTCGGAAGTTAACTCAGGAACGCAAAGCGTTTGAACCAGCCTCCTGCGTGAAGCGCCTGCGAACGTGTCGAACCCGTCGATCGCAGCGATACCGCGAAGCGCGCGCGATGTCCGGCGATGCACGTCACGTGCTGCCTATATTCATCCTGCGTTCACCGTGGGTAGCCGTTTCAAGCGATGTGCTTGCACACGTGCGTGGCCGTATTCCGGCCTTGCAAATTCGAAGCCGTCGCCAAGGTGAGACTTTTCGGGAGCGGCGAGTGAGCTTTTCCGGGACAGCGTGGTGAGCCGATACGGGAGTGTTCGGTGAGCCTTCCCGGGAACGGCCGGTGAGCACCTGCGGGAGAGGCCGGTGAGCCTTTCCGGGACGCCCCGGTGAGCACTTGCGGGAGCGATCGGTGAGGACGTTCGGGAGGCGTCAGTGAGCGTCTCCGGGAGCCTTGGGTGAGCTTTTACGGGAAGCTGCGGTGAGCGCTTGCGGGATGCTGAGGTGAGCTTTTTCGGGAGCATGCGAATGCACGGCTCCCGGCGGGCGCGGCGCCGGCCAATGCCGGCGTCACGCGGAGGTACGGGCACGCAGGAACCGTGCCCGTGATTACATTCACGCAGCGAGTTTCGACGCCGCGTCGTTCACCTGGTCGCGCGAAATCGCGAGTTCCTCGAGGTGCGGATCGGCATAGACGGCACCGGTTTCGCGCTCGAGGCGGGCGATCGTCAGCGCACAGCGCGCGGTGTCTTTCGGCATCGCGATGAAGCGCTTGACCGACTCGCCGGACGTGAACGCGTCGAACAGTGCGCCGCGCACGTCGTCCGGAAGCGTCTTGGTCCACTGGTACGGCTTGCCGTTGAACGTGATCGACGGCGGCAGCGTGCGTTCCTTCTTGGTCGCCGTGATGAGCCCGTAGGTACGCGCCGCGTCGCCGATCTGCTCGGGCGAGAAGAGTTCGTCAGGCGTGATGTCGAACTGCTCGATGTAGTTCTCGATCGCCTGCATTGCGGCGGCACGATCGTCGCGCTTCTTCTGCGCGCGCGCGACGATATCGCGCAGCTCGTCCGCTTCCTCGGGCGTGATCGTGAAGCTTGCCTGCTTCTGCTGAAGTTCGGAGAAACGCTGGAATTCTTGATCGTTCAGAAGTTTGGCCATGACATCCATCGGACACGACGGCCGCGACAACCGGCCGCCGTAGTTTTTGAGAGGGCCGCTATTCTAGCGTAGCGCCACGGGTGGCCGATGCGACATCGCATATCGGCCACCGCGGGCATTGCGCGCAACCGGAGTCGGTGCCGCTGCGCCGTGCCCGGCGCGCTTTGCCGGGGAACCCGCGCGTCAGCAGGCCTCGGTGCGGCACATCGACAGATGGGCGGCCGTGTCGCGCAGCGCGTCGACGACCACGTCGACGGACGGCGCCATGTGCGCGTCGATGCGCCGCATGTACGGACACGTCAGCACCGCGATCGCATGGCCGGCCGGCCCGAGGATCGGCACGGTCAGGTCGGTCACGCCGTACGCCTGGCGGCTGTCCTGACGCAGGTAGCCGGACTGCCGGATCGACTGGCACGCATTCGCGAGTTCCTGCTCGTTCAGCGGTGCTTCACCCTTGACCTTGCGATGCTCGGCCAGCATGTGCGCGCGTTGCTCGGGGCCCTGGAACGCCAGCAGCATGCGCCCCGACGCGGTATCGGCGAGCCCGACGCGCGAGCCGAGTCGCACCGATACGCCCCATGGGCCGGGCCCGTCCACCTGCGCGATCACGAGCATGTTGCCGCGATCGTAGACGGACAGGTGGCACGACTGTTCGGCGGCATCCGCGAAGCGCTGCATCGGCGGCAGCGCCTCGGCGATCAGCCGGTTCATCGGCGGATGCCGGTGCGCAAGCGCGAACAGCTTGAGGCTGAGCGTGTAGCGGTCGCCGCCGGTCGAACGCATCACGTAGCGGCGCGCGACGAGACGTTCGAGCATCCGGTAGATTTCGCTCGCGTTACGGCCGAGTTCCTTCGTGATTTCGGTGCGGGTGAGTCCTTCCTTCTGCTCGGACAGGAGTTCGAGAATGTCGAGGCCCTTGTCGAGCGCGGGTGCGCGATAGCGGTCGATAGCGGCCATCGATTCCCGTGCGTCGCAGCCGGGAAGCGGGTCGTTGGTTGTCTGCATTGTCGATGTGAGGTTGGGGGATTACCGTCGATCGGTTGGCGACGCACGCTGGCCGGTTCTGCACGCGTATAGCAGCGAGCCCGCGTATGGCGATGAAAGCCATTCGTATGAGCTTAGCAATAAACATACGGTGTGCAATGCAGCGTCTTTTTACCGATCATTACCGGACAAGAACGGATGGTCAAACGTTTTCGATGACAGGGGCACCCCGAATAGCCAGTATTCATGCACCGATGGCAGGCGCCGCCGCGAACGACAGCCGATCGATCGACGCCGGTGCAGCGCGTGCTGCGCGCCGCAGCGTCGGCAGGTGCACCAATAGTCGGTATCCGTCGCGCGTCATTTCACGGCGCGCGGCCGATGGTACAAAGGCTGGCGGGCCAGCGACGGCGCGGCCGCGCGTGCAGCCGGTCGGCATGGGCCGGCACGCGTCGCGGATGCCGGGCCGTCGTCGCCGATGCGCAGACCGGCGGCCGCCCGTTCGATGCGCGCCCTACTGGCGTACGGCGCCGCGATCGCTGCGCCCGCGCGACCCTCGCGCGTCGACTGCCGCATGCGGCGCCGACGTGTGCAGTCGACGATCGACGATCAGTCCGGCGCGCGGCTGCGAAAGGCTGCGTCGGCCGGTATCCTGTCCCATTCGACAACAGAGGTTAAGCACGATGAAACTGCTTCGCTATGGCCCGTCCGGCCAGGAAAAGCCTGGCATCCTCGACTCGGCCGGCCGGATTCGCGACCTGTCCGCGCATGTGCCGGATCTTGCCGGCGATGTGCTGTCCGACGCGGGTCTCGCGCGGCTGCGCGCCATCGATCCGGCCACGCTGCCGCTCGTGTCGGGCGAGCCGCGCATCGGCGCGTGCGTCGGTCACGTCGGCAAGTTCATCGGCATCGGCCTGAACTATGCCGACCACGCGGCCGAAGCCGGCATGCCGGTGCCGAAGGAGCCGGTCGTATTCGGCAAGTGGACGAGTTCGATCTGCGGCCCGAACGACGGCATCGATATCCCGAAGGGTTCGGTCAAGACCGACTGGGAAGTGGAACTGGGCGTCGTGATCGGCGCGAAGTGCAAGGACGTCGACGAAGCGCGCGCGCTCGATTACATCGCGGGCTACTGCGTCGTCAACGACGTGTCCGAGCGCGAATGGCAGATCGAGCGCGGCGGCCAGTGGGACAAGGGCAAGGGTTTCGACACGTTCGGCCCGATCGGCCCGTGGCTCGTCACGCGCGACGAAGTGCCCGATCCGCAGCGGCTCGACCTGTGGCTCGAAATCGATGGCCACCGTTATCAGAACGGCAATACGCGCACGATGGTGTTCACCGTCGCGCAGCTGGTCGCCTATCTGTCGACCTGCATGACGCTGCAGCCGGGCGACGTGATCACGACCGGTACGCCGCCGGGCGTCGGCATGGGCGTCAAGCCGTCGCCGGTGTTCCTGAAGGCTGGCCAGACGGTGCGCCTCGGGATCGAAGGGCTCGGCGAGCAGTTGCAGCGCACGCGCAACGCGCAATAAGCGCGCGAGCGGCGCGGGTCGGCTCCTGGACGTAGCCACCCGCGCGCTGGCCATGCTGCCCGACCCGTCGGCATGACCGCCGACGATAACCGGCGCGTACCGAACGAAGATGTAGCCAAAACCAGGGGCCCGATTCCGCGCGATGCGGAATCGGGCCCTTGTCGCTGGTGCGCGTCCGCGCGAAGCGGATCAAACGACGTTGTCGAGTTCGCAGTGCGCTTCGAGTCGATATCCGTCGGGGTCGACGACGAACGCCGCGTAGTAGCCCGGGCCGTAGTGCTCGCGCTTGCCGGGCCCGCCGTTGTCCTTGCCGCCGTGTGCGAGCGCGGCACGGTAGAACGCATCGACCTCGACCGGCGACGCGGCCTTGAACGACAGGTGCATCCCCGATTCGGGATCGGCGACGACGGGGCGGGCCGCGTGCTGCAACCACAGCTCGGGCTCGGTCGTGCCGTACCCGATGGCGCTGTCGTCGCTATACAGACGCTTGTAGCCGAGTGCGCCGAGCGCGCTGTCGTAGAAGGCGCGGCTGCGGTCGATGTGGGCAACGCCGAATGAAAGGTGGTCGATCATCTTTGGCTCTCCTTGAACTGAGGGGGACGTCAGAACGGCAAACTTGCCTAGAGGCACCATGCCAGCCGCTTGTAGCGAAGCGCGCCGAGCGTGGTCGCCTCGTACGTGCGGCCGGCGACGGTGTGGATAACGCTGAACGAAAAGCGATCGATCATCTGTGTCTCCTTGGATTGAAGGGGCGTCGGTGCAGCGAAACCTGTTTTTAACCACCATGCAGGTTATGTTAGAAATCGCTCGGACGCTTGTCAACCGGCATGGTGGTTAGATACGATCGCGTCATGAGCAAAACGCAACCTTCCGTCACGATCGACTGCCTGATCCCGGCGCCGCCCGAGACCTTGAGCCTCGACTTCGCGAACACGCTGTACTGGCGCGGCAGCGATCCGCCGACGGAAACCTTCGGCACGCTGGACGACCTGCTGGCGTGGTGCCGCGAACAGGCGGGCGTGCCGGCCGGTCTGGTCGACGCATGTCGCGTGCCCGACAAGGAGAAAGAGAAGGAGAAGGGCGACGAGCCGGCGATGCTTGCGCGGGCGCTCGCATTGCGCGAAGCGCTATACCGGCTGTTTCATGCGCAGGCGGAGCAGCGCGAGCCGCAGCCCGACGATCTCGCGCTGCTCGGCGGCTTCCTCGCGGAAGCGTCGCCGCGCGTTGCGCTGGCGCGCGTGGACGGCCGCTATGCGTGGCGGATCGATGCGTCGGGGGCGACGCTCGCGGGGCTGTTGAGCCCGGTGCTGTGGTCGGCGATCGATCTGCTCGGCGGCGCGCGGCTCGCGAAGGTCAAGCGCTGTGCGAACGATGCGTGCCAGTGGCTGTTCATCGACGACAGCAAGAACGGCAGCCGACGCTGGTGCTCGATGTCGTCGTGCGGCAATCGCGCGAAGGCGTATCGCCACTATCACAAGGCCGAATGACGGGGCGGCCCGAACCGCGAACCTATTTCGCCGACAACTTCCGCCATAGCGTCGTCTTGCTGATGCCGAGCATCGCGCACGCGCGGTCGCGGTCGCCGCCGCATGCGTCGAGCACCGCGCGGATCTCGTCGGCTTCCGCGCGACGGCGGCGCGCCTGCAGCGTCCGTGCATCGTCGTCGGCGGCGCCGGCCGCGTCGGGCGTCGCGGCGAACAGCTCGGGCGCGATCACATGCAGCGCGCCGGGGGCGAGCGCCGCGCACGGGGCGCCCGGATCGCTTTCGTCGACTGCCTCCGCCAGCTCCACCGCGATCCGCTCGACCACGTTCTGCAGTTCGCGCACGTTGCCGGGCCAGCGGTAGCGCGCGAGCGTCGCTTGCGTCGCGTCGAGCACGCGCAGCGCGTCGTCGGTGTCGCGCACGCGTTCGGCGAGCCGCGGCTCGCGCCGCGCGGCCTGCACGAGCAGTGTCGCCGCGAGCGCGGGAATGTCGGCCGCGCGCTCGCGCAGCGGCGGCAGGCCGATGTTCAGGATGTTGAGCCGGTAATAGAGATCCGCGCGGAACGTGCCGGCCTCGACGGCAGCGAGCAGCGGCCGGTGCGTCGCGGCGATCACGCGCACGTCGATGCGGATCGGCTCGGTCGAGCCGAGGCGAATCACCTCGCGCTCCTGCAGCACGCGCAGCAGCCGGCTTTGCAGCGACGGCGGCATCTCGCCGATCTCGTCGAGAAACAGCGTGCCGCGGTGCGCGGCCTCGAACAGGCCGGTCTTGCCGCCGCGCCGCGCGCCGGTGAACGCGCCTTCCTCATAGCCGAACAGTTCGCTTTCGAGCAGCGCTTCCGGAAACGCGCCGCAGTTGACCGCGACGAACGGATAGCTGCGCCGCGCGGACAGCGCATGCAGGCTCTGCGCGATCATCTCCTTGCCGGTGCCGCTCTCGCCGAGCACGAGCACGGTCGCATCGGATTTCGCGTAGCGGCGCACGAGCTCGCGCACGCGCGTCATCGGCGCCGAGGCGCCGACCACGTCGTCGAGCGCGTAACGGGCGGCGAACTGCTGCGTGGTCGGTTGCGAACGCAACGCGCGATCGAGCCGTTCGACCGCGCGCGATTCCTGGAACGTCAGCACGCTGCCCGACGTGACGCCGCGATCGACCAGCGGCCCGCGATGCACGACGTAACGCACGCCGCGCACGGTCGCGAGCGCGTCGCCGTCCTCGCCGCGTAGCGTGCGCAGCTCAGGTCGCAGATCGACGAGCGCGCGGCCGACGGCCGCCGCGGGTTCGACCCCGAGCGCCGATGCGAGCCGCTCGTTGATCGCTTCGACGCGGCCGTGCGCGTCGAGCGCGACCACGCCGTCGCGCAGATGTTGCAGCAGGGTATCGAGCCGCTGGCGGCGGAACGCCTCGGCGTGCGTCGCATACGCGACTTCGAGCGCCGTCTCGACGGCCTTGCGCACCGATGCATGCGAATACAGGAATACCGCGCCCATGCCGACGCTGGCCGCGAGATCGGTGACGAGGCCCGGGCCGACGATCGTCTCGATGCCGCGATCGCGCAAGTCGTGCACGCAGGCCTCCGCTTCCTGGGCGGACTGATATGACGCAAACTGCACGTCGAGGCCGTACGCGGCGACGAAGCGGCGCACTTCGGGTGGCGTTTCCCCGGCGCTGACGAGCGCGATCCGCGCTGCGTCGCGCCGCGCTCGGGCGAGCGCCTGCATTACGTCGAAGCCGGTGGGCGACACGACCACCACCGGCACTTGCGCGCGCGTTTTCAGGAAGCCGCCGTTCGAGCCGGCCGCGACGATCACGTCGGGCCGCGCGGTGCCGGCCTCGGCGATCGCGCTCAGCGCATCTTCGTAGGCGCGCGTGACGATCCGCACGTCGGCGCGTTCGTCGAATTCGCCGGCGATCTCGCGAAACAGCTCGCGCAGCCGGCTGATACCCATCGCCCAGATGCGCGGGCGCACGGTGCGGTCGGCGGGGCCGACGGGCTTGGTCGAGGAGAGGTCCATGACGGCCGATTATGCGCGCACGATTTCATTTTTGAAACATGGAATTGCCAAATTGAAATCGACAGGCGATGCAGCGCTCACGGCGCTTGCTTAAGAATCAGTGGGTTAGCGACATTCCGCAAGCTGGCCCGGACCTTGCTGTTATCAGGCATTCCATCAGGAGGCCGTTCATGAGCAATACGCATCTTCAGAGCGCCGGCGCGAAATTCCGCGCGGCAGTCGCGGCCGAGCAGCCGCTGCAGGTGGTCGGCGCGATCACCGCGTACGCGGCCAAGATGGCGCAGGCCGTCGGCTTCAAGGCCGTGTACCTGTCGGGCGGCGGCGTGGCCGCGAACTCGCTCGGCATTCCCGACCTCGGCATCAGCACGATGGAAGACGTGCTGATCGACGCGACCCGGATCACCAACGCGACCGACCTGCCGCTGCTGGTCGACATCGACACCGGCTGGGGCGGCGCGTTCAACATCGCGCGCACGGTCCGCTCGTTCATCAACGCCGGGGTCGCGGCCGTGCACCTCGAGGACCAGGTCGGCCAGAAGCGCTGCGGCCACCGCCCGGGCAAGGAAGTCGTGCCGATCGACGAAATGGTCGATCGCGTGAAGGCCGCGGTCGATGCGCGTACCGACGACCAGTTCGTGATCATGGCGCGCACCGACGCGGCCGCCGCGGAAGGGATCGATTCGGCGATCGAGCGCGCGGTCGCATACGTCGAAGCCGGCGCGGACATGATCTTCCCGGAAGCGATGAAGACGCTCGACGACTACCGCCGCTTCAAGGCCGCCGTGAAGGTGCCGATCCTCGCGAACCTGACCGAGTTCGGCTCGACGCCGCTGTTTACGGTCGACGAACTGCGCGAGGCGAACGTCGACATCGCGCTGTACTGCTGCGGCGCGTATCGTGCGATGAACAAGGCCGCGCTGAACTTCTACGAGACGCTGCGCCGCGACGGCACGCAGAAGGCGGCCGTACCGACGATGCAGACGCGCGCCGAGCTGTACGACTTCCTCGGCTATCACGAATACGAGCGCAAGCTCGACGAACTGTTCGCGCAGGGCAAGAAGTAACGCGGCCCGCACCCCCCGATACCCATTGGAGAAGGACAACATGAGCGAGACGAAAGACGCAGCAGCACCGGCCGCCGCAGGCGCATTCAAGCCGAAGAAGTCGGTGGCGCTGTCGGGCGTGACGGCCGGCAACACCGCGCTGTGCACGGTCGGCAAGACCGGCAACGACCTGCACTATCGCGGCTACGACATTCTCGACGTCGCCGAATCGTGCGAATTCGAGGAAATCGCGCACCTGCTGGTGCACGGCACGCTGCCGAACCTGACGGAACTGGCCGCCTACAAGACCAAGCTGCGCGCGCTGCGCGGCCTGCCGAGCGCGCTGAAGGCCGCGCTCGAGCAGATCCCGGCGTCGGCCCACCCGATGGACGTGATGCGCACCGGCGTGTCGGTGCTCGGCACCGTGCTGCCGGAGAAGGACGACCACAACCTGCCGGGCGCGCGCGACATCGCCGACCGCCTGATGGCGTCGCTCGGCTCGATGCTGCTGTACTGGTATCACTTCTCGCACAACGGCAAGCGCATCGAGACGGAAACCGACGACGACTCGATCGGCGGCCACTTCCTGCACCTGCTGCACGGCAAGACGCCGTCGAAGTCGTGGGTCGAGGCGATGCACACGTCGCTGATCCTGTACGCGGAGCACGAATTCAACGCGTCGACGTTCACGGGCCGCGTGATCGCCGGCACGGGCTCGGACATCTACTCGGCGATCACCGGCGCGATCGGCGCGCTGCGCGGGCCGAAGCACGGCGGCGCGAACGAAGTCGCGTACGAGATCCAGAGCCGCTACAGCTCGCCGGACGACGCCGAAGCCGACATCCGCCGCCGCGTCGAGAACAAGGAGGTCGTGATCGGCTTCGGCCATCCGGTCTACACGATCTCCGATCCGCGCAACAAGGTGATCAAGGGCGTCGCGCACAAGCTGTCGAAGGAAGCGGGCGACACCAAGCTGTACAGCATCGCGGAGCGCCTCGAATCGGTGATGTGGGACGCGAAGAAGATGTTCCCGAACCTCGACTGGTTCAGCGCGGTGTCGTATCACATGATGGGCGTGCCGACCGCGATGTTCACGCCGCTGTTCGTGATCTCGCGCACGTCGGGCTGGAGCGCGCACATCATCGAGCAGCGCATCGACAACAAGATCATCCGTCCGAGCGCGAACTACACCGGTCCGGAAGACCTGCGGTTCGTGCCGATCGAGAAGCGCTGATCGTCGGCCGCGCACGTCGGCGCCCGTGATGCGGGCGGCCGGCGCGTGCGGCACGTCTTACCCCGAATTCCGCCCCACATCATGAATACCGCCAACCGCAAACCCCTGCCCGGCACGTCGCTGGACTATTTCGACGCGCGTGCCGCGGTCGACGCGATCGCGCCCGGAGCCTACGACACGCTGCCGTACACGTCGCGCGTGCTCGCCGAAAACCTCGTGCGCCGCTGCGATCCGGCGATCCTCGCCGATTCGCTGAAGCAGATCATCGAGCGCAAGCGCGAACGCGATTTCCCGTGGTTCCCGGCGCGCGTGGTGTGCCACGACATCCTCGGCCAGACGGCGCTCGTCGATCTCGCCGGCCTGCGCGACGCGATCGCCGACGGCGGCGGCGACCCGGCGAAGGTGAACCCGGTCGTGCCGGTGCAACTGATCGTCGACCACTCGCTCGCCGTCGAATGCGGCGGCTTCGACCCGGACGCGTTCGCGAAGAACCGCGCGATCGAGGATCGTCGCAACGAGGATCGCTTCCACTTCATCGAGTGGACGAAGAAGGCGTTCGAGAACGTCGACGTGATCCCGCCGGGCAACGGCATCATGCATCAGATCAATCTCGAGAAGATGTCGCCGGTGATCCAGGCGCAGGACGGCGTCGCGTTCCCGGACACCTGCGTCGGCACCGACAGCCACACGCCGCACGTCGACGCGCTCGGCGTGATCGCGATCGGCGTCGGCGGGCTCGAAGCCGAGAACGTGATGCTCGGCCGCGCGTCGTGGATGCGCCTGCCCGACATCGTCGGCGTCGAGCTGACCGGCAAGCGTCAGCCCGGCATCACCGCGACCGACGTCGTGCTCGCGCTGACCGAGTTCCTGCGCAAGGAAAAGGTGGTCGGTGCGTACCTGGAATTCCGCGGCGAAGGCGCGGCGAGCCTCACGCTCGGCGATCGCGCGACGATCTCGAACATGGCGCCCGAATACGGCGCGACGGCCGCGATGTTCTTCATCGACGGCCAGACGATCGACTACCTGCGCCTCACCGGGCGCAGCGACGAGCAGGTGAAGCTCGTCGAGACCTACGCGAAGGCGGCCGGCCTGTGGGCCGATACGCTCGCGAACGCGCAATACGAGCGCACGCTGACGTTCGACCTGTCGAGCGTCGTGCGCAACATGGCCGGCCCGTCGAATCCGCACAAGCGGCTGCCGACGTCCGATCTCGCCGCGCGCGGGATCGCCGGCCAGTGGGACGAGAAGCCGGGCGAGATGCCCGACGGCGCCGTGATCATCGCCGCGATCACGAGTTGCACGAACACCAGCAACCCGCGCAACGTGATCGCCGCGGCCTTGCTCGCACGTAACGCGAACGCGAAGGGCCTCACGCGCAAGCCGTGGGTCAAGAGCTCGCTCGCGCCCGGCTCGAAGGCGGTCGAGTTGTATCTCGAAGAAGCGAACCTGCTGCCCGAGCTCGAGAAGCTCGGCTTCGGCATCGTCGCGTTCGCGTGCACGACCTGCAACGGGATGTCGGGCGCGCTCGACCCGAAGATCCAGCAGGAGATCGTCGAGCGCGACCTGTACGCGACGGCCGTGCTGTCCGGCAACCGCAACTTCGACGGCCGCATTCATCCGTATGCGAAGCAGGCGTTCCTCGCGTCGCCGCCGCTCGTCGTCGCGTATGCGATCGCCGGCACGATCCGCTTCGACATCGAGAAGGACGTGCTGGGCCACGATCAGGATGGCAAACCCGTCACGCTGAAGGACATCTGGCCGACCGACGAGGAGATCGACGCGATCGTCGCGTCGAGCGTGAAGCCCGAGCAGTTCCGCAAGGTCTACGAGCCGATGTTCGCGCGCAGCGCCGACGCCGGCGAACGCGCGGCGCCGCTGTACGACTGGCGCGCGCAGAGCACGTACATCCGCCGTCCGCCGTACTGGGAAGGCGCGCTGGCCGGCGAACGTACGCTCAAGGGCATGCGCCCGCTCGCGGTGCTCGGCGACAACATCACGACCGACCACCTGTCGCCGTCGAACGCGATCCTGCTCGATAGCGCGGCCGGCGAATATCTCGCGAAGATGGGCCTGCCGGAAGAGGACTTCAACTCGTACGCGACGCACCGGGGAGACCATCTGACCGCGCAGCGCGCGACCTTCGCGAACCCGACGCTCGTCAACGAGATGGCGATCGTCGACGGCGCGGTGAAGAAGGGCTCGCTCGCGCGCGTCGAGCCGGAAGGCAAGGTCATGCGGATGTGGGAAGCGATCGAGACGTACATGAATCGCAAGCAGCCGCTGATCGTGATCGCCGGCGCCGACTACGGCCAGGGCTCGTCGCGCGACTGGGCCGCGAAGGGCGTGCGGCTCGCGGGCGTCGAGGCGATCGCCGCCGAAGGCTTCGAGCGGATCCACCGCACCAACCTGATCGGGATGGGCGTGCTGCCGCTCGAGTTCAAGCCGGGCACCAACCGGACGACGCTCGGCATCGACGGCACCGAGACCTTCGACGTGATCGGCGAGCGCACGCCGCGCGCCGATCTGACGCTCGTGATTCACCGCAAGAACGGCGAGCGCGTCGAGGTGCCGATGACGTGCCGGCTCGATACGGCCGAGGAAGTGTCGATCTACGAGGCGGGCGGCGTGCTGCAGCGTTTCGCGCAGGACTTCCTCGAATCGTCGCAGGCGGCTTGACCGGCGCACACAGGGATTACGCAAACATGGCTCACATTCCTCAAATCAGGATTCCCGCGACCTACATGCGCGGCGGCACCAGCAAGGGCGTGTTCTTCCGGCTGCAGGACCTGCCGGACGCCGCTCAGGCGCCGGGCGCCGCGCGCGACGCGCTGCTGCTGCGCGTGATCGGCAGCCCCGACCCGTACGGCAAGCAGATCGACGGGATGGGCGGCGCGACGTCGTCCACCAGCAAGACGGTGATCGTGTCGAAGAGCACGCGGCCGGGGCACGACGTCGACTACCTGTTCGGTCAGGTCGCGATCGATAAGGCGTTCGTCGACTGGACCGGCAACTGCGGCAACCTGTCGGCGGCGGTCGGCCCGTTCGCGATCAGCGGCGGGTTGGTCGATCCGGCGCGCGTGCCGCGCGATGGCGTCGCGACCGTGCGGATCTGGCAGGCGAACATCGGCAAGACGATCGTGGCGCACGTGCCGATCACGAACGGTGCGGTGCAGGAGACGGGCGATTTCGAACTGGACGGCGTCACGTTCCCGGCCGCCGAAGTGCAGCTCGAATTCATGGACCCGGCCGCCGAGGAAGAAGGCGCGGGCGGCTCGATGTTCCCGACCGGCAACCTTGTCGACGACCTGGCCGTGCCGGGTATCGGCACGCTGAAGGCGACGATGATCAACGCGGGCATCCCGACGATCTTCGTCGACGCGGAAGCGATCGGCTACACGGGCACCGAGCTGCAGGACGCGATCAACGGCGACCCGAAGGCGCTCGACAAATTCGAGACGATCCGCGCGCATGGCGCACTGCGCATGGGCCTGATCGACACGCTCGACGAAATCGCGACGCGGCAGCACACGCCGAAGATCGCGTTCGTCGCGAAGCCGGCCGATTACGTCGCGTCGAGCGGCAAGCGCGTGAACGCGGGCGACGTCGACCTGCTGGTGCGCGCGATGTCGATGGGCAAGCTGCACCACGCGATGATGGGCACGGCGGCGGTCGCGATCGGCACGGCCGCGGCGATCCCCGGCACGCTGGTCAATCTCGCGGCGGGCGGCGGCGAACGCAACGCGGTGCGCTTCGGGCATCCGTCGGGCACGCTGCGCGTGGGGGCGGAAGCGCGGCGGGAGAACGGCGAATGGACCGTCACGAAGGCGATCATGAGCCGCAGCGCGCGCGTGCTGATGGAAGGCTGGGTGCGGGTGCCGGGGGATGCGTTCTGATCGTTGCCGCTGGGATCGGCGCGGATGCGGGCGGCTTCGGCCGCCCGCGTCGTTTTCGTCAGCCGTGCAGGAAGCGGCGCAGCGCGTCGTGGCTGAGGCGGCGCGCCGTTTCCGAGACCCGCGCGCCGGGCACGATGTCGAATCCGTGTACGCCGCCGGGCAGCACGTGCAGTTCGGTCGGCACGCCCGCGCGCAGCAGGCGCTGCGCATAGTCGAGATTTTCGTCGAGGAACAGGTCGAGCGAGCCGACCGACAGGAACGTGGGCGGCAGGCCGTCGAGCCGCGTGGCGCGCGCGGCCGCCGCGTACGGGGACACGCCGTCGATGCCCGGCGCGTGACCGAGCAGCGAGGTCCAGCCGAACCGGTTGTTGGCCGCATGCCAGATGAATTCGCCGGCATGCGGATGCGGCGGGCGCGTGCAGGTGCGGTCGTCGAGCATCGGATAGATCAGGTGCTGGAACGCAAGCCGGAATTCGCCGCGGTCGCGGGCCAGCAGCGCCAGCGCGGCGGCCAGTCCGCCGCCCGCGCTTTCGCCCGCCACGCCGATCCGCGCGGCGTCGATGCCGAGCGTGTCGGCGTGACGGAACACCCATGCGAGCGCCGCGTAGCAGTCTTCGATCGCGCCGGGAAACACCGTTTCCGGCGCGAGGCGATAGTCGATCGAGATCAGCGCGCAGCCGAGTTGTGTGACGAGCAACCGGTGCACCGCTTCGAGCTCCTTCGCCGCGCCGCGCACGTAGCCGCCGCCGTGCATGTGGACGATCGCCGGGAGCGGGCGCGCGTGGCCGTCGGGCAAATAGACGAGGACCGGGACGTCCGGCGCGCCGGCCGGGCCGGGTACCGTGCGGCGTTCGAGCGTGCTGCCGGCCGGGTCGGGCGGCGGCAGCGGCAGCACGCGCTGGCGCGACTGTGCGAGGTTGTCGGCGCTGAGCGTGACGGTCGGCCAGGTCTCGAGCAGCGGGCGGATTTCGGGATCGACGAGAGGCAGGGTGTTCAACGCAGGGCTCCATCGTGGAAGTGGGCGGCGCGCCGCGGTCAGAGCACGCTGCGTGCGACGACCCAACGGTGCACCTCGGTCGGACCTTCGAAGATGCGCATCAGCCGCGCCTCGCTGGCCATCTGCTGCAACGGCATTTCCTTCGTCATGCCCATCGCGCCGAGCGTCTGCATCGCATGATCGATGACGGTCGACGCCATTTCGGTCGCGAACACCTTGACCATCGAGATCTGCGTGCGTGCATCCTGCCCGGCATCCACGCGCGCGGCCGCTTCGTAAGTCATCAGGCGGCATGCGTGGATCTGCGTGAGCGCGTCGGCGACCCACCACTGGACCGCCTGGCGCTCCGCGAGCGGCACGCCGAAGGTCGTGCGCTGTTTCGCATGGTCGCACAGGAGCGCGACCGCGCGTTCGGCGCGGCCGATGCACCACGCGGCCATCTCCAGCCGCCGGTTCGCGAGCCGCGACTGCATCGGCGCGAAGCCGGCGCCTTCCCGGCCCAGCAGTTGCGCGCCGGGAATGCGGCAGTCTTCCAGCACGATTTCGTAGGTCGACAGCCCGCCGATCATCGGAATCCGGCGTTCGATGACGAAACCCGGCGTGTCGCGATCGACGATGAACGCCGACATGCCGCCGCGCTTGCCCTTGCTGCGATCGGTCAGCGCCATCACGATCGTCCAGTCGGCTTCGGCCGCGTGGCTGATCCAGATCTTCCGGCCGTTCAGCACCCAGCCGTCGCCGTCGCGCACGGCGGTCGTCGACAGCGCGCCCGGATCGGAGCCGGCGCCCGGCTCGGAGATCGCCATCGCGGCACGCGTGGCGCCGCGTGCGTACGGGTCGAGATAGCGCGCGCGCTGCGCCGCGTCGGCCGCATCGCACAGCATCCGCAGGTTCGGCGAGTCGGGCGGCAGGATGTACGGGGTCACGGTCGTGCCGATCGCCTCGTTCACGCCGACCATCGCGACGGCCGGCAGATCCGAGCCGCCCGCGGCGAGCGGCGCGTCGAGTCCCCACAGGCCGAGTTGCCGGGAGCGTCCGTCGAGGTGCGCACGTTCGTCGGCGAGCAGCCCGAAGCGCTGGCCGTCGGCCTCGCGCGCCATCACCGCCGCTTCGAGCGGAATCAGTTCGTCCTTCACGAAACGCGCGACGAGGTCGCGGATCATCCGGTGTTCGAGTTCGAGTTCGAGTTCGAAATTCATGAGGGTGGTCCGTTCGGGAGAGAAAGAAGGCGCGCCGTCAGCCGGCGTTCGTGTGCACCGCCGCGCGGGCGCGCAGCGTCCCGAGCAACGCGAGCGCGCCGGCCGCCAGCAGCGCGGCATTGAAATAGAGGCCGCCGCGCATCGATCCGGTGGCCGTGTTGAGCACGCCCATCAGGAACGGGCTCGCGAATCCGCCGATCGCGCCGGTCATCGTGATCGCCGCGATCGCGACCGCCATCGAGCGCTTCGGCAGCGCGAGCCCCGGCAGCACCCAGAACGCGGGCAGTGCCGCGGCGTGCATGGCGACCGCGATGCACAGCGCGATCATCAGATGCGACGTGCCGGCGCTGCTCGCGAGACCAGCGAGCGCCGCCGCGCACGCGAGCATCGCGACGGCGCCGTGCTTGCGCCATTCGCGCCGGCGCTCGGTGCGCCAGCCCATCGCGAGCATGCCGGCGATGCCGCACAGGTACGGCAGCGCGGACAGCAGTCCGATCTGCATCGCGCCATGCAGGCCGCCGCGATGCAGGATCACGGGCATCCAGAACACGAGCGCGTAGCCGGCGGCCGCGATCGCGAAATTGGCCGCGCACAGCAGCCAGAAATCGCGATGCGCGAGCAACGGCCGTGCCGCGTTCGCGGCCGGCGTATCGGCTTCGGCCTGCGCGTGGGCGGCGCGCAGCGCGGCCTTGTCGGCGTCCGACAGCCAGCGGGCGTCGTCCGGCCGGTCGTCGAGAAAGCGCAGTGCGACGAGGCCGAGCGCGCTGCTCGGCAGCCCTTCGACGACGAACAGCCATTGCCAGCCGCTCAGGCCGCCCACGCCGTCGAAGTACGACAGAATCGCGCCCGACACGGGGCCGGCGATCAACCCCGCGAGATACAGCGCGGTCATGAACAGCGCGAACGCCTTGGCGCGCTGCCGCGGCGGATACCACGCGCCGAGATAGAACAGGATGCCGGGGAAGAAGCCGGCCTCGAACACGCCCAGCAGGAAGCGGCACGCGTAGAACTGCGCGGGCGTCGTGACGAACATCGTCGCGGCCGAGCCGAGGCCCCACAGCACCATGATCCGGGCAATCGTCCGGCGCGCGCCGATCCGCGCGAGCCACGCGTTGCTCGGAATCTCGAACGCCATGTAGCCGATGAAGAAGATGCCGCGCCGAGCCCGTAGACGGCGTCGGAGAAGTGCAGTTCGGCGGCCATCTGCGCGTGCGCGAAGCCGATGTTGATCCGGTCGATGAACAGCGTGTAGCACAGGATCACGGCAGCAGCCGGCGCGAGATCGGCGATAGAGCGCCTGCGTCGCGCCGTCGTCGACGCGCCGGGTGGGTCGAAAGGGTCGGGGTCATGGGCACTCCGTCAGAAGCGGTGAACGATGCCGAGCGCGAACACCTGCTCGGTGCCGCCCGGTTGCGGCTGCAGGCCGGCGACGACGGTGTTGCGGGCGTCGCCGCTGTTCTTCATGTAGAGATAGCGGGCGTAGAGCGAGGTCCGCTTCGACAGCGGATGGTCGTAGCCGACGCCGAGCCGGTCGCGTCGTTCGCCGAGCCCTTCACGTCGGGCGCACCACCGACACGAGCACGCGATCGAGCGCACCGACGTTGATCGACGCGCCGACGCTCGCGGTCGAGAACGCGGGCAGGCGCGCGGCGTGCCGACGCCGTACAGGAACGCGGCGTACAGCTTGACGTGCGCGAACGCGTAGTTGGCCGCGAACACATAGTGCGGGTCGTCGACGGGGAGATGACGGGTGCGAGGTTGCCGGCCGACGTATCGCCCTGGAAGCCGGCGCCGACGTACAGTCCGCCGATCCGGTATTGCAGCCCGGCGCCGTAGTTGCGTCCAGCCTGCGTCGAGAGCGCGTTCGGCGTCGGAAAGCCGTACGTGGCCATCACGCGCAGGCCGTTCCGGTCGGGCTCAGGTACGACGCCGCCTGGTTGAAGCGGAATCGGCGGCGTCGTGTTGCTCGTGATCGTGTCCGTCGACGTGGCGCCGCAGCGCGAGCGGCGACAGCCGTTCGTTGAGTCCGAACGGATCGCCGTCGTACACGACGTAGAACGCGGGCGTGTATTGCCGGCCGAGCCGCAGGTCGCCGTAGCGCGTGTTCTGCAGCGACACGTACGCCCGCCGGTAGAACAGCGTGCCGCCCTGGAACGATCCGTCGGCCGGCGAGAAGCCGCTTTCCAGCACGAATTTCGTCGACGTGCCGCCGCCGAGATCCTCGACGCCCGTCAGGCCGAAGCGGCTCGTCGACGCGCCACCGCCGCTTTGCCGCATCTCGATAGACTGCCGATGCGATCGAATTCGACGTAGCTGTCGACGATCCCGTACAGCGTGACGACGACGCGTGCGCCGGCGTGGCGCACAGCACGCACGCGCCGACCAGGAATGCTTTCCGTTGCATGAAGGTGTCTCCGTCCATGTTTTTTGGGCGCGCCCGCGTTCTGGGAGCGGTGCGCGCGGGTGCTGCGGTGCGGCGCCGGCCTCAGCGTCCCTTGAACACCGGCTTGCGCTTCTCGAGAAACGCGCGGGCGCCCTCGATCCGGTCCTCGCTCGCGTAGACGTCGGGGCCGACGTCCAGCCGCAGCGCGGCGGCCACCGGCAGCCCCTGGCTGCGCGTCGCGGTTTCCTTGATGCGGCGGATCGTGAGCGGCGCGTTCGCGGCGATCGTCTGCGCGAGCTCGCGCACGGTGTCGTCGAGCGCGGCGCCGGGCACGACGCGGTTGAGCAGGCCGGCGCGTTGCGCTTCGTCCGTGTCGAAGCGGCGGCCCGTGAACAGCAGCTCCATCGCGATCGCGCGCGGCAACATGCGCGGCAGCAGCACGCTCGCGAAGTTCGCACCCATGCCGACTCGCGCTTCGGGCAGCGCGAAGGTCGCGTGATCGGCGGCGATCCGCAGGTCGCACGCGAGCGCGATTTCGCAGCCGCCGCCGATCGCGTAGCCGTTGATGGCCGCGATGGTCGGCTTGCGCAGCTCCAGGATCAGCTCGTGCACGTTGCGTGCGAGTCCGCGCATCGGCTGCATTCCGCGGATCTCGGGGTCGCCGAGATCGACGCCCGCGCTGAATGCGCGTTCGCCCGCGCCGCGGATCACGATGACGCGAATCGACGGGTTGTCGTCGAGCGTGACGAGTTCGTCGCACAGGCGGCGGATCGCTTCGGCGGACAGCGCATTGGCGACGTGCGGGCGATGGATCGTCAGCCACGCGATGCCGTCGGCGTCGTCGCGCAGGATCGACGGGGCATCGTCGCGCGCCGGTGAAGAAAAGCGCGGGGTGGTCATGACGCGCTCCCGGCCACGTCCGCCCGCGTGTCGTGCAGCACGCCGGCTTGCCGCAGCGCGTCGCGGCGTGCCGCGTCGATCCCGAATGCGTCGAGCACGGCGTCGGTGTCGGCGGCGAACGGCTGGGGTGGCCGGCGTATCGATCCAGGCGTGCGGGACAGCTTGGCGGGGATGCCCGCGCCGGTGTACGTATCGGTGTCGACGAACATCGCGTTGCGCGCCGTCTGCGGATGGCCGAACGCATCGGCCACGGTGTTCACCGGTCCCGTCGCGACGCCGGCGTGCATCAGCCGCTCGACGACCTCGTCCGCCTGCAGTTCGGCGGTCAGCTGGCCGAGCAGCGTGTCGAGCGCCTTGCGATGCGCGACGCGCTGCGCATTGGTCGCGAAGCGTGGATCGCGCGCCAGCTCGGGCACGCCGAGCGCGTCGACGAGCCGCGCGAACGTGCGGTTGTTGCCGGCGCCGGTCGCAACCGGTTTGTCCTTGCACGGATAGACGCCGTATGGCGCGATCGCGCCGTACACGTTGCCGGTCGCGACGGGCACGTCGCCGGTCGCCATCCAGCTCGTGCTGACCGGATGCAGCATCGACAGCGCGGTATTGACCGGCATCCGAAGCCGACCGTCTCGCGCATCACCGCGACGCTCGTCAGCGCGCGGCTTCCTGTTCCAGTTGCCGACAGCGAGCGCTTCGTGCTGACCGCGTCCGTACTCGAACTGAGCCACGGCTTCGCCGCGCAACGCGTTCGACATCCGCGCGCGTTCGCGGCCGTTCATGATCGAACTGGTCGAACGCACGTCGCTGTCCGTGCATCTCGCGGTGCGCGACCGCCTCGACATGGTCGCGATCGACGTGATCCGCCCGCGCTCGGCCGTGCTCGTCACGCGCCTCGAGATCGGCTCGCGGATGGACATCGCGCGTACGGCCGTGGGCGCGCGTACCTCGCCGCGCTCGAGGACGACGAGCGGCGGCAACTGCTCGAGTCGCTGCGCACCACGGCCGGCGACGACTGGCCGCACGTGTCCGCTCGCCTCACGCCCGCGCTCGACGAAGCGATGCGCGACGGCCACGCGATCGCGATCGGCGAATGGCGCGAGGGCCTGAATGCGGTCGCCGCCGGGTTCGTCGGCCCCTCCGGTCAACGCTATTCGGTGAATTGCGGCGGCGCGGCGCACCAGTGTCCGCCCGAATGGCTGCAGGAACAGGTGGTGCCCGCGCTGCAGGAATGCATCGCGAAAATCACCCGCGAAATCGGCGGCGCGCCGGCCCGGCGCGTCGGCGTGTAATCGTTTCGTCATCGCCGTGTCGCGTTCTGTAACGACCGTAACCCGTTGAAAGATAGACCGCTGGACTGTAACGGGGACGGCACGTAGGATCATGCCCATCATCGCGCCGCATTCGCGGTGCGCACCGCTCTTTTCCCGCGGATCGGCGGGGCCCCGGACCGAGCCGGGCCGCCCCGTCCCGTCACCCGCACGCCCACGCGCAGCCCAGCAGTCCGATTTTCCGGCCCGCCGCGCCGTCTTCCTGACAGAACACGATGGATAACGAACAAAAGCCCACGCCCCCTTCGAAAGACTCCGCGCCCGCCGCTGCACGGCGCCCGCGCCGCACGCTGCTGATCGGCACCGTCGCGGTCGTCGTCATCGGCGGCCTGCTGAGCGCGATGAAGCTCTCCGCGAAGCGCGCGCGCTCGGCGGCGATGCGGATGTCGCACATGCATGCGAGATCGGTGCCGGCGCCGACGGCCGGGCCGTTGACCGCCGCGATGGCCGGCACTTCGAGGTGATCGAACGCATGCGCGAGCCGCTGGATGCCGCGGCGATAGCTGGTCCGGATCGCTGCAGGGTCGTGTGGGCCGGCTTCCACGAATGCGCGCATCGCCTTCACGTTGCCGCCCGACGAGAACGTCGTGCCGGCGCCGGTCAGTATCAGCACGCGGATCGATTCGTCGCGGTTCGCTTCGTCGCAGCATTCGGTCAGCGCGTCGATCGCATCGGTGTCCGAAATGGCGTTGCGAGTGTCGGGACGGTTCATCGTGACGGTCAGGATCGGGCCCTGCCGTTCACGGATCAAAAAGGCTGCCATGGTGTCTCCGTATGTTCTGTGCCGCGGGACTTCACGTCGCGGGCCGAAGCCTAGTATCGTCACGACGGTCGGCGGCGGGAAATTCCGTTCCACATACGTGGAAGGCCCCTGCCGGTCGCTGCGGAGGAGGCGGGATGAGCGGAAACGTGGTCAAGAGCGCGGCGCGCGTATTCGAGGTGCTGGAACTCTTCAGCACCTTGCAGCGGCCGCTGAGCGTGCGCGAGATCGCGACGCGCTGCGGGTATCCGGGGTCGAGCGGCGTTGCTCACCAGCATGAAGACGCTCGGCTATCTTGCCTACGACGATGCAACCCATGCGTATGCACCCACCGCGCGGCTCGTCAATCTCGGCGAAGCGCTGGTCGATTCGGCGGCCGGCAGCCGGCGGCACTGGCATGCGGTCGCGAAGCGACTGGCGGCGCGCACGCACGAGGCGGTCGTGATCGCGGTGCAGAGCGACCTGTACGTGCAGTACATCGACGCGGTCGAGGGCTCGCATTCGATTCCGGTGCAGTTCTATGCGCCGATCGGCACGCGTCGCGAGATCTGCATGTCGGGCCTCGGCTGGGCGTTGCTGAGCATTCAGCCCGACAGCACGATTCGCCGGCTCGTGTCGCGCAGCATCCGCCGGATCGGGAAGTCGGGCAGGACGATCGACGAGGACGTCGTGCTCGACAAGGTCGAACAGACGCGCCGGCTCGGCTATTCGTATTCGGCGCATACCGTGACGCAGGGCGCCGCGATGATCTCGATGGTGATCGCGGACGGCTGGAACGGGCTGCCGCTGGCGATGGGCGTGGCCGGGCCGGTCGAGCGGATCGACCCGCATCGGGACGCGATCGTGCGCGCGATGCGGTTGGCGCTGGCGGAGCGGGCGGGGGACGGGCTGCGCTAGGGCCCGCGCAAGCCCGTTATCGGCGTGAACAGGCGCTGGTCGCGCGAAGCCGGCGCGCGCAGACATTCGCATAGAATCGGAAAGTTTCGCCGCCCCTGTTCCGACTGCATTTCAGCGAGGTCGCCATGCCATTGAACGCGCCGCTTGCCGGCATCCACATCGTCGAATTCGAAGGGCTCGGCCCCGGCCCGCTCGCCGGCTGGATGCTCGCCGGCATGGGCGCGCGCATCACGCTGATCGCGCGCCCGTCCGGCCGCACGAGCGCACCGGACGCGCTGCGGGCCCGCGACGGCGACTTGCTGCGCGAAGGCAAGAACATCGTCGAACTCGACCTGAAGGCGCCGGCCGGGCGGGACGCCGCGCTCGATCTGATCGCGCAAGCCGATGCGCTGATCGAGGGCTTGCGGCCCGGCGTGATGGAGCGGCTCGGCCTCGGGCCCGACGTTTGCGCGCGCCGCAATCCGAAGTTGGTCTACGGGCGCATGACCGGCTGGGGCCAGGATGGACCGCTGGCAGCCGCGGCCGGGCACGACCTGAACTACGTCGCGCTGACCGGGCTGCTGTCTGTCCGCGCCGATGCGGCCGCCGGGCGTGCCGCCGACCGTCGTGCGATCGGGCGTGCGCGCTCGGGCTCGCGTTCGGCGTCTCGCGGCTCGACGTGCGCGGCGGCGGGCCGGGGGTGGTCGACGGGCGATCGTCGACATCGTGTCGATGCTCGTTCGCTCGCGCTGTGGGCACGCGGAACGGCCAGTCGACGGCGCGCAGCCGAGCCTGTTCCACGACGCGCCGTTCTACGACGTGTATCGCTGCGCGGACGGCGAATGCGTGACGATCGGCGCGCTCGAACCGCCGTTCTATGCGCTGCTGGTCGAACGGCTCGGGCTGACCGACGTCGATCCCGCGTCGCAGTACGACCGGGCGCGCTGGCCCACGCTGAAGGCGCGTTTCGCGGACGTGTTCGCGCGGCAGCCGTCCGCGCACTGGCGCACGCTGCTCGAAGGCACCGATGCGTGCTTCGCGCCGGTGCTGAGCGTGGCCGACGCGGCCGTGCACCCGCACAACGCGGCGCGCGGAATCTATCGGACGGATGAGCACGGGAACGTGCGGGCGCGGGTGGCGCCGCGGTTTTTGCCGTTGGCGAGGGATGACGCCGATTAGGGCTGGCTTTCAGGGGTGGTTTCCGTTCGTCGACGGCCGAGTGTCGACTGCATCAGGGTGTCAATTTTCGTGCTTAGTCTGGTATCAAATTAAGTACAATCGACGCTCGATTGGAGAAAGAGCGGGTATGCCTCACACCATTCTGGCTAGCGTGACGGCTAGCGTCTCGGAGCTGAAGCGGAATCCGATGGGAACCGTTGCCGCGGGCGAGGGTTTTCCGGTCGCCATCCTGAATCGCAACGAACCCGCGTTCTACTGCATTCCAGCGAAGACGTGGGAGGCGATGGTCGAACGCCTGGAAGACACCGACGACAATGCGATGGCCGATTCGCGCGCCAGGGAGAAGATCGTCAAGGTCAATTTGAATGGCCTTTGATCTCGCCTTTCTCGAGCCTGCATTGAAGGGGGAAGCTCGATCGCACCGTGCGCGATCAATTCAAGGCCAAGCTCGCCGAGCGGCTCGAGCATCCTCGTATCCCGTCAGCCAAATTGCATGGCCACCCGGATCGCTACAAGATCAAGCTGCGCGGTGTCGGTTATCGCCTCGTCTACGAAGTGCGCGACGCGGAAGTCATCGTGCTGGTGGTCGCGGTGGGCCGCCGCGAGCGTGATGCGGTCTATCTGGCTGAGATGAAACGCTAGCGCGACCCGCGTCACGGCATCGACGCCCGGCCTCGGCCATTCACGCCGTTTCCACCGGCGCATCCGGCATCTTGCCGTCGCCGACGCGGTTGATCGTGCCTTGCGCGATCGCGACGAGCCGCTCGTGATCGCCGTCGATGACGAACACGTGGCACTGGCAGGTCGCCTGGTGCCGGCCCGCGTAGACGAGCTTCGCGCGGGCGACGAGCGTGCCGTTCACGGCCGGCCGCAGGTAGTTGATCTTGTATTCGGCGGTGATCACGCGCGGGCCGAGCACGAGCGCGCCGGCGAACGTCAACGCGTTGTCCGCGAGATAGCTGATGACGCCGCCGTGCACGAAACCGTGCTGCTGCCGCAATTCCTCGCGCACCGGCAGACACAGCGACACTTCGTTGTCGCCGATATGCATCAGCTCCGTGCCTAGCAGCATGCTGAACGGTTGCGCGCGCAATGCGCCGCGCGCGTGGTCCGTGATGTCGGTCATCGAACGTCCCTCGAAATGAGTGCCTGCTTGCGCTGAACTCTAGGAAGGGGGCTCCGGATAAGCAAGGAAATTCGTCCGCGTTTCGTGCAAATCCCGGCGCGATGCGACGCGATTATTGCGTCGAATACGCAAGATCGCCGCGTTTGCGGGCGATTCGACGCGAATGCGCGAGCGACGCGCGCGATTGACCTGCGTGGCGGCCATTCCGCCTAAAGTCCGACGAAGAAATGCCGCTAATGCCGGGGCATTGCCTCATCGTCCGCTCTCCAGGAATCCCCATGTTCGGAAAAATCAAGCTCGCGTCGGGTCTGCTCGGCGTGTTGACCGTGTTCTGTCTCTTCCTGTTCGCGATCGAAGCGCTCGGCTTCTGGGCGCTCACGTCGACGCGCAGCGGCGTCGACGATCTGTCGAACGTCGCGATCGCGCAGGTCGACGCGGCCAGCCGGGCGACCGAGCAACTGCTCGACGCGCGCATCAACCTGTCGCGTGCCGGCACGCGGATGGTGCGCGGCGGGCCGAAGCCCGAGGACATCATCCGCCACGCGGGCGCGTCGCTCGCGGAAGCGGACAAGGCGTTCGCCGTACTGACGACCGCGCAGGCGGTCGACGACACCAACCGCGCGCGCGTCGCGGCGCTCACCGAGCGCTATCGCGCGCTGCGCGGCGCGCTGGGCGAACTCGTGCAGTTCCTCGACGCCGACAACATCCAGGCGTTCCTCGACCAGCCGACCCAGGGCTTCCAGGACGCGTACATCGCCGAACTGCATCGCTTCACCGACTATGGCGGCACGTCGAGCCGCGCGGCGCTCGACACGATCGACGGCGGCATGCTGTGGTTCAAGTCGGTCGGCATCGTGCTGCTGGTGGCGATGCTCGCGGCGAGCGCCGCGATCTACGCGGCCGCGCGGCGCGCGGTCGTCGCGCCGCTGGAGCAGGCCGGCCGCCATTTCGAGCGGATCGCGCAGGGCCGTCTCGACGAAGCCGTGCAGGCGGGTGGCGTGTTCGAGATCGACCGGATGCTGCGCGCCCTCGGCGCGATGCAGACGAGTATCGCGGGCACCGTGCGCACGGTGCGCCAGGCGTCCGACGCGATCCACCTGGGCGCGGGCGAGATCGCGGGCGGCAACGCCGACCTGTCGGCGCGCACGGGCACGCAGGCCGCGTCGCTCGAGGAAACCGCCGCGAGCATGGAGGAATTGACCGCGACCGTCCGGCAGAACACCGACAGCGCGCGCGCGGCGAGCGCGCTGGCCGACGCGGCGCTCGAAGCGACGAGCCACGGCGGCGGCGTGGTCGACAGCGTGATCGACCGGATGCGCGGCATCGCGCAGAGCTCGGGGCGGATCGCGGAGATCATCTCGGTGATCGACGGCATCGCATTCCAGACCAACATCCTCGCGCTGAACGCGGCGGTCGAGGCCGCGCGGGCCGGCGAACAGGGGCGCGGTTTCGCGGTGGTCGCGGGCGAAGTGCGCTCGCTCGCGCAGCGCAGCGCGCAATCGGCGAAGGAGATCAAGGCGCTGATCGAGGATTCGGTCGCACAGATCAACGGTGGCGCGGAGCTCGTCGAGCGCGCCGGCGACGCGATGCGCACGGTATCGGCGTCGATCACGCGCGTCGTGCAGACGATGTCGGAGATCACGGCGGCGTCGGTCGAGCAGAGCGTCGGGATCGAGCAGGTGAACCAGGCCGTCACGCAGATGGATCAGCTCACGCAGCAGAACGCGGCGCTGGTCGAGGAAGTCGCGGCGGCGGCCGCATCGCTGAACGACCAGACCGCGCACCTGTTGCAGGCGGTGTCGGTGTTCGAGCTGGGCGACGGACGCGCCGCCCTCGGCGGCCGCGCGCGCCGTCGTTCGCCGCGACGGATTACGAACCGGTCGGCAGCGCCGCGTAGGCGGTCGCGAGGTGATAGGGCGTCGTCGACGGCATGTCGGCGCGCGACACCTGTCCGTCCGCCGTCTTGCATTCGAACCAGCCGCGCGGATGCAGGAAGCGCGCGGCGAACCGTTCGATCTGGCGTGCGAGCGGCGCGGAGGCCGGCGTGCCGCCGTGCGTCGCGAGCGCGCGCAGGTATTCGGTCTGCGCCCAGATCCGCTGCGTGCCGTCGATGCATGCGCCTCGAGCGTCGAGCGCCGCGCACACGCCGCCCGTCTGCGGATCGACGCCGTATTGCTCGGCGAACGCGAACGCGCGCGACAGCGCGGCGGGCAGCCCGGTCTGCGCGAGCCGCGCACCGGCCGCATCGACCAGATAGAACCACTCGAACTGATGGCCGGGCTCGAAACGGTTGTCGGCCGCGCCGAGCGGCAGCTCGGCCACGCAGCCGGTCGCCGCATCGACGAACGTGCGCTCGACGGCCTGCGCGGTGCGCGCGAGCGCATCGTCGAATGCCGGGTCGCCGAACGCATCGGCGGCCGCGAGCCACGCTTCGGTCAGGTGCATCAGCGGATTCTGCAGCGCACCGCTGCCGGATGACGAGAAATCGGCATCGCGCGCGGCATCGAGCAACGCGTCGCCGTGGCGCGGCGCGAAGCGGTCCTGGATCAGCGCGGCGGTTTCCTCGGCCACCGTGCGCGCGGCGGCGGCGCCCGACGCCGCATGCCACGCGGCGCACGCGAACACGATGAACGCGTGCGTATAGAGATCCTTGGTCGTATCGAGCGGCGCGCCCTGCGCATCGACGCTGTAGATCCAGCCGCCGTGGCGCGGGTCGCGAAAGTGCCGGCACAGCGCGTCGAACAGCGTGGCCGCGTGCGCGGTGTCGCCGGCCTGCGCGAACACGAAGAGTTGCCTTGCGCACGCCATTGCGCGATAACGGGTCACGGGCAGCGGCGCGTGGGTGGCCGGATCGACGGCCTCGAACGGCAATTGCAACGCCGAGTCGAACCCTGAACCCCGCCAGATCGGCAAGACGACGTGCGCGAAATGGTGGCGCAGCTGGGCGGCCTGGGCGGAAGCGGAGTCGGAAACGGACATGGCGGGGTTGAGCGCTTGGATCGAAACGTGTCGGCGCGGCCCGGAGAATCGGCGCGGCCGGGGCCAAGGATAAAACATTCCGCGCGACCGGCACCAAAAAAAGGAGAGAAATCGGATGCTCAGCAACCTGGAACTCGTGATGCGGCTCGTTCTCGCGGCGGCGCTCGGCAGCGTCATCGGCTTCGAGCGGGAGCGCCTGTCGTGGGCGGCCGGCCTGCGCACGCACATGCTGGTGTGCGTCGGCTCGACGCTGATCATGATCGTGTCGGCGTTCGGTTTCGCCGACGTGCTCGGCACCAGCGACCACGTCGTGCTCGATCCGTCGCGGATCGCCGCGCAGGTCGTGTCGGGCATCGGCTTCCTCGGCGCGGGCTCGATCCTGCTGCGCGGCGAGATCGTGCGCGGGCTGACGACGGCCGCGAGCCTGTGGTCGGTCGCCGCGATCGGCCTGGCGGTGGGCGGCGGGCTCTATGTCGCGTCGATTTCCGCGACGATCATCATCCTGATCATCCTGGCCGGCATCAAGCCGCTGGAGCGGCGCTATTTCACGGTGCGCCAGCGGCGCCAGCTCGCGTTGACGGTCGCGAGCGGCACGCTGACGTTCGATTCGCTGCACGCGGCGCTCGGCCCGGACAGTGCGCGCGTGAAGCAGTTCATCGTGCAGCGTGCCGACGACACGGGGGAGCAGGACGAGGTGCGCATCGCGCTGGCGCGCGTGTCGGAACTCGAATACAAGGCCATCTGCGCCAAGCTGCGCGCGCTGCCGGGCGTCACGCGCTTCGACGGCGGGAACGGGCTGGCGGGCGACGAATAGCGTGACTCGATTGCGTGACTCGGTTGCGGGGCGTGCGACAATGGCCGACCACCGATTCCGTTCGACATCCGGGTTCGCGTCTGCGGGCCCTGCTATCCGATTTCCATGACCGAATCCGTTTCCACGCCTCGTTCCCGCTCCCGTCCCACCCGTTCGTCGGCCCGTTCGCGCCCGCGCTCGGCCGCTGCCGCAGGCAGCACGTCCGCCAAGGCGACGGCGCGGTCCGGCAGCGCACCGGCCGGCGACGCGCCGCGCGACGAACGGACGCTCGACCTGTTCGGCGATCCGGTGCTGGAGCCGGGCGAGCGCGTGCCGGTGACGGCGCGCGAGGAAGGGCTCGGGGAAGCCGAGGCGGCGGCCGGTGCCGATGACGGGCGACAGGCTACGCTGGACGGGTTTATCCCGCTGGCGGATGCGGCGGCGGCAACGCGTGCGGAAGCTGAAGGTACGGCGGCGCAGGATGGGGCGGTCGAGGCCGTTTCCGTTTCGACACCTGAAGGCGATGTGGCCGCGAACGTCGACGGCGCATCGGCAGAGGAGCTTGCAACGAAGGCCGCCGATTTGCCAGCGGTCGATGGCGGCGTAACGCAGATCGACGTGCCCGCGGTCGACCGCGCCGCGAACGCGGAGACGAAGCTGGAAGCCGACGATGGCGCTGCGGCGCAGGCGGCGGAGTCGCAAGCGGCAAATGGAGAAGTTGCGAAGCCTGTCGTCGACGCGGCGGTCGTCAAATCCCGCGAAGGGAAATCTTCGGGGGATGCGGTGAAAGAGCGTCGCTCGTCGTCGGGCGGCAAGCGTCGGGCGGCTGCCGGGGGCAATGAAGCGGCGACGACGCCAACCGTAGCAGTTGCGACGAGCGTCGATTCGAAGCCGGAAGCGGTTGACTCGAACCCGCCGCTGGTCGTCGCCGTGCCGGTCGAGCCGCAGACGCCGGCACAGCCGACCCAGTCGGCACAGTCGGCACAGTCGGCACAGTCGGTGCGGCCGCTCGAACCGGCAATCGCCACACCTTCCGCGAAGCCCCGCGACACGACCCCGCAGCCCGACGCTTCGCCGTCGCCGGTTGCGCAGCCGGCGGTATCCGCCGCCTCGTTCGTCACCAAGCCCTCGTCGGAGCGCCCGCAACCGCTCGCGCCGGTCTTCGATCCGGACACGCACCTGCGCCCGCTGACCGACCGGCTCGCCGCGCTGCAGTCCGACGTGGACGGCCTGACGCGGTCGGCCGATCGCGAGATGCGCCGCGTCAACCGGCTGCTGCTGGCGCTGGCCGTCGTCGTGCTGGTAGGGCTCGTCGCGCTGGTGCTGCAAACGCGGCAGATCGCGCACCTGAAGCAGGACGTGGCCACCAAGCAGCAACGGATCGATCGCCTCGCGGCCGATCTGTCGACGCAGCAGGCCACGCTGATGACGCTCGAGGAGCACCACGAAGCGCTCCTGTCGCAAGTCGACCGGCTTCAGCGCAGCGCAAACCGCGAGGCGGCCGTCGCGAAGCGGGTTCGTCGCACCCGCTAACGTTTCGACCCTATCCTGACAGCCCGACGCAGCAAGGATCGCCGTTTCCCGCCGGCGATCGGCTGTCGCGCGGGTGCGGCAAACCGATGCAGTCCGCTGGCAGAGTTCAGGGAAAACCCTTAGAATGGAGGTCATCTAAGGGAAAACCCTAGCTACATCTGTCAGGAGTCTCACATGAGCTTCATCTTCGCCTTGCTGCAAAAAATCGACGACCTGTTCGTGTCCCCGCACCTGCCGCTCGACGCCGACTACTCGTACGCCGCACGTCACGCCGAAGCCGAGCGCGTGCGCCGTGCAAACCTGGTGCCGATCGTCCTGTACCGTCGTTGATTCGTTGATTCGCTGATTCGTTGATTCGTTGATTCGTTGATTCGTTGATTCGTTGATTCGCTGATTCGCTGATTCGCTGATTCGCTGATTCGCTGATTCGCTGATTCGCTGATTCGGCGCGGCGTCCGCCGTACCTGCTCGCCCGTTTTCCGCCGCCGCCTCGCGCGCCGGTGCGACTGTCCCGCTACACTGGAAGTCCGATTCCGTTCACGGCGACCGGGCCATGCTGCAGATGCGGCCGATGACGGCCGGCGAATTCCACGCGTACCGCACGCGAGCCATCCACGGCTACGCGATCGATCTCGTTTCCTCCGGGCAAAATGCTGTCGAAGACGCAGCCGATCGTGCACGCGCCTGTTTCGACACGCTGCTGCCCGACGGCCTGCTGACCGCCGGCCAGACCCTCGTCACGCTCATCGACGGCGCCAGCGGCGACACGGTGGGCGACCTCTGGTACGCGATCGTCCCCGAAGGGCCGAACCGCACGCTGTTCATCTACGACCTCGACATCGTCCCGTCCCGGCGCCGCCAGGGCTGGGCCACGCGCGCGCTCGATGCGCTCGACGCCGAGGCGCGTCGCTACGGCGTCACCGAGATCGGGCTGTCGGTGTTCAATCACAACGCGGCGGCGCGTGCGCTGTATCGCTCATGCGGCTTCGTGCCGATCACCACGACGTTGATCAAACCGGTCGTGTCGGACTGAATCCGCCGGCTCGCGATGCATCGTCATGGGGTTGCGATTCGGCGCACTTCCTGACCCTTCCTCACTTCCTGACCCTTCCTCACTTCCTGATCCTTCCTGTTGGCCGCCCACCGCCCACCGCCCACCGCCCACCGCCCACCGCCCACCGCCCACCGCCCACCGAACGGCTATCCCGCCTTCACCGCCCGCCGCATCAACGCGCGCGGCCTTTCCATCTCCGCAGCAGCAACGCGTTGGTCACGACGCTGACGCTCGAAAACGCCATCGCCGCGCCCGCGATCACCGGATTCAGCAAGCCGAGCGCCGCGAGCGGCACGCCGACCAGGTTGTACACGAACGCCCAGAACAGGTTCTGCTGGATCTTGCGGTACGTGCGTTTGGAAATGTCGATCGCGTCGGCGACGAGCGCCGGGTCGCCGCGCATCAGCGTGATGCCGGCCGTGTGCATCGCGACGTCGGTGCCGGTCGCCATCGCGATGCCGACGTCCGCCGCGGCGAGCGCGGGCGCATCGTTGATCCCGTCGCCGACCATCGCGACGATTCCGCCGTGCGTGCGCTTCAGCTCGGCGACGACCCGTGCCTTGTCGTCGGGCAGCACCTGCGCGTGCACTTCGCCGATGCCGAGCGCCGCCGCGACGGCCGCCGCGCTGCCGCGGTTGTCGCCCGTCACGAGCGCGCTCGCGACGCCGCGCGCTGACAGCGCCGCGATCGCGTCGCGGGCGCCCGGCTTCACGGTGTCGCCGAAGGCGATCAGCGCGAGCACCGCGCGCGGCGTATCGGCACGCATCAGCCACGAGATCGTGTTGCCCGCGCGTTCGAGTTCCGCCGCATGCGCATCGAGCGCCGGCGGCACCGCGATGCCGAGTTCGTCGCGCCAGCGCGTGCTGCCGAGCGCAAGCTGTTGCCCGCCGACGTGCGCTTCCACGCCGCGCCCGGCCACCGCGCGCGCATCGGTCGCGACGACCGACTCGGCCGCACCGCCCTGTGCGGCCACGTCCGCGTCGTGCGCGGCGACCACCGCACGCGCGAGCGGATGGTCGCTCTGCCGCTGCACGGCCGCCGCGAGCGCGAGCGCTTCGGCGCGCGGCACGCCGACGGCGTCGAACGCCGTCACGGACGGCTTGCCTTCGGTCAGCGTGCCGGTCTTGTCGAACGCGATCACGGTCGTGCGTTGCGCGAGCTCGAGCGCCTGCGCGTCCTTGATCAGCACGCCGTGCCGGGCCGCGACGCCCGTGCCGGCCATGATCGCGGCGGGCGTCGCGAGACCGAGCGCGCACGGGCACGCGATCACGAGCACCGCGACCGCGTTGAGGATCGCGGTTTCCGTCCCGGCGCCGGCGATCAGCCAGCCGACGAGCGTCAGCACGGCGATGCCGAGGATCGCCGGCACGAACACCTCGCTGACGCGATCGACGAGCCGCTGGATCGGCGCCTTCTCGGCCTGTGCGGATTCGACGAGGCGGATGATGCGCGCGAGCGTCGTCTCCGCGCCGATCGCGGTGGTTTCGACGACGAGCGCGCCTTCGCCGTTGATCGAGCCGGCCGTGACGGCGTCGCCATCGTCCTTCGGCACGGGCAGGCTTTCGCCGGTGATCAGCGATTCGTCGATGTGCGAGCGGCCCGACACGATCCGTCCGTCGACGGGCACGCGCTCGCCGGGCCGGATGCCGACGCGCGTGCCGACGCGCACCTGCGACAGCGGCACGTCGCGTTCCACGCCGTGCTCGACGACGCGCGCGCGGTCGGGGCGCAGCGCGTTCAGCGCGCGGATCGCCTCGGTGGTCTGGCGCTTCGCGCGCGATTCGAGCCACTTGCCGAAGCGCACGAGCGTGACGATGACGGCCGACGCTTCGAAATACAGATGACCGGGATGCGCGGGATCGCGCAGCAGCATCCACAGGCTCAGCCCGTACGCGGCCGACGTGCCGAGCGCGACGAGCAGGTCCATGTTGCCGGTGCGTGCCTTCACCGCATGCCAGGCCGCCCGGTAGAAGCGCGCGCCGAAGCCGAATTGCACGATCGACGCGAGCACCAACTGAAGCCAGCCGGGCAGCATCAGGTCGATACCGAACGGTGCGGCGAGCATCGGCGCGACGAGCGGCGCGCTCAGCATGGCGGCGCCGATCACGAGGGTGCGTTCGCGAATCGCTTCGCGGCGCTTGCGGGCGTCGGGGTCCTGCGCGGGGCTGGCCGGCTGTAAGTCGGCGCCGGCCGGTGCGCTGGCGGATGACGCGGCCGGAAGCGACGCACGGTAGCCGGCTGTGGTGACCGCTGCGATCAGCGTGGCGGCGTCGAGTGCGCCGGCGCCGTGCACCGACGCGCGTTCGGTCGCGAGATTGACCGTCGCCCGGGCGACGCCCGGCACGGCGGCCAGCGCTTTTTCGACGCGGCCGGCGCAGGACGCGCAGGTCATGCCGCTGATGTCGAGTTCGACGTCGGCGGAAGCGGGCGTGGCGGACGGCGCGGCGACGGCAGTCGGTGTCGCGCCGTAGCCGGCCTGTTTCACCGCATCGACAAGCTGGGCGGCGGATACGTCGTCCGATGCGTCGACCGTCGCGCGTTCGGTTGCGAGGTTGACCGATGCACGCGTGACGCCCGGCACCTTCGCGAGCGCCTTCTCGACGCGCGACACGCAGGACGCGCAGGTCATCCCGTCGATGTCGAGTTCGATACTTGCGGGCGCGGTGGGCAGGGTAGGGGCGAGGGCCGGGACGTCGATGTCCGACGCCGTCGGCGTCGCGCCGTAGCCGGCCTGCTTCACGGCATCCGCCAATTGCGTGGCCGAAACGCCGGCCGACGCGTCGACCGTCGCACGTTCGGTCGCCAGGTTGACCGATGCACGCGTGACGCCCGGCACCTTGACGAGCGCCTTCTCGACGCGCGACACGCACGACGCGCAGGTCATGCCATCGATATCGAGTTCGATCGTCGTGGCGGCAGCCGGCGCAGACGGCGTTGCGTCCGCTGTCGTGTGCGCCGCATGCGGGCGCGCGACGGCTTCGCCGGCCGCGTCGCGCACCGCGGCGCGATAGCCGGCCTGATGGACGGCGTTCACGAGCTGATCCGGCGCGACGGTTTCCTGCGCGGTGACCGTCGCCGTATGCGCATCCAGATCGACCGCCGCATCGACGACGCCCGGCACGGCGGCCAGCGCGCGCTGCACGCGGCCCGTGCAGCCGCCGCAATGCATGCCGTCGACGTTCAGCTCGATCGTTTGCAGCGCCGCGGAGGCAAGTGGTTCAGTCATGTCGGATTCCCCAAAAGCGCGGTTCGTGCCGCGAATGGTTCCAGTATCAACATTCCCATGATGGTAAGGTCAAGCGTCGGCGACGATGCGACGCAGGTCGATGCGCACAGGGTGTCACAACCTGGAAAAAGCGATCGCCCGGCTTCGAGACGGACGAGCCGGGCGATCGTGCGTGGTGCACGCGTACGCGCTCAGGCGCAGAGCTTGGCGCTTGCCAGGCGATTGAGGCTGACGCCCTGTTCGGCGGCCTGGATGACGAGCGCGCGGTGCGCCTGCGGCGGGATGCGGACCTTGAATTCGCCGCTGTAGGGTCGGTCGGCGATCGGTTCGGGCACCTTTTCGCCGTTCGCGGTCAGGTCGCGCACGACGTCGGCAACGAGCCGGCGAATGCCGACCAGCGCGCCTTCCGGGGTTGCATCGAGCCACGAAAGAGACGGGAATTCCGCGCAGAGGCCGACGTGCTCCCCGTCCTCCGGGGACCACGTTACGCGGTACGTAAAGTGGTCTTGGGTCATGATTTTTGTGCCTTCAGTCGATCATTGGTCGAGGATCTTGCCACAGCCTATGGTGTCAATAGTGACACCAATTATCCATCCTCGTCGACGGTTCTCACCCGACCATCATTCCAGCGCGATCGGACCGTTCCGGATTTTTGATGAATCCCGTGAACTATTTCAGATTTCTTGACGATTCGGCTAGCGTTTTACCCGTTATTCGGCATATTGGGGGATGCCCTTAGGCGCTATGATACCGGCCTGACATCAGCGCCCACCGTTACGAAACGTAGCGAAACGGTCATCCGGGCACGCTGGGGTGCCTTGTTTTCGCCGTTCGCGAGACGAACAGGGCGTTGACTGAAAAGAACGATATTCGGCCAGTAATCGATGATTGAAAACCAGCGAGAATCAGTTTCTCTGCGACGCGCGTGCGCGTCGCTGGCCATTGCGGCGTTGCTTGCAGGATGCGCGTCGCAACCGGACGCGATCCAGCGGAAAACCGGCTGGATGCGCGCGGAAGTCGCCGACTCCTATATCTATGCGTATCCGCTCGTGCTGATGGACGTCGCGAAGGAAGCGGCGACGGGCGGCGACGGCGCGCAGCCGGGGCAGGCGCCGCTCAACACGCTGCGCCACGCGCAGGCGCTGCCGCCCGTCGGCGCGGTCAATCCGCCGCTGCCGGGCGTCGACACGCTCGACTCGACCGGCTGGCTCGACGTCGCCGCCGAACCCGTGATCGTCACGCTGCCCGACACGCGCGGCCGCTATTGGGACGCACGCGCGCTCGACATGTGGACGAACGTGCTGTGGTCGTCGTCGAGCGTCGCGGCGCGCGGCGCCCGTGGCGCCGGGCGGTCGCAAACGATTGCCTTCGCCGCGAAGGACTGGCAGGGCACGCTGCCGAAGGGCGTGCAGCGTGTCGACGTGCCGTCCGCCAATGCGTGGCTCGAAGTGCGGCTGCAGACGAGCGGCGGGCGCGATCTGACGAACGTGAAGAAATTGCAGCGCGCGATCCGCGTGGTGCCGCTGTCGGTCTACACGGGCGCCGAGCGCGGCGCATCGGTCGCGGTCCATGCGGGCAGCGCACCATCCGAAGCGGTGGGCGGCGGCACGCCGGCCGAACAAGTGGCCGCGCTCGACCCGAAGGCGTTCTTCACGCGCTTCGCGCGGGCGCTGCAGGACAATCCGGCGCCGGCCGACGACGCACACGCGCAGGAATCGCTCGGCGACATCGGCGTGACGGCCGGCTACCCGGTGCTGTGGACGGGCGACCGTCTGACGGCCGCGACGGCCGGCGTCGCCGAGGCGCGCGCGCGGCTCGCGACCCCGCCGTCGAACCTGCTGAACGCGAACGGCTGGACCTGGCTCGGCGATACGGCCGGCAAGTACGGCCAGGACTACGCGCTGCGCGCGTATGCGGCCTACACGCAGTTCGGCACCGCGACGCGCGACGACGAGACGCTCGCGATCACCCGCGTCGACAGCGACGGCCACGCGCTGAACGGCGCGAACCGGTACGTGCTGCATTTCGCGCCGGGCGCGCTGCCGCCGGTGCGCGCGTTCTGGACGCTCACGCCGTACACCACCAACGGCGCGTTGCCCGACGTCGGGTCGGCGCGCCGCTCGCTCGGCGATCGCGACCGGCTGCGCCGCAACCACGACGGCTCGATCGACATCGTCGTGTCGGCGTCGCCGGGCGGCACGCATGCGGCCAACTGGCTGCCGGCGCCGCGGACCGATTTCGCGCTCGCGTTGCGCCTGTACGCGCCGAAGCCGCAGGCGAGCGACGGCTCGTGGATGCCGCCCGTCGTCGTCCGGAAATGAACGGTTGACCGCCGCCGTTGTCCGATCGGCGGGCGCGGCGGCGGCGCCCGACCGCCGTACCGTCACCTCCTGAGCCTATACTTTCGGGATAGCGTGCGCGGCCGCCCGGTTCTCCGGTGCGGCCCGGCATCCATTCCCGAGGCATTCAAGCATGGCAAGCGCAGACAAAGAAACCGTACCCTCGACCCTCCATGCCCTCGGCGGCGTTGCACGCTCGCGCCGGACCAGGCGTATCGGCATCGGCCTGTTGATCTTCCTCGTTTTATTCGGACTGCTCGGCTTCTTCGCGGCGCCGCCGTTGATCCGCCATGTCGCCGAACAGCAGTTGAGCAAGCAGCTCGACCGGCCGGCCACGATCCAGCGCATCGCACTGAACCCGTACACGCTGAACCTCGAAGCCGATGGCATTCATCTCGGCGAGCGCGGCGGCCAGGGCGACTTCATCGACATCGGCAAGCTCGTCGTGAGGCCGTCGTGGTCGTCGCTGTTCCGCGGCGCGCCGATCGTCAACGAGGTCCGGCTCGATTCGCCGCGCTTTCACGTCGTTCGCTACGACGCGCAGCGCTTCAACTTCACCGACCTGATCGAGAAGTTCTCGTCGCCGACGCCGAAGTCCGACAGCAAGCCGACGCAATTCTCGGTGTCGAACATCCAGGTCAACGACGGCCGGATCGACTTCGACGATCGCCTGCTGAACGAAAAGCACGTGGTCGACAACTGGACGCTCGGCATTCCGTACATCGCGACGCTGGCCTCGAAGACCGACATCTTCGTCGAGCCGAAGCTGCGTGCGCGCTTCGACGGCAGCCCGATCTCGATCGACGGCAAGACCAAGCCGTTCGCGCAGTCGCGCGAATCGGAGATCGCGCTGAAGTTCGACCGCCTCGACGTGCCGAAGCTGATCTCGTACGTGCCGGCGAAGCTGCCGGTGGCCGTGACGAGCGGCCTGCTCAGCAGCAACCTCACGGTCAATTTCGTGATGAGCGGCGAGACGCCCGCGCTGCGCGTGTCGGGCACCGTCGACCTGAACGACGCGAAGGTGACCGACCGCGCGTCGGCGCCGCTGTTCGCCGCGCGCGGCGTGCACGTCGCGGCGGCCGGGCTGGAACCGCTGCGCAACGCGATGCACTTCGACGAGATCCGGCTCGACCAGCCGGTGATCGACCTGTCGCGCGACAGGCAGGGCGTGCTGAACGTCGAGAAGCTCGTCGCGCAACCGGCCGCCGCGCCGAAGGCCGAAGCCGGCAAGCCGGCCGCGTCGGCCGCCGCCGTTCCCGGTGCGTCCGCCGCGTCCGGTGCGGCCGTTGCCGCCGCCAGCGGCGCGAAGGCCGAAGGCAGCGCCGCCGCGAAGGAAGCGCCGCCGCTCGACCTGACGATCCGCCATGTCGCGATCGACGGCGGCACGATCAACGTCGACGACCGCGTGCCGGCCACGCCGACCGCGCTGTCGCTGACGAAGCTCGCCGCGACGCTCGACGGCTTCTCGCTGCAGGGCAAGACGCCCGCCAAGTACACGCTGTCGACGTCGCTGTCGCGCGGCGGCGACGTGACGGCCGAAGGCGCGTTCAATCTCGCCGCGAAGCAGGCCGACACGAAGCTGACGGTCGCCGCGCTCGCGCTGCCGGCGCTGCAGCCGTATCTCGGCGAGGCGACGCGTGCGCGCGTGCTCGACGGCACGCTCGGCGCGACCGTCAACGCGAAGACCGACTGGGGCAAGACGCCGCTCGCCGCGGAAGTCGCCGACAGCACGGTCAGCCTCAAGTCGCTGAAGATCGCCGCGCCGGACAACAAGGCGCCCGCGATCGCGCTGCCCGACGCGAGCGCGAAGATCGCGAAGATCGACGTCGCCGCGCGCACCGCCGAGATCGCGAGCGTCGACGCGACTGGCCTCGCGCTCGACGTGAAGCGCCTGAAGGACGGCAAGATCGACCTCGCGGCGCTGGCCGAACCCGCGCAAGCCGCGGTGCCGCCGCGCACGGTCGCGCGCAAGGCCCAGGCTGCCGCGCCGTCGTGGCACTACCGGATCGACGCGCTGAACGTGAAGGAGGCGTCCGCGAACTTCACCGACCTGTCGACGCCGCGCCCGGTGAAGCTGGCGATCAAGCCGCTGGAGCTGTCGGTGCAGAAGGTGAGCGACGACCTGACGAAGCCGCTGCCGGTGCAACTGAAGGCGACGCTGAACCGCAAGGGCTCGCTGAACGTGACGGGCGACGTGACCGCGCAGCCGCTGAAGCTCGGCCTGAAGATCAACGGCAACCGCCTCGATGCGGCCGCGTTCGAGCCGTACTTCGGCAGCGCGCTGAACGCGACGATCGCGAGCGCGCTGCTCAACGCGCAGGGCAACCTGACGTTCGCGCAGGTGAAGGACACGCCGCGCGCGACCTATCGCGGCGACGTCGCGCTGGTCGACGTGCGGATGCTCGACAAGGCGACTTCCGATCCGTTCGCCGGCTGGCGCTCGCTCGCGCTGTCGAACCTGAAGGCGAACTACGACGAGAAGGGCACCGACGTCGACGCCGCGCGCGTGACGTTCTCGAACTTCTACGGCCGCGTGCTGCTCGACGCACAGGGCCGGCTGAACCTGAAGGACGTGGTCGCGAAGGAGACGGGCCCCGCGCAGTCGCTCACGCGCGACGCGAGCAAGGGCGAGCCGGTGCCGCTGTCGCCGGGCGTGACGCCGCCGGCCGCCGCGCAGGCCGCGTCGGCCGCGGCCGCGCAGCAGGCGTCCGTGCCGGCCGCCGCGTCGGCGACGGTGGTCGTGAAGGCCGCGCCGCAGCCGCAGAACCCGGTGCGGATGCACTTCGGCGAACTGCTGTTGCAGAACGGCCGCGTCACGTACACGGACAACTTCATCAAGCCGAACTACACGGCGAACCTCGTCGCGATCAAGGGCACGGTCGGCGCGTTCGGCACGGATTCGACGACGTCCGCGCCGGTCGACGTCGCCGCGAACCTCGCGGGCAACGGGCCGATCTCGATCAAGGGCTCGGTGAACCCGCTGATCGAGAAGCCGGCGCTCGACCTCACGGCCACCGCGCACGACATCGAGCTGACCAACCTGACGCCGTATTCGGCGAAGTACGCAGGCTATCCGATCACGAAGGGCAAGCTCAACGTCGACCTGCACTACCAGCTCGCGAATGACCAGCTGTCGGCGAACAACCACATCTTCATCGACCAGCTGACGTTCGGCGATCGCGTCGAGAACGACACCGCGACGAAGCTGCCGGTGAAGCTCGCGATCTCGCTCTTGAAGAACACGCGCGGCCAGATCGACGTGAATCTACCGGTGTCGGGCTCGCTGTCGAATCCGGAGTTCAGCGTCGGCGGGCTGATCTGGCACGCGGTGCTGAACCTGATCGCGAAGGCCGTCACGTCGCCGTTCACGCTGCTCGCGAATGCGTTCGGCGGCAGCGGCGGCGAGGATCTCGGCTACGTCGAGTTCGCGCCGGGTTCGTACGCGTTGACCGACGCGCAGCAGAAGAAGCTCGACACCGTCGTGAAGATGCTGACCGAGAAGCCGTCGATCCGCCTCGACCTGATCGGCCGCGTCGATCCGGCGCAGGACACGCCGGGGCTGCGCGACGCGTACGTCGAGCGACTGGTGCGCCAGCAGAAGCTGAAGGACGTGGTGGGTCAGGGCGAGAGCATCGATCCGATGTCGGTGAAGGTCGACAAGGCCGAATACTCGAAGTACCTGACGCGTGCGTACAAGGCCGCCGATTTCAAGAAGCCGCGCAACCTGGTGGGCTTGCAGAAGACGCTGCCCGATGCGGACATGAAGCAGGCGCTCGCCGATCACGCGCCGGCCGACGACAATGCGCTGCGTGCGCTCGCGCAGCAGCGCGCGCAGGCCGTGCGCCAGTATCTCGATGGCAAGATCGATTCGAGCCGCATGTTCGTCGTCGCGCCGAAGCTCGACGCGAAGGGCATCTCGGACAAGGGCGCGACGACCCGCGTCGACTTCGGGCTGCAGTAAGCCTTACCGCCGCCCGTCATCCCTCATCCGCCGCCACTCCCGCACCCGTCGGGCGTGGCGGCGTTTTTTTTCAGCGTCCGGCGATCGCCGGTTCGCGCTTGTCCAGCTCCTTCCTCGCGGCCAGCGGCAGACGCGCGTCGTCCCACTGCGCCAGCCATTCGACTTCCTTCGCGGTAAACACCTGTCCGTAGTTGCGCAACGCGTACTGCAACGCGTCGACGACGTGATGGCGAATGATTTCGGGGGTACGTGCATCGTCCAGCACGAACCGGAGAGCTTCCAGGGTTGACATAGTCGTGCTCCGGGTCAGGGAAAACCCTTTATCACACGCCAATAGTCGCGGGCCAAGTCGAAAAAAATCCCGTCGCACGGGCCGGCGCACGCGAGGGCCGCGGATTGCGACCCTTCATGTCATTTGCGATTGGTTACGTTTGACAGAGAACAGAAAGCCCCGCTTCATCCGACCGCCGCACGGCCCGGCGATATTTTGCGCGCCTGATGGCAGGTCACGCGGTTCAACATCAATCGATGAGGTGGGGTGATGATTTCCAGGTTCGTCAAGCAACGAAACATGGCGGTGATGGTGGCGGGTGCGCTGGCGCTCGCAAGCGCGGGCGTGCACGCGGCGCAACAGGACGGTAACGCTCAGGGCGAGAGCAACGGCCGGGCGAGCCGCGTCGTGAAGCACGTGCTGCTGCTGAGCATCGACGGCCTGCACGAGCAGGATCTGGCGCGCTGCATCGGCGCGAATACGTGCCCGAACCTCGCGGTGCTCGCGAAGAGCGGCGTGACGTACGCGAATGCGTACACGCCGGGGCTGTCGGATTCGTTTCCCGGCCTCGCCGCACTGGTGACGGGCGGCTCGCCGAAGACGGCCGGCCTGTTCTACGACGTATCGTACGACCGCAACCTGTACGCGCCGAGCGACACGACGTGCTCGGGCAAGCAGGGCTGGAACGTCGTGTTCGACGAGACGACCGGCATCGATGCGCAGAACGGCGGCGCGCTCGTGCACCTCGACGGCGGCGGCGCGTTCAATCCGCAGGCGATCCCGCATGCGAAGGTCAACGGCCAGTGCGTGCCGGTCTACCCGCACGACTACGTGAAGACCAACACGGTGTTCGAGGCCGTCAAGGCCGGCGTGCCGCATGCGCGCACCGCGTGGGCCGACAAGCACGCGTGGGGCTACGACTGGCTGAACGGCCCGTCGGGCACCGGCGTCGACGACCTGATGCGCACCGAGATCAATTCGATCGACCCGGCGACCAACACCGACTATACGGACGTCTACTCGCACACCGCGCGCTTCGACAACCTGCACGTGCAGGCGCTGATCCACCAGATCGGCGGCCGCGATTCGAGCGGCACGAAGACCGCGCCGGTGCCGACGCTGTTCGGTGCGAACTTCCAGACGCTGAGCGTCGCGCAGAAGGCGCCGGTCGCGAAGGGCGGCGGCTATCTCGACGCCGATTTCACGCCGAACGGGCAAGTCGCGAACGCGATCACGTATGTCGACGACGCGATCGGCCACGTCGTCGCGGCGCTGAAGCAGGCGAACCTGTATTCGTCGACGGCCGTGATCGTCACGTCGAAGCACGGCCAGTCGCCGAGCGATCACACCAAGCTCGTGAAGAACGGCGACACGCTGACGAAGCTGCTCGAAGCGAACGACTTCCTCGATCCGAACGGCAACTTCGGCCAGAACAACACGACGACGGGCAACCTGAACGACGGTTCGGGCCTGGTCGGCACGGGCTTCGTGCAGACCGACGACGTCGGGTTGATCTGGCTGCGCGACCGCGGCCAGCGCACGGCCGTCGTGCAGACGCTGAAGGCGAATCTCGGCTGCAACGCGCCAGGAATCTGCGCGGACGGCCCGCAGGCGTACGTGCTGTACGGCGCGGCGCTGGCCGACCGCTTCGGCGATCCGGCCAACGGCCGTACGCCGGACATCGTCGTCCAGCCGAATCCGGGCGTGATCTACACGTCGAGCACGAAGAAGGACGAGGAGCACGGCGGCAACGCGCCGGACGACAGCCATCTCGGCCTGCTCGTGTCGTATCCAGGCATTCATCGTGCGCGCACGGTGAACGATCTCGTCGGCACGAAGCAGGTCGCGCCGACGATCCTCGCGCTGCTCGGCGCCGATCCGCGCCTGCTGCAGGCGGTCGTGGCCGAGAACACGCGCGTGCTGCCGGGGCTCGGTATCGGGCGTTGAGTGGGGGAAGGGCGGTACGCCTGCGGCATGACCCGGGCGCATCACGGCGCCGCGATGCCGGTGCATGGCTTGAATTCAGGCGCGTGCACCGGCATATTCGTCGCGCATCACCCGTTCAACGACGTACCGAGAGGATCGTTCATGCGCCTACTGCTTGCCCTGCTGCTCCCGTGGTTCCAGTTCTTCACGATCGGCCGCCCGATCGCCGGGATCATTTGCCTGCTGCTCCAACTCACGATCATCGGCTGGCTGCCGGCCGCGATCTGGTCGGTGTATGCGCTGAGTCAGTACAAGACCGATCGGAAGATCGACGCGGCGTTGCGCGGGCGGGGGTGAGGCGCAATGAGCGCATCAGAACTCTTTCGGCGTAGTTCGGCCGGGTAGTCTGCATTTCGGTAGAAATTTATATATTTTATTCATATCGAGAGACGTGATATGTATAGATTTTTGCCGAAATGACGAATTCCTGCACCATTCAGCTTCACGCCGCCGGTCACTGGCACGACATCGGCAGCGTCACCTTGTTCGGCGAGCCTGACGGAGGATGGCGCGCTCGCGCCTACTCGGGCTACGGCGTTGAATGGATCGTTCGTCATCAGGCTGCGCGCGATGCGCATGCGATGTCGTGCACCTTTCCCGTCGAACTCAAGCCGCTGGTGACATCCCATTGGCCGGTTTTCCTGATCGATTTGTTGCCCCAGGGTTTCGGTCGCCAGGAACTGTTGCGCAGCCTCGATTTGCCGGAAACGGCGGAGGAGCGAGCCGACTGGCCCTTACTGCTGGCGGGAGCTGGTAATTCGATCGGCAATCTGCGAATCAAGGAAGCCGCCCAATGGCTCGCCGAGCAACAAGGGCCGCAGCACGGTTTCACGGACGACGAAGTGGCCATGCGCGGAGACGCATTCAGCGAGTATCTCGCCGAACACGGATTCTTCGTTGCAGGCTCTTCCGGCGTGCAGGGTGAATGGCCGAAGCTATTGCTGACCCGCGCCGACGATGGGCTGCTCTACCTCGATCACACGCTGCCCGACGAGCGTGCGGTTGCACACTACATCGTCAAGTTCGGACGCGGCAGCAACGAGCGTCTTGCACAGATTCTGCGCCACGAAGCGCCCTACATGGCGTTGGCCCGGCGTCTCGGTCTGCGCGTGCATGCACCGCTGACGCTGCGTGATCGGGCGCTGTTCATTCCGCGGTTCGATCGCGCGCGAGTGGGTGACGGCGTTGTCCGGTTCGCCCAGGAAAGCATTGCTTCGTTGACGGGCAAAGCCGGCTTCGGCGTCGTGCCGAGTCACGACGAGGTATGCGCGCATCTCGTACGGCAATGTACCGATTCCCAGGCCGAGGTTGCGGAGTACTTGTGTCGCGACGTCGCCAATCTTGCGTTGGGCAATAAGGACAATCATGCGCGAAACACCGCGTTGCAACGCGATTTCCAAGGGCGCATTGCGTTGACGCCGCTTTTCGACTTTGCGCCGATGTATCTGCATCCCGATGGCATTTCCCGACGCATTCGCTGGGAGGGAAATGACGGTGGCCGGCCGGACTGGGCGAGAGTGCTTGACACGGTGGTTCGGTCGAGCGAATCCTGGGCGGGGAGCGAGCGACCCGTGCTTGATCGCGATGCATTGCAGACGCGGCTGCGTGCAATGGCACCGCGCCTACAGGAGATCGCCGATCAAGGAACGGATCTTGGGTTGGAGCCCGATGTGCATGCCTTTCTTAAACCGGGCCTGGAGCGGTTTGCGCGCGAACTGGATGCGCTGCGCTAAGCGGGGATGGCACCATGGACAAACGCTATAACACGATGCCGCTTCCCGAGCAGCTCGCACTGCGGCGACAAGCGGTCGAGGAGGTTCTTGCACACCCTGAATGGACGCTGCGCGAATCGGTGCGTCATTTGAAGAAGACGATGCGGTTGACGAGTGCCGAAGTGGCCAAGCTGGCCGGCGTGTCGACCAAGACGATTCAAGATATCGAGCAGGGTCGTAGCGACGGGACGGTACAGACGATGAATCGCATCTTCGGCATGCTGGGGCTTAAATTGGGTGTGGTGCGACAGAGCCCATAGCCGGGCGGGACGTGTCGTCCGCGGGTCCTCGTTATTGCGGCGCTGGCTGCAGCCAGCCGAAGCCGCGGCCCAACGACAAAACGGCCGCCCGGTCGATCGTTCGACTGGGCGGCCGCTTTACCTACTTCACCGCAAACAGCGTCAGGTTCATGAAAATCTTGAACGCATAGCCGAGCGTGACGGCGCCGACCACGCCGCCCGCCCACAGAACGACGAACCACATCCAGCCGCGCATCCGCGGTCGCGGCGCCTCGGGCTGGCCGGCGGTGGAATCAGTGGTGGTAGTAATGCTGGTCTTCATGGCGCACCTTGCCTCGGAATACCCAATAACCCATCGTCGTGTAGGCGATGATGATCGGGAGGATAACCGCTGCGCCGACCAGCGTGAAGGTCTGGCTCGAACGCGGCGCCGCCGCTTCCCAGATCGTCATCGTCTGAGGAATCGCATACGGGAACAGCGTGACGAGCAGGCCGACGTAGCCGAGCAGCACCAGCGCCAGCGCGAGCACGAACGGCGTCATGTCGTGCCGGTCGCGCACCGCGCGACGCATCCACACCGCGCACGCGGCGACCAGGAACGGCACCGGCAGCAGGCGCCAGAACAGGCCCGAATCGAACCAGCGCTGCGCGATGGTCGGGTCCTGCAGCGGCGTCCACAGGCTGACGACCGCGATGAAGCCGAGCAGCACGACGGTCAGCGGCCACACGACGCGATGCAGGCGGCGCTGCAGGTCGCCTTCGGTCTTCGCGACGAGCCAGCAGCAGCCGAGCAGCGCGTAAGTCACGATCAGGCCGAGGCCGGTCAGCAGGCTGAACGGCGTGAGCCAGTCGAACGCGCCGCCCGCGTACACGCCGTCCTTCACGTCGATGCCCTGCAGGAACGCGCCGAGCGCGATGCCCTGGAACAGCGTCGCGCCGGCCGAGCCGCCGATGAACGCGAGATCCCACAGCTGCTTCGTGCGCCGCGCCTTCGCGCGGATCTCGAACGACACGCCGCGGAAGATCAGGCACACCAGCATGAAGATCAGCGGCAGGTACAGCGCCGACAGCACGGTCGAATAGACGATCGGGAACACGGCGAACAGCCCGGCGCCGCCGAGCACGAGCCACGTCTCGTTGCCGTCCCACACGGGCGCGACCGTGTTCATCATCAGGTCGCGTTCCTTTTCGTCCGGGAAGAACGGGAAGACGATGCCGATGCCGAGGTCGAAGCCGTCGAGCACGACGTACATGAAGAGCCCCAACGCGATGATCGCGGCCCAGATTACGGTGACGTCCATAGGTTTTCTCGTTTGCGAATGGGGTAGGCTCAGACGGTCTCGATCAGCTCGTCGACGGCCGACATCGGGCGGCGCGCGGTGTGATCGGGGCGCGTGTCCGGTTTATCGTCGTGCTTGACGTCGGGCAGCGCGGGGCCAGCCTTCATCAGCTTCAGCATGTAGTACACGCCGGTGCCGAACACGAGGAAGTACACGATCACGAACGTCATCATCGACAGGCTGACCTGCTGCACCGACAGCGGCGACACGGCCTGCGCGGTGCGCATCACGCCATACACGACCCACGGCTGGCGGCCGGCTTCGGTCGTCACCCAGCCCGCGAGCAGCGACACGAAACCGGTCGGGCCCATCACGAGCGCGAAGCGCTGGAACCACTTCGATTCGTACAGGCGGCCGCGGCGGCGCAGCAGCCACGCGAGCGCGGCGAGGCCGATCATCGCGAAGCCGAGGCCGACCATGATCCGGAAGCTCCAGAACACGACCGTCGAATTCGGGCGGTCTTGCGGCGGGAAGTCCTTCAGCCCGCGGATCTCGCCGTCCCAGCTGTGCGTGAGGATCAGGCTGCCGAGGTGCGGCACCTTCACCGCGTAGCGGGTCGTTTCCGCCTGCATGTCCGGGATGCCGAACAGGTTCAGCGCGGTGCCGCCCTTCTCGGTTTCCCACAGCCCCTCGATCGCGGCGATCTTCGCGGGCTGGTGCTTCAGCGTGTTGATGCCGTGCTGGTCGCCGATCACGGCCTGCAGCGGCGCGAGCACCAGCAGCAGCCACAGCGCCATCGAGAACATCTTCTTCACGCCCTTGTCGCGGCGGCCCTTCAGCAGGTGCCACGCGCCGGTCGCGGCTACCACCAGCGCGGCGACGATGAACGCGGCGATCGCCATGTGGAACAGGCGGTACGGGAACGACGGGTTGAAGATGATCGCGAACCAGTCGGTCGGCACGACACGGCCGTCGACGATCTCGAAGCCCTGCGGCGTCTGCATCCAGCTGTTCGACGCGAGGATCCAGAACGTCGAGATCAGCGTGCCGATCGCGACCATCAGCGTCGCGCCGAAGTGCGCGCGCGGGCTCACGCGGTTCCAGCCGAACAGCATGATGCCGAGGAAGCCGGCCTCGAGGAAGAACGCGGTCATGACCTCGTACATCAGCAGCGGGCCGGTGACGGCGCCGGCGAAGCTCGAGAAGCCCGACCAGTTGGTGCCGAACTGATAGCTCATCACGACGCCGGACACGACGCCCATTCCGAACGCGACCGCGAAGATCTTCGACCAGAACAGGCAGAGGGTCTTGTAGTACTGCTTGCCGGTCTTCAGCCAGCGATATTCGAGCACGGCGATGAAGCTGGCGAGGCCGATGCTCAATGCCGGAAAGACGATGTGAAAGGAGACGGTGAACGCGAATTGCAGGCGGGCCAGATCGAGGGCCGAAAGTGCGGTGTCCATACCAGATGACCGAAGCTGACGATACCCGCCGGCGGGTGCCGGCGGACCCCGGCGGACAGGCGTCGGGGTTGGCTGGAGTATGTGCCGCGATGTTGCACCGCGAAATGCGCCAACTCGTCGCAGATGTCCAGCCCGTCGCGCGCGATTTCGGGATAAATCGTTGATTCGTATCAAGAAGGTCGTTCGCAGTGCGTGCGGTCGCGGCGTGGCGGTCTGACGCACGTGCGTCAATATGGCGCGTCGCGTCATTGGAACGGTTTTGCGCATGCGCCAACCGCGTGCCGGGACGGCGATCGGTTTCGATCCGTTAGCGCGTAACGCGACCGTCCGGACGGGCGGGGCCGTTTGTCACACGGGTAACGTCGCGCAACATTCGCGCGCTCGCCCGTAATGGATGCCGGAGCGCGTGCGGCGTAGCGTTCGGGATGCCGGGTTCGCATCGGCGAACCGGCCAGCCGGAGAACGTGACGTGAATGGATTGAAGCTCGCACTGGGCGCGGCGGCCGCGCTGGCGGTCGCGACGGGCGGCGTGGCGCATGCCGCCCGGGTCGGGGTCTATATCGGCCCCGGCTATCCGTATTACGCCCCGGTCGTCCCTGCGCCTTACTACTACCCGCCGCCCGTCGTCGCGGTGCCGGTCGCTCCGCCGCCGCCGCCCGAGTATGTCGAGCAGGGGCAGCCGCAGGACAACGGCGACGCGAACCTCTGGTACTACTGCGACGCGTCGAAGCATTACTACCCGTACGTGAAGACCTGCAAGTCGGGCTGGCGCTCGGTGCCGGCGCGGCCGCAGTGACGGAGGCGCAACGATGAAAACCGTATTTCGACCGCTGCGCGTGCCGGCGGTACTGTCGCTCGCCGCGCTGCTCGGCGCGTGCGCCTACCTGCCGACCGGGCCGAGCGTGATGGCGCTGCCGGGCACCGGCAAGTCGTTCGACCAGTTCCGCGCCGACGACGGCAGTTGCCGGCAGTACGCGTTCGAGCAATCGGGCGGCGTGAGCGCCGGGCAGGCGTCGACCGCGAGCGCGGTCGGCAGCGCGGCCGTCGGCACCGCGCTCGGCGCGGCGGCCGGCGCCGCGTTCAACGGCGGCACCGGCGCGGCGGTCGGCGCGGGCGCGGGGCTGCTCGCGGGCAGCGTCGTCGGCGCGGGCGCCGCGCAGGGCTCGGCCTATGACGTCCAGCGCCGCTACGACTACGCGTATCTGCAGTGCATGTATGCGACCGGCAATCGTGTGCCGGTGCCGGGCGGGATGAGCGGCGGTAGTGGCGGCGGGTATGGCGGCGGCGGATACGGCACCGCGCCGCGCGCGGCGCCGCCGATGCCGCCGGCGGGCGTCCAGCCGCCGCCGCCGCGATATTGACGCACGCGATCGCGGCGCATCCCTCGGCACATGCCGCGTGAATTGCGTACACTCTGAGTCTCGTTTTCGGCGGGGCCGGCGCAGGAAGGCCGGCCCGCGTTCACTCAGGACACAGCGATGATCGATTTACGCAGCGATACCGTGACACGTCCGGGCCAGGCGATGCTGGCCGCCATGACCGCCGCCGAAACCGGCGACGACGTCTGGGGCGACGACCCGACCGTCCTGCGCCTGCAGGCGGTGACGGCCGAGCGGGCCGGCAAGGAAGCCGGCCTGTTCTTCCCGAGCGGCACGCAGAGCAACCTGGCCGCGCTGATGTCGCATTGCGAGCGCGGCGACGAGTACATCGTCGGCCAGCTCGCGCACACCTACAAGTACGAAGGCGGCGGCGCGGCCGTGCTCGGCAGCATCCAGCCGCAACCGATCGAGAACGCGCCGGACGGCACGCTGCCGCTTGCGAAGATCGCCGCGGCGATCAAGCCGCTCGACAATCACTTTGCCCGCACGCGCCTGCTCGCGCTCGAAAACACGATCGGCGGCCAGGTCCTGCCGGAAGGCTATGTGCAGGAAGCCGTCGCGTTCGCGCGCAGCCGCGGGCTGGCCACGCACCTCGACGGCGCGCGCGTCTGCAATGCGGCCGTCGCGTCGGGGCGCCCGATCGCGAAGTTGTGCGCGCCGTTCGACACCGTGTCGATCTGCTTCTCGAAAGGGCTCGGCGCGCCGGTGGGCTCGGTGCTGGTCGGCAGCCGTGCGCTGATCGAGCGCGCGCAGCGCTGGCGCAAGGTGCTGGGCGGCGGGATGCGGCAGTCGGGCATTCTCGCGGCGGCATGCCTGTATGCGCTCGATCACAACGTCGAGCGGCTCGCGGACGATCACGCGAACGCCGCGCATCTCGCGGCCGGCCTCGCGCGCATCGACGGCGTGAAGGTGCTGTCGCATGCGACGAACATGGTGTTCGCGCAATTCCCCGAAGCCGATTGTGCGCCGCTCGAGGCGTGGCTCAAGGAACGCGGGATGCTCACGCAGATGCTGTACGCGTCGCGCTTCGTCACGCATTGCGACGTGTCGCGCGCGGACATCGACACGTTCCTCGGCGCGGTCGGCGAGTATTTCTCGCAGCGTCGCGCGTGAAGCGGAATGCGCCGGCCGGCGACGGGCCGGCGCGACATGGCATGACGCAAGACGCGCAGGGTTGACGCGGCGCGTCGTCGGTCGATCGGTGCCGTGCCGGCGGATTACGCCTGCCGCGGCGTGTCGGCGGGCGGCGTGCCGTCGTGGAACAGCGATTTCAGCTGCGTGCGCAGTTCGGCGCTGTCGGTGTGCTGGTGCACCGAGACCGCGTGTTGCACGGCGGCCTCCAGCAGTTCGTTGTCGGAGTCGGCGGAAATCGCGACCGAGCAATGCATCGCGCTGGGAAACTCGCGGCAATCGATATAGCGGCGGGACATGATGTTCTCCTCACATGAAAGGGAACGGCCGGATCGGGATGATCGGCCGCGCGGCGCGTTCGCGAGGCCGATGGAAAAAGTATAGGCGGCGCGGCCGACTTTCTCGTCGGAGTGCGTACCGCGCCGGCCGGCCGTGTCGATCGCCGGCGCGGCTGCCGGCGCGTTACGGCAACGGTGCGAGCAACCGCCGCGCCGCTTCGACCACCCGTTCGGACAGCGACGCCATCGTCGGCGACTGCACGGTCCACGCGTGCCAGTACAGCGTGACGTCGGTCGGATGGGCGGGCGCGAGATCGACGAGCCCCTGCGCGTCGAGCGGCGCGGTGCCGATCAGCGGCTCCGGCACCATCGCGTAGCCGAGCCCGTGCCGCACCGCCGCGAAGTGCGAATGGGTGCCCGGCACGTAGTGGCACGGGTACGCGCCGTCCGGCAACCCGAACTTCTCCTTCAGGAACGACGACTGCAGCGTGTCGCGCCGCGAATACGCGACGACGGGCGCGTGGCGCGCGCTCGTGCGGTTCAGCCCGCGCGGAAACCAGCGCACCGCGAACGCGGCGGCCGCGAGCAGCCGGTAGCGCATCGTGCCGAGCGGCGTCGCGAGGCAGCCGCGCATCGGCTTCGGCTCGGTCGTCACGCAGCCGACCGCCATCCCGCTTTCGAGCAGCGCGAACGTGTGATCCTGATCCTCGACGATCAGCTCGAACAGGATTCGCTCGCCGGCGAGCACCGACGTCAGCGCGGGCAGGAACCACGTGCCGAGGCTGTCGGCGTTCAGCGCGATCGTGACCGAGATCGGCGATTCGCGCTCGGCCGCGAGCGTGCTCTGCAAGTCGGCCTGCAGCAGCGCGACGCGGCGCAAGTGCTGCAGCACACGCTGCCCGGCCACCGTCGGGCGGCACGGCCGCGTGCGCAAGACGAGCGGCGTGCCGAGGCTCGCCTCCAGCGCGCGGACCCGCTGCGTGACGGCGGACGCGGTCACGTGCAGGCGCACGGCCGCCTGCTCGAAGCTGCCGGTGTCGGCGACGGCCAGCAGCGCGGCGGCCTGCTTCGGATCGATCGTCATCGACATGTCGGGAGTATTCCTGTGATCGGAAACGAGAACAGGCGGTAGTGTAAGGCAGCGTGCGATGCGGTCCCGGCGCGGCGAATCGTCCCGCGGTGCGCTTCGTCGTTGGAATCGGTTGCCGCGTAGGGGATGCGCGGCGGCGCGGGCATTTTGATCTACGCTATATGAACGTGCGCGACGCCGCCCGCGTGGCGGCGAGGTCGTCATGCCGACGCCGGTGTCCGACGACGATATGCCGTATGCCGATCAGACTACCCCTCACTGAAGAACCCGCGACGGAGCACCAGAGCAATGATCTTCCGGCAACTTTTCGATCCGCAATCGTCGACATACACGTATCTGCTCGCCGACCGCGCATCGCGCGAGGCGCTGCTGATCGATCCCGTGTTCGAGCAGGTGCGTCGCGACGCGGCACTGCTCGACGAACTCGGATTGCGGCTCGTCGCGACCGTCGATACGCACGTGCATGCCGATCACGTGACGGGCGCGTGGCTGCTGAAGCAGCGCACCGGCAGCGCGATCGTGATTTCGGCCGCGAGCGGCGCGCACGGCGCCGACCGCTACCTGAACGACGGCGATCGCTGCGCGTTCGGCCCGCGCTACCTGACCGTGCGCGCGACGCCTGGCCACACGAGCGGCTGCATCAGCCTCGTGCTCGACGACGAATCGATGGCGTTCACCGGCGATTGCCTGCTGATCCGCGGCACCGGCCGCACCGACTTCCAGCAGGGCGACCCGCGCGCGCTGTATCGCGCGGTGCACGGCCGGCTCTTCACGCTGCCGGCCGCGTGCCTGCTGTATCCCGCGCACGACTATCGCGGGCTCACGGTGACGAGCGTCGGCGAGGAGCGGCGCTTCAACCCGCGTCTCGGCGGCGATCTCAGCGAAGACGATTTCGCGGGCTACATGCGCAACCTCGGGCTCGCGCATCCGCGCCAGATTGACGTCGCGGTGCCGGCGAACCTGCAGTGCGGCGTCGCCGCGAACGCACCCGATGCGCAGGCGACCGCAGACTGGGCGCCGCTCGTCTATACGTTCGCCGGCTTCTGGGAAATCGATCCGCAATGGCTCGAGGATCATCTGCCGGCGGTGCAGGTCGTCGACGTGCGCGAGCCGGACGAATTTGCGGGCCCGCTCGGCCATCTGCCCGGCGCGACGCCGATCCCGCTCGGCGAACTGGCCGCGCGCACCGGTGAAATCGCGCACGACCGGCCGGTGGTGACCGTGTGCCGGGCCGGCGGGCGCTCCGCTCAGGCGACGGTGATCCTGAAGAAGGCCGGCTTCGACGCGGTCGCGAATCTCGGCGGCGGGATGCTGCGCTGGCGCGCCGAAGGGCGCGTCGTGATGGACGGCCGATCGTAGCGGCCGAGGCAGTCCCTCGAAAAAAATGCCGGACCGATGTCGAAACGGCCGGGCGCCGTTCGTCGTCTAGGTATCCGATCACGTGGCGCCGCACGACGTGGCGCCGAAACCCAGAGAGACCCCACGATGATGCCGACGCTTTACGCCCATCCCTTTTCGTCCTACTGCCAGAAGGTGCTGACCGCGCTGTACGAGAACGGCACGCCGTTCGAGTATCGCGTGCTCGCGCACGACGATCCGAAGCCGATGCAGGAACTGACCGCGCTGTGGCCGCTGAAGCGCTTCCCGGTGCTCGTCGATGCTGGCCGCACGGTGATCGAGGCGACGATCATCATCGAGTATCTCGGTCTCGCCCATCCGGGCCCCGTGCGTTTGCTGCCCGACGATCCCCGCGCCGCGCTCGAGGTGCGCACGATGGACCGCTTCTTCGACAACTACGTGGCGACGCCGCAGCAGAAGGTCGTGTTCGATGCGCTGCGGCCCGAAGCCGAGCGCGATGCGCGCGGGGTGGCCGATGCGCGTGCGATGCTCGACACGTCGTATGCGTGGCTCGACAAGACGATGGCCGATCGCGAATGGGCGGCCGGCGATCGTTTCAGCCTCGCCGATTGCGGCGCGGCGCCGTTCCTGTTCTATGCGGACTGGACGCACCGGATCGATCCGGCGTTCGCGAACGTGATCGCGTACCGCAAGCGTCTGCTCGCGCGGCCGTCGTTTGCGCGCGCGGTCGACGAGGCACGGCCGTATCGCTCGTTCTTTCCGCTCGGCGCGCCCGATCGCGACTGACGGGCGCGGCCGTCGCACAGCGTGCCGCTGCCGCGCATGGCCGGCAGCGCGCGCCTGGGCGACGGAACGACAGCAGCAGCGGCAGCATCGCGCGGTGGCCGTCACATCGTGCGCGTGGCCGACTGCGCGAGCGTCAGCAGTTCGTCGAACTGCGTGATCAACTCGAAGCACAGCAGGAACGCGAGCGTATAGGCCGGCGCGGGGAAGCGCCGGATCATCTCCAGCACCTGCGGCGCGAAGCGCGAGCGGATCGCGTCGCGCGTCAGCAGCCACGCGATCGCGATGCCGATCGCCGCGCCCGCGATCAGGTCGGTCGGATAGTGAAAGCCGAGATACGCGCGCGGCAGGCAGATGAACACGGCCGAATACAGCAGCGCGACGATGCCGACGCGGCGCGCGATGATGAAGATGCCGGTCGCGATCGCCATCCACAGCATCGCGTGATCGCTCGGAAACGAACTCCAGGTCTGCAGCGTCGCCGCACGCAATCCGGCCGACGGAAAGTGCAGGTGCAGGTCGGGGTTGTAGATCGGCCGCACGCGGAATGGCAGCACCTGCGCCAGCACGCGGCCGACGGCGAGCGCGATGAGCCCGCTCGCGACGGTGGCGACGACCAGCTCGCGTTGTCGCTCGCGGGTCGGGCCGGGCTGGAACCACAGCCAGCACAGTACGGGAATGAGCACGAAGCCCTTGAACGTGTAGAGGCCCGCGATCACGCGGATTGCGTGATTCATCAGTGGGCCGAACGTCACGTGAGTGAGGAAGACCTGGATCGTGGTGTCGAAATCGTTCATGTCCTGTGCGACCCGGACGGACGCGCAGCGCATGACAGGCGGCCGGCTGGATCGGAAAGCGCGCTCGCACGGAGCGCAATGGGGGGCAAGTATGTCACCCGTTATTTCGAAGAAAATGCGAAAAAATACCGGGATTCCCCTGATGAAGCGGAGCTGGGTGGTGGGGCCGGATGGGGGCGCGCCGTGCGGCGCGGCAAGGCCGAATCGTCCGACGTTTGCGTGCGGGTGGGCATGGCCGGCGGAAAAATATTTGGGTGAACTGGACAATTCGGTATGCCGCCGCGGACCTTGCGCCGGATGAACGATTGCCGTGCCGGCGCGGCGCGAATCTGTCGGGCGGCGCAGCGTCACGCGCACCGATAAAAAAAACGGGCAAGCCTCATGGGCTTACCCGCCGGCGTGACGCGATGCCCGACTTCAGTTGCGCCACACCCGCACGGCGAGCGCGGCCAGCGACGTCGCGACGGCCAGTGCGGTCACCGCATTCCAGCCCAGTTGCGCGAGCAACAAACTGCCGATCGCGGCGCCGGCCGCCATCCCGATGAACATGCCGACGAACAGCACAGCGTTGAGGCGGCTGCGCGACGCGGGATCGATCCGGTAGACGATCGACTGGTGCGCGATCAGCGTTGCCTGCACGCCGAGATCGAAGCCGATCGTCGCGACCGCGAGCAGCACGAGCTGCGCATGCGGCGACATCAGCGGCGCAGCGGCCATCGATGCGAACGACAGCGTCGCGATGCCGATCCCGATGCGCGTGACGCGCTCCGGGCCGTGATGGTCGGCCAGGCGCCCGGCGACCGGCGCGGCCAGCGCGCCGGCGGCGCCCGCAAGACCGAAGGCGCCGGCGGCCGCGCTGCCGAGGTGGAACGGCGCGCCGTGCAGCATCACCGCGAGCGTCGACCAGAACGCGCTGAACCCGACGGCCAGCAGCCCCTGCGCGAGCGCGGCGCGGCGCAGTGCCGAATGCGCGCGCCACAGCGCGCCGAGCGAGCCGATCAGCGCGCGATACGGCAGCCGCGTGGTCGGCTCGAAGCGCGGCAACCCGCGCGCGGCCACGGCGCCGATCACGGCGACGCTGGCGGCCGCGAGCGCGAACATCGCGCGCCAGCCGGCCGTCTCGGCGACGAATCCGGCCACGACGCGCGACAGCAGGATGCCGAGCAGCAACCCCGTCATCACCGTGCCGACGATCCGGCCGCGATGCGCGTCGTGCGCGAGCGTCGCGGCGGCCGGCACGACGTCCTGCGCCATCGTCGCGGCGAGGCCGATCGCGAAGCTCGCCGCGAGCAGCAGCCCGAGCGACGGCGCGATCGACGCCAGCAGCAGCGCGACGACCAGCGCGGCGGCCTTGGTCACGATCACGCGGCGCCGGTCGAAGCGGTCGCCGAGCGGCGCGAGCAGCAGGATGCCGAGCGCATAGCCGAGCTGCGTGAGCGTCGGCACGAAGCCGATCGCCCGCGCCGACGCGCCGAGATCGGGCGCGAGCGCGCCGAGCATCGGCTGCGCGTAGTAGAGCGGGGCGACGCCGAGGCCGGCGGCGGCCGCGAGCAGCAGCACGAGCCGGCGATCGGGCATCGAATGGGCGGCCGCGGCCGGACGGGCCGGGGCGTGCGCCGCGCGGGGCGCGGCGTCGAGACGGGTCGGGGTGGACATCGCGGACATCCTCGCTGGAAGAATGGGATGGACGCGAGTGTGGCGGTACGCGGCCGGCGACGGTAGTGCCACCCCGCGCAGATTTGTTATACGCTCCACGAATGACCGAAAAATCCTCTCCTTCTCCTGCTGGTGGCGGGTCTCGGCGCATCCAGGCGGTGCCGGTGGACGGCGCCGGCTATCGTTTCGAGCTGATGGAAACCTTCGTGCGCATAGTCGAGGCCGGCAGCCTGTCGGCGGCCGCCGTGCAACTGCATACGACGCAGCCGACCATCAGCCGGCGGCTGCAGGCGCTGGAAAATTCGCTCGGCATGCGGCTGCTGCAACGCACGACCCATACGATGCGGCTGACCGTCGACGGCGAGCGGTGCTTCAAGCAGGCGAAGGAGCTGCTGGCGAGCTGGGCGGCGTTCGAGGCCGATTTGCGCGGCGCGCAGGAGGAGCCGGACGGGCTGCTGCGCGTCGCGGTGCCGCACGCGTTCGGGCAGCAGCGTTTCGTTGCGCCGCTCGCGCAATTCCTGCGCGACTACCCGCGTGTGTCGGTCGAGTGGCTGCTGCAGGACGAGGTGCGCGATTTCGTCGGCAGCGGCATCGATTGCGCGATCCAGGTCGGCGAGCCGACCGATCCGGGCGTGGTCGCGATCCGGCTGACGAAGGTGCCGCGTTTCGTGGTCGCCGCGCCGTCGGTGCTGAACGGCGCCGACGTGCCGGCCGATCCGGACGCGCTCGCCGCGCTGCCGTGGCTCGCGTTGCGCACGTACTACCGCACGGAGCTCGCGCTGACGCATGCCGCCAGCGGCGACACGCGGCGCATCGCGATCCGCCCGCGCATCACGACCGCGAACCTGTATGCGCTGCGCAGCGCGGCGCTGCTGGGCGTCGGCGCGTGCGTCGGGTCGTCGTGGATGCTGGCCGACGATCTCGCGCGCGGCGATCTCGTGCACCTCGCGCCGGAGTGGCAGGCCGCGCCGCTACCGGTCTACCTCACTTATCCGCATGCGCAGTTCTATCCGTCGCGGCTCGTGCGGTTCGCCGCGATGATGCGGGAGGCCGTGCCGGCGCTCGTCGAAGGGCGCGACGGCTGAAGCGGGTGGTGCCCGGCGGCGGCTCGCGGTCAGCCTCGCCGGACGCCTTCGGGCAGCGTGCTGATGCGGCGCACTTCGGGCGAGTCGAGCCACGCGCGCGACGTCGCGCAGTCGACGAACATGTCGGTCGCGTCCTCGCCCCAGAACAGGTCGCCGTCGAGCACGAAAGTCGGCACGCCGAATACGTTCTCGGCGATCGCGCGATCCGTGTTCGCGCGCAGCGCGTCCTTCACCGGCTGGGCTTCGACGGCCGCCACGCCCTCCGGAAAGCCGACGGCTTCGCACAGGGCGGCGAAGCCTGCCGGCGTCGATACGTCCTGACCGTCGCGCCAGATATGCCGGAAGATCCGCCGGATCGCGTCGCGCGAGCTGCCCATCGCGATCGCGAGGCGCAGCGGCTTGATCGGATTGAACGGGTGCGAGGGCGGCATCCGGAACGCAATGCCGAGCTTGTCCGCGCGGTATTGCGCATGCCGATAGGTGAACACTCGCTTGGCCGCGATCTCTGCCGGCGCTTTCTGGCCCCAGTGCGCGAGCAGCGCACCGAGCACGATCGGCCGCGGCTCGAACGCGGCGGCGGGCGGCAACCGGTCGAACTGTTCCTGTTGCAGGTAGGCGAACGGCGAAACGAAATCGAAATACCAGCTGGCGGTGCGCGCGGCGTTCATCGCGGGTGTCTCCTCGGGCGGGTCCGGTTGACGGTTGCACGTTCGGTGCGTCGCCGGCAAACAGCGCGCTGCGTGCATCGGCGGCCAGTGTCGCATGCGGCGGCTTTTCGCGCTGCCGTATCGCGTGCCGCCCGCAACCTGTTCCCTACGACCGGGCAGCGTCGTCCGCTGACGATGCGAGCCGCGCGAGACTGTCGCGCACGGCCGGCGCGTCGTAGCGGGCGCCCGCGCCGCCGAGTGCGACGGTCGCCTTCTGCGCGAGCGGCAGCAGCATCGCGAGCGCCGCCGTCATCGCCGGCACGGCGGCGAGCCGCGATTTCGGGCCCGACACCGTCAGCGCACCGACGCATTCGCCGGCCGCGCCGAACACGGGCACGGACGCCGACGCCGTTTCCGGGTCGCGCTCGCCGTACGACGCGGCCCACAGCTGTTCGCGCACGTCGTTCCAGCGGGCGTCGTGCGTGTCGGTGAAGGCCAGCAGCACCTTGCCCGATGCGCCTTGGCCGACCGGAAACTCCTCGCCGACCCGGATCGACACGCGCACCGCCCGCGCGGGCTCGACGCGATACAGCACGGAGCGCATGTCGCCCTGGCGCACGTAGAACGACGCCGTTTCCCCGAGTTCGCGGCTCAGCGTCTCGAGGAGCGGCTCGACCACCGGGCCGACGCGGAACGAACGCTGGTACAGCGCGGCGAGCCGCAACGGCTCGTGCCCGACCGCGTACTGGCCGTCGTCGAGCTTGCGCATGAATCCGCCATGCTCGAGCGCGGCGAGCAGGCGCAGGACCGTGCTCTTGTACAGCCCGGTGCGGCGCGACAACTCGGCGAGCGACAGCCGGTCGTCGGTCTGGCCGAACGCACGGAGGATCGCGAACGCGCGGTCGAGCACCGCGACGCCGCTGGACGTTTCTTCCGTCGCCGGATCGGCTGCGTCGTCGGCGTGATCTGCTGGATTCCTGGGCACGGCCTGCTTCCTTCGAATGATGGTCGGCGGACTATATCGTTCTATCTGACAGAACGCAAGTTCCAGAAAAACGCGATTTCACGGGTATACCCCGCTTATCGCCTATTCGATGCACGCTTAAAGTTCTGTCAAACAGAACTGTGTTCTTTCAGACAGAACGATGAGGTGTCGAATGAAGGTTTCAGAAAACACGAAGGTGCTGGTCAGCGAGGTTGGCCCGCGCGACGGGCTGCAAAGCATCAAGACCGTGATGCCGACGGCCGCCAAGCTGCGCTGGATCACCGCGCTGGCCGCGGCCGGCCTGCGCGAGATCGAGGTCGGGTCGTTCGTGCCGCCCACGCTGTTGCCGCAGATGGCCGACGTGCGCGAAGTCGTCGCGCACGCGCTTGCGATTCCCGGCCTGCACGTCGCCGCGCTCGCGCCGAACCTGCGCGGCGCCGAGGGCGCGTTCGACGCGGGCGTGCACAAGCTGACGTTGCCGGTCTCGGTGACGGAAGCCCATTCGCTGGCGAACATCCGCAAGACGCCCGCGCAGATGATCGACGAGGTGCGCGCGATCGTCGCGCTGCGCGACGCGCGGTTTCCGTCGGTGCAGATCGAGGCGGGCGTGTCGGTCGCGTTCGGCTGCACGATCGCGGGTGCGGTCTCCGACGACGAGACGATCGCGATGGCCGTCGCGATGGCCGAATGCGGGGTCGACGAAATCGGCCTGTCCGATACCAGCGGTTATGCGAACCCCGCGCAGGTACGCCGGCTGTTCACGCGGCTGCGGCGCGAAGTCGGCGACAAGGCCGGCGGCGCGCATTTCCACAACACGCGCGGGCAGGGGCTCGCGAACGTCGTCGCGGCGCTCGACGTCGGCGTGACGACGATCGACGCGAGTCAGGGCGGCCTCGGCGGCTGCCCGTATGCGCCGGGCGCGACCGGCAACATCGTCACCGAGGATCTCGTGTTCCTGCTCGAGGCGATGGGATACGACACGGGCATCGACGTCGACGCACTGCTCGCCGCGCGCGCGATCCTGCAGGCGGCGCTGCCGTCCGAGGCGCTGTACGGCCACGTGCCGGACGCAGGGTTGCCGAAGGGGTTCCGCTATGCGGATGGCCGCGCGCCGTCGGCCGCGCAACCGGAAGGATGCATGACGGGAGCCGCACGATGAACGATCGGCAACAGGCTGCCGCGCTGCCATACGCGGGCGTGCGCGTGATCGAGATGACGCACATGGTGATGGGCCCGACGTGCGGGATGCTGCTCGCGGATCTCGGCGCGGAAGTGATCAAGATCGAGCCGATCGCGGGCGACAGCACGCGCGCGCTGCGCGGTTCCGGCGCGGGCTTCTTCGGGATGTTCAACCGCAACAAGAAGAGCGTCGCGGTCGACGTGAAGGACCCGCGCGGGCTGGAGATCGTGCGGCGGCTCGTCGCGACGGCGGACGTCTTCAGCGAGAACTTCAAGAGCGGCACGATGGACCGGCTCGGGCTCGGTTACCCGCAACTGGACGCGCTGAATCCGCGCCTCGTCTACGTGTCGCACAAGGGCTTCCTGCCGGGGCCGTACGAGCAGCGCACCGCGCTTGACGAGGTCGTGCAGATGATGGGCGGCCTGGCCTACATGACCGGCCCCGAAGGGCGGCCGCTGCGTGCGGGCGCGAGCGTCAACGACATCATGGGCGGCATGTTCGGCGCGATCGGTGCGATGGCCGCGCTCGCTCAGCGCGAGCACACCGGCCGCGGCCAGCAGGTGCAGAGTTCGCTGTTCGAGAACAACGTGTTTCTCGTCGCGCAGCACATGATGCAGTTCGCGGTGACGGGGCAGGCCGCGTCGCCGATGCCGAGCCGGATTTCCGCGTGGGCCGTCTACGACGTGTTCTCCGTCAAGGACGACGAACAGATTTTTCTCGCGGTCGTGTCGGACACGCAGTGGGCGCTGTTCTGCGACGCGTTCGGCCTGGCCGCGCTGAAGGACGATCCGCAGCTCGCGACCAACAACCTGCGCGTGCAGGCGCGCGAATGGCTGCTGCCCGAGCTGCGTGCGCGGCTGGCGCCGTACTCGGCCGCAGAGATCGGCGCGATCTTCGAATCGACCGGCCTGCCGTATGCGCCGATCACGAAGCCGCAGGACCTGTTCGACGATCCGCATCTGCTCGCCACGGGCGGCCTCGAAGCCGTGACGCTGCCGGCCGACGCGAGCAGCGCCGGGCGGCCGGTCGACACGCGCACCGCGCTGCTGCCGCTGACGCTCGCGGGCGAACGCCTGCGGCTGCGCTCGGCGCCGCCCGCGCTCGGCCAGGACACGTGCGCGCTGCTCGGCGAACTCGGCTACACGCCGGACGACGCGCGTGCGCTGATCGATGCCGGCGTCGTCGCGGGGCGGTACGGCGCGGACGCCGCCGCGCACGGCGACGCGCCGGGCGGCGCGCCGTCGGCGAACGAAGTGGCGAGCGCGTAGCGCGGCCGCGATTCATCGAACGAACAAAGGCGTCCGGGCCGCGCACCGCGCGGCAGAGGATCGCCGCATCCATGGAGACAACCATGACATCCGCTTCCCCGGCGCTGCCCGCCGATCGCGAGACCGACACGTCGATCGAGCAACGGGCCGTGCGCAAGGCCGCGTGGCGCTTCATCCCGCTGCTCGCGCTCGCGTATTTCTTCAACTACCTGGATCGCACGAGCGTCGGCTTCGCGGCGCTCACGATGAACCGCGATCTCGGCTGACCGCGACGCAGTTCGGCTGGGGCGCGGGGATCATGTTCGCGGGCTACTGCGTGTTCGAAGTGCCGAGCAATCTCGCGCTGTACCGCTTCGGCGCGCGTCGCTGGCTCGCCCGGATCATGATCACGTGGGGGCTGATGGCGGCCGCGACCGCGCTCGCGACCGGGCCGACCAGTTTCTACGCGATCCGGCTGCTGCTCGGCATCGGCGAGGCCGGGTTCTTTCCCGGCGTGATCTTCTTCCTCGCCGTGTGGTTCCCGGCGAGCTACCGCACGCGTGTGCTCGCGTGGTTCACCGTGTCGACGCCGCTGTCGTCGCTGGTCGGCGGCCCGCTGTCGACGTGGCTGCTGCAGCTCGACGGCACGTTCGGGCTCGCCGGCTGGAAGTGGATGTTCATCGTCGAAGGGCTGCCCGCGTGCGCGCTCGGCTTCCTCGTGCTGAAGCTGCTGTCGGATTCGCCGGCGAATGCCGCGTGGCTGTCGGACGACGAGCGGGCCGCGCTGCAGCGCGCGTTCGAGCGCGACGGCGCGGCCGCCGGCCGCAAGAAGCGCTTCGGTGTCGCGCTGCGCGACGTGCGCGTGTACGTGCTCGCGCTGATCTCGTTCGGCTTCACGATGGGCTCGTACGGCATCGGCATCTGGTTGCCGCAAATGCTGAAGGCGCACGGGATGTCGACGATGCAGACCGGCTGGCTCTCCGCGGTGCCGTACTTCTTCGCCACGATCGCGCTGCTGTGGTGGGCGAAGCGGGTGGACCGTCGCGGCGGCCCGGTCGCGAACCTGGCGATCGGCTTGTGCATCGGCGCGGTGGCGCTCGGCGTGTCGACCCATTTCCTGACGCTCGGGCCGGCGCTCGTCGGCATCACGCTCGCGCTGATCGGCACGATTGCCGGCCGCACGATCTTCTACACGCTGCCGTCGCGCTTCCTGTCCGGCCAGGCCGCGGCCGGCGGGCTGGCGCTGATCAATTCGATCGGCGCGCTCGGCGGCTTCGCGGGCCCCTATCTCGTCGGCTACCTGAAGGACAGCTTCGGCACCTTCACGGCCGGGATGCTCGGTCTCGCGATCGTGCTGGCGGTCACCACGCTGCTCACGCTGTCGCTGTACGCGTTCGACCGGAGCGAATGACATGACCTTTTCGATCAAACGGCGCCGGTTGATCGGCGCGGCCGCCGCCTCGCTCGCGCTGCCCGCGTTCGCCGATACGCCGGCCCCTGATGGAGCCTCCCGCATGACGCAAAGCAACTACCTCACGGTTCGTCCCGACTGGCTCGCGTCGGCGCTCGAACCCGCGCTCGAGCCCGACCTGCCGATCGTCGACGCGCATCATCACTTCTACGAACGGCCGGGCTGGGTCTACATGCTCGACGACTATCTGCAGGACGCGCGCTCGGGCCACAACATCCAGGCGTCCGTCTACATGCAGGCGCAGACGCGTTATCGCGATTCGGGCCCGGCCGAACTGAAGCCGGTGGGCGAGACGGCTTACGTCGCCGGCGTGACCGAGCCGCTGCAGCACGGCCCCGTGGCTGTCGCGAAAGGCATCGTCGGCCACGCGGACCTGCGGCTCGGCGAACGCGTGCGCGACGTGCTGGAAGCGCATGTCGAAGCCGGGCGCGGACGGTTTCGCGGCGTGCGGCACCTGAGCACGTGGGATGCCGATCCGACGCTCGCCAATCCGCTGTCGGCGGTGCCGCGCGGGCTGCTGCTCGATCCCGCGTACCGGGCCGGCGTCGCGCAGCTCGCGCCGCTCGGGCTGTCGTACGACGCGTGGCTGTTCTTCCCGCAGTTGCCCGAATTGTTCGATCTCGCGAAAGCGAACCCGGAGACGCGGATCATCGTCAACCATTGCGGCGGCGTCGTGCGGATCGGCAGCTATGCGGACAAGCGGCCGGAGGTGTTCGAGCGCTGGTCGGCATCGATGCGCACGCTCGCGCAATTGCCGAACGTGTACGTGAAGGTCGGCGGCCTCGGGATGCGGATCAACGGGTTCGATTTCGAGAAAGGCGCGAAGCCGCCGTCCTCGGCGCAACTCGCCGACGCGTGGAAGCCGTGGATGATGACCTGCATCGATGCGTTCGGCCCCGGGCGCTGCATGTTCGAGAGCAATTTCCCGGTCGACAAGGGCTCGTATTCGTTCGTGAACGGCTGGAACGCGTTCAAGCGGCTGACGGTGCAAGCCAGCGCGGACGAGCGCGACGCGCTGTTCCGCGGCACGGTCACGCACGCGTACCGGCTCGGCTGACGCGCGGGCGCGGCGTCACCCGGCTTCCACCAGCGCCGCAAGCCGCGCCAGCGCCATCTCCCAGCCGGTCTCGTTGTCGGCGGCCGGCACGCCGGGCGGCACGCCGTCGTGCACGGCGTCCACGCGCGTGCCGCCCGCTTCGTCGGACAGCGTGATCGTGATGGTCATCGCGCCGCGCAGCATCGGGTCGTCGGTTTCGAATACATCGATCTCGACGATCTGCTGATCGGGCACGAGCGTGACGAAGCGGCCGTGATAGGTGTCGGTGCGCGCGGTGGTCTTGCCGGTGCCGGCCGACGGCGCGTCGTGGCTCAGCGACACGCGCAGCGCGCCGCCTTCGCGCGTGTCGTACGCGTGCACGCGGCAGGTCATGCCGTCGGGCACCTTCCATTGCTCGACCGCGTGCGGGTCGAGCAGCGCGCGATAGACGCGCCCGCGCGGCGCGTTCAGGTGCCGGCTGACCCGGGTCGAATGCGTGTGCGTGTGCAACATGTCGCCTCCCGCGAAGCGTGCGAGACGGTGCACGCCGGCGCCCGGCGTGTCGTCATGCTTCCTTCAGGAATCCTAGGCGCGGGCGCGGCGGCATGCAATGACCGCACGCGAGGCGGCGTTAGCGCAGCGCGGCGGCGAAGTCGTCGAGCTGCGTGATGCAGGTGTTCCAGCCCTCGAAAAAGCCGAGCGCTTCGTGGCGCTCGCGCGTCGCGGCGTCGGGATGCATCACGCGCGCTTCGTAGCGGCTGCCCGCGTCGTCGTCGGCCATCGTGATGATCGCCGTGAAGCCCAGCCACGGGGTCTGCGGCCGCCAGCCGCCCGCGAGCATCGACGTGAACGCGACGCGCGATTCCGGCACGATCTCGAGGAAGCAGCCGGGGTTGTCGCTCGTGCCGCCGTCGGGGCCGCGCATGAACGTGTGGAAAGCGCCGCCCGGCCGCAGGTCGAACGCGCGCACCTCGGTGGTCCATGGTTTCGGGCACCACCATTCCTTCAGTAGCGCGGGGTCGGTCCAGGCGCGCCAGAGCGCCTGGCGCGGGGCGCGCAACGTGCGCGTGATGACGAGATCGTGGGCTTCAGCGGGTTCGACGTGGCTGGCTGACATCGTGCTCCTCCTGGTGACGGCGTTCGACGAATTCGACGAGACGATCGGATCGCGCTTCCCACTGCGCGCGCTGCGCGGCGAGCCATGCCTCGGCCTCGGTCAGCCGGCTGCCGACCAGCGCGCAGGTGCGCGAGCGGCCGGTTTTCCGGGTCGCGACGAGGCCGCTGCGCTCGAGCACCGCGACGTGCTTCATGAACGACGGCAGCGCCATGTCGAACGGCGCGGCCAGCGCGGAGACGGTCCGCTCGCCCTGGCCGAGCGCGCTGACGATCGCGCAGCGCGTCGGATCGGCGAGCGCATGGAACACGTCGCTGATGCAGGATTGAAAGTTATCCATTCGGCTAAGTGTAGGCGATGTTGCAGGCATGCAGCGAACATTTTCGTCACGTACGATAGTGGGGCGGTAACACGCGCCGACCGGACGCCGCGTTGCCGGACGCCCGCCGCCGTCGAACTCGCCTCGACGCCCGGCCGGTATCGTTTCCGATTCCGCCCTATGCCGAACCCGCGCGTGCGGCCCACCTGACTACCGGAGAAGGCATGACCGAACCTGTTACCGTGCGCCGCGTCGGCGCGAGCGAAGCGATGGCTTGTGTCGACGCGCTGGCCGACGTGCTGATCGATTGCGTCGAGGGCGGCGCATCCGTCAGCTTCATGTTGCCGATCGCGCGGCCGACCGCCGTCGCGTTCTGGACGCGCGTGGCCGAGGGCGTCCAGAACGACGAACGCATCCTGCTCGTCGCCGAGGATGCGTCGGGCCGGATCGTCGGCACCGTGCAGGTCGTGACCGCGCAGCCCGAGAACCAGCCGCATCGCGCGGACATCGCGAAGATGCTCGTGTCGCGGTACGCGCGCCGGCAGGGCATCGCCGCGCGGCTGATGGCGGCCGCCGAAGCGGCCGCGCGCGACGCCGGCAAGACCGTGCTCGTGCTCGACACGGTGACGGGCGGCGACGCCGAGCGGCTGTACGAGCGGGCCGGCTGGCAGCGCGTCGGCGTCGTGCCGAACTATGCGCTGATGCCCGACGGCGCGCTGTGCGCGACGACGTTTTTCCACAAGCAGCTCGCGTAATGGCATCCGTCGAACCGCCGCCTCGATGAAACGCTCCCACGTCGCTTTCGCCCTCACGGGCCTGCTCGTCGCGCTGCCGATTGCCGCGTATGCGCTCGTCAAGCCGTTGCGCGTCGTCGCGCCCGCGCTGATCCCCGGCGTGTCGTGCCCGAGCGCCGACATCTGCACGGACGATGCCGCGAAGCTCGGCGCGGCGCAGCAGCTCTATCGCGACGGCTCCGCGCGCGCGGCGGCGGCCGTCGGCCCGTTCCGGGCCGCGCCGCGCGTCGTGTTCTGCTCGACGCGCGCGTGTGCCGATGCGTTCGGCCTCGGCGCACGCGCGGGGCTGACGCTCGGCGATTTCGGCGTGGTGATCGCGCCGCGCGGCTGGCAGACCTACTTTCTCGCGCACGAGCTGATCCATCACCGGCAGGCGGAAGTGCTCGGCAACCTCGCCGTCGTGACGAAGCCGCGCTGGCTGATCGAAGGGATGGCGTATGCGCTCAGCGACGATCCGCGCCATCCGCTCGCGCAGCCGTTCGAATCGTGGCGCACGCAGTTTGCCGCGTGGAATGCGGCGCGCGGTGCGCAGCCGCTGTGGGATGCCGCGCGGGCAGTCCGGTAGCGCGCGATGGCGACGCGGTCGCGCGCGAATGGCGATGAGCCGCTATGCCGGCACGGCGGCTGGATCGTCCGGCTGCCCGACGAGCGCGCGGCGCGCCGCATCGAGAATCTCGTCGGCCAACGCGGGATCGGTGCCGGCGACAGCGCGTGACAGCACCAGCGCGCCGACCATCTGGCTGAGAACGGCGATCGCGTCGTCGCGCGCGTCGGCCGCGGCCGAGCCTTCCGTGGCCACCATGCGTTCCAGTCGCTCGAGATACGCGGCGACGCCGCGCGTGTAGCAGGCGCGCGCCGCGTCGGTCAGCCGCGGTGCATCGCCCGCGAAGCCCGACAGCGGGCAGCCGCCCTCGACGTTGTCGCGATGCGCGCCCGACAGGTACGCCGTCACCTGTTTCTCGACGCTGCCGGCGTTCGGCGAATCCGCGCGATCCTGCATCGCCTTGTCCATCACTTCGGCGACCAGCGCGTCCTTCGACTTGAAATGGTTGTAGAAGCCGCCCTGCGTGAAGCCGGCCTCCTTCATCAATTCCGTCAGTCCGACGGCGTCGACGCCGCGCAGCCGGAACAGCCGCTCGGCGGCCGCGACGATCGCGTGGCGGTTTTCCGCCGCCTGTTGTCTCGAGACGCCCATCGATCCCTCCCTCATTCCTGCAATTGCATCGATTGAAAAACACAATGGCGATCGCCATTGACGTGTCGAAGTCGCGCTGGCACCATGCATCGCAAAGACGATGATGATCGACATTGAGATTCGAGTGTAGCCGACTTCGCGGACGAAGCGAAGCAACCGGCGCGGCATGGATCGAAGTCGGTCAGGGTCTGGGGTGCGGCGAGGCGCGGGCGGCGGGACCGCCCGACTTGCGGCACCGGCGGTGCAACGGTTCGGTACGCGATGGCAGCGTGGTTTTTCACCGGATTCCGGGCGTGCGGCGAACCGGCACGCGCGGGATTCAATCTCCGAAAGGAAGGGTCATGAAGATCGAAGGTGCAGTCGTTTTCATCACGGGCGCGAACCGCGGGCTTGGCCTCGAGTTCGCGAAGCAGGCGCTCGAACGGGGCGCGCGGAAGGTCTACGCGGGCGCGCGCGATCCGGCCAGCGTGACGCTGCCGGGCGTCGTGCCCGTGAAGCTCGACGTGACCGATCCGGCGGCGGTCGCCGCGGCGGCCGATGCGGCGCGCGACGTCACGCTGCTGATCAACAATGCCGGCATCGCGCGGCTCGGCAGCCTGACCGACGAGGGCGCGGTCGACGCATTGCGCGCGCACCTGGAGACCAACGTGTTCGGGATGCTGGCGATGTCGCGCGCGTTCGCGGGCACCCTCGCGGCCCACGGCGGCGGCGCGATCCTGAACATCCTGTCGGTCGCGAGCTGGGTGAACCGGCCGATCCTGTCGGGCTACGGCGTGTCGAAATCGGCCGCATGGGCGCTGACCAACGGGCTGCGCCATTCGCTGCGCGAGCAGCGCACGCAGGTCGTCGGGCTGCATGCCGGCTTCATCGATACCGACCTGACGGCCGGCCTCGACGTGCCGAAGGCCACGCCGGCCGACGTCGTGCGCCAGGCGTACGACGCCATCGAAGCAGGGGCGGAGGAAGTGTCGACCGACGAGTTCACGCGGCAGGTGAAGGCCACGCTGTCGTCGGGCGTCTATCTGGAAGAGCCGGCGCCGCGTTGACGCCGCGGTCGTGCGAACCCGCCGCCGGCGCCGTGAGCGCGGCGGCGGATCGACGCGTCAGACCGTCGTGTCGATGATGCCCGGGATCTTCACGTCCGGGTTCACGTCCGCGTCGTAGTCGACGCCGGCGATCTCGAAGCCGAACAGGCGCAGGAACTCCGTCTTGTAGCCCGCGAAGTCGGTTATCTCGTACAGGTTCTCGTTCGTCACCTTGTCCCACATCGCGACGACCTTGTCCTGCACCTGCGGATCGAGTTCCTTGTAGTCCGCGCGCAGGCGGCCTTCTTCGTCGACGTGCGGCGTCGCGCCGTACAGGCTGTCCTTCAGGAGCCCGTACACCTGCTCGATGCAGCCTTCGTGCGTGCCGGTTTCCTTCATCACCTTGAACAGCAGCGACAGGTACAGCGGCATCATCGGGATCGCCGAGCTGGCTTGCGTGACGACGGCCTTCAGCACCGACACGCGCGCATCGCCGCCGTGCGCGGCCAGCTTGTCGCGGATCGACAGCACCTTCTTGTCGAGATCCTTCTTCGCTTCGCCGATCGAGCCGTTCCAGTAGATGTCGTGCGTGATCTGCTCGCCGAGGTACGTGAACGCGGTGGTCTTCGCGCCGTCGGCCAGCACGCCGGCTTCATCGAGCGCGTCGATCCACATCTGCCAGTCCTCGCCGCCCATCACCGCGACGGTGCCGTCGATCTCTTCCTGCGTCGCCGGTTCGAGCGACACTTCGCGGATCACTTCCTTGTCGGTGTCGAGGCCGCGGAACGTGACGGCCTTGCCGACCGGCTTGAGCGTCGAGCTGATGGTTTCGCCGGTCTTCGGATGCGTGCGGCGCGGTGCGGCGAGGCTGTAGACGACCAGATCGACCTTGCCGAGATCCTGCTTGATGGTGTCGATCGTGACCTGCTTGACCTTGTCGGAGAAGGCGTCGCCGTTGATGCTGCGCGCATACAGCCCCTTTTCCGCGGCGAATTTCTCGAACGCGGCGCTGTTGTACCAGCCGGCCGTGCCCGGCTTCGTCTCGCTGCCGGCACGCTCGAAGAACACGCCGAGCGTGTCCGCGCCCGAGCCGAATGCGGCCGAGATCCGGGCGGCGAGGCCGTAGCCGGTCGACGCGCCGATCACGAGCACCTTTTTCGGGCCATTGGCGATCGGGCCGTGCGAAGTCACGTAGTCGATCTGTTCCTTGACGTTGGCTTCGCAGCCGACCGGATGAGTCGTCACGCAGATGAAGCCACGCACGCGCGGTTTGATGATCATGGAAACCTCTTGTCTGAAAGGCGGGGACGGCCTGAAATCGAAAAAATCCCGCGCATTGTAAAGGAAGCAGCCGATCGCGGGCGGACGCGCCCGGAAGGTGCCGGATTGCCCGGTTATTTCTCTCTTGACAGAAATAACTGAAAAAACTAAATTCCCCACCATGGAACTCACACCGATTGCCGAACGATTCATTCTCCACTGGGGCGAAATGGGCTCGCGGTGGGGCGTCAACCGCACCGTCTCGCAGATTCACGCGTTGCTCTACCTGGCCGGCCGGCCGGTTGCGGCCGACGAGATCGCCGAGACGCTCAACGTCGCGCGCTCCAACGTCAGCACGAGCCTGAAGGAGTTGCAGGCGTGGCGGCTCGCGAAGGTCGTGCACGTGCTGGGCGACCGCCGCGACCACTTCGAGACGTCGACCGACATCTGGGAACTGTTCAAGCTGATCGTCGAAGGGCGGCGGCAGCGCGAAATCGAACCGACGCTCACGGTGCTGCGCGATTGCCTGACGAATCCGGAGATCGCGAACGAAAGCCGCGAGACCGAACAGCGCATCCGCGACACCCTGCAGTTCGTCGAGACGCTGACGACCTGGTCGGACGAGATGCTGCGGCTCAAGCCCGATACGCTGATGAAGGCGCTCGGCATCGGCGCGAAGATCAGCCAGACGGTCAGGCGCAAGCCGTCGAAGTAAGCGGTAACGGGAGAGCGGGCAGCCAGCCCGCTTTTTTCGGGGTTGTTATTTCTGTCTGTACAGAAATGACTGTAAATAGAGAGTGAAAATGAACGCAGTCTTGCCGTCGTCCTGCCCGCCCGAGCGCACCGGCGCACACGGCATGACCGTGCTCGTCTGCGGCGCGAACGGCTTCATCGGGCGGGCGCTGTGCGCGCAGCTCGAAGCCGGCGGGCATCGCGTGCTGCGCGGCGTGCGTCACGCGGCCGGCCCGCACGACGTCGCGATCGACTTCGCGTGCGACGTCGATCCGCACGCGTGGCTCGCGCGGCTGAAGGGTGTCGACGTGGTGATCAACGCGGTCGGCGTGCTGGCCGATCGACGCGGCGCGACGCTCGACGCCGTGCATCGCGCCGCGCCGTGCGCGCTCTTTACCGCGTGCTGCCGTGCCGGCGTGCGGCGCGTGATCCAGATCTCGGCGCTCGGCGTCGAGCATGGCGACACGCGGTACTTCGCGAGCAAGCGGGCGGCCGACCGCTTCCTGCAGACACTGCCGATCGACTTCCGCATCGTGCGCCCCCGCTCGTCTACGGGGCGGCCGGCGCGTCCGCGCGGTTTTTCCGGATGCTCGCGAGCCTGCCCGTGCACGTGCTGCCGGCCGGCGGGCATCAGCGGCTGCGCCCGGTGCATGTCGACGATCTCGCCGAAGTCGTCGCGCGGCTCGTGATGCAGCCGAGCGATTCGCCGTCGGCGCGGGCTCGCCGCGTGATCGACGTGGTCGGCCGCGACGAAGTCGAATACCGCGAGATGCTGGCCGCCTACCGCGCCGCGCTTGGATTTCCGCCGGCGGCCCGCGTGTCGCTGCCGGGCCCGCTGGTCGGCGCGGCGGCCGCGCTGCTCGGTACGCTGCCGGGAGCGATGCTGACACGCGACACCTGGACGATGCTGCGCGGCGGCAACACCGGCGATCCGGCGGCCGCCGCAGCCGTGCTGGGCCGGCCGCCGCGCGGCATCGGCAGCTTCATCGGCGCGGAAGCCGCCGCGCTGCGCCGCGACGCGCTCGCGATGTGGCGGCGCCCGTTGCTGTTGGGCGCGCTCGCGATCGTGTGGATCTGGACGGCCATCGCCAGCGCATTCATCCACCCGCTGCACGCGAGCCTCGCGCTGCTTGCGCCCGCGCACCTGACGGGCATGCCCGCGCTGATCGCGCTCTACGCGGCCAGCGCGGTGGATTTCGCGTTCGGCATCGCGACCGTCGTCGCGCCGTCGCGGCGCCTGTGGGCCGCGCAGGCGGCGCTGATCGTCGCGTACTCGGCGGTCATCGCGGTCACGATGCCGGGCCTGCTGGCCGAACCCTTCGGCCCCGTGCTCAAGAACGTGCCGATTCTCGCCATCCTGTTGATCCTCTATTCAGAAGAAGAACACGCATGAACACCTATCTCGTCATCAAGGCCCTTCACATCCTGTCCTCGGTGCTGCTGGTCGGCACGGGGTTCGGCACCGCGTTCTACCTGTTCTTCGCGAACCGCACGCGGTCGGTGCCCGCGATCGCGGCCGTGTCGCGGCTCGTGGTGCGCGCGGACTGGTGGTTCACGACGCCGGCCGTGATCTTCCAGCCGGCGTCCGGGCTGTGGCTCGCGCACACGGCGGGCTGGTCGTGGCATACGCCGTGGCTGCTCGCGTCGATCGTGCTGTACGCGGTTGCCGGTGCGTGCTGGCTGCCGGTCGTCTGGCTGCAACTCGAACTTGCATCGATGGCGAAGCTTGCGCACGCGAACGGCGATGCCGCATTGCCGGCGCGCTACTGGCGCTACGCGAAGCGCTGGGAGCTGCTCGGTTATCCGGCGTTCTTCGCGATGCTGACCGTCTATTTCCTGATGGTGGTCAAGCCGATGTAAGCCGGTCGTCGTCGCACGGGAGCGGCGGCGTACGCGGGACAGCAGTCGATCGGTTCATGATGCTTGCGAAAACAAGAAGGAGTGCAAAGCATGAATACAAATGAATTGGTGCTGTATTTCGATGGGCGATGTCCGTTATGCGTCGCGGAAATCCGGCGTCTCGGCGAGCACGACGTGCGACACCGGCTCGCGTTCGTCGACATCGCCGAGCCGGGTTTCGATCCGGCGCCGCTGGGCGTCGACCTGCCCGCGCTGAATCGCGAACTGCATGCGCGTCTACCCGACGGACGCATGCTGACCGGCATCGACAGCATCCTCGCTGCTCACACGCTACTCGGCCGTCGCGGGCTCGTCCGGCTGCTTCGCGTGCCGGCGATGCGTGCCGTATTCGCATCGCTGTATCGCCGCCTGGCGGGCAATCGGCAAGCGGTATCGCGGTGGCTCGGGTATCGCGCAGAAGCCTGCTGCGAAGGCGGTACGTGCAGCATCGGCAGGAACGCCGAAAGCGCAGCAGCGAATCGCCCGCCACAAGACATCCCGCGCCGCATCGTCGTGCGCTGGATGTACGCAGCCGCAATCGTGCATCTGCTCGTCGGCGTGGTGCTTCCGTGGATCGCGGGCGCATCCTGGCTCGACGCGTATCACCGCGGCATCGAGCGGCATTTCTGGTCGGCAGCGGCACCCGGAGCCGCGCGCGCCCAGCAGGTCTGGTGGATGTCGCTGCTCGGCGCGACGGTGCAGTGCGCCGCGATCTGGATGCTCGCGCTCGTTCATCTCGGCAACCGGTTACGGAAACGGGAAGTATGGGGCTGGCTGCTGGCCGGCCTGTTGATCTGGGCGCCGCAGGACATGCTGTTGTCGTGGCAGGCGCAGGTGTGGGGCCATGTAGTGATCGACGTCGTCGCGCTCGTCGCGATGGTGCCGCCGCTGGTCTGGCTGTGGAGGAGGGATACCGCATGAACACGTTGCCTGCTTTCGACTGGGCGCTCAACCTGCTGATCGTGCAGGGCGCGATGGGCGCATTCGATACGCTCTACCATCACGAACTCACGCAGGACCTGCCGCACAGCCCGCGCGCGCGGCTCGAACTGGCGATTCACGCGGTACGGTCCGTGCTCTACGGCCTCGTGTTCGCGTCGATCGCGAACGTCGCATTTCATGGCGCGTGGGTCGCGGCCCTCGCGGCGGTCGTGTTCGTCGAGGTGGTGCTGACGTTGTGGGATTTCATCGTCGAGGACCAGAGCCGCAAGCTGCCGGCGACCGAGCGCGTGCTGCACACGCTGCTGGCCGTCAACGGCGGCGCGCTGTTCGGGATGATCGCGATGCAACTCGCCGCGTGGGCGGCCGAGCCGACGGCGCTGCACGCGATCGACGTCGGCTGGCGCGGCTGGCTGCTCAACCTGTTTGCCGTCGGCGTGACGGTATCGGGCATGCGCGACGGGATCGCCGCGTGCCGCCTCGCGCGCCGCGCGCCGGACGCCAACCCGTTCGCGGGGCAGCGGCCCGGCCACGTGCTCGTCACCGGCGGCACCGGCTTCATCGGCGAAACGCTCGTCAACCAGCTGCTCGACGCAGGGCAGACGGTCACGTTGCTGGCGCGCGATCCGCTGCGCGCCGCCTACCTCTTTCAAGGCCGCGTGCGCAGCGTGACGTCCATCGACCAGTTGCAGCCGCACGAGCGCTTCGACACGGTCGTCAATCTCGCCGGCGCGCCGGTGCTGGGCGCGCGCTGGAGCAAGCGCCGGCAGGCGCTGCTGCTCGCCAGCCGCGTCGGCGTGACGCAGGCGCTGATGCGCTGGATGGAAACCGCCGAGGTCAAGCCGCGCATGTGGATCCAGGCGTCCGCGATCGGCTACTACGGCGTGCGGCCGGGCGACGAACGGCTCGACGAAGGCAGCAGCGCAGGCACCGGTTTCATGTCGGATCTGTGCCGGCGGTGGGAGGCGGCCGCCCAGCCGCTCGAGCGGCACGGCGTGCGCGCGGTGGTGCTGCGGCTGGGCATCGTGTTCGGCCCCGGCGGCGCGTTGCGCCCGATGCTGCTGCCGCATTACTTCGGGCTGGGCGGCCGCTTCGGCGACGGTGCGCAGGTGATGAGCTGGATTCACCGCGACGACGTGCTGCGAATCGTGGCGCGCGCGATGTCGAATCCGGGCATGCACGGCGTCTACAACGCGGTCGCACCGGTGCCGCTGACCCAGCGCGCATTCGTGCAGGTCGTGAAGAAGGTGCTGCGCCGCCCCGCATTTCTGCACATGCCCGCCGCGCCGCTGCGCGCCGCGATGGGCGAGATGGCCGAGCTGCTGCTGGACGGGCAGCGCGTGATGCCGGCACGCCTGCATCAGGACGGGTTCATGTTCCGCTTCCCGACGGCCGAGCACGCGCTGCGTGACCTGACGAACCGGCCGCACACCGATTTCGCGCCCGCGGCCTGCCGTTTCCCGCGCGGTCGTGTATAAATTCGGCGTGAACGCGTTCGGAGCGTGCCGTGCGCCCCGAACACGCCGCACCCGACCTCACAAGGAGACTGCATGCTGCACGTCCTCGGCAAGATTCCGTCCATCAACGTCCGCAAGGTGCTGTGGCTGTGCACCGAACTGAACCTGCCGTTCGAACAGGAAGACTGGGGCGCGGGCTTCCGCACGACCCACGATCCGGCCTATCTCGCGCTGAATCCGAACGCGCTCGTGCCCGTCATCAAGGACGACGATTTCGTGCTCTGGGAATCGAACACGATCATCCGTTACCTCGCGAACCGCTACGGCGGCGATGCGCTGTATCCGGCCGAGCCGCAGGCGCGTGCGCGGGTCGACCAGTGGATCGACTGGCAGGGTTCGGACCTGAACCGCTCGTGGGTCGGCGCCTTCCTCGGCCTCGTGCGCAAGTCGCCCGACCACCAGGATCCGAACGGCATTGCGCAGTCGATCGCCGGCTGGACGACGCACATGCGCGTGCTGAATGCGCAACTCGAAAGGACCGGCGCGTACGTGGCCGGCAACACCTTCACGCTCGCGGATATTCCGATCGGCCTGTCGGCGAACCGCTGGTTCGGCACGCCGTTCGAGCATCCGGACCTGCCGGCGGTGTCGCGCTATGTCGAACGTCTCGCGACGCGCGAAGGGTTTAAGCAATACGGCGGCAGCGCGAATCCGTAACGCAGCGCAGGCCGCGCTTGAAGCGGCGGTAGTGCAATCGCCGCCGCTTCACGATCGATTCACCGGCGCGCCTTCCGTCGTCACGCACCGGGCGCCGGCACCGCATCGAGCACGCGGGCGAGAAACGCCTCGTGATTCCACGCGGCTTCCGGCCGCGACAGCCCGAGCCGCACGACCACTAGCTCGCGGCTCGGCACCACGCTCACGAACTGGCCTTCATGGCCGACCGCATGAAACGCGTCGGCCGGCATCGTCCGCGCGTGCGGCTCGCGATCGTTGAACGGCTCCGGCACCTTGACCCACAGCTGCGCGCCGAATTCCTGCCGCGACGACTGCGGCGTCGCGCGCGTCAGGTAGCGCACCCAGCCTTCCGGCAGCAGCCGCTGCCCGTTCCATACGCCGTCCTGCAGCAGAAGCTGTCCGAAGCGCGCCCAGTCGCGTGCGCTCGCATACATGTACGACGCGCTGACGAGCGTGCCGGACGCGTCGGGTTCGAACACCGCGCTGCGCATCCCGAGCGGCGCGAACAACGCGCGGCGCGGAAACGCAAGATAGTCCGCGTCGCTGCCGCCCAGCGCTTCGCGCATCACGCGTGCCACGATCGCACTCGTGCCGCTCGAGTAGGACCACCGCGCGCCGGGCGTCGCGGCCAGCGGCTTCGCCGACGCGAACCGCGCGGTATCGGGCTGCGTGAACAGCATCACCGCGACGTCGGACAGCGGGTCGTCGTAGTCCTCGTTGAACTGCAGGCCGCTCGTCATCCGCAGCAGCTCGTCGAGCGTGATGGCCGCGCGCGGATCGCCGCTGCCGCGCCATTCGGGCAGCAGCGCCGACGCGTCCGGCGACAGCTTGTGCTGCGCGACCAGCGCGCCGACCAGCGCGGCCGTGACGGTCTTCGTCATCGACCAGCCGGGCAGCGGCGTATCGGCCGTGAAGCCGGGCGCATAGCGTTCGGCGATCACGTGGCCGCGCCACATCACGACGACCGCGCGCGTGCGCCGCGGCCGCGCCGGATCGGGTTCGTCGAATGCGCGGTCGAGCGCGGCCTGCAACTGGTGCGCGTCGATGCCGGCGGGCGGCGTGGCCGGTGCGGGCGGCGCGACTTGCGCGGGCGGTGGATCGGGGAGGGGCGGCAACGCGGCGGGCAAGGTGGCGGCCGCCGCGCCGGTCGGGGCTCCAAGTGCGAGCGTGCAGCCGAGCCCGGGCCGGAAGTCGGCTTCGCGTTCGGCGAAGCCGGCGAAGGTCGCCACCGCGCGATGATGGTCGGGATCGAGCGACGGCCGCACCAGTTTCAGCAACGGATGGACGCCGGCCATGATGTCGACGTCGATCACGGACGCAGCCGGGCGGCCCGACACGAACACGCCCGAACACAGCGCCTTGGCCGCATAGCCGGTCGCGATCGGCGCGAGCCGGGACAGCATATGGCCCGTGTAGCCGATCGCGGCCACGAGCGCGAGCGCGACACCGCGCAGCATCAGCTTCTTGAGGGGAATCGTCATGCGCGAGCGTCCTCGGTGGCGTGCCGGCCGGCAACGATCCGGCAGTGTCGCAGGTTCGGGCGAGGCGGTGCAATCGCGGCCGTGTGACGTGTGGTGGCGGTCGCATGCGTTCGCGCTGCCGCGTGCCCGACGGTTCGGCCGGCGTCGCGTGGCGGCGAGTTGATATCGGGCCGGCCATCGGCCGATAATCGTCCGGCATTGCTCTCCCAGTCCCACTGTCCAACGAGATCGGAAAACGCCATGTCCTACGACAACAACAACCCGTTCGCCCGAATCCTGCGCGGCGAACTGCCGTGCGTGAAGGTCGCCGAAGACGACGCGACGCTCGCGATCATGGATCTGATGCCGCAGGCCGACGGTCACGTGCTCGTGATCCCGAAGGAGCCGGCCGCGCAGATCTTCGAGCTGTCCGGCGATGCGGCCGCGGCCGGTATCCGCATGACGCAGCGCGTCGCGGCGGCAGTGCGCGCGGCGCTCGAGCCGGACGGCGTGTTCATCGGCCAGTTCAACGGCGCGGCAGCCGGCCAGACCGTCCCGCACGTGCATTTCCACGTGATTCCGCGCTGGGAAGGCGCCGAGCTGCGGATGCATGCGCGCGACGTCGCCGACGCGGCGACGCTCGAAGCGCTCGCGCAGCGCATTCGCGCCCGCTTCGTGTAACAGCCTCATCGCGGTCGGCGCGGCCGCCGCCCACCGGCGGGCCGTTGCGCCGATCCAGCCTGTTTCAGCGGTCACACGGGGTAACACGTGTAACGGCCCGGGAAACTTGGCCGGCCACGCCCGGCGCTAGACTCCGCGCATCGTTTCATCGAGCGACAGGAAGGGGCGTTGCCTCTTCGTGCCGGCCGCCGCGTGGTGCGGTGGCGCGGCCTTCGCGCGGTGCCATTGGTCTTTCGCGCCGGGAACCGAGCCATGTCCAGACTTCTCATCACGCTTGCCCTGATCGGCGGCCTGTCCGGCTGCTACGTCGCGCCGCCGTACGGCTACGCGCCCGCGCCGGCCTACTACGGCTATGCGCCCGCGTATTACGCGCCGCCCGTCACCGTCGGCATCGGCGGCCACTTCCGCATTCGCTGATCGGTCGCGGCGCGCCGGCCGGCCGTCCTGGCCCGGTCGGCCGTCTTCGGCCTGACGATGCGCGCGAACTCCCGCGCCGCATGACGGCCGCGCACGGCACCCGGTGTGCGCAGTTCCTATACTTCACAGGAAAGCGCATCCCCGCGAGGCCGTCATGACAGTCACCCCCAAGGTCATCGTCCTGTCGAGCGTAGCCACGCTCGTCTATCTCGGGCTCGCCGTGCTCGGCAGCGGCGGGTTTGCCGCGTTCTTCTCGCATCCTCAACTGACCGTCGTCGCGATCGCGACCCTTGTGATGGCCGTCGCCGCGCTGTTCACCGAAGGCAACCTGAGCAGCGGCGAACGCGAGAACCGCGACAACCGCTGGGTGCTCGCGGCCTTCGCGGTGAGCGGTTTCCTGCTCGCGTACTTGCCGGCGCTGACCGACCGGCTCGACGTCTGGACTTTCGGCGGCGATACGGTGCGCTGGATCGGTGTCGGGCTGTACCTCGTGGGCGGCGTGCTGCGCATGTGGCCCGTGTTCGTGCTAGGCAAACGCTTCAGCGGGCTCGTCGCGATCCAGCCAGGCCATACGCTCGTGACCGGCGGCATCTACAGCCGCATCCGCAATCCCAGCTATCTCGGCCTGGTCGTCAATTCGCTCGGCTGGGCGCTGGTGTTCCGCTCGGGTGTCGGCGTGCTGCTGGTCGTGCTGACGCTCGTGCCGCTCGTCGCGCGAATCCGCTCCGAGGAAGCATTGCTGCGTTCGCAATTCGGCGCCGAATACGACGCGTATTGCGCGCGGACGTGGCGGTTGCTGCCCGGCGTGTACTGACCCCGTCATCTTTTCTCGCACCGTCGTTCGGATGCCCGTTACCGGCGTGTGCGGATGTGTTGCGACGTGTGTCTCGAACGTGCGATCGCGTGCATGATCGGCGTGTCGCGACGTGAGGTCAGACTGCCGCCGGAGCCAATCCCGACAAGGGTTTCAGCCGGATTCGGCGGGTACGTTGAATGTCTGTGATTCGTAAACAACTTGTTACCACAATGTCTACGGCAGGAATGCGGGACCGGTGCTATTCTTCGCCGCAAGCTCATTGAAATGAATTGGTCCGCAGTCCGGCACAATGCCTGGCCCGACGTCGATCGATTCAGATCGTCGTACCGAGCGGACTTCGATAACCAGAATTGCGAACAAGGAAGAATACGGGAATGTGGAAGAAAATCGCCCCCGCTCTCGTCGTCGCCGCGTTGACCGGCGCGACTGCACTGCCGGCAATGGCCGGTGACTTGAACAACGCGCTCGGCGGCGCGCTCGGCGGGGTTGCCGGCGCAGCGGTCGGCGGCGCGGTCGGCGGCAGCACCGGCTCCGTCATCGGCGGCGCGATCGGCGGCGGCGCCGGCGGCGCGGTGACGTCGAACCGTCGCGAGCGCACCGGCGCGATCATCGGCGGCGCCCTCGGCGGCGGCGCGGGTACCGCGGCAGGCAACGCGATGGGCGGCCGCACGGGCGGCCTGCTGGGTGCGGCGGTCGGCGGCGGTGCCGGCGCGGCACTCGGCGGCAACATGTCGCGCAGCTCGTACGATCGCGATCACGGCGACCGCGGCTACCGTCACCGCAAGCATCGTCACCACCGCGACTGGGACTGATCGTCGCTGGCGCGGCACGGTGCGCGATCCGCGCACCGGCGCGCCGACGGCGTCGGTATCCCGACGCGAGCTTCAGCCCGGCGCTCTGCCGGGCCGCTTCGCCGGCCAGACCGGCGATTCTCTTCCGGCTTCAATCAGCCGCTGCCAAATGCCCGATCGACGGGCCGGCAATTCTCCTCCTGCTGTTTTCTCCGCTTCTCGACGATCTCGCTTGCCGCGTCCCAATGCGCGCGGACGGGGTTGGCCGAATCACGCCTGCTTTGTCTTCGACACGTCGGCTCGTTCCAATCTGACGTGACCGTCTCCGTGCGACCCTCACGCCGCAATCCGCTGCCGCGGACGTATCGACCGCTTCCGCCTCGCCCTGCGTAACAGGATGCGTCGAGACCAGCGCGTGTCCCGCCGCATTGCCGCGCCGGCGCATCGCGCGAACATCGCAACCGTCAGGATTTCCCTGATAGTCGGCACGCCTCGCAACGCATGCCGACCGCGTATCGCGGGCACCGGACGGTAGTGGAAAATCGAATGGATGTCATCGCAACATTTAATTGGTCGATCGCAATCGACTTCGCTATCGTCGGCGATGCTCGCGTACGGAGCCGAACCGTGCCGTCATCCGCGCTTCGCCGCCTGACCCGCGAGCGCCGCGGCCCGGCCGCCGGCCCGACAACCCGGGCCGCCGTGTCCGCTGAACCGGGCGGACCCGACGCGAAGCCTGGCCGACCGACCGAAGGCGCATGCGCCTTCAAGCCACCCCGGCAACGATGTCCCGCCGTCGCATGCGTGCCCCACGCGCATGCGAACCGCCCGATGCCGTTTGCGCCCGGGGCCGGACCAACCCATTGCCTGGATGCAATATGTCTAAGACAACGTATTACGCGCCGCATGGCGGCCACCCGCCGCAGACGGATCTGCTGACCGATCGCGCGATGTTCACCGAGGCGTACGCGGTGATCCCGAAGGGTGTGATGCGCGACATCGTTACGAGCTGGCTGCCGTTCTGGACCCACACGCGCCTGTGGGTGATCGCCCGCCCGCTGTCGGGTTTCGCGGAAACCTTCTCGCAGTACATCGTCGAAGTGAACCCGGGCGGCGGCAGCGACAAGCCCGAGCAGGACAAGAACGCCGAAGCCGTGCTGTTCGTCGTCGAAGGCGAAGCCGAGCTGACGCTGCAAGGCCAGAAGCACACGCTGAAGCCGGGCGGTTACGCGTTCATTCCGCCGGGCGCGGACTGGACGCTGCACAACGTCAGCGATGCCGCGGTGCGTTTCCACTGGGTGCGCAAGCACTATCAGGCGGTCGACGGCATTCCGCTGCCGGACGCGTTCGTGACCAACGAGCAGGACGTCGAGCCGATCCCGATGCCGGGCACCAACGGCGCATGGGTGACGACGCGCTTCGTCGACATGAGCGACATGCGTCACGACATGCACGTGAACATCGTGACGTTCGAGCCGGGCGGCGTGATTCCGTTCGCCGAAACGCACGTGATGGAGCACGGCCTGTACGTGCTGGAAGGCAAGGCTGTCTATCGCTTGAACCAGGACTGGGTCGAGGTGGAAGCCGGCGACTTCATGTGGCTGCGCGCGTTCTGCCCGCAGGCATGTTATTCGGGTGGGCCTGGGCGGTTCCGATATCTGCTGTACAAGGATGTGAACCGTCACATGAACCTGACGCTGAATCCGGCGCGCTGAAGCGCCGCGCAAGTCGGATATGAAAGCCCGCCGGTGTTTGCCGGCGGGTTTTTTCATGGGCGGAGCGTGGAGCTTGAGGCTACTGGTCGAGCGCGGCCGCGGCCAGCGCGGCAACCGCCAGCCGCGTATCGGCCGGCAACTCGTCTTCCATCAACCACACGGCCGACAGCCCCGACCACGCGAGAATCCACTGCAGCAGCCGGCGCCGGTCGAGTCCCGCGGCGTCAGCCACGAGCACAACCCGTCGCTCGAATCGCACCGGGTCGACCGCGATGCCATGCGCAGGATTACAGAACAGATTCGCGTAATCGAACGTGCGCTCGCCGCGCAGCCCTTTCGGGTCGATCGCGCGCCAGCCGCGATCGCCGAAATGCAGGATGTTGCCGTGATGGATGTCGCCGTGCAGCACGACTTCGTCGACGGACGGCTCGGCCAGCAACTGACGAGCAATCGTTGCCGAGCGGCGCAACGCATCGTTGTTGGCATCGTTTGACAGCAGCGCGTAGAACCAGTCATGCAGCGGCACGACCGGAGGCACCAGCGGCGCACGATGCGCGTGCAGCCGCGCGACGACGTCGCAAGCGATACGCATCGTATCGTCGTCGTGGCCCGCAGCCGACAACGCAGCCAGCGACGGCGCCGGCTGCGCGCGCTCGAGCAGGATCGCGTCGCCGTCGTGCTGCCACACCTGCGCGGCGCCTTGCCCGTTCCACCAGGCCATCAGCGCATTGCCGCGGCGCTCTTCGTCGCACGTGGCGACTTTCAGCATTGCCGGCCGCGCGTGCCAGACGACGGGCAGCAGGCCGCCGCTCGCGGTCAGGATCGGGCCGCCGTCGGGGACGAGGCTCCACAGGTCGAGGTATCGATCGAACATCCGACGATGGTACAAGCGAACCGGCTCGCGCGCCCGCAACGACATGCCGCCGACCCGCATACCCGGTCCAAGCAGGACCTGAAGCGCTTTCCTAAATAAAATTTAGCCAGCCAAACTTTGGCTAAAGAATGTTCCGGTTTCGCGCCATCCCTTCGACAATGCGCGCCTTTCGTGACCGATCGGCGCCGCTCGCGCGCCGGCCGTCGCGGCACTGAAGAAGGAGCCCGACATGACCGATCCCACCGCCAACCCGTCGCCGTCGCCCGCGCCGCCACCCACACCGCCGCGCCGCCGCCGCATCTGGCGCACGCTCGCGGGCGCGCTGCTCGGCCTGACGCTCGCGTGCGCGGGCATCGGCGCGTGGACGATCGATCGCATCTGGACGCAGTTGCCGTCCGTCGAACACCTGGCCGTCTATCGTCCCGCTTTGCCGCTGCGGATTTTCTCGCGCGACGGTGACCTGCTGGCCGAATACGGCGTCGAGCGGCGCGAGTTCGTGCCGCTCGAACGCATCCCGCCGCTGATGCGGCATGCGCTGCTCGCGGCCGAGGACGCGAAGTTCTACGAGCACGGCCCGGTCGATGTCGGCGGCCTTGCGCGCGCGACGTTCGCGAACGTCGTGACGGGCGAGCCGGGGCAGGGCGGCAGCACGATCACGATGCAGGTCGCGCGCAACTTCTACCTGACGCGCGACAAGGTGCTGAGCCGCAAGCTCGCCGAGATCCTGATGGCGGCCAAGCTCGAGCGCGAATACAGCAAGGACAAGCTGCTCGAGCTGTACATGAACGAGATCTATCTCGGCGAGCGCGCCTACGGCTTCGCGGCCGCCGCGCACGTGTACTTCGGCAAGCCGCTCGACGCACTGAGCGCGGGCGAGGCGGCCGTGCTCGCCGGGCTGCCGAAGGCGCCGTCCGCATTCAATCCGGTCGTCAACCCGGCGCGCGCGACCGCGCGGCGCAACTACGTGCTCGGCCGGATGCATGCACTCGGCCAGCTCGACGACGCGACGTATCGCGCGGCCGTCGACGCGCCGATCGCACTGGCGACCACGCCGCCGCCCGGCATCGTCGCGGCGCCGTACGTCGCCGAGCGGGCGCGCCGGATGATGGTCGAACGGTTTCATGACGACGCGTACACGCTTGGCCTCGACGTGACGACCACCATCTCGATGCGTGACCAGCGTGCAGCCGAAGCCGCGCTCGACCGTACGCTGAGCCGCCAGTCCCGCGCGAAGCGCGATATGCGCAACGGCCTCGAAGGCGCACTCGTGTCGCTCGATGCGGCCACCGGCGACATGCTCGCGCTGGTCGGCGGCGCGGATTTCGATCGCAACGTGTTCGACCATGCGCTGCAGGCGTATCGCCAGCCGGGGTCGAGCTTCAAGCCGTTCGTCTATTCGGCGGCGCTGGAGAAGGGCTACTTCCCCGGCGTGCTCGTCGACGATACGCAGCGTACGCTCACGCACGCGGAAACCGGCGCGCGGCCGTGGCGTCCGCGCAATTTCGGCAATCGCTACGAAGGCTTCATCCCGGTGCGGCGCGGGCTCGTGCGCTCGAAGAACCTGGTCGCGGTCAGCCTGATGCAGGCCACCGACGCGCGCTACGTGCAGCAGCACGCGGTGCATTTCGGCTTCGATGCGCAGCGCAATCCGGCGTCGCTGCCGCTCGCGCTCGGCGCGGGCGCCGTGACGCCGCTCGAACTCGCGAGTGCCTACAGCGTGTTCGCGAACGGCGGGACGCGGATGGAGCCGCGCCTGATCCTGTCGGTGAAGCAGCGGCACGGCGGCGCGATGTACGAGGCGACCGTGCCGGCAGGCGAGCGGGTCGTGTCGGCGCGCAATGCGTTCGTGATGGACAGCATGCTGCGCGACGTCGTGCGGGCCGGCACCGCGCGCGGCGCACTCGCGCTCAGGCGCGACGACGCGGCCGGCAAGACGGGCACGTCGAACGGATCGAAGGACGTATGGTTCGCCGGCTATTCGTCGGGCATCGTCGCGGTTGCTTGGCTCGGCTACGACACGCCGCGCCCGATGGGGCGCGCGACCGGCGCGACGCTCGCGCTGCCGGTGTGGCTCGACTACATGAAGACGGCCGTCGACGGGCGCACGCCGGTCGCGGCGACGCCGCCGCAGGACGTCGCGCTGGTGGATGGCGATTTCGTCTACGCCGAATACACGCGCGGCACGTGCACGGCCGACGTGCCGGCGTATATCCGCAGCCGCTTTGCATGCGGCGGCGCGGCAGCCGGCGATGCACCGGGTGCGCTGGATGTACCGGCCGACCACGACAAGCGCGACGAACCGATGCCCGCCGCCGTCGACGCGGCCGAGCGCGAACGCGTGCTCGACCTGTTCCGGACGGACGACTGACGCGCGCCATGCATACGCTCTATCTGATTGCGATCGTCGCGGAAGCGATGTCGGGCGCGCTGATGGGCATGCGCCGCGGAATGGACCGCTTCGGGCTCGCGCTCGTCGGCGCGGTGACGGCGCTCGGCGGCGGAACCGTGCGCGACGTGCTGCTCGGCCATTATCCGCTCGGCTGGATCGCGCATCCCGAATACCTGGTGATCACGCTGGTCGCGGCGACCGTCGCGTCGTGGGCGGCACGGCACGTTGCGCGGATGAAGACGCTGTTCGTCACCGTCGATGCGATCGGCCTCGCGGCGTTCACGATCATCGGCTGCGACATCGGCGCGTCGACCGGCACGGCGCCGATCATCGTCGTGCTGGCCGGCGCGATCACGGGCGTGTGCGGCGGGATGCTGCGCGATTTACTCTGCAACGAGATGCCGCTGATCCTGCGCGAGGAGTTGTACGCGAGCGTCGCGTTCGTCACGGGCGCGCTGTATGTCGGGATGCAGCATCTCGGCATCGACGTGGGGTTGGCGACGTTCGTCGCGCTGGTGGCCGGTTTCTCGATGCGGATGCTCGTCGTGCGGCTCGGCTGGAAGATGCGGAGCTTCGGCGCGGCGGACGTCGAGCATTGAGCGCTCGCGCCTGGGCTTGCCGCGCTGGCATTCAGTCCGGCTGCATCACCTGAAAGACGTTCCCTTCCTACGCGGGCACCATCACCGGCGGCGTCCCGTCGCCGGTTTCCACCATTTTCACCGCGAAGCCATAGCACTGCGCGATATGGGCCGGCGTCATCACGTCGCGCGGTGCGCCATGCGCGACGATCGTACCGTCGGCGAGCATCGCGATCGTATCCGCATGCCGCGCGGCGAGGTTCGGATCGTGGACGATCGCGAGCACGCCGAGCTGCCATTCGCGCGCGACGGCGCGCACGGTATCGAGCAGCCGGTGCTGGTGCGCAAGATCGAGCGCGGCGGTCGGCTCGTCGAGCAACAGATAGCGCGGGCCGGGTTCCGTCGCGTCGTGGTCCGGCCACAGCTGCGCGAGGACGCGGGCGAACTGCACGCGCGCGAGCTCGCCGCCCGACAGCGTCGTGACGTCGCGACCGACGAGCGCATCGGCGCCCGCCCGTTCGAGCGCACGCCACGCGATGTCGCGATCGCGATGTGCAATGACGTGGCGGGTGCCGCTGCGTCGCGCATGCGGATAGCGGCCGAGCAGCACGATTTCGTCGACGCTGAACGGGAACGCCGGCTGCGCGGCCTGCGGCAGCACCGCGCGCAGGCACGCGAGCCGCGGTGCGTCGATGCGCGCGAGCGGTTCACCGTTCAGCGTGACGTTGCCCGTGACGCGCACGCCGTTCGGCGCGACGCTGCCGGTCAGTTCGCCGGCGAAGGTTTTCAGCAGCGTGCTCTTGCCCGCGCCGTTGCGGCCGAGCAGCGCGGTCACGCGGCCGGGCTCGATCGACAGCGACAGGTCGCGCAGGATCGTGTCGTGCCGGCGGGCGACGTCGAGGTGGTGGGCAGTCAGCATGGTCGTCGTGAAGAAGGGATCATCCGCCGAGCGCGCCGCGGTTCTTCCACAGCAGCGCGAGGAAGAACGGCGCGCCGAGCAGCGCGGTCAGCACGCCGAGCGGAATGTCGGCGGGCGCCGCGACCGTGCGCGCGGCGAGATCGGCCGTGAGCGTCAGCAACGCGCCGAGCAACGCGGCGCCGGGCAGCACGATGCGCTGGTCGGGGCCGCACGCGAGGCGCACGCAATGCGGCGCGACGAGCCCGATGAAGCCGATGATGCCCGCGCACGACACGAGCGCGCCGACCGCGAGCGCGACCGCGACGAGCACGCGTCGTTTCAGTTGCTGCACGGGCACGCCGAGATGCAGCGCTTCGGTTTCGCCGAGCTGCAGCGCGTTCAGTGCATCGCGTTCGCGCGCGAGCAGCACGCAGCCGAGCGCCACGCACGGCGCGACGGCCGCCAGCGTCGACCATTGCGCGCCGCCGAGGCTGCCCAGGCTCCAGAAGGTCAGCGAACGCAACTGCGCGTCGTCGGCGACGAACGTGAGCAGCCCGATCGCCGCGCCGACCAGCGCATTGATCGCGATGCCGGCGAGCAGCAGCAGCGGCAGTGCGAGCCGGCCGCGCGATGCGGCCAGCCGGTAGACGAGCGCCGCGACCGCGAGGCCGCCCGCGAACGCGGCGAACGGCAGCGCGGCCGCGCTCGCATGGGCGGCGAAGAGGGCCGGACCGAGCACGATCAGCGCGGTCGCGCCGAGTGCGGCGCCGCTCGACACGCCGACGAGCCCCGGATCGGCGAGCGGATTGCGGAACAGCGCCTGCATCGCGGCGCCGGTCGCGCCGAAGCCGCCGCCGACCAGCAGCGCGAGCACGACGCGCGGCGCGCGGATATCGAGCAGCACCGCGCGCGCCTGCTGCGCGGCCGCGTCGCCGCTCAGCGCGGCCCAGGCTTCCGCCAGCGGAATGCGGTATGCGCCGACGCACAGCGCGACGACGGACATCGCGCCCACCAGAACGGCGAGCGCGGCCAGGACGAACGGCGCGAAGCGGCGCGACGTGCCGAGGCGCGCGGCGCCGGCGTGCGGGGCGCGTGACGGCGCGTTGAAGAGTGAAGCGTGTGCGGGCATCGAGTCGATCCGGAGTCAGGCGAGCGCATCCGACAGGCGTCGGTGCAGGGTCGTGACGGCGAGCGGCAGGCGCGGGCCGAAGCCGAGCAGGAACAGCGCGTCGAGCGACACGACGCGCCGCGCGCGGCCGGCCGGCGTTGCGCCGAAGCCGGGCGTCGCGAGCAGCGCGGCGTGACCGCCGACGGCCGCCAGCCCTTCGTCGGAGATCAGCACGACGTCGGGCGCGGCCGCCGCGAGCGCCTCGGTCGTCAGCGGCTTGTAGTGATCGAAGCCCTGCATCGCGTTGCGCGCGCCCGCGTAGCGGATCATCGCGTCGGCGGCCGTGCGCTGGCCGGCGACGAGCGCCTGGGTGCCGGTATGGTTCAGCACGAACAGCACGCGCGGCGGCTGCGCGCCGCCGGGCACGCGCGCGGCGACCGCGTCGCGCGCGGCCTGCCAGTCGCGATCGAAACGCTGCAGCAGCGCGGTGCCGGCGTCGCGCACGTCGAGCGCCTGTGCGACGCCGGTGATCTTCGCGCGCACCGATTCGACGTCGTGACGCTCGTCGAACGTCGTCACCGTGACGCCGGCGCCCTTCACCTGTGCGATCGCCGTCGGCGGGCCGGCTTCCGCCGATGCGAGCACGAGATCGGGCCGCAGCGACAGCAGCCCTTCGGCCGACAGCGCGCGCTGGTAGCCGACCTTCGGCAGGCGCTTCGCCGCGTCGGGATACGTGCAGGTCGTGTCGGCGCCGACGAGCCGGTAACGCGGCGTCTCGGCGCCGCCGAGCGCGAATGCGGTTTCCGCCAGCGCGCCGCCGATCACGATCACGCGCTTCGGGGCGGCCGCCGCGACCTGGGCGAGCACGCCGCCGGGCAGCGCGCCCGCGAGCGCGCTGGCTGCCGCGCCGCCCAGCAGCGACCGGCGGCGCGGATCGAATGGGCGAGCGCTCATCGCGCGGCCCCGCGTGCAGCCGTCGGCAGCGTCGCGACGAGCGCGCGCCAGTCGTCGCGCTCGACCTTGCCGGGCTTGCGCTCGCCGAACAGCAGCGCGACATGGTCGCCCTGCCGGTCGAACAGCTCGAGCGACGTGACGATGCCGTCGCTCGTCGGCTTCTTCACGACCCAGGCGGCGGCGATCAGGTCTTCGCGCACATGCAGGTTGAAGCCCGGATCGAGCACGTTGATCCATGCGCCGACCTCGCGCACGTTCGCGACGGGGCCCGTATGGATCTGGATCATCCCCGCGTTGCCGACGAACACCATGATCGGCTGGCCGCTCTTCGCCGCCTGTTCGAGCACGTGGCGCAACGCATGCGCGGTTTCGACCGGATACGCGTAGTGCGGATCGGCGAGGCGCAGCGCCTGCATGCGGCTCACGCCGAAACGTTGCGTGATGCCGAAGAACTGGTGCGTGTCGGTCATCGCGTCCCACGCGGCACGAAAGCCCGCGACGTCGATTTCGGTGTCGGCGCGCTCCGGCGTTTTCGGGGCGGCGGGCACGACCTCGAGGCCCGGCTCCTGCGACGGCGCGCGCCAGCGTTCGACGAACGCGTCGTACGCGGCATGATCGCTGTGCGCGCGCAGGTAGACCTTGTGGATCGCGTGACCCTGCGCATCGAAGAACTGCAGGCTCTTCAGCGGGCCGTGCGCGGTCTCGTCGCGCACCGCGAACGCCGACACCCAGTGACGATAGAAGATGCGCAGGTCGATGTCGCCGAGCGCGAGGCCGATCGGGCCGTCGTGGCTCATCTGCGCGTACTCGCCATCCTTTTCGTGGACGGCCGTGTCGTTGCGCGTCAGCGCCATCACGCGGCCGAGGCGCGGCATTTCCTCGAACATCGCCGGAAAGCGCGCGTCGAGCCGCACGACGTGCTCGCCGACGAACGCGGCGAGCGCCTCGCCTTCGCTGACGCCGAGCGCCTGCGCGACGTCGCGGTTGCGCAACTGGCGCTCGGTCTTGAGCTTGATGAACGCGTCGCGCAGCGCGGCGGCCGCGCGGGCCGGCGTGGCGGATTGACCGGGAAGGGCGGATTGCATCATGTCGGACTCCTTCGAGTAACGGTTGGGGTGGGCGCGCGGGCAACGCGCATCAGAAATCCACTTTCATGCTGACGGCGACCGTGCGGCCGGGCGACGAATATGCGTCGAGCACCTGCGAATCGGCCGCGATGCCGCGCACGTCCGACCAGTTCCAGTACTTGCGGTCGAACAGGTTGCGAATGCCGATCGTCGCGCTCACGTGCTTGTTGAAGCGATAGCCGCCGCGCAGGTCGACGACGAACGACGACGGTGGCGTGAAGCACGCCTTGTTCGAACAGTCGGACTTGTCGACGTCCTTGTCGCGTTTGGCGGCCTGGAACAGCAGGTCGGTCTGCACGAACCAGCGTTCGGTCGGCTCGTACCGCACGCCGAACACGGCCGAGAACGGGTTCACGGTATTGAGCGGCTGGCTCGCCGCGCCGTCGTTCTGCGTCGAGCCCTTCGTGAACGCCATCGCCGTCTTCAGCGTGATGCCGTTCGGCATCACCCATTCGGCGCGGCCTTCGAGGCCGTGGATGCGCGCGTCGGCGAAGTTCACGTACTGGAACACGAACGGGTCGACCGGCCGGCCGCTGCCGGCGATCGTCGTGCGCGAGATGAAGTTGCGGTAGCGGCCGGTGAAGGCGGCCGCGCTGTAGCGCACGACGCCGTAGCCGGTGCCGGCCTTGCCGCGCAGGCCGGCTTCGAACGTGTCGCTTGTTTCGGGCTTCAGGTTCGGATTGCCGATCGACGTGTAGCCGTACACCGGGTTCGAGAAGCTGCTGTTCACCTGGTCGGGCGTCGGCGCGCGGAAGCCGTGCACATACTGCACGTACGGAATGACCGCGGGCGTGATCTCGTAGAGCACGGCGACGCGCGGCGACAGCTCGTTCGCGCTCGTCGACACGGCCTTGCCGGTGAACAGCGGATCGTTTTCGGTCGGGCTCAGCCGGTACGTGTCGAAGCGCAGGCCCGGCGTGACGAGCAGGCGGCCGTAGCCGATCTGGTCCTGCACGAACGCGCCGAACAGCGTGTAGTCGGTGTCGGGAAACGCCTTGTTCGGGAACGCTTCACCGACGCCCGGCACCGTGCCGTCGCGCAGGTTCGTCACGCGCGACAGGCTGCCGTCGACGCCGTAGAGCAGCTTGTGCGCGAGCGGGCCGGTCGCGAAGCCGCTTTCGGCGAACGCGGCGCCGCCGAACGTGCGTTCCTTGTACTGGTTGTCGCGCGAACGCGAGGGTAGCCTGCCGCGCGTCTCGAACGCGTACTGGTCCTGCTTCGCGTCCTGGTAGTAGAACTGCACGTGCCCGGTCTGGAACCAGCGGAACGCGTCGTCGCGAAAGTCGTAGTCAACGCTGAAGCGGTTGCGCTCGAGCCGGTCGTGGGTCGTGAGGCCGAGCGTGGCCGGCGCATTGATCGCCGACAGCACGTCGGTGCTCACGCGCCGCTGCACCGTTTCGGCGGTGAACTTGATCGTGTCGCGCGTGGTCGGCGTCAGCACGAGCTTGCCGAGCAGCGATTCCGAATACACGTTCTGCGGATTCGACGTCGTGCGCAGCGTGCTCGCCGAATTATTGTCGCCGCGCGTGTCGACCTCGTGGCCGCGCCGGCCGTCGGCGATGATCATCCCCTGGATGCGATCGTTGCCGCCCGCGGCCGATACGGTCGCGCCGATGCTGCGGTCGGTCGAGTCGTAGCTCGGCCGGAACGAGAAGTAGTAAGGCTTGTGGTAGATCGACAGCAGGTCGCGCGGGTCCTTCGTGATGAAGTTCACCGCGCCGGTCAGGCCGTCGCTGCCGTACAGCGCCGACGCCGGCCCGCGCAGGATCTCGATGCGCTTGAGCGTGTCGAGATCGGCGTAGTCGCCGCGGCCCGCTTCGAGCGGCCCGAACGAGAACGCGTTCGGCAGGCGGATGCCGTCTTCCATCAGCAGCACGCGATTGCCTTCGAGGCCGCGGATGTTGATGCTCGAATCGCCGTCGCGGCCGCCGCCGAGCGCGGCGCTGCCGGGCCGGTACGCGGTGCGGCGTACCGTGATGCCCGGCTCGTAGCGCAGCGCGTCCTTGATGTTGGTGGCCTGCTGCTCTTCGAGATCCTCGTCGGTGATCACCGATACGGACGCCGCCGTGCGGCTCGCCGCGGTGGCGGTGCGGGTGGCCGTGACGGTGACGGGATCGAGCAGCGCCGCCTCGCCGCGCGCGGATGCGGTGGTCAGGACGGCGGAAGGCGGGGTGGCGCCTTGCGGCGACGAATCGGCGTGAGCCGGGGCGGCGGACAGGCCGAACGCGCCGAACAGCGCGGCACAGATCGGCCGCCGCGCCAGCGTATAGCAATGCACAGGTGGTCTCCCATTGACGATAACAAGCCCGAAGGCTGGCTGGGTGACGCGTTCACCTGGCTGGCCCGTTTGCGCGCGGCATGCGGCAAACGGCGATTTGAAAGGCAACTGACAACTTTACCAGTGTAAATGAGAATCATTATCAACACAAGGAAACAAAACGGCTCGTGCGAGTGAGCGCTCGCCTGCGCGGCTCGGGCGAGCCGTGGGGAAACGCTTCGAGAAACTCAGGCCAGCGCTTCGATGCGGATCAGCAGGTTGCGCGCATGCGCGATGAACGCGTCGTGCGTGGCGCGATCGCCATGGCTCTCGATCCCGGCCTGTTCGGCGAACGCGATCTGTTCGGTGTAGAGCTCGACGAGCGCACGGCGCGTGTCGGGGGAAGCGCACGGATCATCGACACGATCAGCAGTTCCTGCGCGCGAAGCATGCCGGACAGCGATTGAGCGTTCATGCGGGCCTCCTCGGACGATGCGGCGGCGAGCCGCTCTTTCCATACTAGGCGGTCGGCGTCCGCCGTGGAGGCGAGGTGCGTGCGGGGCGGCGGGCGGTATGCGGTGCGACGCGAACGCCGCGCGAGCCGATATTCGCCGCGAATGTGTGCGGCCCGCGCGAACCGGCGCGGGCACGCATGCGAAGGAAAATCAGCCGGCCGCGGTGGCGGACTGCGCATCGCGCACGACTTGCGCGACGCGTTCGACGAATTCGGCGTCGACGCTCGACAGCGCTTCGCGCTTGCCGTCGGGCATCTCGACCATCAGCCGGTACGTGATGTCCTGCGTGGCCCACGCGAGATAGCCGACGACGACGAGCATCACGCCGACCACCAGCGCGGCGCTCGATGCGCCGATGCCGCCGGCGACGGCAATGGCCGCGCCGATCAGCGAGATCAGCGACGGCACGAGACGGTTCTTCGGAATCTTGACGACGTCGACGTGGCGGATGTCACGCAGCGCGAATACCTGCCCGGCGGCCGACAGGCCGTTGCGCGTGACCATGACGCCACGTTCGTTGAATGCGTTTTCCATCGTGTGTTGCGTGGACGAAAACGCGCAGCGTAGCAGGTTTCGTTGCCGCGTCAAACGAGACCGACTGCCGCACGATGCGTGCGGCGTGGCTGACAGACGGGAAGCGGGGGAGCGGAAACGCGTTCAGAACTGCAGCCGGCCGTCGCCGTAAAGGCGGCCGGGTACGTGCGACGCGACGACCTCGGCGATCTCTTCGTCGGTTGATTCGGCCGGCACGATCTGACGCCGCGCGGGGGCGTCGAGATGCATCGTCCATTCGACGAGGCGATACGGGCGGCCCCAGGGGCGCTGCATTTCAACCGAGACGCGGCAGCTCTGGACCGGCAGCGAGTGTTGGCACGTCAGAATCGCGTGCAGATGGCTGAAAACGGTATCTTCGATCATCATGGCCTCCGATCCTGTCTTGTGGGCAATCGATGGCGGCGCCGTCGGCGTTTAAAAAAAAAGCCGCCGATGCTCAGGCGGCCAACAGGGGGGGTGAGAGCATCCTCTCAGCCCAGAATTAAGCGAAACTTAAAAGCCTATAAAAAAGCGCCCCGCGTGGAGCGGGGCGCTTCTTGCCGTCGTGATCCGCGCGTGACGCGGACAGTTAAGCAGATGCTTTAGAACTTGTGGCGGATACCGATACGTGCGGCGATCTGGTTCTTCGAACCCGTGCCCGACGTATTGAAGTAGCTCGTGCTCGAACCGATCTGCGCTTGCACGCCCTTGCCCGAAGCCTGCTGGTACACGACCAGGCCGTACACGTCCGTACGCTTGCTGAGTGCGTAGTCGGCGATACCGTTGACCTGGTTCCAGTGCCACGAGTTGCCGTTCTGCGTCGCGTTCGTGTACGTGTAGCCGAGACCGCCCGACAGTGCCGGCGTGAACGCGTACTTCGCGCCTGCTTCATACGCGTTGTAGAACGTGCCGCCCGCGCCCGACACGGTCGAGAACTGCGTACGCGTCCACAGCAGCCATGCCGTTGCCGGGCCCCAGACGTAGCGGCCACCCACGCCGTACGTGCGCAGGTCGCGGACGTTGCCGGTGCTCAGGTTCGCGATCGTCGTCGAGAAGCCGGGCGTCGACTGGCTCGGGTAACGGATGTCCGTGTACGCCGCGCCGACCGAGATCGGGCCGTTCGCGTAGTTCAGGCCGAAGCTGTATGCGCGCGACGAGCCCGCGGTCGTCGTCGTACCCGTCGTCGTGGCCGGTGCGCCAGCGAAGTCGGTCGAGTTCGAGAAGCCGTACAACGCGCCGAACGTGAAGCCCGAGTAGTTCGCGCTCTGGAACTTCACGGCGTTGTTGATGCGGCTCGACGTGAGCTGGTCGATGTCGTTCACGTGGTACGCGTAGTTACCCGCGACCGTGTTGCCGCCCGTCGAGTAGTTCGAACCGAGGATGTCGGTCGAGAACGAGTACTGGCGGCCGAACGTGACCGTGCCGTATTGCGACTGGCTCAGGCCGACGTAGGCCTGGCGACCGAAGATCGCGCCACCCTGGCCGATCGTGCCGTTGCCGCTGTTGAAGCCGTTTTCGAGCACGAAGATCGCCTTCAGGCCGCCACCGAGGTCTTCGGTGCCGCGCAGGCCCCAACGGCTGCCCTGGGCCACGCCGTCGTCGTACTTGAACAGCTTGCCCGTGCCGCCGTTGGCGGTCTTGCTGTGGTTCACGTAGCTGATACCGGCATCGATGACGCCGTACAGGGTCACGCTGCTTTGTGCGTGCGCCGTGCCGGCCGTTGCTGCCAGGGCGGCGATGGTCAACAGTTTCTTGTTCAAAGGATTCTCCGAGCGAATGAATGGCGTGTCCAGTTGCGGTTCCGGCGCTCTCTATGGGCGCTTTCACGGACCGGCGCAACTTTATCGGCGGGCCACGTAATGAATATGACAGCGACTGTCATATGAAGAATGTGTGGTGCCGATGCGACATTAGGGCCTGCTTGCATAGGGAACGTGCATGCAACCCCAAACTAAAAATTCAATCCACGGGAATGCCTGAAATCGCCCGCATGGCGGCGTCGTTCGTCGCTTGTTTGGCGCGGCCAAACGGCGCTCCTCACTCCTGGCCCCGCGAGCGATTTCAGGCATTCGCATGCACGTTCCCTATGCAAGCAGGCCCTAAATTCTGCCCGGGTTGTATAGCGGGGGTTATACCGATTTCGGCTGAGATTCGATTCCGAACAGGAATATGCACATGAAATAAGCTTGGTTGATCGCGTTCGGGGCCCTATGCCACGATCCGTCCTCCAACAATTGACACGGGACAAGAGGACACCACATGCGACGTTCGATCCTGACCGGCCTCGGCGCACTCGCCGCCGCGCTGGCATTCGCCGCGCCCGGCGCGCACGCCGACTCCCAAACGCTGAAGATCGGCACGATGAGCGGCCCCGACGCGCAAATCTGGACCGAAGTGACGAAGGTCGCCGCGCGCGAAGGCCTCGCGATCAAGGTCATCGAATTCAACGACTACGTGCAGCCGAACGCGGCGCTCGATGCGGGCGACCTCGATGCGAACGGCTTCCAGCACCAGCCGTTCCTCGACAGCCAGATCAAGCAGCGCGGCTACAAGATCGTCAACGTCGGGCTGACCTATACGGCCCCGATGGGCTTCTATTCGAAGAAGATCAAGTCGCTGAAGGATTTGCCGGTCGGCGCGAAAGTCGGGATCCAGAACGATCCGTCGAACGGCAACCGCGCGCTGCTGCTGCTGCAGAAATACGGCGTGATCAAGCTGAAGCCGGGCGTCGGCGCGAACGGCGTGAACGCGACGCCGCTCGACATCGCCGAGAACCCGAAGAAGATCAAGATCGTCGAGCTCGATTCCGCGCAGTTGCCGCGCGCACTGCCCGATGTCGACGCCGCGTCGATCAACACCGATTACGCGGTGAAGGCCGGACTCACGCCGGTGAAGGATGCGATCGCGATCGAGGATCTGCGCGGCCCGTACGCGAACCTGATCGCGGTGCGCGCGCAGGACAAGGACAAGCCGTGGGTGAAGAAGCTCGTCGCGGCCTATGAATCGAACGACGTGCGCAAGTTCATCGACCAGAAGTTCGGCGGCGCGATCGTGCCGGCGTTCTGAACTTTCTTCGCACGTGGCAGCGGCCGGCGGCGCGGTATCGGCCGCCGACGCGCGCTCCGGAAAGCAAATCGCCCGCGTAAGCGGGCGATTTCGTTTGATGCAGCCGATGACGTGCGATGCGCGCCGCGGCCCGGCGTGCGGGCCGCGCCCAGCCGGTTCAGGCCGACAGCAGCGACCCAGTGCGGATCGCGGTCGCGCCGGCGATGCGCGCGACTTCCATGCCGGCCGTCGCGAAGCGCACGACCTGGCGCGCATACAGCACGCCCGACACGCTGCTCTTCAGCGTGACGACGCGGTCGGTCAGCGGATCGACGATGTCGGCCACGGCCTGGCCGGCCTCGATCATCGCGCCGACCGGCGTGCGGAACACGATCACGCCCGACACCGGCGCGACGAGCGGATCGGTGCCCGCGAGCGGCGTGGCCGGATGCGCGAGCGGCGGCAGCGGCGCCGGCGTGCCTTCGACGATGCCGCGCTCGGTCAGGTATTCGACGATCGCCTGCGCATCCTTTTCGGCGAACTCGTACGACACGTCGCGTTCGCTGCGCAGTTCCACCGTGACGGAAATCGCGCCGTTCGGGATCGGGAAGCGGTCGCCGAAGCGGTTGCGCAGATCCGACCAGCAGAAGCTGTGGATTTCGTCGAACGGGTTGCCGACCGAGTTCAGCGCGAGCAGCGACGCCTTGGCATCGAGATAGCGCGCCAGCGGCTCGACGTCCGCCCACAGATCGGGATTCGTGTACAGGTGCATCACCGCATCGCTGTCGCAGTGCAGGTCGAGCACGATATCGGCGTCGAACGACAGCTTCTGCAGCGCGAGGCGCTGCGAGTCGAGTTCGGTGCGCGGCTTCTGTTCGTCGAGCGCTTCGCGCATCGCGGTGCGTACGACGGCCAGATTGCGCTGCGCGTCGTTCGTGAGGTGGTGTTCGACGCGCGGCAGCACGAGCGCCGCGAGATCGTAGAAATTGCGGTTGAAGTTCTGCATCGAGCCGAGCTCGAAGCGGCCGAGGTGATCGCCGAACACGTGTTGCGACAGGCCGATCGGGTTGGGCACCGGCACGATGACGACTTCGCCTTGCAGCTTGCCGGCCGTCTCGAGCGCGGCGATCTTGCGGCGCAGCAGCGTGGCGACCAGCATGCCGGGCAGCTCGTCCGCGTGCAGCGACGACTGGATGTAGACCTTCTTGCCGCCGCGCGGGCCGTAGTGGAAGCTGGTGATCTGGCGTTCGGTACCGACGGCGGGGGAAATCAGCGGATGGGTCTGCGTTTGCATGATGAGGAGAGTGCGGCGCAGCCGCGAATGATCCGTGTGCGTGGAAGATCGATTGTACGTTGCCTTCCTCGCCGCCATCAAACCGGCGCCAGAGCACGCAGTTTTCCGTTGAGAATCATCAGGTTGGCGCGGAAAAAATAACGTCGTCCGCGCCGCGCGCAAAAAAAACGGGCTCCTTGCGGAGCCCGTTTCCATCATGCCGAATCGTGCGTCGGTCGGCCGGATTACTTGCCGTAGACGTCGAAATCGAAGTACTTCTTCGCGAGCTTGTCGTACGTGCCGTCCTTGCGCATGCCGGCGATCGCGCCGTCGATCTTCGCCTTCAGGTCGGTGTCTTCCTTGCGCAGGCCGATGCCGGCGCCGTTGCCGAGCGTCTTCGGATCGTCGAGGTCCTTGCCGGCGAAGTCGAAGTTCGCGCCGCGCGGCGTCTTCAGGAAGCCGATCTCGGCTTGCACCGCGTCCTGCAGCGCGCCGTCCAGACGGCCGGAGATCAGGTCGGCGTAGACCTGGTCCTGGTTCTGGTAAGGCACGATGTTCACGCCCTTCGACGCCCAGTGCGCCTTCGCGTAGGTTTCCTGGATCGTGCCCTGCTCGACGCCGACCGACTTGCCCTTCAGCGATTCGGCCGTCGGCTGCAGGCCGGCGCCCTTCTTCGTGACGAGGCGCGTCGGCGTGTTGAACAGCTTCGACGAGAACGCGATCTGCTCGGCGCGTGCCGGCGTCATCGACATCGACGACAGCACGCCGTCGAACTTGCGGGCCTTCAGCGCCGGGATCATCCCGTCGAAGTCGTTTTCGATCCACACGCATTTCGCGTTGATGCGGCGGCAGATCTCGTTGCCGAGATCCACGTCGAAGCCGACCACCTTGCCGTCGGCGCCTTTCGATTCGAAAGGCGGGTAGCTTGCGTCGACGCCGAACCGCACGGTCGACCAGTCCTTCGCGTATGCACTGCCGGCCGATACGGCGAGCAGGGCCACGGTCACAGCCGCAAGAATCTTTTTCACTCGGTGACTCCTCGTTTTGTTCGATGGGTGCGCGGTTGTGCCGCGCCGTAAGCCTTCGGCCCGCCGCGGCTTCGCGTCGGACAGTCCGTTTCGCCCGCCCGATGGGGGCGCGCGACGTGCGCAAGATTATCAAGACAAAATACCGGCAGGGCGCCTAGGACAAGCCCCGATACCGGGCCCGGCGGCGGCGCGTCGGATGCGCCGCCGTTTCACACACAGGAACGATTCAGCCGAGCGTTTCGTTGACCGCGCGCTGCAGGCACGTGACGAAGTGCGACACGGCGGGCGTGGGCAGCAGGTCGCGCCGCGCGATGATCGACAGGTCGAAGCGCGGCATGCTTTCGTCGAGTTCGGCCGTGCGGATGCCGAGCGGCGCGACCATCGCGGCGAGCGGGCGCGTGAAGCAGCCGATCACGTCCGAGCGCGCGACGAGCCCGAGCGTCACCGCGAACGACATCGGCGAGCGCAGCAGACGTTTCGGCAGCGGCAGCCCGTGCGCCTCGAACATCCCGACCATCACGCTGTGCGGGAACTGCTCGGCGCCGACGGTGACGATCCACTCCGCGTCGAGCAATTCCTCTAACCGGCGCGCCTGCGCGAGCGGATGACCGTCGCGCATCACGATCGTGAATTCGGTCGACAGCAGCGGCAATTGCGTGAAATCGCGGTCGAGCGCGGGCACATGGTGCATCGCAGCGATGTCGAGCGTGCCGTTGCGCAGTTGCGCGAGCGCGTCCGGCACCGTCATTTCCTCGAGATGCAGGCTGACGTTCGGCATCGACCGGCGAAACGCCGTCACCGCGTGCGGCAACGCGGTCAGCGCGATCGACGGCATCGTGCCGACCGCGACGCGGCCCGACATCTCGCCTTTCACCTGCTCGACGGCCTCGACCGTGCGGCGGACGTCGCCGAGCAACTGCTCGGCGCGCGGCAGCAGCGCCGCGCCGCAGGCGGTCAGCTCGACGCCGCGCACGCTGCGCACGAGCAGCTCCGCGTTGAGCGCCGTTTCGAGCTCGCGGATCGTGTGCGTGATTGCCGGCTGCGTGACACCGAGCTCGCGCGCGGCGGCGCGCAGGCTCTTCAGGTGCGCGGCGGAGACGAATGCCTGGAGCTGCGCGATGTTCAGGGGATTGCGGATGCGGGTCATCGGTCGGGTCCGGTTGGCGCGAGCGGGAGCGGTGGGTTCGGGGGCCGAGCCCGCTGAAGGTCACGCATCGGCGCGCGCGCGGAATGCCTGCCGATAGCGCTGCGGCGACGTGCCGACGATACGCGCGAAGCGTTCGCGAAACGCGGTGACCGAACCGAACCCGGCTTCCGTCGCCACGTGTTCGATCGACAGCTCGGTCACCTCCAGCAACTGCTGCGCATGCCGCACGCGCGCGGTCTGCAGCCATTGCCCGGGCGACGTGCCCGTCTGTTCCTGGAAGCGCCGCGTCAGCGTGCGCACGCTCGTCGACGCCTTGCGCGCGATCGTGTCGAGCGTCAGCGGCTGGCGCAGGTTCGCGTGCAGCCAGTCCATCAGGTCGTGCAGCCCGTCGCCGCCGGCCGGCCATTCGGGCGCGATGAACTGCGCCTGCCCGCCTTCGCGCACGCGCGGCGCCACCGCGCTGCGGGCGGCGTCGACGGCGACCGCCGCGCCATAGTCGGCCTGGATCATGTGCAGGCACAGATCGAGGCCGGCCGCCGCGCCGGCCGAAGTCAGGATCTGGCCGTTGTCGACGAACAGCACGTTCGGATCGACGTCGACGTTCGGATGGCGGCGCGCGAGTTCGGCGGCCGCGAGCCAGTGCGTCGTCGCGCGCAGGCCGTCGAGCAGCCCGGCTTCCGCGAGCACGAACGCGCCGCTGCAGATCGATGCGATCCGGCATCCGCGCGCGGCCGCCGCGCGCAGCGCGTCGAGCACGCGGCGCGACGTGGGCGCGAGCGGCACCGACGTGCCGGGGACCATGATCGTGTCGGTGTCGGCCAGCGCATCGAGGCGGAACGGCGGGCGCAGCTCGAACAGGTCGCCGCCGACGCGCGGCTGCTCGCTGCACACGCGCACGCGGTACGCCGGCTCGACATTCGGCGCCCGCACGCGCGCGAACGTATCGCAGGCGACGCCCAGATCGAACGGCACGACATCGGGCAACGCGAGAACGGCGACCGTGTGCATGGTATTCGCGGCCGTGGCCAGAATCCGTTGAAAGATGTCATTCTAGCCAATGGCTCGACCCGGCGCCACACGCGACAATCGCGGCGGACCACCTGGAGGCCTGCCGATGAAACAAGACGATCGCAACGCGTTGCGGAACCTGCAATACCTGTCGCTGCTGGAGGCGACCACGCTCGTCGTGCTGGTGTGCGTGGCCGTGCCGCTCAAGCATCTGGCCGGCTATCCGGTGGCGGTATCGATCATGGGCCCGGTTCACGGCATCGCGTTCGCGATGTACGTGTGGGCGGTGGTCGGCACCGCGTCGAGCGGGCTGTGGAGCAAGGCCGAGGTCGCGCGGCTGGTGCTGTCGGCCGTCGTGCCGTTCGCGGGGCTGGCGAGCGCCGGCTGGATCGCGCGCAGGCGGCACGCGCGATGATCTACCTGATGCTGAAGGCCGTGCATCTGGCCGCCATCGTCACGTTCGTCGGCGGGCTGTTGTTGTCGTCCGTCGCGGTGCGTATTGCGAATCTCGCCGTGCATCGCGCGGTGCGGCGCTGGGATCGCACGGTGACGGCGCCCGCGCTCGCGATCGTCTGGATCGCCGGCATCGCGCTCGCGCTGAGCGGTCACTGGTTCGGCGCCGCGTGGCTGTCGGTGAAGCTTGTGCTCGTCGTCGCGCTGTCGGTGCTGCACGGGGTCCTGGCCGGCACGCTGCGGCGCATGGAGCGCGACGACCTCGTCGTCGTACCGGCGCCGTGGCTCGGGCAGGCGGCCGGCGTGGTGATCGTCGCGATGGCGCTCGTCGTCGGGCTGGCCGTGATCAAGCCGTTCTGATGGCGCGAATCACGCCAGCGCGATTTCCACTGCCGCCAGCGTACGACGCCGAATCCAGCCGCTCCCAAGCCGGATCGCGAGCCAGTACGGCGTGAACAGCGCGCGCGTGCGCGCGCTCGGGCAATGGACGAAGGTTTCGGTGCGCAGGATGTGCGCGCCCGACGCGAGCCCGACCACCTCGAACCGCAGTACCAGCTTCGCATCGCGCGGGTCGTCGTGCCGGACGAAGGCGTCGGCGTCCGCGAGGGGACGCACGTCGGGCGTCGGGCGCCAGAAGCGGCCGACGAGCCCGAGCGACAGCGACGTGTCGTCTCGATGGAGCGGCGTGAAGGTGTCGAAGCCGAAGCGCGCGCGTTCGGGGCGGGCCGGCGCGTGGCGTAGCGCTCCGGCGATGGCCGCCGGGAATTCACGCACCGTCAGCAGCGTGTCGATGACCGGATCGGCGCGCATGTCGAGCGACGCGACGACGTCGATGATGCGCGCGGGCGGCGCGCCGATCGGCTGCGATTCGTGCACTTCGTGGAAGCCGAACGACGGAATGAACGGCGGCTTGCGCGCCGAGGCCCGGGTGCTCGATTCGGAGACGATGCCGAGTGTGTTCATCGCGACTCCTGAAGGCAAAACGCGATCGTAGCACCGGGCGCGAACGGGTGTCGCGCCGTTTGCGCGCGTCGCGTCGCGTCTCGTCGATAAAAAAAGCCTGGAAACTCGCGTTCCCAGGCTGGAGACCATCAACGATGATGGTGGAGGAGACGATGTCGTCCCGATGCGCGCCGTCCTTCTGCCGGCGACGTCGCGCATGTCTCGGGCTCAGATGGCCCAGCCGCCGAGATAGAACGTGACGAGCACGGCCGCGATGAGCACGGTGCCGACGTTGAGCTTGCGGAATTCGCCGCTGGCGACGCGGCCGATCACGAGCGTCGAGAAGCCGAGCATGATGCCCGTCACGATGTTCGCGGTCAGCACGATGAACACCGCGCACACGAGGCCCGACATCGCGTCGACCATGTCGTCCATGTGCAGCTTGCTCACGCTGCCGAGCATCAGCAGGCCGACGTACATCAGCGCCGGTGCGGTGGCGTACGACGGCACGAGGCCCGCGAGCGGCGAGAAGAACATCACGACGAGGAACAGCAGGCCGACCACGGCCGCCGCGAGGCCGGTCTTCGCGCCGGCGGCCACGCCGACGCTCGACTCGATGTAGGCCGCCGCCGGTGCGCCGCCGAGGAAGCCGGAGAAGATCGAGCTGATCGAATCGGCGGTCAGCGCACGGCCGCCGTTGATGATGCGGCCGTTCCCGTCGAGCTGGCCGGCCTGGCCCGCGACCGCGCGGATCGTGCCGGTCGCGTCGAACACGGCGGTCATCACCAGCGCGAGCACGCTCGGCAGCACGGCCATCGACAGCGCGCCCTTGAGGTCCATCGCGCCGATCAGCGATGCGTGGCCCGGTGCGCTGAGCGAAGGCAGCGCGAAGATGCCGCGGTACTTCACGCCCGGGTCGAAGATCAGGCCGAACACCGAGATCGCGATCACGACGAGCAGGATGCCGCCCGGCACGCGACGCTTTTCGAGGCCGAAGATCGCGGCGAGGCCGACGACCGACATGATGACCGGGAACGCGGTGATCTGGCCGAGCGAGACCGGCAGGCCGGCGCCCGGGTTCTTGATCACGAGGCCCACGTCGTTCGACGCGATCAGCAGCAGGAACAGGCCGATGCCGATCCCGGTGCCGTGCGCGACGCCCGCGGGCAGGTTGCGCAGGATCCACGAACGCACGCCGGTGACCGAGATGCCGGTGAACACGAGCCCCATCAGGAACACGGCGCCGAGCGCGACCGTCGGAGGCAGTCCCTTGCCGAGCACGAGCCCGAACGCGGTGAACGCGGTCAGCGAGATCGCGCAGCCGATCGCGATCGGCAGCTTCGCCCACAGGCCCATCAGCAGCGAGCCGAACGCGGTGGTGAGACACACCGCGACGAATACCGCGCTCGTGTCGAAGCCGGCCTTGCCGAACATGCCGGGCACGACGAACACGGAATAGACCATCGCGAGGAAGGTGGTCACGCCGGCAATGATCTCGCGGCGCTGCGTGCTGCCGCGCGACGAAATGCCGAAGTACCGGTCGATGGCGCCGTTGGCGCCCAGGCCGGTTTCCTCCGCGCCGACGCCGACCGTCGGCTGCACCGGGGTATCACTCATGAGCTTGCTCCTTTATCAGCATGCTGAAACGGCTCGTCGCGAACCGTCGTCAGGGTGTCTCGTATCTGGTTGGATTGATCGGCAACGTCGTGGGGACGCATGACGCGTGGTGTGTGTCGTTACGGGCGAGTCGAAACGATCGCGAGGGTGTCGCGTCGGACGACGCGTGGTGTGGTCGACCCCGTCACGTGTGCTTTGCCGTAGCGAAGGTTAGGCGAGCCGCCCATCACGTCCCATCGGGGGAAGAGCATGCAGCGCATGTCGCAGCGCTTATATCGGCGTGCGACGGGGCTCCGTCGCGCCGGCCCGCGTGTATACGCCTAGTTCGAATCCGTTAAGGCGACTATTTGATGCAGGGTCGGCGGGCAGCGCGCAAGCAGGCAAGGCACTGAATTTTACGAATTGCTTTCGGAATGGGGCCGGGAAGCCGGTGCGAACCGGGGCGGGTGACGGGATTCATCGCCGCGCACAACCTGCATCCGGACGATACGGCTGGCACGCGTGCGCGGTTTCCGTGTCGGCGCGGGCCTCAATCGTGCACGAGATGCGCGAGATACGCGCAGAACATGTCGGCCATCGCGGCCGAATAGGCGTCGATTTCCGTCGGCGTGCGCGCCGTTTCGGAGAATGCCTTGCCGCCCGTGGTGAGCGTCGTCAGGATCAGCTCGCACGCGAGCGCATGCGTGGCGTCGGACACGTCGGGCAGCGCTTCGCGCATGAACGCGCTGAACGCCCGGTTGCCCTCGGCCTTCACGTCCTGCGCCTCGGGGGCGTCGCGATAGAGCGGGGCCGCATCGTCGAGGGCGATGCGCATCGGCGCCTCGTCGCATTCCGAACGGATGAACGCGTGGACGGCGGTGCGCAGCCGCTCGGGCGGCGTCTTCCGCGTGTCCTGCAGGATTGCGCACAGCATGTCGTGCGTCTGCCGCCACTCGTCGTGCTGGAGCCGGAACAGCACGGACGCCTTGTTCGGGAAGTACTGGTACAGCGAGCCGACGCTCACGCCGGCCCGCTCGGCCACGCGCGCCATCGTGAAGCGCTGCGCGCCTTCACTTGCCAAAACCTGAATAGCCGCCTGCAGGACGTCCTCGACGAGGCGGGTCGAGCGCGCCTGCCGAGGCTGCTTGCGCGTGGCGATCGGGGCGTTTCGGCGGTCGGTCATGAGCGGTTTGCCAATGCGAATAGTAAAACCTGAATGGTTCGTCATATTCTAGTCGGGTGCACTGACGCACTCAACTGCTACCGGAGATATCGCATGACCACCCTGATGCTCGACCCGCTGGCTTCGCTGCTGGCGCGCCTGTTCGACGAAGCCGACGCGTCGTCGCCCGCGACGAGCCCGGCCTTCGCCAACGTGTCGCGCGACGAGCAAGCGCGGCTGATGCGCAGCAAGACGGACTACGCCGATCTGTATGCGCGCCTGAAGGATTACCCGCTTCCCGTGTCGCGCGAGACGGGCATGCTGCTATACATGCTCGCGCGCAGTGGCGGCGCGAAGGCAATCGTCGAATTCGGCACGTCGTTCGGCATTTCGACGCTGCATCTCGCGGCCGCGCTGCGCGACAACGGCGGCGGGCGGCTGATCACGAGCGAGTTCGAGCCGTCGAAGGTCGTGCGCGCACGGGCGAACCTGACGGCGGCCGGATTGGCCGATCTCGTGGAGATCCGCGAAGGCGATGCGCTGCGTACGCTGGCTCACGATCTGCCGGATGCGGTCGATCTGCTGCTGCTCGACGGAGCGAAGGCGCTGTATCCGGAGATTCTCGCGCGGGTCGAGCCGCGGCTCAGGGCGGGCGCGTTCGTCGTGGCCGACAACGCGGAATACAGCCCCGACTACCTTGCTTACGTGCGTGCGCCGGAAAACGGCTATCTGTCGGTGCCGTTCGGCGGCGACGTCGAATTGTCGATGCGGACGCGCTGACCAGACGGAACGAGGGTGCCGGTGATTTCACGCTTCCCCGCATCAAATATAGGATGGCTGATTAAATCGACGCATGACGAAAGGCGACGGAATGATGCCCGTCGCTTGCGACACCGTGCGCGTCACTTCAGGAACACGTAGCGCGCGAAGTACGGAAAGCGGCCGACCGCATGCTCGGTCGTGCAGGTCGCGGCCGGCGGCGTGCCGCCCGCGGTGTCGAGCCGCTGCACGAAGCGCACGCCGGCGAGCGTGCCGGTTGCGGCCGGCGTCGCCGCGAGCAGCAGTTGCGGAACGCTGGCCGCGCTTGCGCTCGGCACTTCCGCGAGCTTCTTGCCGGTAATGCGACTGCCGTCGAGCGCTTCCCACGACGGCCCCGCACCGTGCCGCACGACGAGCGCGCCGCTTTCATCGAACAGCATCGCCTCCGGGCGCTTGAAGGCCCACGCGAGCCGGTGGTCGGCATCGTATTCGCACGCATAGATCTGCACGCCGGTCGCGGTAGTCGTCAGCACCGGCGTGGCCGGTGCCGGCGGCGCGAGGCCGGCGGCCTCGTCGGCGTGGGCGGGCGCGGTGAAAGCCGCCAGGGAAAGGCCGGCCGCAAGGGCCAGCAGCATGTCGCGTGTCGGGGAGCGGCTTGGCATGACGGGGCGTCCTTTCAGGTCGGGTGACGGTCGTACGGCGTCGATCCCGTCAACGTTAGACGCCGATCGCACAGGCTGCAATGCGGAAATGACAATCGCGGCGATAGTCGCCGCGATTGCCGCAGGGCAGGCGCGCGATCAGCGGATCGCGACCGGGTTGATATTGACCTGCGTGGAGCCGACGTACAGCGGCTGGCCGAGCACGAACAGGAATTCCCATGCCTTGTCGCGCACCAGCGCACGGCTGTCGATCAGTTCCAGGTTGTAGATGCCGCGCTTCGCGAGCATGTACTGGTTGACCGGGAATTCGTCCTGCGTATGCGGATTCGGATAGACCTCCGACGCCCACGTGTCGCCGCCGAACGCGACGATCCCCTGGTCGGCCAGCCACTGCGCGGCTTCCATGCCGATGCCGGGCTCGACGTCGAGGAACTGCTTGTCGTCCTTGCCGATCAGCTGGAGCCAGCCGGTGTTGAACAGCACGACGTCGCCCTTGCGCAGCGTCAGCCTCTGCTTCTTCAGCACGGCCTGGATGTCGGCGACCGTGAATTCGGTGCCGCCCGGCACGATCGGCTTGCCGTAGTAGGCGGTCATGTCGAGCACGACGCCGCGCGTGACGATCGGCGGCACCTTCTCGACGCCGAGCTTCTTCACGCCGTCGACGGTCACGAAATCGGCCGCCTTGTTGCCGTTGTAGTAGACGTTGTCGATGCCGATGTGGCCGATTCCGTTGAGTTGCGTGCCGACGCCGGTCCATGCGTTGACGAGTTCGTCGTTGAACGTGAACTTGTTCGGGCCGAGGCTCTTGCCGGCCTGCTGGCCGACCTGCACGTTGTACAGCCGGAAGCTGCGATGGCGGAACGCCGGCAGGCGCTTGTCCACCGGCACGGCCAGCGGATAGGTCTTGCCGGCCTTCACGAGGCCGACCGCCTGCTTGACAACGTCGGGCGTCAGCAGGTTGGCCGCGCCGATTTCGTCATCGGCGCCATACACGGACGGATACCAGTCGGCCGCCGGGGCGGCCGGCGCGGCGTGCGCCGCCTGGGCTGCCGCGAACGGCAAAATCGTGGCGAGCGCGAGCCGGGCGAGCGTCGCTTTCATTCGAGACTCCTGTCGATCGTTATGCCGCGGCTTGCGCGAGCGTCGGGTAGTCGGTCAGGCCGTGGGCGCCGCCGCCGAACAGCGTGTTGCGATCGTGCGGCGCGAGCGCGGCGCCGGTGCGCAGCCGCTCGGGGAGATCGGGGTTCGCGACGAACGGGCGGCCGAATGCGACGAGGTCGGCCCAGCCGGCGGCGATCGCTTCGCGTGCGCGCTCGGCGGTGTACGCGCCGGCATAGATCAGCACGCCCGGGAACGCGGCGCGCAATTGCTGCTTGAAGGCGACCGGCATCAGCGGCGCGTCGTCCCAGTCGGCTTCCGCGATGTGCAGATAGCCGACGCCGAGTTCGCCGAGCAGCTTCGCGGCGGCGAGGTAGGTGGTTTCCGGGTCGTCGTCGACGCAGCCGTTCAGCGTGGTCAGCGGCGCGAGACGGATGCCGACGCGCGACGCGTCGCCGGTCCCTTCGATCAGCGCCTGCGTGACTTCGCGCAGGAACCGCAGCCGGTTCTCCAGCGAGCCGCCGTACGCATCGGTGCGCGTGTTCGCGTTCGAGTCGATGAACTGGTTCACGAGGTAGCCGTTCGCGCCGTGCAGCTCGACGCCGTCGAAGCCGGCTTCGATCGCATGGCGGGCGGCGGTGCGGTACTGGTCGACGATCTCGCGGATCTCGTCGATCGACAGCGCGCGCGGCTCGGACGCCTGCACGAAGCCCGGCGTGCTGCCGTCTTCACCGGCGATGAACACGTTCACGCCCTTCGCCTGGAGCGGCGACGACGATACGGGTTGCTGGCCGCCGAGCAGGCTCGTGTGGCTCAGCCGGCCGACGTGCCACAGCTGCGCGAAGATGCGGCCGTGCGCGGCATGCACGGCGTCCGTCACCTTGCGCCAGCCGGCGACCTGCGACGGCGTGTGGATGCCGGGCGTCCACGCGTAGCCCTTGCCGAGCGGTGCGATGTAGGTGCCTTCGCTGACGATCAGGCCCGCGCTCGCGCGCTGCGCGTAGTACGCGGCCATCAGTTCGTTGGCTTCGTCGCCGGGCTGGCTTGCGCGCGAACGCGTCATCGGCGGCATCACGATGCGGTTCGGCAGCGTCAGCGCGCCGAGTCGCAGCGGTTGGAAAAGCGGATCCTGGGTCATGGTGGTGTCCTGTCGGTGCCGCGGCCGGCGGGCCGCGGATAGGTCATATCGGATGAAGCCGCCGCGTGCTCAGTCCCACTTCGGCGCGAGGCCGGCCGGGTCGACTTCGCGGCCGTTGCGTTCGAGCGCGGCGATCTGCGCCATGTCTTCGTCGGTCAGGCGCAGCGTCTGCGCGAGCAGGTTGCTCGCGAGGTTCTCGCGCTTGGTCGACGACGGAATCACCGAGTAGCCGAGCTGCAGCGCCCACGCGAGTGCCACTTGCGCCGGCGTCGCGTCGTGACGCTGCGCGATCGCGCCGATCACCGGGTCGCCGAGCACCTTGCCGTACGCGAGCGTCATGTACGACGTCACGTGGATGCCTTCGGCGTTCAGGAACTCGACCAGCTTGCGGTTCTGCAGGTACGGGCTCAGCTCGATCTGGTTCGTCGCGATCGCATCCTTGCCGACCGCCGCGATCGCTTCCTTCGTCAGTGCGATGTTGAAGTTCGAGATGCCGATCTGGCGCGTGAGGCCCTTCGCCTTCGCATCGGCCAGCGCGGTCATGAACGCGTCGATCGACACGCCGTTGCCCGGCGCCGGCCAGTGGATCAGCGTCAGGTCGACGACGTCGGTGCGCAGCTTGCGCAGGCTTTCCTCGAGGCTGGCCGCCAGCTTCTCCGGCGCGTAGTTGTCGACCCAGATCTTCGTCGTGAGGAACAGGTCCTCGCGGCGCACGCCCGATGCGGCGATCGCTTCGCCGACTTCGGCTTCGTTGCCGTAGATCTGCGCGGTGTCGATCGCGCGGTAGCCGACTTCGAGGCCGTTGCGGACCGAGTCGATGACGACCTGGCCTTGCAGGCGGAAGGTACCGAGGCCGAATGCGGGAATCTTGCTCATCATGTGCTCCTGAAAGAGGGGGAACGATTGCGGTATGGACGTCATTCTGGCGCTTGAGACTGATGAAATAAACGCCTGTAGAGGTCAAATATATTTGATTTGAAATCAAATATTGGCCGGCAATTCGCCTATTGGAAGACGCTCGTCGGCCTTATGCGGCGAGCGTCTGCGGAGTCGTTTTCGGATGGAACGCGGGCAGCACGTCCGCTGCGATTTCGGCCATCGTCTCGTCGAGCGGCCGCCGGTTGCGGCGGAAATGCAGGCCGATGTGCCGCACGCCCGCGTCGCGTATCGCCGCGAGTTCCTCCGTCAGCGCGATGCGCCCCGCGCGGGCGCCGAAGCGGTGCCGCTGCAGCGGTTCGTGCGGATCTTCCGCGAGGTCGAGGTGGATGAAGCTGACGTACGGCTTGTCGCCCGCCACCGCCCGCCAGTTCGCGGCGCGCTGCAGATGGTCGGCCGGCGTGCCCGGATACGCGAGGCAGCCGTCCATGTGTTCGCCGATCCACGCGGGCGTCTGCTGCGCGAGGCCCGCGACGAGCAGCGGCACCGGCGAGCGGGCGGCGGGCAGCACTTCCAGGCCGGGCGGCAGATGTCCGCGCGCGCCGTCGCGCAGCAGCGCGATCTGGTCGCGGAAGTTCGCGCCGCGCGACGCGAAGTCGCGGCCGAACAGCGGATATTCGACCGGCCGGTCGCCGCTCGCGACGCCGAGCAGCAGGCGCCCGCCGCTCAGTTCCTGGATCGTCGCGGCCGATTTCAGCGTCAGCAGCGGCTCGCGCAGCGGCAGCACGACGGCTGCGGTGCCGAGCAGGATGTCGCGCGTGATGCCGGCGAGGTAGCCGAGATACGAGAACGTTTCGAACACCTGAGCGGCGTCGCCGAACGACGGGTCGTACACCGGCACGTCGCGCACCCAGAGCGCGCGAAAGCCGAGCGTGTCGGCCAGTTGCGCGAGCTCCGCGTGGATTTCCAGGTCGGGCTCGCCGGGGTGGCGGCCGTCATGCCGGCGTTTCGCGTTGCCGGACGGGGTCCAGTCGTTGTCGAGCGGCAGTTCGATGCCGATGCTGAAGCCGCCGGCGGCGAGCTTGTCGAGGGAGGGGGACATGATCGGGTTGCTCCGTTCAGACCGCGCGCAGGCTGCCGTCGAGCCGGTAGAAATCGAGCGACGACGCGGTGAAGAACGAGCGCGACGTGCCGGCGGCGAAATCGTCGATGTGCACGACGGTGGCGCGATCGGCTTCCTGCCACGAGATCGCGTAGGTCTCGCCGGCGACGGGCTGCCACGTGTATTCGACTTCGCCCTTCGCGCCCGCGTACGGGCCTTCGGTGATCTCGTAGCGCATGTGGCGGCCGTCCTCGTCGTACGCGTTGAGCGCGGTGAGGCCGTCGTAACGGACTTCGAAAGTCTTGCCGGCGAACGGCGGACGTTGGGTCGATGCGTTCATGCTGGTGGCTCCTGTGAAAAGGTGACGTTCAATGGGCGAGTTCGACGGGTTCGGCCGTGCGTGCCGGCAGGCCCTGACGGCTGTCGAGACGGCCGCTCAATGCGGTGAGCGCAAACGCGCCGAGCGTGACGACGGCGGCGATCCACGGCGTGTGGCCGAGGCCGACGTTCGCGACGATCAGGCCGCCGAGCGACGAGCCGCCGGCCACGCCGAGGTTGAAGGCGGCGATATTGAAGCCCGATGCGACGTCGGTGGCGTCCGGCGCGAAGTGGCGCGCCTGCTTGACGACGTACACCTGCAGCCCCGGCACGTTGCCGAACGCCACGGCGCCCCACGCGAGCATCGTCAGCACCGCGAGCCATTTCACGTGGATCGTGAAGGTCAGCGCGAGCAGCACGATCGCGAGCAGCAGGAAGATCCGCTTGAGCGCCTTCACGGGGCCGACGGCGTCCGCGAGCTTGCCGCCCCACACGTTGCCGACCGCGACCGACACGCCGTAGCCGACGAGCACGAGGCTGACCTGCGACGGCGTGAAGCCAGCGATCTGTTCGAGCAGCGGCGCCATATAGGTGAACGCGATCAGCGAGCCGCCGTAACCGACGGCCGTCATCGCATAGACGAGCAGCAGGCGCGGCTGGGCCAGCACGCGCAGCTGGCGGGCGAGCGGCGCGGGCGGCGTCTGCGGCAGTCCGCGCGGCACGAACGCGACGGCGCCGAGGAACGCGATGAGGCCAAACAGCGCGACGATCAGGAACGTCGCGCGCCAGCCGAAGTGCTGGCCGATGAAGGTGCCGAGCGGAATGCCGGCGACGAACGCGACGGTCATCCCGCTGAACATCGTCGCGATCGCGCTGGCGGCCTTGTCCTTCGGCACGAGCGTGGTCGCGATGATCGAGCCGACCGAGAAGAACACGCCGTGCGCGAGGCCGGTGAGGATGCGCGCGACGATCAGCGATTCGTAGCCGGGCGCCTGCCATGCGACGAGGTTGCCGACGGTGAAGAGCGCCATCAGCCCGGCGAGCAGCGCCTTGCGCGGCACGCGGCCGGTGAGCGCGGTGAGGAGCGGCGCGCCGATCGCGACGCTCAGCGCGTACAGGCTGACGAGCAGGCCGGCGGACGGCAGGCTGACGCCGAGGTCGGCGCCGATCGTCGGGATCAGGCCGACGATCACGAATTCGGTGGTGCCGATGGCAAAGGCGCTGATGGTCAGCGCAAGCAACGCGAGTGGCATGACGGGATCCGGGTTTCAGTAGGAATGGATCGCAGTGTGCCGGCTTTACTTTTGCTGAAAAACTGGTCTATAAACCAAATTGTTTTGATTTCAAATCAACAATGAAGATCACCCTCGACGAACTCCAGGCCTTTGCCGCCGTGGTCGACACCGGTTCGATCACCGCCGCCGCCCAGCAGCTCGACCTCACCGTGTCGGCGACGAGCCGCACGCTCGCGCGGCTCGAGGAGAAGCTGAAGACCACGCTGCTGCGCCGGACCACCCGCCGGCTCGAATTGACGGAAGAAGGGCGCGCATTTCTGCAGAACGCGCGCGCGATCATCGAATCGGTCGAGACCGCGGAAGAGCAGATGCTCGCGCGGCGTGAGATGCCGTCCGGGCGCCTGCGCGTCGACGCCGCGACGCCGTTCATGCTGCACGTGATCGTGCCGCTCGTGCGCGGCTACCGCGAACGCTTCCCGAAGGTCGAGCTGGAGCTGAACAGCAACGAGGGCATCATCGATCTGCTGGAGCGGCGCACCGACGTCGCGATCCGGATCGGCCGGTTGAAGGATTCGACGCTGCACAGCCGGCGCATCGGCAACAGCCGGGTGCGCATCCTGGCAAGCCCCGACTACATCGAAGCGCATGGCCAGCCGCGCAAGGTCGAGGATCTCGACAAGCACACGCTGCTCGGCTTCACGCAGCCCGAATCGCTGAACGTATGGCCGATCCTCGGCACGGACGGCGAAGCGTACCGCATCGAGCCGGACGTGTATTCGTCGAGCGGCGAAACGCTGCGGCAGCTTGCGCTGGAGGGCACGGGCGTCGTCTGCCTGTCGGATTTCGTGACCGCGCAGGATCGCGACGCGGGGCGGCTGGTGCAGGTGCTGGCGCGCCACACGCTCGACGTCCAGCAGCCGATTCACGCGGTGTACTACCGCAATACCGCGATCTCGTCGCGGATCGCGTCGTTCGTCGACTACCTGATCGAGGTGCTGGGCGGCGGCAGCGGCGGCGATGCGCCGGCGCGGCGCAAGGCCGCGTGGATGGAGCCGCAGTAGCGGCGCAGCGCAGGCGGCGCTGCCCCTTCGGGAGCGGGCGTGCCGCATGGCGGCACCCCGTCGTGCTGCGATTACGCCTCTTCGGCCCACGACATCCCGTCGCGCGCGAGCAGCGCCGACGAAGCCGCGGGGCCGAACGTGCCGGCCGTGTACAGGCGCGGCCGGTCGCCGAGCTGCTTCCAGCCGTCGAGGATCGGCTCGACCCACGACCACGCGGCTTCGAGCTCGTCGCGGCGCATGAAGTGCGTGAGGCGGCCGCGGATCACGTCGATCAGCAGCCGTTCGTACGCTTCCGCGCGCCGTTCCGGAATCGCCTGCTGCAGATCGAGGTTCAGGCTCACCGGCACCATGTTCATGCCGCTGCCCGGCTCCTTCGCGAGCATCTGCAGCTGGATCGATTCTTCCGGCTGGAGCTGGATCACGAGGCGGTTGCCGTAATTGCGCGGGCCGGTCGGGATGATCGAGAACGGCATGTCCGCGAATTCGATCACGATTTCCGACTGGCGGCGCTGTAGCCGCTTGCCGGTGCGCAGGAAGAACGGCACGTTCGCCCAGCGCCAGTTGTTGATGTGCGCGCGCAGCGCGACGAAGGTTTCCGCGCGGCTGTCCGCCGGCACGTTGTCTTCCTCGAGATAGCCCTTGACCGGCTGGCCGTCGACCGCGCCGGCCGTGTACTGGCCGCGCACAGTGTCGCGCGCGACGTCCGACAGCGACATCGGCCGCAGCGAGCGCAGCACCTTCAGCTTCTCGTCGCGCACCGCGTCCGGGTCGAGCGACACCGGCGGCTCCATCGCGACGATGCACAGCAGTTGCAGCAGGTGGTTCTGCACCATGTCGCGCAGCGCGCCGGTATGGTCATAGAAACCCGCGCGGCTGCCGACGCCGACCGTTTCCGCAACGGTGATCTGCACGCTGCGGATGTTCGGCGCCTGCCACAGCGGCCCGAAGATCGGGTTGCCGAAGCGCAGCACCATCAGGTTCTGTACGGTTTCCTTGCCGAGATAGTGGTCGATCCGGTAGATCTGCGATTCCTCGAAGTGCTTGCCGACCGCGTCGTTGATCGCCTTCGCGGACGCGAGATCGTGGCCCAGCGGCTTTTCGAGGACGACGCGCGAGTGCGCGTCGACGAGGTGCGCGGCCGACAGGTTGTCGCAGATCGTCGTGAACAGCTCCGGCGACGTCGACAGGTAGAACACGCGCACGGCGTCGCTACGCGCCGCTGCGGCGAGGCGCAGATAGTCGTCCGGCGCGTTCACGTCGATCAGCACGTACTTGAACAGGTCGAGGAAGCGGCTCCACGCGTCGGCGTCGAACGCCTTCTCGTCGATGAACGGGCGCGACTGCTCGTCCATGAACTTGCGATAGCCGTCGATGCCCCAGTCGCGGCGGCCGACGGCGATGATGCGCGTCTCGGGCGGAAGATTGCAGTGCAGGTGCGCCATGTACAGCGCGGGCAACAGCTTGCGGGCGGCCAGGTCGCCGCCGCCGCCGAAGATGATCATGTCGACGGGCCGGTCGGCCGCCGTCTGGGAAGGCTGATTCGTCATGGGAGGTTCGCGGTTTGAAACGGTGAACGTGAAACGAACGTCGAGGGCAATGAGGCGCCGTATGCTCGGGCGCCGGTACGGCAAAACGCAATAGTGCACCGTTTTGATGGTTTGCGTATGCGTTCCCCCCGGATGTAACAGGGCTTGCGTTCCGGATACCGGGTTGATTATGATTGAGCGCTCACTCATTAAAGGAATCGAACGTGGCCCGACCGCGCAGTCCCGACAAGCACGACGCCATCCTCGCCGCGGCCGCGCGTGCGCTCGCCGAGGACGGCGCGAGCGCGACGACCGCGCGTATCGCGAAGCTCGCCGGCGTGGCGGAAGGCACGGTGTTCACGTACTTCGAGACCAAGGATGCGTTGCTGAACGCGCTGTACCTGAGCCTGAAGGCCGGCCTGCGCGAGGCGATGATGACCGGGTTTCCGGAACACGCGCCGGCCGAGCAGGCGGTGCGGCATGCGTGGAATGGCTACGTGTCGTGGGGCGTCGCGAATCCGGACGGGCGGCGCGCGCTGCAGCAGCTCGGCGTGAGCGGCCGCATCGACGACGCGCATCGGGCAGCCGGCGCGGAAGGTTTCGGCGGGATCGGCTCGCTGCTGCGTGAACAGGTTGCCGCGTCGGGCGGCCTGAACCGCGACGAGGCCCATGCATTCTGCTCGGCGTTGTTCACGTCGATCGCGGAAACCGCGATGGAGTCGATCGCACGCGATCCAGCGCGGGCCGACGCATACCGGGAAGCGGGATTTCGCGCGATGTGGGCCGTGTTGCACACGGTGTGAGTCAGGGATGGCCGTCGTGGCGGCGTGTGCCGCGACGACGGGCAGGGCGTTTCAGGCAGGGCGATGCAGGTCATGAACGATCGATACGTCGCCCATATTAATGAGTGAGTAATCAGTCATTTCATCGTTTCACCACGATCAAGGAGTGGAAAATGTCGAAAGTCTGGTTGGTAACGGGGGCCGCGCGCGGCCTCGGGCGAGCGATTTCGGAAGCGGTGCTGGCGGCGGGCGACCGGCTGGTGGCGGGCGCCCGCGATCCGGCGCGACTGGCCGATCTGGCCGAACGGTATGGCGACCGGCTGCTGCCGGTCGAACTCGACGTCACCGACGAAGCGGCGGCCGCGCAGGCCGTCGCGGCGGCACGCGCGGCGTTCGGCCGCATCGACGTGCTGGTGAACAACGCGGGCTACGGCCACACGGCGCCGTTCGAGCAGATGAGCGCCGACGCTTTCCGCGACCAGATCGAAACGAACCTGTTCGGCGTGATCAACCTCACGCGCGCGGTGCTGCCGACGATGCGCGCGCAACGCGCGGGGCACATCTTCCAGGTGTCGTCGGTCGGCGGGCGCACGTCGACGCCCGGATTGTCCGCGTATCAGGCCGCGAAGTGGGCGGTCGGCGGGTTCAGTGACGTGCTCGCGAAGGAAGCGGCACCGTTCGGCGTGCGCGTGTGCACGCTCGAGCCGGGCGGGATGCGTACCGAATGGGCCGCGCAGGCGAAGCGCGGCGTCGACGATCTGCTGCCCGACTATCAGCCGTCGGTCGGCAAGATTCTCGACCTGCTCGGTGCGTATGGCGGCCACGAGATCGGCGACCCCGCACGCATCGCGGCGCTGATCGTCGACCTGTCGCGCCGCGACGACGTGCCGCTGCGTTTGCTGCTCGGCGGCGATGCGCTGTTCGTCTGCGAGCAGGCGGAGCGGCAGCGTGCGGAAGAGGCGGCGCGGTGGCGGGACGCCACGCTGTCGACGCAGTTTCCGGATGCGAAGCTGCCGGACGGGCTCGATGCGTTGAAGGTGATCGAGTAACGGCGGCCGGCAGCATGGCCGCTGCGTTCAGCGTGCGCCGTGCTGCCGCTGCGCGACTTTCTCCCATGCCTCGCTGGCGGCGTCGATCGCTTCGATGATCGGCGACGGGTTCCACGCGCCGGGATTCCACACCGCGACGATCGAATGGACGAGGCTGCCGTGCCTGACCTCCGTGTCGATGCGCGTGACGGACGGCCAGCAGTTATCGTCGAAATGCGTCGGCAGGAAGCCCCAGCCATGCCCGTGCTGGAGCAGGTGACGCACCGTTTCGAGTTCGTTCGCGTACACGAGCCGGTCCGAAACCTGCAGCAGTTGCGCGAACTGCGTGCTCAGCGACCGGTGCATTACCACTTGCGGCTTCGCGGCGCGCGCGGGGACCTTGACCGGCGACACGTCCGGCGCTCTCAGCGCCCCAGCGCGTAAAACGCCGCGTTGGGCCGCATGTTGGTCACGTTCGCGATGCGGTTGGACATTCCGAAGAAGGCCGAGATCGCCGCGATGTCCCAGATGTCGTCCTCGGTGAAGCCGTGCGTCTTCAGCGTGTCGAAGTCCGGCTCGCCCACTTGATGCGCGGCCTGCGACACCTTCATCGCGAAGTCCAGCATCGCCTTCTGCCGGGCGGTGATGTCGGCCTTGCGGTAGTTGGTGGCGACCTGGTCGGCGATCAGCGGGTCCTTCGCGCGAATCCTCAGGATCGCCCCGTGCGCGATCACGCAGTACTGACACTGGTTCGCGGCGCTGGTGGCCACGACGATCATTTCGCGTTCGGCCTTGCTGAGATTGCCCGGCTTGTCCATCAGCGCGTCGTGGTACGCCATGAACGCGCGAAACTCGTCCGGGCGATGCGCGAGGGTGAGGAACACGTTCGGGATGAAGCCCGATTTCTCCTGGACGGCCGCGATGCGTGCGCGAATGTCGTCGGGCAGGTCTTCGAGCGCCGGCACCGGAAAGCGGCTGACGGGCGCGTTGTCTGAAGCGGTCATGACGTCTCCTCGATAAAGCGGCACGAATGGCGATCACGCGTTCACGTCGACGACGATGCGGCCGCGCACCTTGCCGTCGATCAGTTCCGCGGCCAGCGGGATGACCTCGCTCAGGCCGACCCGACGGCCGATGGCGCCCAGCTGCTCGACGTCGAGGTCGGACGCGAGCCGGCGCCAGGCCTCCAGCCGTTCGGCGCGCGGGCACATCACGCTGTCGATCCCGACGAGCGTGACGCCGCGCAGGATGAACGGCGCGACGGTCGCGGGGAAATCCATGCCGGCGGCGAGGCCGCAGGCCGTCACCACGCCGCGGTAGCGCGTGGTCGCGCACACGTTGGCGAGGACGTGGCTGCCGGCCACGTCGACGGCGCCCGCCCAGCGTTCCTTGCCGAGCGGCTTGCCGGGTGCGCTGAATTGAGCGCGATCCAGGATCTCCGCCGCGCCGAGTTGCCGCAAGTAGTCGGCATCGGCCGGGCGGCCCGTCACGGCGACGACGCGATACCCGAGCCGCGCGAGGAGGGCCGTCGCGACGCTGCCCACGCCGCCGGCCGCGCCCGTCACCACGATCTCGCCGTCGCCAGCGCGCACGCCGTGCCGTTCCAGCGCCATCACGCACAGCATCGCCGTGTAGCCGGCCGTGCCGATGGCCATCGCCTGTTGCGGCGAAAACGCGGACGGCAGCGGCACCAGCCAGTCGCCGTCGACCCGCGCCTTCTGCGCGAGGCCGCCCCAGTGCGTTTCGCCGACGCCCCAGCCGTTGAGCACGACCTGATCGCCGGCGCGGTAATCCGGGTGCGTGCTCGCTTCGACTTCGCCGACCAGATCGATGCCCGGCACCATCGGGAACTTGCGCACGACCGGGCTCTTGCCGGTGATCGCCAGCCCGTCCTTGTAGTTCAGCGTCGAATAGCTCACGCGGATCGTCACGTTGCCGGCGGGCAACTGCGCGTCGTCCAGCGTGTGCAGCCGTGCGTGCTGGCCGGTTTCGTCCTTGTCGATCACGATGCCCTGGAACATGCGTCCTCCTTTCTAGACCGATCGTCTAATTAATCGTAAAAAAATTCAGCGGCGAGGCAATCCATTGAAGAAAAACTGCGCGAACAGCGCGAGCGGCCCGTCGCTGCGTTCGAGCTTCGCGCGCAGCACTGCGCCTTCCCAGCCGATCCAGAAGAACGCGGCCAGCGCGGCGGGGTCGGCGGACTCCGCCAGCTCACCCGCCTGCTGCGCGGCGCCCAGGCATTCGGCCAGACGGCGTTGCCAATCTTCGAACGTGGCGCGCAGACGGGCGCGGAAGCTTTCCGGCAGCGTGCCCATTTCCTGGCCGAGGTTGCCGATCAGGCAGCCGCGGTTGTACGCATGGCGGGCCATGCCCTCGCGGGCGTCGTCGACGAACGCGCGCACGCGCGCCAGCGGCGAGCGTTCCAGCTGGCTGAAATGGCGGTCGAGCTTGCGGGCGAAGAACTCGGCGTAGCGGTCGATCAGTTCGAGACCGAACGCTTCCTTGCTGTCGAAGTAGTGATAGAAGGAGCCTTTCGGCACGCCGGCGCGCCCGAGGATCTCGTCGAGCCCGGTGGCGGAAAAGCCCTTTTCGGTGAGGATCTCGAGCCCGGTGCGCAGCAGCATGTCGCGCGTGGCGACGAGGTCGTCGTGCTGTTTGGGTGGCCTGCCGCGGCGGCGCGGCGGATCGGTTCGAGCGTCCATGGCGGAATAATAGACCGTTCGTCTCGAAAATCAAGGGCCCGCGTGCCGAGCCGATTGGACAGGCCGATTGGGCGGGCCGTCGCGTCGGTGCGGCGACGCATGCGTTGCGCTCCCGGGGGCCGGGCGGGGCATGGTGCGAACGTGTCCGCGGTCAGGCGACGAACGGTTCGTCGACCTGAACCACGCCTTGGTCAAAGCGGCGATCAGGTGCCGTACAGACTCTCGCAGAGCGCGACACTCGCGCCCAGCTTCCGCGATAGATCGGCGGCCGCATCCAGCTGCGGTCGATCCAGTTCACCCGATTCGTGCGCGACGCTGAGGCGCGACGCTGGACCGGACAGCGTCAGCGCCGCCATGAACTTGTCGCCGGCGCCGAAGATCGGCACCGCGAACGCTGCGGTGTGCACATCGCGTGCACCCGCGGTGAAGAGGGGCAGTGCGGGCGGCTTGTCATAGATCGGTTCGCCGAGACCCCAGAAACGGATCACCTGGCTGATGGCCGTGTCGTCGAGCGGCAGCATCGTGCCCGCGAGCCGCGTTTCACGCAGGCCTTCGGACGGCTCGACCCGAAACAGGCAAAGCCGCTGCCCGTTGTCGTGCACGTAGTACGATGCGCTTTCCTTCGTCAGCGCGGCCAGCGCATGCAGCGCCGGTTCGACCACCGTGGACAGATGGAAGGACTGCTCGTACAGCTTGCCGAGGTACAGCACGCGGTGCCCAAGCGAATAGTTGCCGGACTGCGCGCGCACGACATAGCCCATTCGCTCCAGCGAGTTCATCAGCCGATAGACCGTCGTCTTGTGCATGCCGGAGGCTTGCGACAGCGTCGCGAGCGACTGCGATTCGGCGCCCGGCTTGAAGCAGTCCAGCAGCGAAAGCGCCTTTTCCACGGCAACCACGCCGTCATTTCCCATTCCTTCTCTCCCGTCGACTCACAACAGGGATTGTACAGAGTAAAACACTGGTTTACCACGTAAAAGGGTAAACGCCAGTGCCCTGGTATGGGTTGTCTCGTTATAGTGATTTCACTATGTACACCAGTGTTGTACAGAGTACAACGCACAACCCGAGGTCGAGTCATGAGCAAGCCATCCGTCAGCACTTCTCCGATCAATCGCGACATCGAACGCATCTCGCCGGAACTCGTTCAGGCGGCCGCGCGTTACCAGGCCGCGATCCTCGCCGACGTCGCGGGCCGCCGCGGCACGGTGCATGGCCGCGTGCGGCCGCTGTCGCCGAAGATGAAGGTCGCCGGCCCCGCAGTCACGGTCGAAGTCCGTCCGGGCGACAACCTGGCGATCCATGCGGCGCTCGCCGTCGCGAAGCCGGGCGACGTCGTCGTGGTCGACGGCAAGGGCGACATCTCGTGCGCGCTGCTCGGCGAAATCATGGCGGCGCAGGCGAAGGCGAGCGGCATCGCCGGCATCGTCATCGACGGCGCGGTGCGCGACGCGCACGAACTGGCCAACGGCGACTACCCGATCTTCTCGGCCGGCCTCAATCCGTGCGGCCCGACCAAAAGCATCGCGGGGCGCGTGAATGCGCCGATCTCGCTGGGCGGCACGACGGTGAATCCGGGCGACCTGGTGGTCGGCGACGCAGACGGCGTCGTCGTTGTTCCCCGCGCCGACGTCGCGCGCATCGTCGATCTCGCGCAGAAAAAACTGGACTTCGAAACCGCGCGTATCGCGGCGATCCACAAGGGCGACCTTCGTCCGGGCTGGATCGAGAAGGAGCTGCGTGCAGCCGGCATGCTGGCCGAAGGCGAGGCACTGTGATGCGGATCGCTTCGCACAGGCCCGTGGTCCTCGTGACCGCCGCCGACCTTGCGCCGCAAGCGCTCGAGATGCTTGCGCAGTTCGACGTCGTGTTCGCCGGCAAGCAACCGACCGAAGGCGACATCGTGGCGCTCTGCACCCGGCACAAGCCGGTCGCGATCATCGTCCGGTACGGCAAGATCAACGCCCGCATCATGGACGCCGCCGAGCACCTGCAGGTGATTTCGAAGCACGGCAGCGGCATCGACGTGATCGATCAGGACGCGGCTGCCGCACGCGGTATCGCGGTGCGCGCCGCGGTCGGCGCGAATGCGGCCGCCGTCGCCGAGCACGCATGGGCGCTGCTGCTCGCGTGCGCGAAGTCGGTTCCGCAGCTCGATATCCGCATGCGCGAGGGCCATTGGGACAAGGCGACGCACAAGTCCGTCGAACTCGACGGGCGCACGCTCGGCCTCGTCGGACTCGGCGCGATCGGCCGGCGCGTGGCCGCGATCGGCGCGGCGTTCGGCATGAAGGTGCTCGCGTTCGATCCGTTCGCGAAGGAAGCGCCGGTCGGTGTGAAGCGCGTGGCGCTCGACACGCTGTACGCGGAGTCGGACGTCGTGTCGCTGCATTGTCCGTTGACGGCCGACAACCGCCGGATGCTCAACCGCGACACGTTCGCGCGTTTCAAGCGCGGAGCGATTCTCGTCAATACCGCACGCGGTGGCTTGATCGACGAAGCCGCGCTTGCCGACGCGCTGGCGAGCGGCCAATTGCGCGCGGCGGGCCTCGACAGCTTCGATGTCGAGCCGATGACGGTGCCGCACCCGTTCCAGCAGATTCCCAACGTGATTCTGTCTCCGCATGTCGGCGGCGTGAGCGATGCCGCGTACGTGAACATGGGGAAGGGCGCGGCCGCCAACGTTCTCGCGGTGCTCGACGAACGCGCGCACAGCGCGGCTTGAACCCTGGACATCGAGGTACGCATGTTTTATCTGACGAGTCCCGACGTGCGCGAAGCCGAAGTATTCACGCGCATGCCGGAGAAGTTTCGCAAGCCGGACGTCCGCACGGAATGGGCGCGCGCGAATCGCGGCGGCATGGTCACCGATTCCTTTCTCGAAGGGCCGGTGTGGGATCCGGACGGCTATCTGTTCGTCACCGACATTCCGCACGGGCGCATCTTCCGCATTTCGCCGTCGGGCGACTGGGATCTCGTCGTCGAATACGACGGCGAGCCCAACGGGATGAAGCGCTTCGACGCATCGCACCTGATCATCACCGATTACCGGAACGGCCTGATGCTGCTCGATATCGAGCGCGGTGAAATTCGCCCGCATCTCGAGCGCCGCAACACCGAACGCTTCAAGGGCGTGAACGACCTGACGTTCGACTCGGCCGGCAACCTCTATTTCACCGACCAGGGGCAGACCGGGCTGCACGATCCGACGGGCCGCGTGTATCGGCTGTCGCCCGACGGCAAGCTCGACATGCTGCTCGACACCTGCCCGAGCCCGAACGGGCTCGTCCTGTCGCGCGACGAGAAGGTGCTGTTCGTCGCGATGACGCGCGGCAATGCCGTGTGGCGCATGCCGTTGCAGGCCGACGGGTCGGTCAGCAAGGTCAGCCAGTTCTTTACCTCCTACGGAGCGAGCGGCCCCGACGGCCTCACCGTCGATCTCGAAGGCCGCCTGTTCGTCGCGAATCCGGGGCTCGGCCGCGTGTGGGTGCTCGACCATTGCGCGGAGCCCGTCGAGATCCTGACCGGGCCGAAAGGGGCGTCGCTCACGAGCGTGTGCTTCGGCGGCCCGGACATGAAGACGCTCTTCATCACCGAATCGACGTCCGGTTCCGTCCTGAAAGCGGACATGAGTATTGCCGGAGCGCTGCCGAAACAGGCAGCGAAACGGGCAGTGAAGCAGGACTGAGACCCACGAGCCGGGAAGCCGCGCATCGGCTTCCCGCCCGCATGCCGAAAGATCGCGCCGCCAGCCGCGCGACGAAGGAGACAAGCATGACCATTTCGCACGCGCTGCGTGCCGGCGACGATGCACCGCGCGCCGACGCGCCGTCCTCGGCGCAGCTTGCCGGCGACGATTACGCGGCCAGCGAGCGCACGCTCGCCAGGGCGTTCCGGCGCATTCTGCCGTTCATCTTCGTCTGCTACGTGATCAGCTATCTCGACAGGACCAACGTCGGTTTCGCCGCGCTCACGATGAACAAGAATCTCGGTCTGACGGCCGAGCAGTTCGGTGTCGGCGCCGGCCTCTTCTTCATCGGCTATTTCCTGTTCGAGATTCCGAGCAACCTGATCATGCAGAAGGTCGGGGCGCGCGTATGGATCGCGAGAATCATGATCACGTGGGGCCTGTTCTCGATGGCGACGGCATTCGTCGTCGGACCGAAGAGCTTTGCGGCCGCGCGTTTTCTGCTCGGGCTCGCCGAGGCGGGGTTCACGCCCGGCATCTACCTGTATTTCACGCACTGGTTTCCCGGCAAGTGGCGCGCGAAGGTGACGGCCGCCTTTCTCGTCGGCATTCCCGTCGCGAACATGGTCGGCTCGCCGATTTCGGGCGCGCTGCTCGAACTCGGCGGCCTGCATGGGCTGCGCAGCTGGCAGTGGCTGCTGCTGATCGAAGGCGTCCCTGCGGTGATGCTCGGCATCGCGTGCCTGTTCGTGCTGGCCGACCGTCCCGAGAAAGCCGCGTGGCTCAGTGACGAAGAAAAGGCGTCGCTCGCGAAGCGCCTCGCGTTCGAGCAGCGCGACATCGGCGCGAAGCACGGCAGCACACTGCGCGACGCGATGACGAACTGGCGCGTGTTCGTGCTCGCGTTCGTCAACTTCTGCGGGATCGTCGGCTCGCTCGGCGTCGGCTTGTGGATGCCGCAGATCATCAGGCAGTTCGGCGTCGAACACGCGGTGGTCGGCTGGCTGACGGCCATTCCGTATGCGATCGGCGCCGGTGCGATGCTCTGGTGGGCGCGTCTCGCCAATCGCGCGGCCAACCGTATTCCGTATGTCGCCGGTGCGCTCGCACTCGCCGCGGCGGCGTTGTGTGCGAGCGCCTTCATTCATGCGCCGGTTTTCAAGCTGATCGCATTGTGCGTCACGGTGAGCGGAATCCTCGCGTTCCAGGCGACTTACTGGGCCATCCCGTCGGGATTCCTCACCGGCCGGGCCGCCGCGGGAGGACTCGCGCTGATCGTGTCGGTCGGCAATCTCGGCGGCTTCGTCGGGCCGTCGATGATCGGTGCGCTCAAGCAATTCTCGGGCGGCTTCACCGCGCCGCTCATCGCCGTGTCGGGTGTGCTGCTGCTCGGCGCGTTGACCATCGCATGGCTCGGCGATCCGGGCTCGGGCGCCGGCGAAGCGCCTGTCACCCGCGAGGCGTGAATTTTCTTTCGCCAGAACACCCACCCACAAAAAACAGTTTGGAAACTTCATGTTGTCGAATCAGGCCAGCCAGCATTCCCGCCCGAAACCCCGCTTCATGCTCGGCGCCGTCACCGTCGCGAGCGCGGCCTCGTGGTGCGCTGCCGCGCATGCGCAAAGCAGCGTCACGCTGTACGGCATTGCCGATGTCGGCGTCGAACACATCAACAATACGAATACCGGCGGCGCGCAGACGCGCGAAGCGTCGGGCAATCTGTCCGGTTCGCGCTGGGGACTGAAGGGCGTCGAGGATCTCGGCGGCGGCATGAAGGCCATTTTCCAGCTGGAAAACGGCTTCAACATCAATGACGGCACGACCGCGCAGTCGACGAAAGGTCTCGGTTCGAACGCCGCCACGACGTCGCGGATTTTCGGCCGGCAGGCGTGGGTCGGGCTGGCGTACCGGGGTCAGCAACTGACGTTCGGCCGCCAGAACGCGCTCTTTTACGAACAGGCCGTGGCCTTCGACCCGATGGGCGCGTCGTCGCGATACTCGGTGCTGTCGGTCGACTACGCGGCGGCCGCGCGCATCGACAACTCGGTGAAGTACACCGGCGTGTTCGGCCCACTGACGGCACAGGCCATGTATAGCACCCGCTACGACACCGGGTACGGCGCCGAGGTGCCGGGCGCGCAACTCACTGGCCGCTTCTTCAGCGGGGCGCTGACTTTCTCGCAAGGGCCGCTCGCCGCGAGCGTGTCGTACGAGCAGCGCAACAGCAACACCGTCGCGACCAACACGGGCACCGAGCGGCGCGCCACGGCCGCCGCGTCGTATGCGATCGGACCGGTGAAGGGATTCGCCGGTTATCGCTACCTTCGTGCGTCGAATGCGTTCCTGCCGGCGAACCCGATCCGTGTCGCGAACGGCGCCGAAGCCAGCGCGGCAAACCTGTACTGGGCCGGCGCGCAATACGCGGTGTCGCCCGCGTTCGTGGTCACGGCGACGGCCTATTACCAGGACGTGCATTCGACCAGTGCCGACCCGTGGCTCGCCGTGCTCTGTGCGGACTATCTGCTGTCGAAGCGCACCGATATCTATGCGACGGCGGGTTTCGCGCGCAACAAGGGCGGCTCCGCGCTCGGCGTGAACGGCTATGGCACGGTCGCGCCCGATCACAACCAGACGGGCGTGGTGATCGGCATGCGCCAGAAGTTCTGAGGCGAGTGCGATGCAGACCGTTCACGCGCCCCATCTGCCGGTCAGGCCCGAGTGGCTCGCATTGCGCGACGAGCCGGTGCTCGAACCCGAACTCGCCATCGTCGACGCCCATCACCACCTGTGGGACCGCCAGACCGGGCGCTATCTCGCGGACGAGTTCGGCGCGGACGTGCGCAGCGGGCATCGGGTCGTGTCGACGGTCTATGTGCAGTGTCGATCGATGTTGCGCGCAAGCGGGCCGGAGGCGTTCAAGCCGGTGGGCGAAGTGGCATTCGCGAGCGGCGTCGCCGCGATGTTCGACAGCGGTGCATACGGCCCCGCGCGATGCTGCGAGGCCATCGTCGGCGGTGCCGATCTGTCGCTCGGCGCGGAACTCGAGGCGGTGCTCGACACGATGCTGCAGGTGTCCGGCGGGCAATTGCGCGGCATCCGCAATCCGCTCGCATGGCATGCGAGCCCCGACGTGCGGTCGAGCCCGGTGACGCCGCCGCGCGACCGGATGTCGGAGCAGGCTTTCCGGCAGGGCGTGACGACGCTCGGCCGCTACGGACTGTCGCTCGACGCGTGGGTCTATCACACGCAGCTCGACGACCTGTACGAACTCGCGCGCGCGTCCGAGGACGTCATCGTCGTCATCGACCACTTTGGCGGCCCTGTCGGGGTGGGGCCGCATGCCGGCCGGCGTGCCGAAGTGCATGCGCAGTGGAAACGGCAACTCGCGCGTCTCGCCGTGCTGCCGAACACGCGCATGAAGCTCGGCGGCGCGGGCATGACCGTGTTCGGTTTCGATTTCGCCGCGCGTGAGTTGCCGCCGTCGTCGCAGGAACTGGCGGCCGCGTGGCAGCCGTATTTCGACACCTGCGTCGAGCTTTTCGGCGTCGATCGCTGCATGTTCGAAAGCAACTTCCCCGTCGACAAGGGGATGTTCGGCTATCGCGTGCTGTGGAACGCCTTCAAACGACTCGCGTCCGCGATGTCGGCCGATGAAAAGGCCGCGCTGTTCAGCCGGACGGCCGCCTCGACGTATCGCATCGCGAATCCCGGAGACAACCCATGAAGACGACTGCAACCGTGGCGACGCAGGAGATGGAAGCCGCCGCCGCGGAAAAAGGGCTCACGCGCGTGACCGGTATCGAGTGGCGTGCGCTGTCGCTCGCGGGGCTCGGCTGGACGTTCGAGAGCTACGACTCGTTCCTGCTGTCGCTGCTGCTGCCGACGCTCGCGCTGCAGTTCGGGCTGAACAAGGCGCAGCTCGGCATGTTCACGAGCGTCACGGCGGCCGGACAGATCATCGGCGGCATTCTGTTCGGCTTCGTGTCGGACCGGATCGGGCGCGTGCGCACCGCGCTGCTCTGCGTCGGCATCTACTCGCTGTTTTCCGGCCTGATCGCATTTGCGCCCGATGCGCACGCGTTCGCCACGTTGCGCTTTTTCGGCGCGCTCGGCATGGGCGGAACCTGGACCGCCGGCGCGGCGCTCATCGCGGAGACCTGGCATCCGGGCCGGCGCGGCAAGGGCGGCGCGCTGATGCAGATGGGCTTGCCGATCGGCGCGATTCTCGCGATCGCGATCTCGGGCATCGTCGGCGCCACGCATGGCGGATTGGGCGGCGACAGCTGGCGTTTGCTGTTCCTGATCGGTGCTTCGCCGTTCTTCATTCTGTTCTGGGTCGCGCGCAAGACGCCGGAGTCGCCGATCTGGCTCGAACGCCGGCACGCGAAGTCGCAGGCCCGCAAGCCCGATACCGCCGGTCACGAGAAGCTGAACGTGCGCGGCCTGCTCACCGCCTTCTGCTTCATCTTCTTTCTGCAGTATCTCTATTGGGGTGTATTCACGTGGACGCCGACGTTCCTGATCACGGTGAAGCACCTCGACTTCGTGCATAGCCTGAAGTTCGTGCTGGCGTTGCAGTTCGGCGCGATCACCGGGTTCCTGCTGTTCTCGGCGTGGGTCGACCGGCTCGGCCGGCGGCCGATGTTCCTGGCCTACCTGCTGGTCGGCGCGCTGGCCGTCGGCGTGTATATCGTGTCGGCGAATCCGTTGCTGCTGATGACCGCGATCTTTCTGACCGGCTTCAGCGTGAACGGGATCTTCGCGGGTGCCGGCCCGTTCCTCGCGGAGATCATCGGCAACACGGCATCGCGCGGCTTCTTCATGGGTCTCGCATACAACGGCGGCCGGCTCGGCGGCTTCATCGCGCCGTTGATCATCGGTGCGCTGGCGTCGACGTCGGGCGGCTTCGTGCTCGGGCTCGCGACGACGATCGTCGCGTTCGTCGCCGCGGCCGCGGTCGTGCTGTTCGCGCCCGAAACGCGCGGGAAGGCGCTGTCATGAACGTGGCGACGCAAGCGGGGTGGGTGAACAGGCTGTTTCCCGCGCTGACGGAGGCATCGCTGCGGCGCTACCTGAGCGGGCAGGTCGCGTCGGTGCTCGGCAGCTGGACGCAGAACGTCACGCTGAATCTTCTGATCTATCACCTGTCCGGCTCGGCGGCGATCCTCGCGCTGCTCAACTTCCTGCTGTATGGGCCGCAGTTGATCGTCGCACCGGTGGCGGGCTCCCGCATCGGCTCGGCCAACGCGCGCCGCGTGACGCTCTGCGTGCTGACGACGTCGCTGCTGCTGACGGGCAGCCTCTTCACGTTGTCGCTGCTCGGCCTGCTCGGCGTGAAGCTGATCCTCGCGCATGCGCTGGCGATCGGCGTGTCGAGCGCGGTGGAAACGCCGGCGCGGCAGGTGCTGCTGCTGACGAGCCTGCAGGATGCGACGCACACGTCCAACGCGGTCGCGATGAACACGATGGTCTACAACGTCGGGCGCATGGTCGGCCCGACCATCGCCGGCTTCGTCTATCCGACGCTGGGCCCCAGGACGTCGTTTGCGATCTATGCGCTCGCGCTGTGCTTCATGGCGGCGTGCGTGCGGTCGATCCGGACCGCGACGGTGGACCGCCCGTCGCGCACGGAAAGCGGCCTGCGCGACGCGGTCGGCTACGTGCTGTCGGATGCGTTCTCGGCCCGCTATCTGCCGATTCTCGCGTGCATCGGCTTGTTTGCCGGCAGCTACCAGACGCTCGTGCCGCTGCTCGCGGACCAGGGTTTTCACGACGCGGCGCGCTTTACCGGCGTGTTCTTCGCGTGCGCCGGCGCCGGCTCGTTGAGCGCGGCGGTGCTGCTGTCGTCGGCGTTCGGGCCGCGCGCGTCGCGCCGGTTCATCGCCTATGCACCGTGGACGGCAGTCGGCGCGCTGGCCGTGCTGGCCGCGACGACCGATGCCGCGGGTTCGATTCCCGCGTTCTATGCGCTCGGCTTCAGCCTCACGTTCGCGGCCACGTCGACGAACGCGACGATTCAGCGGCAGTGTCCGGAACACGTGCGCGGCGGGCTCGTCGGGATGTACGGCATGGCCTACAACGGCACGATGCCGTTCGGTTACCTGCTCGTCGGCAGCGCATCGGAGGCGCTCGGCGTGCGACACACCTTCGCCGCCATGGCCGCCGTGCTGGCGTGCGGCGTCGTGGCGGTCATCGCGTGGCAACGGTTCACAGGAACGCGCTCAGGCGCACAATAAACGGAGACAACATGCAAGCCGGTTTCATGGAAGCGTCCGCGATCGAGCGCCGGACCATACGAAAGGTCGTCTGGCGACTCATTCCCTTCTTGATGATCTGCTACCTGCTTGCCTTCATCGACCGGGGCAACGTGGGGATGGCGTCGCTGCAGATGAACCACGACCTCGGGATGTCGGCGCAGGTCTTCGGTTTCGGCAGCAGCCTGTTCTTCATTTCATACTTCTTTTTCGAAGTGCCGAGCAATCTCGCGCTGCAGAAATACGGCGCGCGGATCTGGATCGCGCGGATCATGATCACGTGGGGCATCGTGTCGGCGGCGACCGCGCTCGTGCACAACGCGACGACGTTCTACGTGCTGCGTTTCCTGCTGGGCGCGGCCGAGGCCGGCTTCTTCCCGGGCGTGCTGCTTTATCTGTCGTACTGGATTCCCGCGCAGTACCGGGCGCGGATCGTCGCGACGTTCATGGTCGCGATTCCGGCCGCGAGCTTCATCGGCTCGCCGATCTCCGCGCTGCTGTTGCAGATGGACGGTGTCTGGGGCCTGCGCGGCTGGCACTGGCTGTTCATCCTCGAAGGCATTCCCACGGTGCTGCTCGGCATCGCGTGCCTGTTCATGCTGACGAACAAGCCGGAGAACGCGAGGTGGCTCGACGACGACGAGCGCGCGTGGCTCTCGAACGCGCTGGCCGCCGGCCACAAGACACGCAAGAAGGTGCCATCGCTGCCGCTTGCGCAGCTGTTCCGCAACCGCTACGTGCTGTGCCTCGCGCTCGTCGACACGTGTGCTTCCGCGGCAGGCAGCACGCTGTCCGTGTGGCAGCCGCAGTTGCTGAAGTCGTTCGGCTTGACCGTCATGGAAACCGGCCTGCTGAACTCGGTGCCGTACGCGGTGGCCTCGATCCTGATGGTCTACTGGGGCCGGCGCTCGGACCGCGTCGGCGAACGTCGCTGGCACACGGTCGTGCCGATGCTGCTGATCGGCGTGGGCCTGTTCGCGACGTCGCTGAGCGGATCGCTGCTGCCCACGGTCTGCATGCTCTGTGCGGTGCTGGTCGGTGCGTATTCGTTCAAGGGCCCGTTCTGGGCGCTCGCGACCGACATGCTGTCCAACAGTACCGTGGCGGCCGGGCTCGCGACGGTCAACGCGATTGCGAACCTGCTCGGCGGCGGGCTGATGGTGAACGTGTACGGGTGGGTGAAGGCGGCGACGGGCAGCTACGCGCTCGCCTTGATGCCGCTCGCGATCCTCACGCTCGTGAGCGTCGCGACGCTGCTGCTGCTCACGCGCAATCATGCGGCCGGCAAGCTGGTCGGCAAGACGGGGACCATCTGATCATGGCGCGCATCGCGAGACGCGGGTTCCTCCGGATCGCCGGCGCGACGCTGGCTTCGGCTGCATTGCCGAGGCTGGCCGCGGCCGACGAAACGTGGTCGAGCGGCACCGAACGGCCGGCGTTCCGGTTGCCCGACGGGGCGATCGACTGTCACATGCACATCTACGACGACCGGTTTCCGGTCGCGCCGGGCACGACGCTGCGCCCGCCGAATGCGACCGTCGCGCAATACCGGAGCGTGCAGGCGCGGATCGGCGTGAAGCGCAACGTGGTCGTGACGCCGTCGACGTACGGGACGGACAATCGCTGCACGCTGGCGGCGATCGCGCAGTTCGGCGCCGACGCGCGTGGCGTCGCCGTGGTCGACGGCACCGTGAGCGACGACGAACTTCGGGCGCTCGATCGCGGCGGCATCCGTGCGATCCGGTTCAACCTCAGCTATCCGGGCGCGACGACGCTCGACATGCTGGCACCGCTCGCCGCGCGCGTCGCGAACCTCGGATGGCACATCGAGCTGGTGGTGCAGGGCGCGCGGCTGCCGGAGCTGGAGCCGCATCTTGCAGCGCTGCCTTGCCCGCTCGTCATCGACCATATCGCGCATGTGCCGCAGCCCGGCGGGCTGTCGTCGGCCGCGTTTCGTACCGCGCAACGCCTCGTGGAAAAGGGCCATACGTGGATCACGTTGTCGGGGCCGTACGTCGACAGCAAGACGGGCGCGCCCGCCTACGACGACGTCGCGCCGGTCGCGAAGGCGCTGATCGACATGGCGCCGGAGCGCATGCTGTGGGGCACCGATTGGCCGCACCCGACGCAGAAGACGGACAAGCCGGACGACGCAAGCTTGCTGGACGTGATCGCCGGGTGGATCGGGCGTCCGGACTGGCAGCAGCGGATATTCGTCACGAACCCGGCGAAGTTGTACGGATTTGCATAGCGCGGGGAGGATGCCGCGAGAATCCTCTGCGAACAGGCGTCGTTTTTGAACCAGTGTCCGGAATCGTGGCTTATTCGACATGGTGAGGGCGGCGAGCCGGGTGCCAGAATCGGCTGGCGGCATCTGGACAGGCCGATGCCGCACGCGTTCGATCAATCACCCGGAATCCTGAATACCATGCCCTATCTGCAACTGGACGTGAACGACCACTATTCGGTGGAAACCAAGCAATTGCTCGCCGCCAAAATGAGCGAGACCTATGCGCGGATGATGTCGGTCGATATTCGGCGTATCAGCGTCGCGATCCGCGAGCTGGGGCAAGGCGGTGTCTGGCGTATTGCCGAGGTCGGCGAAGCGCCTGTCCCGGTCGCCGTGATGATGCTGGATATCCGCCGGGGCCGCCCGCCCGGGCAGCGCATGGAAGTGGCGCAGGCACTTTGCGCGCATTGCGTGGAGATTCTCGGCTTGCGCGAGGATCGGCTCAATGTCGAATTCACGCAGCATTCCGGCGATGAAATGTACCACCCGGCGCTTGGCGGCTATAGCCCGGAGTGGTCTTCCGGCGAGCAGTAGATTTTTCGCCTGGATTGCTGGCTGCTTGCAGCCCTGGCGCTTCAATGACGGAAACCCACTCGTCATTCTCGATGGGCGAAGCGAGCGCTTACGGTTTTGGCAAGCAAGACTGCGCGTACCTGCCCGCCTATTGGTTCAACAAGCCCTGCTTCATGAGCGGCGCAACCCCGGAGGCGCGCTGGATGGTCTGCGGGGGTTGCCCAAACGCGCGCAGAAATGCCTGGCGCATGCGCTCGCGGTCGCCGAATCCGGTTTCTCTCGCAATGATTTCGATCGGATGGCGCGTCGTTTCCATCATCAGGCGGGCGGCTTCGACGCGCAGCCGCTCAACCGCCTTCGCGGGGGATTGCCCCGTCTCCTCCCGGAACACGCGGCTGAATTGGCGCGGGCTCAAACGTGCCGCCTCTGCCAGGCGCTCCACCGACAGATCGCTCGCCAGGTTTTCGCTCGCGTAGGTCAGCGCCATTTGCACGCGGTCCGATCGCGCGTTCAGTTCCAGCAAGGTCGAGAATTGCGACTGGCCGCCGCCGCGCCGTTGGTACAGCACGAGCTTGCGCGCGACCATGCGCGCCGTTTCCAGCCCGAAGTCGCTTTCGACGATCGCTAGGGCAAGATCCGGCGCTCATGCCGGCCGAAGTCCAGACCTGACCGTCCACGACGAAGATGCGATCTTCGTCGAGCTGCACGTTCGGATATTGTTTCTTGAAGTCCCGCGCGTGATACCAGTGCGTCGTCGCCCGTTTCCCGTCGAGGAGCCCGGCGGCCGCGAGGACGAAGGCTCCCGTGCATATCGACGCAATACGCCGAGAGTGGAAGGGCGCGCGATGCAGGAAGTCCACCAGCGTCGCCGATGGAAGCCGGCATTCGTTGTCGCCGGCGACGATCAGCGTGTCATATCCCGCTTTGGCCAGCGGTTCGGTGTTGACCGAAAAACCCTGCGACGACATGACCGCGCCGCCGTGCTCGGACACGATCCGGAACTGGTACACCTCCTCGCCGCGGAGCAGATTCGCGTACTCGAACACGCTCGCCACCGCGAGCGCGAGCGACTGGAAATTTGGGTAAACAACGAGCCCTACCGTGTGCATGACGTCCGCCATGTGCGTGTCCCGATCAATTGAATCTAGCATAAAACGGACATCGTCACGGGCTGCGGCGGCGTGTCATCAGATGGCCTTGCGCGCGGCCGCCTTCGGGAAGCAAGACGCCGGGCGGAACCCACTACAGAACCGATTTTGGGTAATCGGGCGCCTGTTCCAAAGGACGAATCCGCAAGGTTTCCGGTCAGCATGCGGATGGCATAAATCATTGCATATATGACATTGAGGATGGATTCGGTCGAAGCCAGAATTCGTTCCACGAACCGACACCCGGTCGGTTCGATTCACGGAAAGGAAAAATCATGACCACTTCCACGCAAGGCACCGCGCTGATCACCGGCGCATCGGCTGGCATCGGTGCCATTTACGCAGACCGCCTCGCGAAACGCGGCTACGACCTCGTCCTGGTGGCGCGTAACCAGGACCGTCTGAGCGCGCTCGCGCGCCGCCTCAGGGCCGAAACCGGCCGCTCGGTCGAGACCGTCGCCGCCGATATGAACGACAAGGTCGCGCTCGCGAAGATCGAAGGCATCCTGCGTGAGAACAGCACCATCACGATGCTGGTGAACAACGCGGGAATCGGCTCGGTCGCGTCGATTCTCAACGGTGACGTCGACACGATGGAATCGATGATCAATCTGAACATCACCGCGCTCACCCGTCTGACTTACGCCGTCGCACCGGTGTTCGCCAGCAAGGGCACGGGAACCATCATCAACATCAGCTCGGTCGTTGGTATTGCGGTTGAACTGCTCAATGGCGTGTACAGCGCGTCGAAGTCGTACGTTCTGAGCTTCGGTCACGCCCTTCAGCGCGACCTGGCGGACAAGGGCGTGCGCGTGCAGACCGTGCTGCCTGCAGCGACGGCGACCGAGTTCTGGGATGTGGCCGGCTATGCGAAGCAGAAGGAGGCCGCCAGCACGATGACGGCCGACGACTTGGTGGATGCCGCGCTTGCGGGCCTCGATCAGGGCGAGCTCGTGACGATCCCGACGCTGCACGACGGCGACGGCTGGACGCAATGGGAAGCGGCGCGCCGCGCACTCACGCCCCAATTCGCCAACGCCAAGGCCGCTCCGCGCTACGTGGTGGATGCCGGGACCGGCGCTTGAACCGGCTCACTCAATTTTTCGGAAGGTATTGATGATGAACATCCTCAAGATCGGTGCTGCCGCACTCGCCACGGCGACCGCGTTTGCATTGCCGGTGGGCGCGTCGGCGCAGTCGCGCGGCAAGGTGCTGGTTGTCATGTCGAGCGCTCACGCGCTCGATTTGCGCGACGGCAGGAAATATTCGACGGGTTATTACCTCAACGAATTCGTCGTGCCGTACCGCAAGCTTGTCGAGGCTGGCTACGAGCCGGTGATCGCCAATCCGAACGGCGACATGCCGGTGATGGACGCGAACTCGAACAACAAGCTGTTTTTCGGCGGCGACGATGCAGCGCGCGCGGATGCACTGAAATACGCGCAAGGTATCGCGCAACTGAAGCATCCGAAGACGCTGGCCTCCGTCGTCTCGGAGGGGACCGGCGGTTATGTCGGCCTGTTTATCCCCGGCGGCCACGCGCCGATGGTCGACCTGCTCAAGGACCGGAATCTCGGCAAGATCCTGGTCAGCTTCCACGACAGCGGGCGCCCTACCGGGATCATCTGTCACGGGCCGATCGTGTTGCTGTCCATGCTGCGCGACCCGAATGCCTTCGTTGCATCGATGGCCGCCAACGACGGCAACGCGAATGCCTTCGCGGCTGGCTGGCCGTATGCCGGTTACCGGATGACTGTCTTCTCGACGGGCGAGGAGCAGCAGCTCGAAGGTCCGAGCGGGCTCGGCGGCAACGTGCAGTTCTATCCGGTGAACGCGTTGGCCGAAGCCGGCGCTCACGTCGACACGGTGGCGAACTGGCACAGCAACGTGGTCGTCGATCGCGAACTGATCACGGGGCAGCAGCCAATGTCGGCGCCTGAATTCGGCGATGTCCTCGTGGCGAAACTGAAGGCCCGTACGAACTGAGTTCGTCTGCGATGGCGGCGGCCGCGCGTATCGCGAACCTCGGATGGCACATCGAGCGGGTGGTGCAGGGCGCGCGGCTGCCTACGACGACGTCGCACCGGTCGCGAAGGCGCTGATCGACATGGCGCCGAAAAAGCACGCTACGACGCGTCGCGCTCCGTCACATGCTCGAGCAAATGCGCGACGAAGCGGGTGAGCTTCGGCAGCGGGCGCCGGTCTTGTCGATACACGATATGAACGGGGTGCGGCTTCGGCTCGTAACCTTGCAGCACCTGTACCAGCGCGCCGCTCGCCAGATCGTGGCTCACCAGGACTTCCGGCTGCAGCAGCAATCCCGCGCCTGCGATCGCGGCCATCCGCAGGCCGTTGCCGTCGTTGCAAGCGAACCCCGATTCAGCCGAAAAGTGCGTGCCGTCATCGTCGCCGAGCTTCCAGCCATTTCGGCTGTTCCACACCGTGTGGAACAGGCAGTGATGCGCGCTCAGGCCCTGTGGCGTCTGTGGACGTCCGTACTGAGCGAGATAGCCCGGCGACGCGCAGATCACCATCCGATACCCGGTCAACGGCCTTGCAACGAGGTCGGCATCCCCAGTTCGCCGATGCGGATCGCCAGATCGAAACCCTCGTCGATCAGGTCGACGTTGCGATTGCTCAATTCCAGCTCGACACGCACGAGCGGATACCGCTGCCGGAAAGTCGCGGCCAGCGGCGCGATGACACAGGCGCCGAAGGTGATCGGCGCGCTGATTCGCAACGTACCGGAGGGCGACGCGCGTAGCCGTTCGACCGACGTTTCGGCGATGCGCATGTGTTCGAGCGCACGCTTGGCGTCTTCGTAGAACACGCGACCGGCATCGGTCAGGTTCTGGCGCCGGGTAGTGCGCTCGAGCAGGCGCGCAGCGAGACGCTCCTCCAGTTCGCGCACATATTTGCCGACCATGACCGCCGAGATTTCCAGCCGCCGCGCTGCCTCGGTGAAGTTGCCGCCTTCGACGACGGCAACGAAGGTTTCCATGGCACGCAGTCTGTCCATATTGCGAACTGTAGGTTAGGAGTGTCGGAAATTAGAGCATATTTATGGGGTTCCCGGTTCGGTGAAGAATGGCGACGTTCCAACCTGAACGCGAAAAGGAGTGTTCGATGAAGATCGTCGTAATCGGTGCCGGCGGGGACGTCGGTCGTGCCGTGGCAGATGAGCTTGCGCGTGATGGCAAGCACGAAATCATTCGTGTTGGCCGCACCCGCGGAGACCATCAGGTCGACATCACGCGTGACGACAGCGTCGGTTCGCTGTTCGGGCAGATCGGGCGCGTCGATGCCATCGTCGTCGCCGCAGGCAATGTCGTGCTCGCCCCAATCGAAAAGATGACGGCGGCCGATTTTCATCGAGGCCTGCAGGACAAGCTGCTCGGTCAGGTGCGCGTCGCGCTGGTGGGGCAGCATTACCTGAGCGATGGCGGCTCGATCACGCTGACGTCTGGCATCGCCGTCGACGATCCGATCGCGCAGGGTGCTCACGCCGCAGCATCGAATGCCGGAATCGAAGGGTTCGTGCGTGCCGCTGCGTGCGATTTTCGTCGGGGTATCCGAATCAATGCGGTCAGTCCAACCATGCTGATCGAATCCGCGGAACGGTTCGGGCCGTTCTTTCCCGGTTACGAAGGCGTGCCCGCGACACGTGTGGCAATGGCGTATCGGCGCAGCGTGGAGGGTGTGCATAGCGGCCGCATCTATCGGGTCGGGCACTGAAATGAAGCGTTTGCGGCGAAAGCTACAAGCCGGCCCGACACCTCCGTATTAACCCTGATTAAAAACACTTATCACGGTGAAAAATTCCGCATCTTCTTGAACCGATATCGGCTGGCTATAGTGGCTCGCTTTCCCGCATGCAAACGCCGCGTGCGAGACACGCTGACAATCAGCAGGAGCCCCTTGATGACCACCGATACCCCCGATACCCGCTTCACCGAAGTCGAGGATCTGATGCCCGCCGCCGGCGGGCTGCGCGAGATCCGTCACCACATCCATCACCACCCCGAACTCGCGTACGAGGAGCACGACACGGCCGCGCTCGTCGCGGACAAGCTCGAGCAATGGGGCTGGCAGGTGACGCGCGGGGTCGGCAAGACGGGCGTGGTCGGCACGCTGCGGGTGGGCGATGGCACACGCAGCATCGGCATTCGCGCGGACATGGATGCGCTGCCCATCGTCGAGGCGACCGGCCTGCCGTATGCGAGCGGCACGCACGGCAAGATGCACGCGTGCGGCCACGACGGCCACACGACGATGCTGCTCGGCGCCGCGCAGCATCTCGCGAAGACGCGCAACTTCTCGGGCACCGTCCACCTGTATTTCCAGCCGGCGGAAGAGCACGGCGTCGACAGTGGCGCGAAGAAGATGATCGACGACGGCCTGTTCGAGCGCTTCCCGTGCGATGCGGTGTTCGGCATGCACAACCATCCGGGCGCGGCGCCGGGCGTATTTCTCACGCGGCGCGGCCCGTTCATGTCGGCCGGCGACAAGGCGATCATCACGATCGAGGGCGTCGGCGGCCACGCGGCGCGGCCGCACCTGACGGTCGATCCGGTCGTCGTCGCGGCGAGCATCGTGATGGCGCTGCAGACGATCGTCGCGCGCAACGTCGACCCGTCGCAGCCGGCGGTCGTCACGGTCGGCTCGATGCACGCGGGCACCGCGAACAACGTGATTCCGAACGGCGCGCGCCTCGAACTCAGCGTGCGTTCGTTCAGCCCGGAAGTGCGCGCGCTGCTCAAGCGCCGCATCACCGAGCTGGCCGAATCGCAGGCCGCGAGCTACGGCGCGAGCGCGAACGTCGAGTACATCGAAGGCTATCCGGTCGTCGTCAATACGGATGCCGAAACGGATTTCGCCGCGCAGGTCGCACGCGAACTCGTCGGCGATGCGCACGTGGTCGAGCAGACCGACCTGCTGATGGGCAGCGAGGATTTCGCGTTCATGCTGCAGCAGCGGCCGGGCTCGTTCGTGCGGCTCGGCAACGGCGAAGGCGAGGACGGCTGCATGGTGCACAACCCGAAATACGACTTCAACGATCGCAACCTGCCGATCGGCGCGGCGTTCTGGACGCGCCTCGTCGAGCGTTACCTCGGACAGTAATCGCGGCGGCGGCGCGCGGCCGGCGCTTCCGGCCGCATTGACAGGAGAGGATAGCGATGCAGAAAGATCATCTCGCGCTGCACCCCGCGTCGGCGGGCGCCGCCGACACCGGCACGCCGGGCGCGCCTGCCGTCACGCGGCGCGGCGCGATCGCGGCGGCCGTGATCGGCAACTGGCTGGAATTCTTCGATTTCACCGTGTACGGCTTCTTCGCGGTGCTGATCGGCAAGCTGTTCTTCCCGTCGAGCGACCCGACCACGTCGCTGCTGCTGTCGGTCGCGACGTTCGCCGCCGGCTTCTTCACGCGGCCGCTCGGCAGCGTCGTGCTCGGCGTTTACGCGGACCGCAAGGGGCGCAAGGCCGCGCTGAACCTGACGATCATGCTGATGGCGCTCGGCACCGGCCTGATCGCGATCGCGCCGACCTATGCGCAGGTGGGCGTCGCCGCGCCGCTGCTCGTCGTGTTCGCGCGCTTGCTGCAGGGTTTCTCGCAGGGCGGCGAATTCGGCGCGGCGACGTCGACGCTGCTCGAACAGGGCGGCACGTCGCGCCGCGGGTTCCGCGCGAGCTGGCAGCTCGCGACGCAGGGCGGCGCCGCGCTGATGGGCTCGGGCTTCGCGGCGTTGCTGTCCAACACGATGACGAAGGATGCGCTGGAAGGCTGGGGCTGGCGGCTGCCGTTTCTCGTCGGCGTGCTGATCGCGCCGGTCGGCATGTATCTGCGCCGCCGGCTCGCGGACGATGCGCCCGGCGACCGTCATCACGGCATCGAACGCGGCGTGCTGCGCGAGCTGTTCTCGAAGCACACGCGCACGGTGTTGCTGCTGATGCTCACGGTGATGGGCGGCACGGTGTCGACCTACATCCTCACCTTCTACATGCCGACCTACGCGATCCACACGCTCGGCCTGCCGATGAAGCTGTCGATGTTCGTCGGCGTCGCGTCGGGCTGCGTGATGCTGGTCACATGCCCGCTGTTCGGCTGGCTGTCGGACCAGCTCGGCAGCCGGCGCCTGCCGATCTTCGTCGGCCGCGGCGTGCTGGTCGCGCTGCTGTTCCCCGCGTTCTGGCTGATGAACCATCATCCGACGCTGTCGGTGATCCTGCCGCTGACCGCGCTGATGCTGCTGTTCTATTCGCTCGGCTCGGCGTCGGAAATGGCGCTGATGTGCGAGTCGCTGCCGCGCCACGTGCGTGCGACGGGCATCTCGATCGCGTATGCGCTCGCGGTGACGATCTTCGGTGGCACCGCGCAGCTGATCGCGACCTGGCTCGTGAAGACGACCGGCAGCAAGCTCGCGCCGGCCGGCTACGTGGCCGCGTGCGTGGTGCTGTCGCTGATCGCGGTCGCGATGCTGCGCGAGACGGCGCGGAAATCGCTGGACTGACGCGCGAGGCGCGATGCGGGCCGCGGCGCGGCCCTGTGCGCTTACCGCCCGCGCACCACCCGCAAATACGACGCGAGCATCGTCGCGAGTTCCTGCGCGGCGGGCGTCAGCGGCACGGCCGCGCGCTGCAACAGGCAGATGTCCTGCGCTTCGGCCTGTTCGCGCACGGGCACCTTCACGAGCGCGCCGGCGAACGGCCCGTGCCGCGTGATCGCTTCGGTTTCGAGCGCGAGGGAATCGGTCTGCGTGACGATCTGCAGCGTCTCGAACATTCCTTCGACGGTCGCGAGAATTTTCGGCGGCGGCTGGCCGTGCGCGTCGAAGTACGCGAGCAGCCGGTTGACGACCGGGTCGGCGCTCAGGTTCGGCGAGCGCGTCGACACCCATCCGTAGTCGGCCAGCTCGGCGAGCGATTGCGCGTGCATCGCCGGATGCCCGTTGCGGCAGACGACCACCGGCGCCGACGTGCGCAGCGGCGTGACCGCGAGGTCAGTCGTGTCGGTCTGCTTCGCGACCAGCGCGATCGCGAAATCGACCGCACTCTCGCGCAGCCAGCCAATCATCATCCGCGACGTGCCGGTGCGCAGGTGCACGTCCACCTTGTCGAAGCGCGCGCGGAACGCGGTCAGCACCGGCGCGAACGCGTCGATCAGTGGTTCGGTCACGAGGCCGAGCGTGACGGTGCCTTCGTAGGCGCCGCTCAACTGACGGATTTCCCGCTCGACCTGCTCGCATTCGCCGAGGATCGAACCGGAGCGCGCGAGCAGCCGCTGGCCGACGGCCGTCGGCACGATCCCGCGGTTGGTGCGCGTGAACAGTGTCGCGCCGAGCGTCGCCTCGAGGCCCTGCAGTTGCTGCGTGACGCCGCTTTGCGCGAGATCGAGCGCGCGGGCGGCCGCGCGCAGGCTGCCGTGCTCGACGACGGCCTGGAAGATGCGGAGCTGGGACAGCGTGAACGCCATGGGAAGCAGCGAGGCCGGTGATCGGAAATACCGATCATGATAAGCCAGCCGATGGTTCCGGCGGCCGCGCGCGGCCCCTACGATCGCAGGCAGTCCGGCTCATGCCGTTCGTTCCTCTTCCTGCCCGTCGTCGACCATGAAACGTTTCCTCGTCCCGCTCGTTTTCCTGTGTATTGGCCTGGCCGCCACGTCCGCATATGCGCTCGACGCGCACGTGGTGCGGCTCGGCATCGACCCGACCTATCCGCCGATGGACGCGAAGGCGCCCGACGGCAGCCTGAAGGGCTTCGACGTCGATCTCGGCAACGAGATCTGCCGCCGCGCGCAATTGCGCTGCCAGTGGGTCGAGCTCGAATTCTCCGGGATGATCCCGGCGCTGCAGGCGCGCAAGATCGACGCGATCCTGTCGTCGATGGCGATCACCGCGAAGCGCGAGAAGCAGATCCTGTTCTCGTCGAAGCTGTTCCGCTTCAAGTCGCGGCTCGTCGCGCGGCCCGGCAGCGGGCTCGACGGCACGGCGGCGTCGCTGGCCGGCAAGCGCGTCGGCGTGCAGTCGGGCACGCAATTCGAATCGTGGGCGCTCGCGCACTGGGCGCCGGCCGGCGTCGGCGTGGTGCCGTACAAGAGCCAGGACGACGTGTTCGCCGATCTCGTGAACGGCCGCCTCGACGCGGCGCTGCTCGGCACCGTGGAAGCCGACTACGGGTTCCTGCGCCAGCCGCGCGGCAAGGGCTTCGCATTCGTCGGCGCGCCGCTCGACATGGGCGATCGCGGCGTCGGCATCGGCATGCGGCAGTCGGATACCGCGCTGAAGGCGTCGATCGACGGCGCGATCGCGTCGATGCTGAAGGACGGTACGTACGACCGGATCGCGAGGCAGTATTTCGATTTCAATCCGTACGGCGACTGAGCGCCGTGCCGGCCCGTTCTCCCGATTCCCCGCTTTCATCCATTCGAGACCGTCGATGCAGATTCGCACCACGCCGCTCCTGTCGCCGTCGATCGGCACGCAGCGCACGCTGACGAGCTTTCATTTCGGGCCGGCCGGCAGCGGCCGCAAGATCTATCTGCAGGCCGCGCTGCACGCGGACGAGACGCCCGCGATGCTCGCGGCGTTCGTGCTCAAGCAGCGCCTCGCGCAGCTCGACGCCGAAGGCCGGCTCGCGGCCGAAATCGTGCTCGTGCCGGTGTCGAACCCGATCGGCCTCAATCATCATCTGCTCGGGCAGTTCATCGGCCGTTTCGATCTCGCGAGCGGCCGCAACTTCAATCGCGGCTTCCTGCCGCTCGCGGAGATCGCCGCGCATGCGCGCGACCGGCTCGGCGACGACGGCGCACGCAATCGCGCGATCGTGCGCGAATGCGTCGGCACGGCGCTCGATGAAATCGCGCCGCGCACCGAGTTCGATGCGCTGCAACTGGCGCTGCTGAAGCTGTCGCATGACGCCGACGTCGTGATCGACCTGCATTGCTCGCTCGAAGCGGTGATGCACGTGTACACGAGCGATACCGCGTGGCCGGACGTCGAGCCGCTCGCGCGGTATCTCGGCGCCGAGGTGTCGCTGCTCGCCGAGGATTCGGGCGGCCATGCGTTCGATGATGCGCATCACCTGCTGTGGTCGCGGTTGCGCGCGCATTTGCCGGACGGCACGCCGATGGCGGCCGGCACCGTGGCCGTGACGGTCGAGTGTCGGGGCCAGCGCGACGTGACGTACGAATATGCGCAACGCGACGCCGACGCGCTCGTCGACTATCTCGTGTGGTGCGGCGCGGTGCGCGGCGAACGTGCGCCGCTGCCGCCGCTGGCCGCGCCGGCCACGCCGCTCGCGGGCAGCGAGCAGTTTTATGCGCCGGTGAGCGGAATCCTCGTGCACCGCGCGGCGATCGGCGCGACGATCCGTGCGGGCGATCCGCTGTTCGACATCGTCGACCCGCTGACGGACGCGATCACGACGATCTCGAGCGCGACCGATGGCGTGTTCTACATGCGCCGCGCGATCCGCTTCGTGACGGCCGGCGCGCCGCTCGGCCGCGTGACGGGCACGGTGCCGGTGCGAAAGGGGATGCTGCTGGGCGCGTGAGCGGGGCGGTGTCCTGCCGACGCGATGCAATTTCGTTCTCGTCAGATTGACCGTGTTGGAGCGCATCACTAAATTGTGCGACGCGGAGTGCGCTCCGTGTTCCGTGAGAAGAACGTTGCAGAGATCAGAGTTTGAGCGGGCGGCCTTGTGCCGCCCGTCTTTTTATTGGGCGCTTTGTCGCGTCGCCGATATGACGATCTCGCCCGGCGCTCAACCGCGCCGCGCCACCAGCTCCGATACCGTCTGCGCGGCCTGCTGCAGCGGCCCGAGAAACTCCTTCACCATCTGCTTCGCGGTATGCCGCTGCGCGTTGCCGCTGATGTTCATCGCGGCGATGACCTGCCCACGCCGGTTGCGGATCGGCGCGGATAGCGACATCAGCCCCACTTCGAGTTCCTGATCGACCACGGCCCAGCCTTGTTGACGCACCTGCGCGATCGCCGCCTTCAGTTCGCCGAGGTCGGTGATCGTGCGCGGCGTATGCGCGCGGATGGTGCTCTGCGCGAGCGTTTCATCGAGCGCCGCATCGTCGAGCGCGGACAGCAGCACGCGGCCCATCGACGTGCAGTACGCGGGCAGCCGGCTGCCGATCGACAGGTTGATCGTCATGATCTTGCGGGTCGGCACGCGCAGCACGTAGACGATCTCGGTGCGGTCGAGCACCGCGGCCGAGCAGCTTTCGTGGATCTGCGCGGACAGTTGCTCCATCACCGGATCGGCGAGATTCCAGAACGGCATCGATGTGAGATACGCGAAGCCGAGCTCGAGGATCTTCGGCGTGAGCCGGAACAGCCGGCCGTCGGCCTCGACGTAGCCGAGCGTCTGCAGCGTGAGCAGAATCCGGCGGGCCCCCGCGCGCGTGAGGCCGGTGGCCGATGCCACCTCGGTGAGCGTCTGCTCCGGGCGCGCCGCGTCGAACGCGCGGATCACCGCGAGGCCGCGCGCGAACGACTGTACATAGGAGTCGCCGGGTTTCGTCTGAATATCGTCGGTTGTCATGAGCGCCTGGAATGTCGTGCAGCCGAGAAGATAGCGCATGGGGCCCGACACGCCAACCTCCCGACGGGCCGCGCCCTTGACAGGTCGTCCCCGCACTCCCTATGATGCGTTGAACGTTCGATACACGATCTTATGTTCGTATGTAGAACATTCGAGCGCATCCCGGCGGGCAATGCAAGGGGCGCGCCCTGTTCATTTCCCTGCCTTTCACGGGACCGGAGACACTGATGACCGAAGCTTTTCTGTGTGATGCGATTCGTACGCCGATCGGGCGTTACGGCGGTGCACTGTCCGGCGTGCGCGCCGACGATCTGGGCGCGGTGCCGCTCAAGGCGCTCGTCGAGCGCAATCGCGACGTCGACTGGACGGCGATCGACGACGTGATCTACGGCTGCGCGAACCAGGCCGGCGAGGACAACCGCAACGTCGCGCGCATGTCGGCGCTGCTCGCGGGCTTGCCGGAGGGCGTGCCGGGTTCGACGATCAACCGCCTGTGCGGTTCCGGCATGGATGCGGTCGGCGTGGCCGCACGTGCGATCAAGTCGGGCGAAGCCGCGTTGATGGTTGCGGGCGGCGTCGAGAGCATGACGCGCGCGCCGTTCGTGATGGGCAAGGCCGCGAGCGCGTTCGCGCGCCAGGCCGACATTTACGACACGACGATCGGCTGGCGCTTCGTCAATCCGTTGATGAAACAGCTGCACGGCGTCGATTCGATGCCGGAAACCGCCGAGAACGTCGCGGTCGATTACAACATCAGCCGTGCGGATCAGGACCTGTTCGCGCTGCGCAGCCAGCAGAAAGCCGCGCGGGCGCAGCAGGACGGCACGCTCGCTGAAGAAATCGTCGCGGTCACGATTCCGCAGAAGAAAGGCGATGCCATCGTCGTGTCGCGCGACGAACATCCGCGCGAAACGTCGCTCGAGGCGCTCGCGAAGCTGAAGGGCGTCGTGCGCCCGGACGGCTCGGTCACGGCCGGCAACGCGTCGGGCGTGAACGACGGCGCCGCCGCGCTGCTGCTGGCGAACGAAGCAACCGCGAAGCGCTTCGGCCTGACGCCGCGCGCCCGCGTGCTGGGGATCGCGACGGCCGGCGTCGCGCCGCGCGTGATGGGCATCGGCCCGGCGCCGGCCACGCAGAAGCTGCTCGCGCGGCTCGGCATGACGATCGACCAGTTCGACGTGATCGAACTGAACGAGGCGTTCGCGTCGCAAGGTCTCGCCGTGCTGCGCATGCTCGGCGTGGCCGATGACGATCCCCGCGTGAACCCGAACGGCGGCGCGATCGCGCTTGGCCACCCGCTCGGCGCATCGGGTGCGCGCCTCGTGACGACCGCGATGTACCAGCTGCACCGCACGAACGGCCGCTTCGCGCTGTGCACGATGTGCATCGGCGTCGGTCAGGGCATCGCGATCGCGATCGAACGCGTGTGACCGGCGTGATGCGGTGAAGCGGCCGGACATGCGCCGCTTCACCGCTGTGCTGTACCCGCCACGATGGGCGGCACGAGGTGTCTCGTGCCGCCCATCGTCGTTAACCGGCCTGCGACAGTTGCCTGAGGCGCGCGTCGAGCGCGTCGATCTCGGTGTCCGCGAACACCTCGATGCCATGCTCGCGCAGCAGCGCCGCCGTGACGCCGGCGCCCGCCTGCCGCCGGCTCGCGAAACTTCCGTCGTAAATGAACGTGCTGCCGCACGACGGGCTGCCGTCGGCGAGGATCGCGAAGCGGCAATCGTGTGCCTGCGCGAGGGCCAGCGCGGTTTGCGCGCCGGCAACGAATGGCGCCGTCACGTCGGTGCCGTTCACGTCGACGATGCGTGCGTGCCCCGACAGCACCTGCTGCCCCGATGCGCCGCCGGCGATCTCGGCGGGCGGACGCGGCACGCTCAAGCCGCCCGCCAGTTCCGGGCAGACGGCCACGAGACGCCCTTCGCGTTGCCACCGTTCGAGCGCCTCGTGCGCGGCGGTCTTCGCCGAGCCGTTGTAACGGACCGGATGGCCGACCACGCACATGCTGACGAGGATCTTCGGCGCGGCGGGCGATGGCGGGTCGTTGTTCAATGTCGCGCTCCGTGACGGCTGATGGCAACGGATGACGGCTGGGGCGGGGCGGAAAATTCTACGCTTTATCCGTGTGTTGAGCCGTCACGCGGTCGGCCCTTCGAGGTGAATATCGTCGGGCTCGAGCGCGTAAAGCTCGGGATCGGGCGCCGTGCTGACCGTGAAGCCGAGCCGCAGGTAGAAGTCGATCGTGCGCTGCGACGGCGTCGCCGACACATACAGGCGCTCGGCACCCATCGCGCGTGCCTGCACCTGCGCGGCGCGGTAGAGCTGTTCGCCGAGCCCGCAACTGCGCCAGTCGTGGCTCACGTGCAGGAACTTCAACTGCAGCATGTCGCCCCGCGGGCCGAGCGGCCGGCTGTCGACGATCGCTGCCGCGACGAGCCGCGCGCCGTCGAACCGGCCGAGAAACCAGCCGCCGCGGTCGTGGCAGTCGAGCAGGATCGGCGTGTAGTGGTCGGCTTCGCCGTCGGGCCAGCCGGACACGTCGTAGAACTCGGGCACGAGATGCAGCGCGCCGTCGCGCAATACGTACAGGTGTTCGATGATTTCTCGCCGGTCGATGGTCCACACGAGCGGCACGTCGTCGCGGGCCAACAGGCGGGCCGACAGCGCGTCGCGCTCGGCGGCGGTGCGGCGGGTCATGCGGCCCTCCGGTGCGCGGCGATTGCGTACATCAACGGCAGGCGCGGCATGCCTTCGGGCGGCACCATGCGGCGGCCCTCCAGCTCACGCATGCCGTCGAAGCCCTTCCAGCCGTTCGAGTACGGATATTCGTTCAGGCGGTCGATCGCGAGCCCGGCCGATATCAGCGCATTCACGACGTCGCCGATGCCCCACATGAACTCGTAGCTCGGATGCGGGTTCGCGAAATCGACGATGCCCGGATGATCGTGCTGCTCGCCGAGCCCCGTGCCGGACGCCGCGACGTAATCGCCGACGCCTGCGGGTTCCTCGGTCGCGTCGCCGTTGAAGTAGTCGTAGCGCGGCTGCCACTGTTCGTCGAAATACAGTGAGAACGGGTGGAACTCGACCATCGCGAAGCGGCCACCCGGCGCGAGCAGCGCGGCGATCCCGCGTGCCCATGCGCTCAGGTCCGACAGCCAGCAGATCGCGCCGTACGACGTGAACACGCGATCGAAGCGCTCGCCGCGCGCGGCGGCTGCGGGCATCCAGTCGAGTACGTCGGCGCGCTCGAAGCGCGCGGGCAGGCCCGCGTCGGCCGACAGTTGCCGCGCGAAGTCGATCGCCTCGTCGGAGATGTCGACGCCGGTTGCGTCCGCGCCGTCGCGCACGAGGCTCAGCGTGTCCTGTCCCGCGTTGCATTGCAGGTGCAAGAGCCGCAAACCGGTGAGATCGCCGAGCAGTTCGCGTTCTTCCGGAAACAGCGTCGAGCCGCCATTGCGGAAAAATGCAGCCTGATCGCCTTTATGGCTGTTATGCGCGACCGTCGCCGTATTCCAGGACAGCCGATTCAGTTCATGCAATGCCTTTTTCATCGGATTCGAATTCAGGTCGAATGGGGCAGGATAAGCGAATCGTTTCGCCGCATGCAACGGCTGCGGGCATTGTCAATGCCGCGCGGCGCTTCGTGACAGCCAGATAAACGCGCGCGGTGATTATCGCCGGATTATTTGATCGAAATCATGGCAATGGCTGGATTGCCCATTTTGTGCGCAACGGAATTAAGGTTTTCCGCTGAATTGCCGACAGTAAGGACGAGAGTGTCGTAAAGCGAGCAACCGTTTTTCGGCTACTGAGCGCGATTTCAGCGCGGCGCGGACGACAGATCCGCCTTTCGGAGCCTTGCATGCGCAACAACCAGCCCGTAACCCAACAGGAATTCGATTTTCCCGACGACGTCACGCTGATGTCGACCACCGATGCCGACAGTGTCATCACCTACGCGAACACGACGTTCGCGCAGGTGAGCGGGTTCTCGAACGAGGAACTCGTCGGCCAGCCGCACAACGTGGTGCGTCACCCGGACATGCCGAAAGAGGCGTTCGCCGACATGTGGGCGACGCTGCGGCGCGGCGAGCCTTGGACCGCGCTCGTGAAGAACCGCCGCAAGAATGGCGATCACTACTGGGTGCGCGCGAACGCGATTCCGGTGATGCGCAACGGCGCGCCGCAAGGCTACATGTCGGTGCGCACGAAGGCGCCGCACGACGAGACCCGGGCCGCGGACGCGCTGTATCGCGCGTTCCGCGAAGGCAAGGCTGGCCGGCGCCGGTTCCACAAGGGCCTCGTCATCCGCACCGGGCTGCTGCGGATCGCATCGCTGTCGCAGACGATGTCGGTGCGGGCGCGCGTTCATTCGGCACTGTGCGTGCTGGCGCCGGCCGTCGTCGGCGCGGGGTGGGCCTGCGGGCTCACCGGCGGCGGCTTCGCGGCGTTTGCCGGCGTGACGGTCGGCGTGGCGGCGGTCGCCGGCTGGTGGCTCGACGCGCAGATCGTGCAACCGCTGAAGCGGCTGCACGAGCAGGCGCTGAACGTCGCGACCGGCGAGAGCCGGCGCGGCGTGCGGATGAACCGGGTCGACGAGATCGGGATGACGCTGCGCACGATCAACCAGCTCGGGCTGATGTTCCGCTGGCTCGTCGACGACGTCAGCGAGCAGGTGCACAACGTGCAGCGCGCGAGCAACGAGATCGCGCAGGGCAACGGCGACTTGAGCGCGCGCACCGAACAGGCCGCGTCGAGCGTGCAGCAGACCGCCGCGTCGATGGCCGAGATGACGGCGACCGTGTCCAGCAATGCCGAGACGGCGCTGCAGGCGAATCAGTTGTCGGTGTCCGCGAGCGATGCGGCCGAGCGCGGCGGGCAGGCGGTGAGCGAGGTCGTCACGACGATGAGCGAGATCACCGCCAGTTCGCGCAAGATCGCGGACATCATCGGCGTGATCGACGGTATCGCGTTCCAGACCAACATCCTCGCGCTGAATGCGGCCGTCGAGGCCGCGCGTGCTGGCGAACAGGGGCGCGGTTTCGCGGTGGTCGCCGGCGAAGTGCGCGCGCTCGCGCAGCGCAGCGCGAACGCGGCGAAGGAGATCAAGACGTTGATCGGCGCGAGTGTCGAGCGGGTCGAGTCGGGCGCGCGGATCGTCGATGGGGCGGGCAAGACGATGGAGGACATCGTCACGCAGGTGAAGCGCGTGTCGGACCTCATCGCGGAGATCAGTTCATCGACGGCCGAGCAAAGTACGGGTGTTGCGCAGGTCGACCAGGCGGTCGTGCATCTGGACAACATCACGCAGCAGAACGCGGCGCTCGTCGAGCAGAGCACGGCGGCATCGGAAAGCCTGAAGCAGCAGGCGACGCGGCTCGTGGATGCGGTGAACGTGTTCAGGTGATGGCGCGAACGGGTGCGCGACGTGCGGGTGATCGATGAACGCCGGATGTCGCGCACAGTACCTATTCAGGTTTGCAGGTTAAATCGAATGACGTGGAATGGGAGATATTCGTATTTCCGATTGCGTGTTTGCGCATTAAATCACGCCGAAATCATGATGCGCAATGATCAGACGAATACCCGCCAAACCGTTGCCAGACAAGGCGTTTCGTTTTATCCATGAACAAGTTATTCGGCAAAAACAAGTTGATGCATCTTTAATGCATATTTACCCGGATACGGCATAATGTTTTCGCCGAATTTGCCGAAAGTGCAGGAGCCTGACTCACACGCATGCGAATCGATCGCCATGCGCGGGGTCTCGAATCAATCGACGAGCGGACGCAAGATCCGCCACCCGGAGCTCCACACCATGCGCAACAACCAGCCCGTCACGCAACGCGAATTCGAATTTGCCGATGATGCGACGCTGATGTCGACGACCGATGCCGACAGCTATATCACTTACGCGAACGCGGCATTCATCCAGGTCAGCGGCTTTTCTCCCGAGGAGATCGAAGGCCAGCCGCACAACGTGGTGCGGCATCCGGACATGCCGAAGGAGGCGTTCGCCGACATGTGGGCGACGCTCAAGGGCGGCGAGCCGTGGACCGCGCTCGTGAAGAACCGCCGCAAGAACGGCGATCACTACTGGGTGCGCGCGAACGCGATTCCGGTGATGCGCAACGGGCAGCCAAAGGGCTACATGTCGGTGCGCACGAAGGCGACGCGCGACGAGATCGCGGCCGCCGAGGCGCTGTATCGCGATTTCCGCGAAGGCAAGGCCGGCAGCCGCCGGTTCCACAAGGGATTGATCGTGCGCACGGGCGCGCTGCGCGTCGCGTCGCTGTTCCAGACGATGTCGGTGCGGGCCCGGCTGGTGTCGACGCTGTGCGTGCTGGCGCCGGCGGTCGTCGGCGCCGGCTGGGCCTGCGGGCTCACCGGCGGCGGGCTCGCGGCGTTCGCCGGTGCGGCGGTCGGCGTGACGGCGGCGGCCGGGCTGTGGCTCGACGCGCAGATCGTGCGGCCGCTGCGGCAGTTGCGCGACGAGGCGTTGCGCGTGGCGACCGGCGAGAGCCGCAGCGGCGTGCGGATGAACCGCGTCGACGAGATCGGCATGACGCTGCGCACGATCAACCAGCTCGGGCTGATGTTCCGCTGGCTCGTCGACGACGTCAGCGAACAGGTACTGAACGTGCAGCGCGCAAGCAACGAGATCGCGCAGGGCAACAACGACCTGAGCGCGCGCACCGAGCAGGCGTCGACGAGCGTGCAGCAGACGGCCGCATCGATGGCCGAGATGACGGCGACCGTGTCGAGCAATGCCGAGACGGCCCTGCAGGCGAATCAGTTGTCGGTGTCCGCGAGCGAGGCGGCCGGGCGCGGCGGGCAGGCGGTGAACGAAGTCGTCGCGACGATGAACGACATCACCGACAGCTCGCGCAAGATCGCGGACATCATCGGCGTGATCGATGGCATCGCATTCCAGACCAACATCCTCGCGTTGAATGCGGCGGTCGAGGCGGCGCGCGCGGGCGATCAGGGGCGCGGCTTCGCGGTGGTCGCCGGCGAAGTGCGCGCACTCGCGCAGCGCAGCGCGAACGCGGCGAAGGAGATCAAGACGTTGATCGGCGCGAGCGTCGAGCGGGTCGAGTCGGGCGCGCGGATCGTCGACGGCGCGGGCAAGACGATGGAGGACATCGTCACGCAGGTGAAGCGCGTGTCGGATCTCATCGCGGAGATCAGTTCATCGACGGCCGAACAGAGTACCGGCGTCGCGCAGGTCGACCAGGCGGTCGTGCATCTGGACAACATCACGCAGCAGAACGCGGCGCTCGTCGAGCAGAGCACGGCGGCGTCGGAAAGCCTGAAGCAGCAGGCGGCGCGGCTGGTGGAGGCGGTGAACGTATTCCGCTGATCGCGGGAAGGGAGGGTGACGCGGGCACGACGGGGAGGCGCCGGCCCGCGTCGGGCCGCCCGGTTCCGGCCGGGCGGCGAGGGCCTGTCGCCGGGAAGCGGCAGGCCCCGAACCGTCAGACGGCCAGGCAGAGGTACTTGATCACGACGTAGTCGTCGATGCCGTAGTGCGAGCCTTCGCGGCCGAGGCCCGACTGCTTGACGCCGCCGAACGGCGCGACCTCGTTCGAGATCAGGCCCGTGTTCACGCCGACCATCCCGTATTCGAGCGCTTCGGCCACCTTCCACACGCGGCCGATGTCGCGGCTGTAGAAGTACGCGGCGAGGCCGAACTCGGTGTCGTTCGCGAGGCGGATCACCTCGTCGTCGCTGCCGAACTTGAACAGCGGCGCGAGCGGCCCGAACGTCTCTTCCTTCGCGACCTTCATCGCCGGCGTGACGCCCGTCAGCACGGTCGGCTCGAAGAAGCCGTGGCCGAGCGCGTGGCGCTTGCCGCCCGTCACGACGGTCGCGCCCTTCGCGAGCGCGTCCTCGATGTGCGCCTCGACCTTCAGCACGGCCGCTTCGTTGATCAGCGGGCCCTGCGTGACGCCCGGCTCCGTGCCGCGGCCGACCTTCAACTGGCCGACGGCCGCCGCGAGCTTCTGCGCGAACTGGTCGTACACGGCTTCGTGCACGTAGAAGCGGTTCGTGCACACGCACGTCTGGCCGCTGTTGCGGTACTTCGACGCGATCGCGCCCTGCACGGCCGCATCGAGATCGGCGTCGTCGAACACGATGAACGGTGCGTTGCCGCCGAGCTCCAGCGATACCTTCTTGACCGTCGCCGCGCACTGCGCCATCAGCAGGCGGCCGACCGGCGTCGAGCCCGTGAACGACAGCTTGCGCACGATCGGGTTCGACGTCAGCTCGCCGCCGATCGCCTTCGGGTCGCCCGTGACGACGCTGAACACGCCGGCCGGCACGCCCGCGCGCTCGGCCAGCACGGCCATCGCGAGCGCCGAGAACGGCGTCGCTTCCGCCGGCTTCACGACGATCGGGCAGCCTGCCGCGAGCGCCGGGCCGACCTTGCGCGTGATCATCGCCGCCGGGAAGTTCCACGGCGTGATCGCCGCGCATACGCCGATCGCTTCCTTCGTCACGACGATGCGCTTGTCGCTCGCCGGCGTCGGGATCGTGTCGCCGTACACGCGCTTGCCTTCTTCCGCGAACCATTCGAGGAACGACGCCGCGTAGCCGATCTCGCCCTTCGCTTCGGCGAGCGACTTGCCCTGTTCGGTCGTGAGGATCAGCGCGAGGTCGTCGGCGTTGTCCATCATCAGGTCGTGCCACTTGCGCAGGATGACCGCACGTTCCTTCGCGGTCTTCTTGCGCCACGCCGGCCATGCGGCGTTCGCGGCGTCGATCGCGTGACGCGTTTCCGCCGTGCCCATCGCCGGCACGGTGCCGAGCAGGCCGCCGGTGGCCGGGTTGCGGACCTCGAACGTCTCGCCGTTCGTCGCGCCTTGCCATTCGCCGTTGACGTACGCCTGCTGGCGGAACAGCGACGGATCTTTCAGTGCCAGGGTTTCCTGAGCCGTGCTCATATGCATCACCTGCTTCGAAAAAGGACGGATGAAAACGGCCGCCGCCGTCTTCACGACGGCGGCGGCGCATTCAGTTGAAGAGGACGGGCACTCAGGCCGGCACGCCGACCGTTTCCTTCAGCACTTCCTCGAGGATCACGAGCGCTTCGTCGAACACGGCTTGCGGGATCGTCAGCGGGAACAGGAAGCGCACGACGTTCGAGTACACACCGCACACGAGCAGCAGCAGGCCACGCTCGAGCGCACGCGTCTGCACGCGCTTCGTGAATTCGGCATCCGGCTCGCCCGAACCCGGCTTCAGGAATTCGACCGCGATCATCGCGCCCGGGCCGCGCACGTCGGCGATCTGCGGCACGTCGGCCTGCAGCGCATTCAGCTTCGCCTTCAGCACGTCGCCAAGTTGCGTCGCGCGCTCGCACAGCTTCTCTTCGTCGATGATCTTGAGCACCGCGTGCGCGGAGGCGACCGCCAGCGGGTTGCCCGCGTAGGTGCCGCCGAGGCCGCCGGGCGCGGCCGCGTCCATCACGTCCGCCCGGCCGACGACGCCCGACAGCGGCATGCCGCCCGCGAGGCTCTTCGCCATCGTGATCAGGTCGGCCAGCACGTCGTAGTGCTGCATCGCGAACAGCTTGCCGGTGCGCGCGAAGCCGGTCTGCACTTCGTCGGCGATCAGCAGGATGCCGTGTTCGTTACAGATCTTGCGCAGCGCACGCACGAATTCGGCCGGCGCCGGGTTGAAGCCGCCTTCGCCCTGGACCGGTTCGAAGATGATCGCGGCGACGCGCTTCGGATCGATGTCGGCCTTGAACAGCATCTCGATCGCCTTGATCGAGTCGGCGGTCGTCACGCCGTGCACGGCGTTCGGGTACGGCGCGTGGAACACGTCGCCCGGGAACGGGCCGAAGTTCAGCTTGTACGGCGCGACCTTGCCGGTCAGCGCCATGCCCATCATCGTGCGGCCGTGGAAGCCGCCCGAGAATGCGATGACGCCCGGACGGCCGGTTGCCGCGCGCGCGATCTTGATCGCGTTCTCGACGGCTTCGGCGCCGGTCGTGAAGAACGCCGTCTTCTTCGGGAAGTCGCCCGGCGCGCGCTCGTTGATCTTTTCCGCCAGTTCGACGTACGACGCGTACGGGACGATCTGGTAAGCGGTGTGCGTGAAGTTGTTCAACTGATCGGCGATCGCCTTCACGATCTTCGGGTGACGGTGGCCCGTGTTCAGCACCGCGATGCCGGCGGCGAAATCGATGAAGCGGCGGCCTTCGACATCCCACAGCTCCGCGTTCTCGGCGCGGGCGGCGTAGAAATCGCACATCACGCCGACGCCGCGCGGGGTGGCGGCGTTCTTGCGGGCCTGCAGGTCGGCATTCTTCACGGTCATCTCCTTGATGTTCTGTCCGGTGGGTAGGGAATCGGGCGCCTTGGCAGCCCATGGAGGCGACTATAATCACATTTGGCTCTGGCAATCAGAGCCATTTCAATAAATATTCAGGAGCCAATCATGCGCGCGAGCGTGTTGTCGGACTGGCTGGCGCAGCGCCTCGTGCGCGGCGGCGAACAGCCGATCTACCGGCAGCTTCACCGGCTGCTGCAACAGGCGATCCTGTCGCGCGAACTGCCGGCCGGCACGCGTGTGCCGTCGTCGCGGCTGCTGGCCGCCGAGCTCGGGATCGCGCGCAACACGGTCACGCAGGTTTACGAACAGCTTGCGCTCGAAGGCTATGTGAACTCGGCGACGGGGCGCGGCACGTTCGTCGCCGACAGCGCGCCGGACGAGATCGTCGGCGCACCGCCCGACGCGGGCGCAGGCCCGGCCGTCGTGACGCCGTCCGTGCGGCGGCTGTCCGCGCGCGGTACGCGGCTCGTCGAAGGCGCCGGCGTGTCGAAGCGCCAGGGCGGCGCGTTCATGCCGGGCGTGCCCGATGTGTCGCGCTTTCCGGCGCGCGTGTGGACGCGGCTGCACAACAAGTACTGGCGGCGCCTGCGTCCGGACCTGCTGACCTACGCGCCCGGCGGCGGGCTCGCGCTGCTGCGCGAGGCGCTGGCCGACTACCTGCGCACGTCGCGCTCGGTGCGCTGCACGCCGGAGCAGATCGTGATCACGACCGGCATCCACCAGTCGATCGACCTCGCGGTGCGGCTGCTGACCGACCCGGGCGACGCGATCTGGACCGAAGATCCGTGCTACTGGGGCGTGCGCAGCGTGCTGAACGTGTCGGGGCTGACCACCCGGCCGATTCCGGTCGACGACGAAGGGATCGCGCCGTCGGCCGCCGATCTCGCCGAGCCGCCGAAGCTGATGCTCGTTACGCCGTCGCACCAGTATCCGCTCGGGATGGTGATGAGCCTCGCGCGGCGGCGCATGCTGCTCGAATACGCGCGCCAGCACGGCTGCTGGATCATCGAGGACGACTACGACAGCGAATTCCGCTACGGCAGCCGGCCGCTCGCGTCGCTGCAAGGGCTCGACACGGCCGGGCAGGTGATCTACGTGGGCAGTTTCGGCAAGACGCTGTTCCCGGGGTTGCGGGTCGGCTATCTGGTCGCGCCGGAGCCGCTCGCGGAAAGCTTCGCGACCGCGAGCGCCGAGCTGTATCGCGAAGGGCAGTTGCTGCAGCAGGCCGTGCTCGCCGAATTCATCGCGGAAGGGCATTTCGTGTCGCACATCCGCAAGATGCGCACGCTGTACGGGCAACGCCGCGAGGTGCTGCTCGAGGCGGTCGCGCGGCGCTACGGCGATACGCTGCACGCGCTCGGCAGCGACGCCGGGCTGCATCTCGTCACGCAATTGCCGGCGGGCGTCGACGATCGCGCGGTCGCGCAGGCCGCGCTGGCGCGCAACATCGTCGTGCGGCCGCTGTCCGGGTATTACGCGGACCGCTCGCGGGCTGCCTCGGGGTCGCTGCTCGGTTATGCGTGCGTGCCGGAAGACGAGATCGCGACCGCGTTCGCGACGCTTGCCGAGGCGATCGACGAGCGGGCGTTCGGCGGGGTTGTTGCGGTGGCTTGACGCGTGAGCACGGTAATATCGGCTTGTCGTGATGCCGTCAAAGGCCGATCGAGGCTCGATACGCTTCGCGACGATGAGAGGATTTTTCGTGCGCGACTGGCCAGCCCGTTTTCGCGTCGTCGAACGGGAATCCCAATTGATTCATGTCGCTTCCTGTAGGGCAAGAGCGGCGGGCAGTATTGCAAAGCGTCGCGGTGCGGACGGAGCCCCCGCGCCGAATCAGTCATGAACACCGGCACCGACCAGGCGCCCGGTTCGGGCGTTACAGCCGGATCAACGCCGCGCCCGCGACCACCAGCGCACACGCCGCAAGCCGCTGCGGGCCGGGCCGCTCGCGCATCACGAACCAGCCGATCGCGACCGCGAAGATCGAGCTCGTTTCGCGCAGCGCCGATACGGTCGCGACCGGCAGGTGCCGGTACGCGAGGATCACGATCCCGTAAGCGGCGAGCGAGATCGTGCCGGCGATCGTGCCTTGCGTGAGCGCGGAGCGCGAGCCGAGCACCGCGCGCGGGCCGCCGCGCACCGCGCAGACGAGCACGAGCTGCGGCACGCTCCACAGCAGGTACACCCATGCGATATAGCCGAGCGCGCTGCCGGACACGCGCGAGCCGATCCCGTCGCAGATCGAATACGCGGCGATGAACACGCCCGTGAGCAATGCATACGGCACGCCTTCGCCGGAAAACCGGAAGCCGCGCCGCAGCGCGAGCGACATGATGCCGAACGACACGAGCGCGATGCCCGCGAAGCCGAACGGCGTCGGCCGCTCGTGCAGCATCGCGAGCGCCAGCACCGATACGAGCAGTGGCGAGATCCCGCGCGCGATCGGGTAGATCTGCCCGAATTCGCCGTTGCGGTACGCGCGCGCCAGCGTGAAGCAGTACGCGACCTCGAGCACGGCCGACGCGGCGACGTACGGCCATGCGGCGGGCGCCGGCGCAGGCAGCAGCACGGCGCCGGCGATGCCGAACGCGAGATACGGCAGCGACATCGTGCCGAGCTGGACCAGCCGGTCTTCGCTGACGTGGAGAAACGCGTTCCAGATGGCGTGCAGCAGCGCCGAGCACAGCACGAGGCCGATGAACAGGTGATCCATGAACGAAGGGCGGACGGGAGGGGCGGAAGTGGGGCCGTCAATTATGTGGGTATCGGGCGCGTTCGCGCGGAATTGTCGATAATGGAACGTTGTTATTCACCGGATGCCGACGATGACCGAAGCCACCCAAGCCCAGCCTGCCGTTCCGCGCCTCACGAGCCTGTCGCACGGGGGCGGCTGTGGCTGCAAGATCGCGCCGGGCGTGCTGTCCGAGCTGCTCAAGCGCGCGACGCCGCCCGCGCTGTTCCCCGATCTGCTGGTCGGCACCGAGACGTCCGACGACGCGGCCGTCTACCGGCTCAACGACGAGCAGGCGATCGTCGCGACCACCGATTTCTTCATGCCGATCGTCGACGATCCGTTCGACTTCGGCCGCATTGCGGCCACCAACGCGCTGTCCGACGTCTATGCGATGGGCGGCAAGCCGATCCTCGCGCTCGCGCTGGTCGGCATGCCGATCAACGTGCTGCCGCACGAGACGATCGCGGCCGTGCTGCGTGGCGGCGAATCGGTGTGCGCGGAGGCCGGCATTCCGGTCGCCGGCGGCCATTCGATCGATTCGGTCGAGCCGATCTACGGGCTCGCGGCGATCGGCGTCGTGCATCCGTCGCGCGTGAAGCGCAACGCGGCCGCGCGCGCGGGCGACGTGCTCGTGCTCGGCAAGCCGCTCGGCGTCGGCGTACTGTCGGCCGCGCTGAAGAAGAACCAGCTCGATGCCGACGGTTACGCGCAGATGGTCGCGACGACCACCAAGCTGAACCGACCGGGCGCCGAGCTTGCCGCGCTGCCGGGCGTGCATGCGCTGACCGACGTCACGGGCTTCGGGCTGCTCGGCCATACGCTCGAACTGGCGCGCGGCGCGCAACTCACCGCGCGCGTGCACTATGCGTCGCTGCCGTGGCTCGCGGGCGTCGAGACGTTCGTGGCCGACGGCGTGTTCACCGGTGCGTCGGGCCGCAACTGGGCCGCGTACGGCACCGATGTCCGGCTCGCCGATGGCCTGCCGCCCGTCGCGCAGGCGCTGCTGACCGATCCGCAGACGTCGGGCGGGCTGCTGGTCGCGTGTGCGCCCGAGACCGTCGATGACGTGCTCGCGTGCTTCCGCGCCGACGGTTTCGACCGCGCGGCCGTGATCGGCGAGATGGTGGACGGGCCCGCACGCGTCGACGTCGCCTGACGTATTTTTTCTCACGCTGGAGCGCCGTCAGTCGATAGAGTCGATGCCTTCCGCTGAAGGCGCCGACGACCGATGAACGACTTCCTGTTCGGGCTGATGATCGCGCTGTCGGTTGGCCCTGTCGCGCTGATGATCGCGAATTACGGCATGCGCACCGGCACCGCGACCGGCGTGCGCGCGGCGATCGGAGTGGCCGCGGCCGACGGCTGTCATGCGGTCGTCGCGTTCACGATCGGCGCGATGTTCGCGGGCACGTTGGCGTCGCATCTGTCGCTGTTCCGCATGGTCGGTGCGCTCGTGCTGCTCGCGATGGGCGCGCGGATGCTGTGGCAGGCGCTGCGCGACCGGCGCCGCACGCTCGATGGCGACGTAGTGCCGCCGCCGGGTAATCGCCCGTTCATGGCGATGTTCTTCGTCACGCTCGCGAATCCGCTGACCATCCTGCTGTTCTACGGCTATGCGACGGCTGCCGCCGGTGCGCATCGACACTGGCTGCTCGGTGCCGCATGCGTGTTTGCCGGCAGCCTCATCGGGCAACTCGTGTTCGCGTTCGGCGGCGGCGCAATCGGGCGCTTCGTGAAATCGCCGGGGTGGCTGGCCGCGAGCCATGTGGTCGCCGCACTCGTCGTGCTCGGTTACGGCGTCGCGGGGCTGATGCGCGTGTAGCGCGGCGCAAAGCGGCCGACGTCGCGCGCGGCGACGAACCCGGTAGCATTCCTGATGTTTGCAAGGCCGCGACGAATACGCGCTTTTCCGTCGCGCACCACGCAGCCGTTCGCACGCAACACCGCCGGCCGTTTCGTAGTCGGGTTCCGCATCGCGCACGCCCGTTCTATACTCGTCGCGCAGTCTCCGACAGCCGTTCTCACCCAATCACCGAAACAAGGAACGCCGATGCTGACTCGCTCCATCCTTTCCGCCGCTGCATTCTCGCTTGCCGCCTGTGCGACCGCGCCGTCGATCGCGCAGGACAACCAGGGCAACGATGCCGGCAACGCAGCATTCGCCGAGACCGGCTCGCATGGCCGCCCGGTCAAGGTCATGATCATCACGATGTTCGGGCCGGAAGGCCAGGCGTGGCTCGACCGGCTCGGCCCGTGGCGTGACGTCACCGTGCCCGGCCTGTCGCCCGACTATCCGGCGGTCCACTGCAACAAGCAGGACGTGTGCGTAGTCACGACCGGCATGGGCTATGCGAACGCGTCGGCGACGATCATGGCGCTCACGTTCTCGCAACGCTTCGATCTGCGCCGCACGTATTTCCTGGTCTCGGGCATCGCGGGCGTCGACCCGGCACAGGGCACGGTCGGATCGGCCGCGTGGTCGAAATACCTCGTCGATTTCAGCTTGCAATGGGAGCTCGATGCGCGCGAGATTCCGGCCGGCTGGAACACCGGCTATCTCGGCATCAACACGAAGAGCCCGAACGACAAGCCGCCGCTCGACTATCGCACCGAAGTGTTCCAGCTCAACCCGCAGTTGACCGATGCCGCGTATGCGCTGTCGCGCAACGTCGTGCTCGCCGACAGCGCACAGGCGCAGGCCGCGCGCGCGAAGTTCACGTATGCGCCGGCGAACCGGCCGCCGACGGTGATCCAGTGCGATACGTCATCGGGCAACACGTGGTTCTCGGGCACGCTGATCGGCGAGCGCGCGCGCCAGTGGACCAAGATCCTGACGGACGGCAAGGGCACCTACTGCATGACCGCTCAGGAAGACAACGCGACGTATGAAGCGCTCAAGCGCGCGGCGAGCGTGAAGCGGGTCGACCTGTCGCGTGTGGCCGTGCTGCGCACCGGGTCCGATTTCGATCGGCCGTACGCCGGGCAGACGAGCGCCGACAACCTGCTGAACTACGCCGATCAAGGCGGCTTCGCGCCGGCGACCGAAAACCTGTACCGCGCGGGCAATCCGCTGGTGCAGGACATCGTCACGCACTGGGGCGAATGGCGCGACGGGGTGCCGCGCCGTTGAAAACCGGCGACGACTCAGTCGGCGTTCAAGGCAGTGAATGCGGTCAATGCGATTGCTGGGTCGAACGGAACGGCGTCCATACCGGCGTGGTGTCGTCCCAGTGATCGAGCGGCGAAGGAAGTTGGTCGTTCATCATGTGCTCCTGCAACTAATTGACTCAGCGAGTCGTCGACAAGATAGTTCGAGACGCCGCGCATCGGGCAATCCGCTGCGCGGCGTCGCGCGTTTACCGGCCCCCGCCGGCGAGCTGGTTGCCTTCCGGCAGCGGACGATACGGGCCCTGGGCTAGCTCGAGCCCCTGCGGATACGAAGTCGCCTTGCGCAGGTACGCGAGCGTGCCGTCCTTGCGTGCCTGCTCGACTTCCGCACGCACTTCGGCGCGCGTACGCGGGCCGTTGTGCTGCGAGTACCACGATGTGTTGGCGTAGTCGCCGGCGTGCGGCGTACCCGAATCGGCGAAGGCCGGTGCGGACACGGCGAGGGTGAGAGCAAGGGCCGAGAGAAGATGACGGCGGTTCATGGTGTCACTCCTAGAGATGTCGGAGCTCGCGCCTGGGCGCTGACCCCGGTCCCGCCAGGCGGGATCTGTTCGATGCGCAACGAGGTGCGCGACAGGGTTTACTCTAGGTATCTGTTCCGGTGCGATAAATGCGGCAGACGCGAATTGAATTGTCGTGTCAGTGGAACAATCGTCATCCGCACCGCCGGCAGGGTTATGCGGAAATGGCCGGGAGCCCGGCGGCGCGGGCTTCGCCGGGACGCGCCGCGGCACCGCGCAACGACACGCAATGACGCGGCGGCCGATTGCCGCGGGTCGTGCAAAGGTTTACTGCGGATTCGGGAAGGATCGGGGGCGCCGCGCTTGAAAGGCGTGCCGAGGCGGCGCTGAGGCGGGACGACGCGCGGGCGGCGAGGCCCGCGCGTGGAGGTCAGACGATTACGCGACCCACTCGTTGATGACCGGCGTATCGAGCACCGGCGCGCGCTCGGCCTCCTCGAACGTGCGCTTGCTGCACGTCGCGTCGAGGCTGCCCTTGCCGCTCAGCAGCGGGCAGCGGTCGAACACCTCGGCGATCCAGTCGACGAACACGCGCACCTTCGGCGACAGATGGCGGCTATGCGGATACACGACCGAGATCGGCATCGGCAGCGGCTTGACCCCGGGCAGCACTTCCTTGAGCCGGCCTTCGCGCAGGTGCGGCAGCACCATGAACAGCGGCGGCTGGATCAGGCCGAAGCCCTCGATCCCGCACGTCACGTACGCATCCGCATCGTTTACCGACACGATGCCCTCCATCTTCATCTCGACTTCCTTGCCGTCGATCAGGAAGGTCCAGTCGATCGTGCGGCCCGTGCGGCTGGAGAAGTAGTTGACGGCCTTGTGCTGGCCGAGGTCGTCGATCGTCTGCGGCTCGCCGTGGCGCTCGAGATAGTCGGGCGACGCGACCGTCACGCATTCGAACAGGCCGACGCGGCGGGCGACGAGCGACGAGTCCTGCAGCGCACCGACGCGGATCACGCAGTCGACGCCCTCCTGCAGCAGGTCGACGGGCCGGTCGGAAAGGCCGAGCTGCAGGTCGATGTCCGGATAGCGCGTGTGGAATTCGCACAGCGACGGAATCACGAGCAGCCGCCCGATCGAGCCCGGCATGTCGATACGCAACTTTCCGTGCGGCTTCCGGTTGTTGGCCTGGAAGCTCGCTTCGGTTTCCTCGACGTCCGCGAGGATGCGCACGCATCGTTCGTAGTACGCGGCGCCGTCTGGCGTGAGCGACAGCCGGCGCGTGGTCCGGTGCATCAGCCGCACGCCGAGGAAGGCTTCGAGATTCTGGATGATCGTCGTGACGGACGCGCGCGGCAAGCCGAGCGTTTCAGCTGCCTTGGTGAAGCTGCTTGTATCGACGACGCGAGTAAATACCTGCATGGCCTGAAGCCGGTCCATCACAACCTCCGCAATTTAATTTGCCGCCGGAACAAGAAGGCTGCGCTACCTCGTGGGTAAACGCAGCCTCGGATTGTTCGGGGGCGTTGAATTGTGTTGCCGGATTATAGGCATTTATCCCAATGTCTGCCGGACCCAGAATTCGTTCCATCTCGAAATGGATGCTGCATCGTCATGGACGCCTCTGAATTCAGCAAATTCCTGAAAGCCGCGCTGCCCGCTCAAGCCTTGACGGGCGCGGCGCTGACGGTTGCCGAAGTGGAAATTCCCGGCTACGCACAGGACATCGTGCTGCGCCTCTACCGCCGCCCGGACAAGACCGGGCTGCCAGTAGTGCTTTATTTCCACGGCGGCGGCTTCGTCCGCGGTTCGCTCGAGGACGCCGATTTCGCCGCGCGTTTTTTAGCAGAACGCTTACCAGCGCTCGTAGTGTCGGTCGATTATTCGCTCGCGCCGGCCTTTCCTTTTCCCGCCGCGCCGGAGGATGCGTATCGCGCCGCCGTGTGGGCGGCGACGCGTGCCCGCGCGTTCGGCGGCAACCCGAAGAAGATCGGGGTCGCCGGGCACGACGCGGGCGGCCAGCTCGCGAACTGCCTCGCCTTCATCGCCCGCGACCGCGGCGAAGTGTCGATCGCCGCGCAGGCGCTGTTCGGGCCGATGCTCGACCCGAGCATGACGCGCATCGGCGACGCCGAGCGTCTCGCGTCCGACATCACCGCGCGCGAATGCGCGGCCTGTTATCGCGCGTATCTGCCGCAGGCGGCGCAGCGCATGCACCCGTACGCGGCGCCGATCGAATCGGTGCGCCTCGCGGGGCTGCCGCCGACGCTCGTCGTCACCGCGCAGAACGACGTGCTGCACGTCGAAGCGGAGAAATATGCGGGCTGCCTGATCTCGTCCGGCGTGCTCACGCAGGTGATCCGCTATCCGGACATCACGCACGCCGCGCTCGCCACGCACGAAGCCGCATTCGAGGAAGCCGTGCGCTTCTTCCAGTGCCGCTTCCAGGCGCGCCAGCCGAACCGTCCCGAATAACCCATAACCAGACCAATCCACGTTTCCTGGAGATCCACATGGCCATCCTACGCACCTCCCGTTCACGAATCGCGACCGCGGCGATCGTCACGCTCGCCGTCGTCGGCCTCGGCACGTTCGGCGCGATGCGCGTCAACGCGAACGCCCCGAGAAAGCGGCGGCGCCGCTGCCCGAAGTCGACGTCGCGACCGTCGTGCCGCAGACCGTGACCGACTGGCAAAGCTATTCGGGCCGCCTCGAGGCGGTCGAGAAAGTCGACGTGCGCCCGCAGGTGTCGGGCACGATCGTCGCGGTGAATTTCAAGGACGGCGCGCTCGTGAAGAAGGGCGACGTGCTGTTCGTGATCGACCCGCGCCCGTACCAGGCGGAAGTCGACCGCGCCGCCGCGCAGCTCGCGGCCGCGCAGGCGCGCAACGGCTATGCGCAGACCGACTGGCAGCGCGCGCAGCGGCTGATCGGCGACAACGCGATCGCGAAGCGCGACTACGACGAGAAGCAGAACGCGGCGCGCGAAGCGAACGCAAACCTGAAGGCCGCCGAAGCCGCGCTGGAAACGGCCCGCATCAACCTCGGCTATACGCGCATCACCGCACCGGTATCGGGCCGCGTGTCGCGCGCGGAAATCACGCTCGGCAACGTCGTGTCGGCCGGCGCATCGGCCGCGCCGCTGACGACGCTGGTGTCGGTGTCGCCGATCTACGCATCGTTCGACGCGGACGAGCAGACCTACCTGCAATACATCAACGGCGCGCGCAGCGGCCGCAAGGTGCCGGTCGAGCTCGGCCTCGCGAACGAAACCGGCTACTCGCGCAGCGGCGAGATCGATTCGGTCGACAACCGGCTCGACACGTCGTCCGGCACGATCCGCGTGCGCGCACGCTTCGACAACGCGGACGGCACGCTCGTCCCGGGCCTGTACGCACGGGTGAAGGTGGGCGGCAGCGCGCCGCACGAGGCGCTGCTCGTCGATGACGCGGCGATCAACACCGACCAGGACAAGAAGTTCGTGTTCGTCGTCGATCAGCAGGGCCGCGTGTCGTATCGCGAAGTGCAGCCGGGGATGCAGCACGGCAACCGGCGCGTGATCGTGAGCGGCCTTGCCGCCGGCGACCGCGTGGTCGTGAACGGCACGCAGCGCGTGCGGCCCGGCGCGCAGGTGAAGCCGCACATGGTCCCGATGACGGGCGGCGACGAGCCGTCCGCGCCGCTCGCGAGCACCGCGAAGCCGGCCGCACCGGCGAAGGCGGATTCGTAAGCGGCGCGCCGCTTCGCATCCGCGTTCAACCAGACAGAGCCACACATGAACATTTCCAAATTCTTTATCGACCGGCCGATCTTTGCAGGAGTCCTATCGGTGATCATCCTGCTCGGCGGGGTGATCGCGATGTTCCTGCTGCCGATTTCGGAATATCCGGAAGTCGTGCCGCCTTCCGTGATCGTGAAGGCGCAGTACCCGGGCGCGAACCCGAAAGTGATCGCCGAGACGGTCGCATCGCCGCTTGAAGAGCAGATCAACGGCGTCGAGGACATGCTCTACATGCAGTCGCAGGCGAACAGCGACGGCAACATGACGATCACCGTCACGTTCAAGCTCGGCACCGATCCGGACAAGGCCACGCAGCTCGTGCAGAACCGCGTGAACCAGGCGCTGCCGCGCTTGCCGGAAGACGTGCAGCGGCTCGGTATCACCACGGTGAAGAGCTCGCCGACGCTGACGATGGTGGTCCACCTGATCTCGCCGGACAACCGCTACGACATGACCTACCTGCGCAACTACGCGCTGATCAACGTGAAGGATCGCCTGTCGCGAATCCAGGGCGTCGGTCAGGTGCAGCTGTGGGGTTCGGGCGACTACGCGATGCGCGTGTGGCTCGATCCGCAGAAGGTCGCGCAGCGCGGGCTGTCGGCCGAGGACGTCGTGCAGTCGATCCGCGAGCAGAACGTGCAGGTGGCGGCCGGCGTGATCGGCGCATCGCCATCGCTGCCCGGCACGCCGCTGCAGCTGTCGGTGAACGCGCGCGGCCGCCTGCAGACGGAAGACGAATTCGGCGACATCGTCGTGAAGACGACGCCGGACGGCGGCGTCACGCACCTGCGCGACATCGCGCGGATCGAGCTCGACGCATCCGAATACGGGTTGCGCTCGCTGCTCGACAACAAGCCAGCCGTCGCGATGGCGATCAACCAGTCGCCGGGCGCGAACTCGCTGCAGATCTCGGACGAAGTGCGCAAGACGATGGCCGAGCTGAAGCAGGACATGCCGGCGGGCGTCGACTACAAGATCGTCTATGACCCGACGCAGTTCGTGCGCTCGTCGATCAAGGCCGTCGTGCACACGCTGCTCGAAGCGATCGCGCTGGTCGTGATCGTCGTGATCGTGTTCCTGCAGACCTGGCGCGCGTCGCTGATTCCGCTGATCGCGGTGCCGGTGTCGATCATCGGCACGTTCTCGCTGCTGCTCGCGTTCGGGTATTCGATCAACGCGTTGTCGCTGTTCGGGATGGTGCTCGCGATCGGGATCGTGGTCGACGATGCGATCGTCGTCGTCGAGAACGTCGAGCGCAACATCGAGGGCGGGATGAACGCGCGGCAGGCGACCTACAAGGCGATGCAGGAAGTGAGCGGGCCGATCATCGCGATCGCGCTGACGCTCGTCGCCGTGTTCGTGCCGCTCGCGTTCATGTCGGGCCTGACCGGCCAGTTCTACAAGCAGTTCGCGATGACCATCGCGATCTCGACGGTGATCTCGGCGTTCAACTCGCTGACGCTGTCGCCGGCGCTGTCGGCGATCCTGCTGAAGGGTCACGGCGACAAGGAAGACTGGCTCACGCGCGTGATGAACCGCGTGCTCGGCGGCTTCTTCCGCGGCTTCAACAAGGTGTTCCATCGCGGCGCGGAGAACTACGGCCGCGGCGTGCGCGGCGTGCTGTCGCGCAAGACGCTGATGCTGGGCGTGTATCTCGTGCTGGTGGGCGCGACCGTGCTCGTGTCGAAGGTCGTGCCGGGCGGCTTCGTGCCCGCGCAGGACAAGGAATACCTGATCGCGTTCGCGCAGCTGCCGAACGGTGCATCGCTCGACCGCACCGAGAAGGTGATCCGCGACATGGGTTCGATCGCGCTGAAGCAGCCGGGCGTCGAGAGCGCGGTCGCGTTCCCGGGGCTGTCGGTGAACGGCTTCACCAACAGCTCGAGCGCGGGCATCGTGTTCGTCACGCTCAAGCCGTTCTCGGAACGGCACGGCAAGGCGCTGTCGGCCGGCGCGATCGCGGGTGCGCTGAACCAGAAATACAGCGCGATGAAGGATTCGTTCGTCGCGGTGTTCCCGCCGCCGCCGGTGCTCGGCCTCGGGACGCTCGGCGGGTTCAAGATGCAGATCGAGGATCGCGGCGCGGTCGGCTACGCGAAGCTGTCGGATGCGACCAACGACTTCATCAAGCGCGCGCAGCAGGCGCCTGAACTCGGCCCGCTGTTCACGAGCTACCAGATCAACGTGCCGCAGCTCAACGTCGATCTCGACCGCGTGAAGGCGAAGCAGCTCGGCGTGCCGGTGACCGACGTGTTCAACACGATGCAGGTGTATCTCGGTTCGCTGTACGTGAACGACTTCAACCGCTTCGGGCGCGTGTACCAGGTGCGCGTGCAGGCCGATGCGCCGTTCCGTCAGCGCGCCGACGACATCCTGCAGTTGAAGACCCGCAACGACAAGGGCGAGATGGTGCCGCTGTCGTCGCTGGTGACGGTGACGCCGACGTTCGGCCCGGAAATGGTCGTGCGCTACAACGGCTACACGGCGGCCGACATCAACGGCGGCCCGGCGCCCGGCTTCTCGTCGGGGCAGGCGCAGGCCGCGGTCGAGCGCATCGCGCACGAGACGCTGCCGCGCGGCGTGCGTTTCGAATGGACCGACCTCACGTACCAGCAGATCCTCGCGGGCGATTCGGCGATGTATGTGTTCCCGATCAGCGTGCTGCTCGTGTTCCTCGTGCTCGCCGCGCTGTATGAAAGCCTGACGCTGCCGCTCGCGGTGATCCTGATCGTGCCGATGAGCATTCTGTCGGCGCTGACGGGCGTGTGGCTCACGCAGGGCGACAACAACATCTTCACGCAGATCGGCCTGATGGTGCTGGTGGGGCTGTCGGCGAAGAACGCGATCCTGATCGTCGAATTCGCGCGCGAGCTCGAACACGACGGCAGGACGCCGCTCGAGGCCGCGATCGAGGCGAGCCGGCTGCGGCTGCGCCCGATTCTGATGACGTCGATCGCCTTCATCATGGGCGTGGTGCCGCTCGTCACGTCGACCGGCGCCGGTTCGGAAATGCGCCATGCGATGGGCGTCGCGGTGTTCTTCGGGATGCTCGGCGTGACGCTGTTCGGGCTGATGCTGACGCCGGTGTTCTACGTCGTGCTGCGGACGCTCGCGGGCGGCAAGATCCACGTCGCCGGCAAGGATTCGACGGGGTACGGCGTGCCGGCGCCCGATGCTTGAGGACCAGAAAATGAATAACTTGCACAACACGAACGGCCTGATGCGCTTCGCGAAGGTGGCGGCCGCGAGCACCCTGCTCGCGACGCTGCTCGCCGCGTGCGCGGTCGGCCCCGACTACAAGCGTCCGGACGCGGCGGCGCCCGCCGCGTTCAAGGAAGCGCCGACCCTCGCCGCCGGCGAGCAGGCCGGCACGTGGAAGACGGCCGAGCCGGCGGACGGCGAACATCGCGGCGAATGGTGGAAGGTGTTCGGCGACCCGGTGCTCGATTCGCTCGAGACGCAGGCGCTCGCCGCGAACCAGAACCTGAAGGCCGCGGCCGCGCGGGTCGAGGAAGCGCGTGCGGCGACCCGTTCGGCGCGCTCGCAATGGTTCCCGCAGGTCGGCGCCGGTTTCGGGCCGACGCGCGAGGGGCTGTCGTCGGCGTCGCAGTTCCAGCCGCAGGGCACCGGCCCGACCAACGCGACGCTGTGGCGCGCGCAGGGCACGGTGTCGTACGAAGCCGACCTGTTCGGCCGCGTCGGCCGCAACGTCGAGGCGTCGCGTGCCGACCAGGCGCAGAGCGAAGCGCTGTTCCGCTCGGTGCAGCTCGCGTTGCAGGCCGACGTCGCGCAGAACTACTTCGAACTGCGCCAGCTCGATTCGGATCAGGACCTGTACCGCCGCACGGTGGAGTTGCGCGAGCAGGCGCTGAAGCTTGTGCAGCGCCGCTTCAACGAAGGCGACATCAGCGAGCTCGACGTGTCGCGCGCGAAGAACGAACTGGCGAGCGCGCAGGCCGATGCGGTCGGCGTCGCGCGCCGGCGCGCGGCGTCCGAGCATGCGCTGGCCATTCTGCTCGGCAAGGCGCCCGCGGATTTCGCGTTCAAGGAAACGCCGATCGTGCCGGTCGCGGTGAAGATTCCGCCGGGCCTGCCGTCCGCGCTGCTCGAACGCCGCCCGGACGTGTCGGCGGCCGAGCGCGCGATGGCGGCCGCGAACGCGCGGATCGGGCTCGCGAAGTCGGCGTACTTCCCGAAGCTCGATATCACCGGGTCGTTCGGCTATGAAGCGTCGACGCTCGGCAACCTGTTCCTGTGGTCGAGCCGCACGTTCCTGCTCGGGCCGTTCGCCGGCACCGCGCTGACGCTGCCGCTGTTCGACGGCGGGCGGCGGGCGGCCGGCGTGCAGCAGGCGCGCGCGCAGTACGACGAGCAGGTCGCGAACTACCGGCAGCAGGTGCTCGTCGCGTTCCGCGAGGTCGAGGACAATCTTGCTGATCTGCGTTTGCTCGATGATCAGATCCGCGCGCAGGAGGCGGCCGTCAACGCGTCGCGTCGGGCGGCGACGTTGTCGCGCACGCAATATCAGGAAGGTGAGGTCGCGTATCTCGACGTGATCGACAGCGAGCGGTCGGTGTTGCAATCGCAGTTGCAGGCGAACCAGTTGACGGGGGCGCAGGCGGTGTCGACCGTCAACCTGATCCGCGCGCTGGGCGGCGGGTGGGGGAATGCGCCGGCGCCGACGGCGGTGGGTGATGTGGCGTCTGGCAAGGCTGACGTAGCTGCGCGGTAAGCGCGAACGGCGGGCGATTCGTCGCTTGCCCACCGTGAAGCGAAGAACCCCGGCATGCAGGCTCAGGTCTGCATGCCGGGGTTCTTTTATGGGTCGTCGCGCTTCAGGGCGCCCGTCGTCGACTTCGCGTGCAAGGGCATCGTTCGATGCGCGTCGCGGACGGGGTCGCGCCGATAGAAGCAAGTGTCGAATTCCGGTCTCGGTCGACACAGCGGCCATTTGATCGTGGAGTAGTATTTCCCCATGTCCAGGTGATTGCCGGGTCTCTTCGGCGGACAGCCGACCATCCCGGGGCGACGGCGGCAGGCTCGTCAACCGTTGGGAAACTGCTTCAACGATACGTGTGGCGGCGCCGGCCGTGGCGACGGCATTGATGGGAACGCATCATGTCAACCGAGTGGAAGCACCGCGTCAGGCTGTTCGTCCAGCGTTTCTGGCAGCCAACCACTGCGTGCATGACCTGCATGCCGGGGAGTTGGGGAAACATCACCAGCCTCCCCCACTGGACCATCGCATTTCATACGGGTCTGCTGACCGGACTCCTGGCGGTACTTCTGACTTTCACGCCGGTGGGGAAACTCTACGTGCATCGATACGGCAATGCGCTGGTCGTTGGCGTCCTGACGACGCTGGGCGACGCTTACTCGCACACGAGTCATTACCGTATTCCCTATGTCGAGCACATCGTGACCGGGGTAATTTCAGGTCTCTTGGCGCTGGCGGCTTCCTATCTCCTCGAAGACCGCGCGCGACGCCTTCGGGCGGCGTGGGCGCGGGTTTTCGGACAGCTTATCCGCTGACTTTCCGGGCAACGTGCCGATAAGCGACCACGCCGGAACGGAAGGCGACGTCCACGGAAATCGATGAAGCACCTTCTTCATTGCACCGTGTTTCGCAACTAACGGTCGGTTTCACCCAGCGCCTTCCGGCGGTGCGGCGGCGTCCCGCCGCGCGCCCCGCTAGTTGACGCATGCTGTCATCAGTGGCGGCGCTCAGGTGTCGGCGCGTTCAGCCCGCAGAGCCCGTACCAGCTCGCTCGCCGCCTTGCCGAGCCCCGTATGCTTCGGCCGCCGCAAATACACCGGCAGCGGCAACCCGTTGCGAATGTTCGCGAACACGAGCGGCGCGAGTTCGCCGTCGGCCACATACCGGCCGATGACCGATTCCGGCAAATTCGCCCAGCCATGACCGGCCTTCACGAGCGCGATCGCGGTGCCCATGTCGGTGACCTTCCACGTGCGATTGCCGATCAGCGGCCGCACGTCGGTCAACGGCCGCTCCGGATCGGCGATCACGATCTGCCGAAACCCCGACAATCGCTCGATCGCTTCCGGATGTGCGGCTTCGGCAATCGCCGGATGGCCGGGCGCGGCGACCGCGATCAATGTCTCGGTCCACAGCGCGTGAATCTGTTCCTGCGGATGAAGATCGAGCCCGCCGTACGCGACGCAAAGATCGACGGTGCCGCGATGCAGCGCGTCGACGATCGCATCCTGCGGCGCCGTGACGACGCTGACCGCGAGCGCCGGATATTTCGTGGCCACGGCGGTCAGCGCGCGCGCAATCGGCACGCCGTCGATTTCGGCCGCGAGCCCGAGCCGCAGCGTGTCCTCGACGCCTTCCGACAAGTGCTGCGCATGCGCACGCAGCGCATGCAGCCGTTCGGCGATCGCGCGCGCATCGGGCAGCAGCGCGGCCATCGCGGCGGTCGGCGTGGGCTCGCGCGTGCCGCGGTCGAACAGCACGAGGTCGAGCTCGGCCTCGAGGTTCGCGATCGCCATGCTGACCGCCGACGGCGTACGGCCGAGCGCACGCGCGGCGGCCGAGAACGAGCCTTTGTCGATGACGGTCAGCAGCATGTCGATGTGATCGCTGGTCAGCATGGTCGGCCGCCTCCTGTCAGAAAAATTGAAAGGACCTGACTTTGGCGGACGCAGTGCCCGCTGTAGTCTCGCCACCTGGTTCGAAACGAAGGTGGTCAGTCATGCAAGGATGGAAGAGACGCATAGTCTACGTCGTGATGTTCGAGGTGCTCGGCATCCTCGTCGCGTCGTCGGTGCTCGGGATGCTGAGCGGCGCGAGCGCGGCGACGAGCGGGCTGCTCGGCGTGATGATCTCGACGACGGGCGTCATCGTCAATTTTCTGTACAACCTCGGGTTCGAGGCGTGGGAGCGGCGGCGGGCGGAAACGACGCGCACCGTCGGGCGGCGCGTCGTGCATGCGATCGGGTTCCAGGTCGCGCTCGTGACGTTCCTGATTCCGCTGATCGCGTGGTGGCTCGACGTGTCGTTGTGGCAGGCGTTCCTGTACGACGCGGTGCTGATCGTGTTCTTCCCGATCTTCACGTTCACGTACAACTGGGCGTTCGACAGTGTGTTCGGGTTGCCGGATGCGGTGACGCGCAAGGCGGCGCCGGTGGCGTAATGTAGACGGATGCAGAGGGATGCGAAACGATGCGGGCACCCGCGACGTTTCGCTTCTGCAAGAAAGAGGAAGGCCGGGCGGCGCGCATGCCGCCCGCTCGCGTTACGCGGCGACGAACTCGTGCACGTAACGGTTGAACACCGCCGGACTCGCCGCATTCATCCCGTGCGACGCACCGGCGACGGTCTGCCGTTGCGCATGGCCGATCCACTGCGACAACGTGTCGACGTTGTGGCGGAACATCTTCGGGCTGCGCTGGCCGTCGATCAGCAGCGTGCGGCATGCGATATCGCCAGCCGTGTGCTGCGAATACGCGGGCAGCGGGTCGCGCAGTTGCTTCGGCAGCGTGCTCGCGTTGTCGATCGCCATCGTGCGAAAGCGCGCCGTGCTCTTCTTCCATGCGCCGGGCAGGCTCACGGAATCGACGAACATCTCGAGGCCGGCTTCCACTTCACCTTGCTCGATCAGGTTCACGGCCTTCGTGCGCAGCGCGAGGGCGGCGGCCGGCAGCGCGGCTTCGCGCACGCCCGGCTGCTGGAGCGGGCCGCCCGGATCGGCGAGCGTCAGCGATTCGACGAGGTGCGGATGCTGGCGCGCGACGTTGAACGCGACGCTGCCGCCGCGCGAATGGCCGACCAGGTGCACGGGGCCGAGATCGAGCGCGTCGATGAATTCGGCGAGCTCGTCGACGTGGTTCTGCCAGCTGAACTCGTCCTGGATGCCCGCTTCGACGGCCGGCCAGTAGTGGCTGAGGCTCGGCGCGATGCAGCGGTAGTGGGCCGACAGCGCCGCAAGCTGCGGATCCCAGTAGCGGTAGTCGCACAGCGAGCCGTGCACGAACACCATCGGCGCACCGCTGCCCCGCTCGACATACGGCAGGCTGATGCCTGACGAAAGCGTCGCAAATTGCAGGTCGGGGTTCGCGAGCACGGACGGCTCGATTCGCATGTTCATGACTGAAAGACTCAAAGGTGCGTCAACACGACGCAACTATGCATCACGGCGACCTGCAAGGAAAACGCATAATTTTCATCGTCACGATCAATTTTATTGATGGCTCGGCTGGGAACACTTGTCGGGCTGAGGGGGCTGACGATTCGCATACGACTCGGCTGCATCCGTGTGGGGTTCCTGCATAGAGGATCTCGGTGGCCGAGCATCAATAATGACGGTGTGAAAGCGATGTCGGAGCGAGGGACACTTGCGGCGCGGTCGAGATGGTCATAACATGGCCATGTCATTTAACGCGCCCAAGTGATATCACTTGGCCAAGTGAGTGTGATATGAGATCGCTGCCGAACCCTATGCCGGCGCGCGTTGCGCTTGACGCTTTCCGGACGTTGTTCGAGAAAGCAGAGGGGTGGCGCGTGGTCGAGGAGATTGCTCAGGATCATGTCGGAGACCTCATCCTGAGCAATGACAAGGGCCAAACGTACGTCGCGAACCTCAAGACGTTCAACGAGGGGCGTGCTGATCGCGTTACCGCGCTCTTTGCTCAGGCGCTCCTCGAGGCACGTGCATACGCGAAACGGCAGAAGATGCGGCCCGCGATTCTGATTTGGGTCGGCAGTGCTCCGCCGTCGCTCATCCAGCGATTGGCCGATTTTCACGCTGAGTTCGCCGACCGTGAGCCCTTCGCCGTACTCTCGGCCGACGGAACGCGATATGTCCGGTTTCCGGGGCTGGATATTTCCGAGCATCCGGGGCAGTCGACTCGCTCCTACAGCCGTAGTCGCAGTGTCCAGCCGGGGCTGGCATTCTCGGATCTGAACCAGTGGATGCTCAAGCTCCTGCTCGCGATCGATATCAAGAGAGAGAACCTTATCGGTGCGGAGGGCCGGCGATACACCACGGCGACCGACCTCGCGCGTGCCGCCGATGTCTCGGTAATGACGGCGACGCGACTGATCCATGCGCTCAAACAGGAGGGTTTCATCGAGACGAAGCCGTTCCTGAAGGTCGTGCAACGGCGAAAACTCGCTCAACGCTGGAAGGCTGAATACCTGAGGCAGGCAGCGGCGGTGCCGATGAAGTTTCTTGTGCCGGCCGCGCCGGACGTCCAGTTGCGCAAGGTGCTCAAGAATGAGGGCGGCACGCTCGGCCTTTTTGCCGCGGCCGATGCACTCGGTGTCGGCCATGTCAGCGGCGTCCCGCCAACGGTCTGGGTCCCTAGCCTGATGGAAGCCGAAAACTGGCGACCACTGCGTCGGGCCAAAGAGGGCGAGCGCCCCGATCTCGTCTTGCAACAGCCTGGCTTTCCCCAATCACTGGGCGGGGTGTTGTCTACCGCGATGGTTTGCCGGTCACGGACATCATCCAGACCTGGCTCGACGTTTCCGCTCACCCGGCGCGCGGGGCGGAGCAGGCGGCTGAACTGGAGCACGGCGTGCTCGTGGACGTGACTGGAGAAGGTGCGTGAGCGAATTGGCCGATTTCAGCAATCTCGCGATGACGTTGGCGCCGTGGCGAGCCAGGATCGTTTTCATCGGAGGCTGGGCTTTTCGGCTCTATTCGTATGAGCCGCGTGCCTGGAAGCCCGACCACAAGCCGATCTTCACGCAGGATGCCGACGTCGCGTACGCAGAACGCGAGGTACTCGAAGGAGATATCAAGAAGGCGCTCGAAAGCGCGGGTTTCAAGGAGGAACCGAATTTCGCCGGCGGGTTCAAACCGCCGGCGATGCGTTACACCCTCGGCAAGCAAGCCAACGGGTTTTACGCAGAATTTCTTACGCCGCTGACAGGTAGCCCCTTGCGGCGCAACAAGGTCACGAGGCGGATGGAGCAAGACGCAACGGAGGCGAATGCCGGCGTTGTTGCACAGAAGCTGCGCCATCTGGAGATACTGCTGCACGAACCTTGGCTCGTGACGATTCCCGCCGAGGAGTCAGGGTGTGGCGATGCACTGGTCGACCTACGTATCCCCAATCCGGTGAGCTTCATGGTCCAGAAGCTGCTGATTCGTGACGACAGGATTCCGGAAAAACGCGCTCAGGATGTGCTTTACATCCACGATGCGATGCTCCTTTTTGGCGGCGCGATCGAGGACGAGCTTGTCCCGGTCTGGAAGCGCCTCGAACCCACGTTGTCGGATGCTCAGCGCAGGTCCCTCGATGCGGGCGTCGGCGCATTTTTCGCTGAAGTGAACGACACCATTCGTGCAGCGGCGGACATTCCGCGGCCCGACCGGCAGATCGAGCCCGAGGATTTACTCAGGCTGTGCAAGAACGGTTTCGAAGCGCTGTTCGGCGAAGTGCCCTAGGGCGCCGGCCGCAGCCCACGCGTCAGCGCACCGTCAACGCGGGCACGCCCTGGAGCTCGACCGGCAAATCATTGTCGGCCGCGAACTGCATCGCGAACTCGAACGCATCGGCGCACACGGCGCGCAATTCGTCGGACACGAACAGGCATTTGACGCCGCCGTCGACGACCGGCATCGCGAGCCGCGACAGCGCGCACGGATAGCCGGGCCGCCGTTCGCCGACGAACAGCGTGATGACGCCCGCGAGGCGCTCGGGCCAGTCGCCCGGGCGGAAGGTTTTCTGCGCGTGCGTGACGCCGCGGATCAAATGGCCGGTGATGCGGCCGTGGTCGGTGATGTCGATGCGATCCATGCTGGGGTGCGTGTCCTCGTGCGCGTCATTCGCCGCCGTCGGCCGCCGCGTCGCCGCGCGCGGGAATCCGCAGGTTGCGCAGCTTGTGATAGAGCGTTTTCTTCGGCATGCCGAGCGCCTCGCTCGCGTCCGCGACGTTGCCGTTGTGACGCCGCAGCATGTCCTCGATCAGCATCCGCTCGAAATACGCGAGCTGTTCCGCGAGCGTGCTGCCCACGGCCGGCGCTTCGCCGGACGACAGCAGGCTGTCGCCGGTCAGCCCGAGCACGAAGCGGTCGGCCACGTTCTGCAGTTCGCGCACGTTGCCGGGCCACGCGTGCGTCATCAGTTCGGACACCTGCGCGGCGGTGACGACCGGCGCCGGCTGCCCGAAGCGCCGCGCGGCCGCGAGCACGAAATGCTCGAACAGCAGCGGCACGTCCTCGCGCCGTTCGCGCAGCGGCGGCAGCTCGATCTGCGCGACGTTGAGGCGATACAGCAAGTCCGCACGAAAGCGCCCGTCGGCGGCGAGTTCGGCGAGATCGGCCTTCGATGCGGCCACCACGCGGCAGTCGACCGGAATCAGGTCGTTCGCGCCGAGCCGCTCGACCACGCGCTCCTGCAGCACGCGCAGCATCTTGATCTGCAGCGCGATCGGCATCGTCTCGATCTCGTCGAGGAACAGCGTGCCGCCGTCCGCCCATTCGATCTTGCCGATGCGTTTCTTGATCGCACCGGTGAACGCGCCGGCCTCATGGCCGAACAGCTCGCTCTCGAACACCTGCTCGGGCAGGCCGCCGCAGTTCAGCGCGACGAAATGCGCGTCGCGCCGGCCGCCGAAGTCGTGCAGGCTGCGCGCGATCAGTTCCTTGCCGGTGCCCGTCTCGCCGGTGATCAGCACCGACACCGACGTATCGGCGAGGCGCAGGATCTTCTTGCGCACGTCGGCCATCGCGGGCGACTTGCCGAGCACGAACGCCTCGATGCCCTGCCAGTTGTTCAGCGCCGCGCGCAGCCCCTGCACCTCGAGCGTCAGGCGACGCTTCTCGACCGCGCGCGCGACGCGGCCGGCGATCAGGTCCGACGAGAACGGTTTCTCGATGAAGTCGTACGCGCCGACCTGCATCGCGCCGACGGCCGTCGAGATGTCCGCGTGGCCGCTGATCAGTACGACCGGGATCTGCGCATCGATGGCCATCACGCGGTCGAGCAACTGCAGCCCGTCGATGCCCGGCATCCGCACGTCCGACACGATCACCACCGGCGCGCCGGGCGCGACGTGGGCGAGCGCGTCGGCGGCCGCCGCGAACGCGTCGACCGGGAATCCGGCGAGCGCGACGGCCTGCTCGACGCCGATCCGGACGTTTTCATCGTCCTCGACGACCAGCACCCGAATCTCATCTTCCATGCTCTGTCCTCTGTTGCGGCGTCGCCGCCGCGAATTCGATGGTGAACTGCGCGCCGCCTTCGTCGCGGTTCGTCGCGGTGATCCTCGCGCCGAACGCCTCGACGATGCGCGACGTGATCGCGAGCCCGAGCCCGAGGCCCTGGCCACGCGGCTTGGTGGTCACGAACGGCTCGAACAGGTGCGGCAGCACGTCGGGCGCGATGCCGGCGCCGCTGTCTGCCACGGTCAGGCGCACGCGGCCGGCGTCGGTCGCATCGTCCGCATCGCTGGTTTCGGCCGTCTCGATGACGATGCGGCGCACCGGCGCGTCGTGCACCGCGTCGAGCGCGTTGCCGAGCAGGTTCACGATCACCTGCTGCAACTGGCTCGATTCGGCCGAGACCGTCGTGCCGGGTGCGATATTGACGTCGAGCCGCACGCCTTCGTCGCGAATCCGTGCATCGTAGATCAGCCGCGCATGCGCGACGGCCTCGTTCAGCGACACCGCGACGCGCTCGACGTCGGGCTTGCGCGCGAAGGTCTTCAACTCGCCGGTGAGCACGGCCATGCCGTCGACCAGCTTGCCGACCCGTTCGAGGTTCGCGAGCGCCGGCGCCGGCTGGCCGCGCTCGAAGAACGTGCGCGCGTTGTCGCACAGCGTGCGGATCGCGACGAGCGGCTGGTTCAGTTCGTGCGTGAGGCCGGCGGCCATCTGCCCGAGCACCGCGAGCTTGCCCGCGTGCACGACTTCCTGCTGCGACGCACGCAGCCGCTGCTCGGTGCGTTCGCGTTCGTCGATCTCGCGCTGCATCCGCTCGTTCGCGGCCGTCAGCGCGGCGGTGCGCTGCGCGACGGTCAGTTCGAGCCGGTCGTTCGCGCGGCGCAGCGCGTCCTGTGCGCTCAGCCGTGCGAGGATCGCCCGGCGGCGCTGGATCGCATAGCCGGCCAGCAGCGCGACGATCAGGAACGCGCCGGTGACGAACACGAACGCCGTCTGCTGCTGGCGCCGCGCGCCCGCGATGTCGAGCAGCACCATCAGCGAATCGCCGGCTTGCGGCGCGGGGCGCGACATCACGAGATAGCGGGTGGTGCGGCCGGCGTGGCGCGGATCGGGAAAGGTGCCGAACCACGCGGCCGAGCTGCGATCGCCGATGCGGCGATAGGGCAGCGCGTCGACGGTGCGGCCCGCGTACTGGCGCGACGCCTGGATGTCGCGCTGTTGCTGCGCTGTGATCGGGCGCAGCGCGGTGAATTTCCATGCGGGTTCGGTCGAGATCACGACCACGCCGTTGCCGTCGACGACCAGCGCGGCGACGCCCGGCGCGCGCCATGCCGATTCGAGCGGGTCGACGCTGATCTTCACGGCGGCCACGCCGATCGGCACGCCGTCGCTGCGCACCGCGCTCGCGAAGTAGACGCCGGGCACGCCGGTGTTGGTGCCGATGCCGAAGAAGCGGCCGCTGCCGCGCGCGAGCGCGTCCTTGAAGTACGGCCGGTACGACACGTTGGTACCGACGAAGCTGATCGTCTCGTTCCAGTTGCTCGCGGCGATCACGTCGCCTTGCAGATCGATCACGTCGACCGCGCCGCTGCCCGCGTCGCGGTTCACGGCTTCGAGGTAGGTGTTCACCGCATGCACGAGCTCGGGCGCATCGTTCGGCGCGGCTTTCAGCATCGCGCGCACGCCGTCCTGCCGCGCGACCAGGCCGGGCAGGATCTCGAAGCGGCCGAGCTCGCTTTTCAGGCTCGACGCATACAGGTCGAGCCGGTGCGCGCCGGCCTCCTCGAGCGCGTCGATCGCGCGTTCCCACGCGAAATCGACGGCCGCGCCGGCCACGCCGACATACAGCACCGCGGCCGAGGCCCAGCCCCACCACGGGATTCCCTTGAAGCTCTTCTGCACGTTCGCCCTCATCGAAGCCCGCAACGTCGGCCGTCCGCCACCGTCGGCCGCCGCTGGCCGGCTCCCGCAGCCGGTCGCCCGCAGCCGGTCGCCCGCCGCCGGTCGCCCGCAACGACGCGCGCCGCGCGCCGGCGGGGCCGGCGGCGGCGCGTCTGAAGCAGCCGGCGCGACGGTGCGCGCGGCCGCGCGTTATCCGAAGTGCGCGACCAGGATCAGCGTCACCGTGACGACGATCGCGCCGCCGATGCGGGTGGCGATCTGCGCGAACGGCATCAGCTGCATCCGGTTCGCGGCGGTCAGGATCGCGACGTCGCCGGTGCCGCCTTGCCCGCTGTGGCAGGCGTTCACGATTGCGGTGTCGATAGGGTACATCTTCAGCAGGCGGCCGACCACGAAACCGGTGCCCATCAGCGTCGCGACGGTCGACACGATCGTGACCACGTTGACGATCGTGAACGCGGCGGTCAGCTTGTCCCACGGCGTCATCGCGACACCGATCGCGAACAGCAGCGGATACGTGACGGCGGTCGAGAAGAACTTGTAGACGACGAACGCGCCTTCCTGCAGCGGCGGCGACACCGCACGCGCGAGCTTCACCAGCACCGCGAGAAACAGCATCGCGACCGGCGCGGGCAGGCCGAACAGCTTGTGCGCCATCAGGCCGACGAGGTACAGCGTGATCGCGGTGATGCCGGCGCCCGCGATGTGCGTGACGTCGACGTGACCGCGGATCTCTTCGTTCTCCGGCGTCATGTCGCCGCTTTCGCCGACCTGCAGGCGGCCATTGCCGGTCAGGTGCGGCAGGCGCTTGCCGAGCATGTCGAGCGCGCCCGACAGGATGATCGCGGTCAGGCTGCCGAGCATCACCGGCGGCAGCACCATCGCGAACATCTCGCCCTGCGGCAGGTGCATCAGTTCCGAATAGCCGATCGACAGCGGAATCGCGCCTTCGCCGACGCCGCCCGCCATGATCGGCACGACGATGTACAGGAGCGTGTGGCGCGCGCCGAGGCCGAGCGCGGTGCCGACCGCCGTGCCGACGATCGCCGCGGCGACCGAGCCGGCCGCGAGCGGAATGAAGATCTTCACGAAGCCCTGGATCAGCACGCGGCGATCCATGCTCAGGATGCTGCCGACGATGATCGACGCGATGAACAGATACAGGAAGTTGGTCGATTTCGTGAATTCGACCGTCAGGTTCAGCACCGGCTTCGGCAGCACGTGGTAGTACGTGAGCGCCGACGGCACGAAGGTCGCGAAGATCGCGGCCGCGCCGATGTTGCGCAGGAGCGGCAGGCGCTTGCCGAGTTCCGCGCAGGTGAAGCCGAAGAACGCGAGGACGGCGATCGCCATCGAGATTTCGCCGGGCACCTTGCCTGTCACCGCGAAGCCGACGATCAGTCCGAACAGGATCACGTAGACCGGCAGCGGGATGATGCCGATGCGGATTTCCATCAGCTTCCACCAGCCTTCCGGCCAGAAGCGTTCGCGCGTGGCGGGGCCGGCTTCGGCAATCGGCTCGGGATGGGACGGGGTATGGATAGAGGTCTGCAAGACGTGTCTCCTGATGTTTGGAATGCCTGCATCGCTTCGCGGCATCGTGTGCCGTCTATTACGCAACCCCCATGCCAGAATGCCGACGCGCCGGAATATTTTTAATCCATTGATTCATAAGGGATTTATTTCGTCTGTGGAAAGGGTTTTTCACGCGAAGTGGCCGAGATTTCGGAATCGGCGCGGCGGGCAGGCCGAGATTTCGGCCTGACGGCGGCCGGGCGCCCGGCCGCCCGGTCATGCCCGGCGCCCGCCGTCCCGCCCGCCATATCGCCGCGCGCGATTTTCTTCGCACAATCGCTTCGTAGACCGCCCTCTCGCCGCTCTCTATCATCGGCTGATCCTTTTCCGATGGGACGACGACCGTCCGGAGAACGCCCGCGCGTTCGCCGCGGCGTCGCTCATCCATCGATACCGTCTTTGGACAGGAGAGTGGTTCCCATGCTGCATCCCGTGTTTTCCGCCCGCTTTTCCGCCGGCCGAGTGGCCCGCCTCGCCCGCCTGCTGACGGCCGCGCTGCTCGGCGTCGCGCTGCTGAACGGCGCGCGCGCCGACACCGCGCCGCTGAAGGTCGGCATCTCGACCAGCCCGCAGATCGAGGCGCTGAAGATCGCCGCGAAGGAGGCGAAGGAGCAGGGCCTCGACGTGAAGATCGTCGAATTCACCGACTGGAATACGCCGAACGCGGCACTCGCGAACAAGGACATCGACGTCAACTACTTCCAGCACATCCCGTTTCTCGAGAACGCGAAGAAGCAGGGCGGCTACAACTTCATCTCGATCGCTCCCGGCACGATCATGAAGATCGGCCTCTATTCGAAGAAGGTGAAGAGCTTCGCCGAGCTGAAGGACGGCGCGCGCGTCGCGATCGCGAACGATCCGGTGAACGGCGGGCGCGGGCTGTTGCTGCTGCAGCGCGCGGGGCTCATCACGCTGAAGCCGGGCGCCGACTACCGCGCGACCACCCACGACATCGTCGCCAACCCGAAGCACCTGAAGATCATCCCGCTCGAAGCGTCGCAGCTCGCGCGCTCGCTCGACGACGTCGATCTCGCGCAGGGCTACCCGAGCTTCATCAAGCTCGCCGGCACGACCGACCCGAACAGCGCGCTGCTGTTCGACGGCACCGAGAACAAGAACTTCGCGATCCAGTGGGTCGTGCGGCCCGAGAGCGCGAACGATCCGCGCATCCGCAAGTTCATCTCGATCTACCAGCACTCGCCGGCGGTGCGCAAGGCGCTCGACAACGCGTTCGGCTCGCTGTACGCGATCGCGTGGTGACGGAGGCGGCATGACGACGGAGAACCGCAAGAAGATCCTGCTCAACGCGTTCAACATGAACTGCGTCGGGCACATCAACCACGGGCTGTGGACGCATCCGCGCGACCGCTCCGCGCACTACACCGATCTCGACTACTGGGCCGATCTCGCGCGGACGCTCGAGCGCGGCAAGTTCGACGGGATCTTTCTCGCGGACATCGTCGGCGTGTACGACGTGTTCGGCGGCGGCCCGGACGCCGCGCTGCGCGAATCGGTGCAGGTGCCCGTCAACGATCCGCTGCTGCTCGTGCCGGCGATGGCGCAGGTCACGCGGCATCTCGGCTTCGGCGTGACCGCGAACCTGACCTACGAGCCGCCGTACCTGTTCGCGCGCCGCATGTCGACGCTCGATCATCTGACGAAAGGGCGCGTGGGCTGGAACATCGTCACCGGCTATCTCGACAGCGCCGCGCGCGGGATGGGGCTCGCGCAGCAGATCGGCCACGACGACCGCTACGAGCGCGCGGACGACTACATGGACGTCGTCTACAAGCTGTGGGAACAGAGTTGGGACGACGACGCGGTGATCCGCGACGCGCAGGCGCGCGTGTTCGCGCAGCCGGGCAAGGTGCGGCGCGTGAAGCACGACGGGCCGTTCTATTCGATCGATGCGATTCATCTGAGCGAACCGTCGCTGCAACGCACGCCGGTGTTGTACCAGGCCGGCTCGTCCGCGCGCGGCGTCGAGTTCGCGGGCCGTCACGCGGAATGCGTGTTCGTGAACGGGCAGAGCAAGGCCGCGGCGCGCGCGGCGGCGCTCGACATCCGCGCGGCCGCCGCGCGGCAGGGGCGCGACCCGGCGTCGATCAAGATCTTTGCCGGCGTGAGCGTCGTCACGGCCGAGACCGAATTGCTCGCCCGCGAGAAATTCGACGAGTACCGGCGCTACGCGAGCCCGGAAGCCGGCCTCGCGCATTTCGCGAGCTCGACCGGCATCGACTTCGCGAAATACGGCCTCGACGAGCCGATCTCGTACGTGAAGACCGATTCGATCCAGTCGGCCGTCGACGCGATCTCGCGCAAGAGCACGACCGGCACCTGGACCGTGCGCCGCATGCTCGAACAGATGTCGCTGGGCGGCCGCTATGCGCCGATCGTCGGTTCGCCGTCGCAGGTCGCGGACGAGCTGCAGTCGTGGATCGACGAGACCGGCATCGACGGCTTCAACCTGACGCGCACCGTGATGCCCGAGTCGTTCGAGGATTTCGTCGACTGGGTCGTGCCCGAGCTGCAGAACCGCGGCGTCTACAAGGAAGACTACGATCCCGCGCCGACGCTGCGCGAGAAGCTGTTCGGCGCGGGCCCGCGCCTGCCCGCCTGGCATACCGGCGCGCAGCACCGGCCGGCCGCCGCGGCCGAACCCGCGCATCCCGCGCATGCCTGAACGTGACGGAGCGAAGCGATGACGCAATTGTTCGATACGCTGGGTTTCATCGAGGCATCGGCCGTGCGCGCCGGTGCCGGCGCCGATGCAGCGGCACATGAGGAAGCCGTGACGCCGGTCGGCGGCGCGGCCGTGTCGCTGGAGCAGGTCGGCAAGGTATTCGCGACGCCGCGCGGCCAGGCCGCCGCGCTGCGCGACGTGACGCTCGACGTGCGGCGCGGCGAGGTGTTCGGGATCATCGGCCGCAGCGGCGCGGGCAAGTCGACGCTGCTGCGCCTCCTGAACGGCCTCGAGCGGCCGAGTTCGGGCCGTGTGCGCGTGCAGGGCGTCGACGTCGGCGCGCTCGACGAGGACGGCCTCGTCGCGTTGCGGCGCCGCACCGGCATGGTGTTCCAGCATTTCAACCTGCTGTCCGCGAAGACGGTGTTCGAGAACGTCGCGCTGCCGCTGAAGATCGCCGGCGTGCCGAAGGCCGAGCGCGTGCGCAAGGTCGAGGCGCTGCTCGAGCTCGTCGGGCTCGCCGCGAAGCGCGACGCATATCCGGCGAGCCTGTCGGGCGGGCAGAAGCAGCGCGTCGGCATCGCGCGGGCGCTCGTGCACGATCCGGAGGTGCTGCTGTGCGACGAAGCGACGTCGGCGCTCGATCCGGAAACCACGCAATCGATCCTCGCGCTGCTCGCCGACATCAATCGCCGCCTCGGGCTGACGATCGTGCTGATCACGCACGAGATGGAGGTGATCCGCGCGGTGTGCGACACGGTCGCGGTGATCGAACAGGGCGAAGTCGTCGAAACCGGCCCCGTGTGGCGCGTGTTCGGCGATCCGCGCCACGGCGCGACGCGCGCGCTGCTGAGCACGCTGCAGCACGACCTGCCGGCCGAACTGGCCGCGCGGGTGCGGCCGCTGCCCGAACAGGCCGCGCTGCCCGACGGCGCACAGATCGTGCTCGACGTCCGCTATACGGGCGAGAGCGGCGGCGAGCCGGACGTCGGTGCGCTCGCGGCGGCGCTCGGCGGCTCCGTGCGGTTCCTGCACGGCGGCATCGAAAGCATCCAGGGGCATGCGCAAGGGCGGCTCGTGATCGCCGCGACGCCGCGTGCGGATGATGGCCCGTCGGCGGCACGCGGCGGTGCGGTCGCTGCGCTGCTCGAACGCGCGCGCCGTCATGCGAATCATGCGGAGGTGCTCGGCTATGTTTGACCTCTGGTGGCCCGAACTGCTCGACGCGATCCGCGACACGCTGTCGATGGTCACCGCGTCGGCCGCGATCGCCGCGCTGATCGGCATCCCGCTCGCGGTGATCCTCGTGACCACCGCGCCCGGCGGCATCTACGCGCGGCGCGGCGTGAACGCGGTGCTCGGCGCGCTCGTCAACGTGTTCCGCTCGACGCCGTTCATCATCCTGCTGGTCGCGCTGCTGCCGTTCACGCGCGTGCTGATCGGCACGACGATCGGCGTGTGGGCGGCCGTCGTGCCGCTGTCGATCGCCGCGATCCCGTTCTTCGCGCGGATCGCCGAAGTGAGCCTGCGCGAAGTCGATCGCGGGCTGATCGAGGCCGCGCTCGCGATGGGCGCGAAACGCCGCCACATCGTGTGGCACGTGCTGCTGCCCGAAGCGCTGCCCGGCATGCTCGGCGGCTTCACGATCACCGTCGTCGCGCTGATCGGCTCGACCGCGATGGCGGGCGCCGTCGGCGCGGGCGGGCTCGGCGATCTCGCGATCCGCTATGGCTATCAACGTTTCGACACCACCGTCATGGCGACCGTGATCGTGATCCTGATCGCGCTCGTCTCGGCCGTGCAAATCACGGGCGACCGCCTGGTCCGACGCGTGACCCGGCGTACCTGAGCGACGCCACGAGCGTCCGCTCGTTTCATTCCTGATCCTGAGAGAACAACCATGACCTTGCCCATCGGCGCGCCGCGCGAATGGAACGGACAATTCGAGGAAGCACTGTTTCTGGAGGTGGCGCGACGCCATCGTCCGGACTTCCCCGACAAAGTGGCGACGCCGCCGCGTGAGCCGCGCAACGGCGACGAGCTGGCGGCCGTCGCCGACTACTACACGAAGATGGCGTCGCACGACCTGTTCATCGTGCAGGTCGTCGCGAAGGCGATCGACACGCTGTTCCGCGACGATCCGCATTTCCAGCTGATCTTGTCGCGCCAGTTGGGCGATGACGGCGCGCACGCCGTGATCGGCCGTGAGCGCGTGGCCGAACTCACGGGGCGCGATCCGCTGCCGGAAGTCGACCGGCTCGTCGCCGCGCACTGGGCGCGCATCGGCGACATCGCGGTGCGCGACGTCGCGGGCTTTCTCGCGTTCGAATGGCACTACGAGCTGCACATCCTCGCGAAGCTGTGGATTCAGCGCAAGACCGGCCGCATCGGCGACAGCGCGATGCGCGAGCACGGCGAGAACCGGATTCGCCCGGACGAGGAATGGCATCGCGTGCAGATCGTCCAGTGGTGGTTCGACACGCTGCAGGCGCTGCCGCCCGCCGAGCGCGACGCGCTGATCGATCGCGTGATCGCGGCCGACGAGGAAACCCAGGCGCGGCTCGACGGCTATCTGCACGACGAGTACGCGCATACCGCACTGGTGTTCGGCGCGGATATCGCCGAATATCGTGCGATCTACGACGACTGGCGGCGCGAGATCCTGTCGCGGCTGACCGGCCGTCAGCTTGGCGCGCTCGTCCCGCTGTCGGGCGAAACCGTTGAACAGGAAGCTGTCGCATGAACGATCCCCGCGGCCCGGCGACGCTGGCGCCGGATACCGATGCACCGGCCGTCGACCGCGCGGCGCTGGCGCGCGCGATCGACGCGCTGCGCGTGAGCGCCGCCGAGCGCGACCGCGCGGGCGGTCATGCCGCCCAGGAGAAGCAATGGCTCGCCGACGCGGGCTTGCTGACGCTCGCGGTGCCGCGCGCGTTCGGCGGGCAGGAAGCGGCGTGGTCCGAGATTTACGACGCGATCCGGCAGGTCGCGCGAGTCGACAGCGCGCTCGCGCATCTGGTCGGCTTCCAGTGCCTGCAGGTGGTGAGCGTCGACGTGTGGGGCAACGCCGCGCAGCGCGAGCGCTACCTGCGCGGCACGGTCGACGGGCGCTGGTGGTGGGGCAACGCGGTCAATCCGCTCGACACGCGGCTCGTCGCCACGGCGACGCCCGACGGCGGCTACCGGCTCGACGGCGTGAAGGGCTTCTGTTCCGGCACGCGCGGCTCGCAGCGGATGACGGTATCCGCGCACGATCCGGCCATCGGCCGCACCGTGTTCGGCGTGGTGCCGACCGATCGGGCCGGGATCACCGTCAACGACGACTGGGACCCGGTCGGCCAGCGCCAGACCGACAGCGGCAGCGTGCGCTTCGACGGCGTGACGCTCGCGCCGGACGAGGTGCTGCACCGGTCGGAAGCGCCGCCGACGCCGCGCGCGACGCTGCGCACGCTGGTGTCGCAGCTCGTGCTGACGAACCTGTTCGTCGGCCTGGCGGAAGGCGCGCTGGCCGAGGCGCGCGACTACGTGCGGCAGCACGGCCGCCCGTGGATTCATTCGGACGTCGAGCGGGCCGAAGACGATCCGTACACGCTGCAGCGCTTCGGCGACATGCACGTGCGCGCGATCGCCGCGGCGGCGCTGGCCGATCGCGCGGCCAACGCGTTGCAGCACGCATGGGCGCGGCAGGACGCGCTGACGGCCGACGAACGCGCCGAAGTCGCGCTCGCGGTGTCGGAAGCGAAGATCGTCGCGCAGCGCGCGGCGCTGGATAACGGCGAAGCGCTGTTCGATGCATGCGGCGCGCGCGCGACGGCCGCGTCGCTGGGCCTCGACCGTTTCTGGCGGAACGCGCGCACGCATACGCTGCACGATCCGCTCGACTACCGGCTGCGCGACGTGGGCCGGTATGCGCTGACGGGCGAGTTGCCGCCGGCGTCGCTCTATACGTAAGCGAGCACGCACTCCGTCATTGATCGCCGGGCGGAGGGCCATCCGGCGCGACGGAGGCGGGCGCGGCGCCGCCGGCCAACGGTGCGCTGCCGTCCGCCCCGGCGCGCTTGTACGATGCGAGTTCGTCCGAATAGCGCGCCGTCCGCATGCCGTTCGTGTCGTAATACTCCTCGACCGACTTGACCCAGCGACCCACCGCCGGCACGTACCAGAACGCCTTGTAGGTCTTGCCGGTTCCTTCCGCCGTCCCGTTGTTGCGGCTTTGCACCACGATCGTCGAACCGCCCGCGTTGCGGGATACGCCGGACGTGATCGACTGCCCCGGTGCGGATTGCGCCTTCCACGAGCCTTCAGCCTCGATCTTGATCGCGTCGAACGTGCCGCCCGTCACAGTGACGGTCTCGTGGCCCACGACCTTGTAGTGCGTGTCGTACGCTTCCGACGCATGCTGCGGATTCGGGTGTGACTCGCTGTACTGGATCGTCCAGGTCTTGCCGATCGTCAGCGGAAACGCCAGCGGGCGGTTCACGACGGTTTCGGTGCCGTTGATGCTGCGTGCACGGCTCCAGTCCGCATCGACGATCATTTCGTGCGGCGCCTGCGTGGCGCCGCTTTGCCGGGACTCGACGTAGATATGCCCGGGCGTCGTGCGCTGCACGGTAATCTCGTCGCGCGTCTGGCGCCAGCCGTTCGGGCCGATTTCAACCGTATCGACGTAGGTCCAGGTGTCGCCCGGTTTCAGCACGGGCGCCGCGATCGATTGTGCGAGTGCGATGCCGGGAGCGGCAGCGCACAGTAACAGCGTGGCAAGCGTTTTGTTTTTCATGGTGTTTGAAAGGGGCGGTCTCGCCGGGCAGCTTATCAACCCCACCTTTCAAACCGCATGATGCGTGCATCGCCGCGCTACCGTCGTGCTGGACGCCTGGAATGATATGTTATATCGTAGCGATACAATATATCATTTTGTCCTCAACGCCCTCTTCCGGAATCGCCCGATGAACCCCGCCCTTCATCCGTCCACGCGGCTTCCCGTGACCGTCCTGTCCGGCTTTCTCGGCGCCGGCAAGACGACGCTGCTCAACCACATCCTCAACAATCGCGAGGGCCGGCGCGTCGCGGTGATCGTCAACGACATGTCCGAGGTCAACATCGACGCCGCGCTCGTGCGAGACGGGGGCGCGGGGCTGTCCCGCACCGACGAGAAGCTGGTCGAGATGAGCAACGGCTGCATCTGCTGCACGCTGCGCGAGGATCTGCTGATCGAGGTCGACCGGCTCGCACGCGAAGGGCGCTTCGATCAGCTCGTGATCGAATCGACCGGCATCTCGGAGCCGCTGCCGGTGGCCGAGACATTCACGTTCGAAGGCGAGGACGGTCGCAGCCTCGGCGAAGTCGCGCGGCTCGACACGATGGTGACGGTGGTCGACGCGTTCAATTTCCTGCGCGATTACGCGTCGCGCGACAGCCTGCAAGCGCGCGGCGAATCGATGGGCGACGAGGACGCCCGCACGGTCGTCGATCTGCTGATCGACCAGATCGAGTTTTGCGACGTGCTCGTGATCAACAAGATCGACCTGATCGACGCCAGCGCGCGAGAGCGGCTGATCGCACTGCTGCGCGGGCTGAACCCGCGCGCGCGGATCGAGATCGCCGAATTCGGCAAGGTGCCGCTGGAACGTGTGCTCGACACCGGCCTGTTCGATTTCGATGAGGCGTCGCGCGCGCCGGGCTGGTTGCAGGAGCTGCGCGGCACGCACACGCCGGAGACCGACGAGTACGGAATCCGCAGCTTCGTCTATCGCGCGCGGCGGCCCTTTCATCCGCAGCGCTTCTTCGATCTGGTGGAGAGCGAATGGCCGGGCGTCGTCCGCTCGAAGGGGTTCTTCTGGCTGGCCACGCATCCGACCGTCGCCGGTTCGTGGTCGCAGGCCGGCGCGGTCGCGCGGCACGGGCCGGCCGGCCACTGGTGGGCGGCCGTGCCGCCCGAGCGCTGGCCGCGGGACGCCGAAGCCGTCGCGCAGATCCGCGCGCGCTGGGACGAGCACGTCGGCGACGCCCGGCAGGAGCTCGTGCTGATCGGCATGGACATGGACGAGCCCGCGCTGCGCGCGCGCTTCGACGCGTGTCTGCTGACCGACGCCGAGATGGCCGCCGGCCCCGAACACTGGACCACGTGGGACAACCCGTTTCGCGACTGGGCCTGACCTGAACGCGCTGCCTGCATCGATCCGGATGGAGAAGGCGCTCCACCGGATTTCAAGCATGAATGCAGCGCTTCCCGATATTTCCCTGACCGACGCCGCGCCGGGCCGCCGCCCGCTCGAATGGGTCGGCATGCAGGGCATCGACCTGCCCGTCGTCGTGGCGGAGCCCGGCTGCCGGCGCGACGTGCATGCGCGTGCCGACGTGCAGGTCGATCTGCCTGCGCCGCAGGTGAAAGGCATCCACATGTCGCGGCTGTACGGGCTGCTGGACGGGCTCGCCGACGGCGAAGCGCTGTCGCCGGCCGGCTTGCAGCGCATGCTGCGCGCAATGGTCGACAGCCACCGCGACTGCGCGACGCGCAGCGCGCGCGTGCGGCTGCGCTTCGACCTGCTGGCCCGCCGCACGGCGCTCGTGACCGAGGGGCTGGCCGGCTGGAAGGCCTATCCGGTGCGTCTCGATGCGACGCTGGCCGGCGATGCGTTCGCGCTGCGCGCGCAGGTGACGGTCGTCTATTCGTCGACGTGCCCGTGCTCGGCCGCGCTGTCGCGGCACTGGATCGAACAGGCATTCCTGACGGCATTCGGGCATGAGGCTCGCGTGGAGCCGGCGGCGGTCGCCGCCTGGTTGAAACGGCATGCGACGGCCGCCACGCCGCACAGCCAGCGCAGCGAGGCCGTCGTCAGCGTGGCGCTGCCTGCCGATGGCGCGACGCTGGGGCTGCTCGACCTGATCGACCGCGTCGAGCAGGCGCTCGGCACGCCGGTGCAGACGGCCGTCAAGCGCGCGGACGAGCAGGCGTTCGCGGTGCTGAACGGCGGCAACCTGATGTTCGTCGAGGATGCGGTGCGGCGCGTGCAGGCCGCGCTCGAAGATCGTCATGCGAGCCCGCGCGTGCGCGTGCGCCATCTCGAAAGCCTGCATCCGCACGATGCGGTGGCATGGGCCGCTCCGCTGCGCCAGGGGGCCGACGCATGCTGATCCGCAAGCTGTTCCGGTTCGAGAATGCGCACGTCGTGCGCGGCTGCAGCACGCGGCGCTGCTCGCATTCGATCCACGGCCATTCATACCGTGTCGAGCTGCTGCTCGAAGCGCATGCGTTCGATCACGGTCAGATGATCTACGACTTCGGGCTGCTCAAGGGTGACGTGCGCGACCTGATCGACGCGTTCGACCACGCGGTGACGCTGTGGTCGGACGACGATCCGCGCTATGTCGAAAGCATGCGCCGGCATTCCGAGCGCTGGGTGATGCTGCCGGTGTCGCCGAGCGCCGAGCAGTTCTCGCGCGTGTTCTTTCGCCTCGTCGATGCGGCGCTGTGCGGTACGCGCATGTCGAACGGCGAAGCCGACGTGCGGCTGCATTCGGTGATCGTTCACGAGACCGAGACCGGCTACGCGCAGTGCTTTCGCGACGATGCATTCAACCCGCGCATGGGCCGCATCGACCTCGACGCGATCGTGTTCGCGCCGGCCATCGTCGCGCAGTGGCGCGATCCCGGCCTGTTCGAGCGGCTCAAGCGCGGCCATACTCTTTCCCGGCAGGAATCCTGATGATCCGAAAGAACCCGCGCGGCGACCTGCCGCACATTCATCCGAATGCGTTCGTCGATCCGACCGCCATCCTGTGCGGGCGCGTGATCGTCGAGGAGAACGTGTTCATCGGCCCGTACGCGGTGATCCGCGCCGACGAAACCGATGCGGACGGCCAGATCGCGCCGATCGTGATCGGTGCGCATTCGAACATCCAGGACGGCGTCGTGATCCATTCGAAATCGGGCGCGAGCGTGACGATCGGCCGGCACACGTCGATCGCGCATCGCGCGATCGTCCACGGGCCGTGCACGGTCGGCGACGGCGTGTTCGTCGGCTTCAACAGCGTACTGTTCAACTGCACGATCGACGACGGCTGCGTGGTGCGCTACAACGCGGTCGTCGACGGCTGCCACCTGCCGCCGGGCTTCCACGTGCGCTCGACCGAACGCATCGGGCCGGAAACCGATCTCGCCGCGCTGCCGCAGGTGACGGCCGACGCGAGCGATTTCTCCGAGGACGTCGCGCGCACGAACAATGCGCTGGTGCTCGGTTACAAGCAGATCCAGAACGAGTTCTGACGCATGGACGCGCGGCTGCGACAGGAAGCGGGCGACCGATCGAAGCTGCGGCACGCCGATCTGCTGGTGCATGGCGGCACGGTGATGACGCCCAACGGTGCCGAGCGGATCGACGTCGCGTGCGCGGGCGGCCGTGTCGTCGCGCTGGGCGCGTTGCATGGCGTGTGGAGCGCCGACGTGCTGCTCGATGCGCGCGGCTTGCACGTGTTGCCGGGTGTGGTCGACAGTCAGGTGCATTTCCGTGAACCGGGGCTCACGCACAAGGAGACCATCGAGGCCGGCACGCGCGGCGCGGTGCTCGGCGGCGTCACGACGATCTTCGAGATGCCCAATACGCATCCGCTGACGCTGGACGAGCAGGATCTGAGCGCGAAGCTCGATCTCGCGCGCGGCCGTGCGTGGTGCGACTACGCGTTCTACATCGGCGGCTCGGCCGTGAATGCCGAACGGCTGCCGGTGCTCGAACGATTACCCGGCTGCGCGGGGGTGAAGGTCTTCATGGGCAGTTCGTTCGGCGATCTGCTGGCCGACGACGAAACCGTGTTGCGCCGGATCCTGCGCAACGGCCGGCGGCGCATGGCCGTGCATGCGGAGGACGAGGCGCGGCTGCGCGAACGCAAGTCGATCGCGGAAGCAAGCGGCGACGTGCGCGACCATCCGCGCTGGCGCGACGCACAAAGCGCGCTGGCCGCGACGCGGCGCATCGTCGGGCTGGCTGCCGAGACAGGCCGCCGGCTGCATGTGCTGCACGTATCCACGGCGGACGAAATGGCGTTGCTCGCACGGCACCGGCGGCGCGTGACGGTCGAGGTCACGCCGCATCACCTGAGCTTGCACGCGCCGGATTGCTACGAGCGGCTCGGCACGTTCGCGCAGATGAATCCGCCCGTGCGCGAACGGCATCATCGGGACGCGCTGTGGCAGGCCGTCCGCGATGGCGTGGTCGACGTGATCGGCAGCGATCATGCGCCGCATACGCGCGACGAAAAGCGCCGCCCGTATCCGCAGTCGCCGAGCGGGATGACCGGCGTGCAGACGCTGCTGCCGCTGATGCTCGATCACGTGCAGGCCGGCCGTTTGAGCATCGAACGGCTGGTCGACCTGACCAGCGCCGGGCCGGCGCGCGTTTTCGGCATCGAAGGGAAGGGACGCATTGCGGCGGGCTACGACGCCGATTTCAGCATCGTCGACCTGCGCGCGCGGCGGATCATTCGCGACGAATGGATCGCGAGCGTGAGCGGGTGGACGCCGTACGACGGCTGTGCGGTCACGGGGTGGCCCGTGCATACGGTCGTGCGCGGGCAGGTCGTCGTGCGCGACGAGGCGCTGAACGGACAACCGGCCGGGGAGGCCGTGACGTTTCTCGACCCCTAGATCGGCAGCCGCACCGTCTGCTTGATGCGCTTCAGCGGGATCTCGGTTTCGATGTTGCGCACGCCTTCGATCTGCGTGAGCGTTTCCATCTGAAAGCGCTGATAGTCGTCGAGATCCTTTGCGATCACGCGCAGCAGATAGTCGTAGCTGCCGGCCATCAGATGGCATTCGAGCACTTCGGGCGCGTGTTCCATCTCGCGCGCGAAGCGTTCGACCGTCGTCTTGTCCTGGCGCTCCAGCGTGACGCGCACGAATGCCGTGAAGCGCAGCTCGACGGCTGCAGGGTTCAGCAACGCGACGTACGCGTCGATCACGCCCTGTTCCTCGAGCAGGTGAACGCGGCGCAGGCACGGCGTGGGCGACAGTCCGGCCTGTTGCGCGATGTCGGCGTTCGTCTGGTTCGAATTCTGCTGCAACGCACGCAGAATGCGTCGATCGATTGCATCCAGTTTGATTGGCATTTTTAGCTATAGATGAAGTTGATGTTGGAGAATAACTCCAAATCGGACTTCAAAAATAGCCGGGTTTGCATCCAATCTCCACGGGAAGTTGCCGATAATCTGACGACTGCCCGGCCCCTCGAAAACGCGCGATTCGCGCCCGCCGCGGCCCCCTTCAGGAGCTTCCCGATGTCGCACGTCGCCTGGCTGCCGTTCATGGCCACCTCCCTTCTGATCATACTGACGCCCGGCCAGGACATGGTCCTCGTGATGTCGCGCACGCTGTCTGGCGGCACGCGCGCGGGCCTCGTGACCGCCGCGGGTGTCAGCGTCGGGCTGCTCGTGCATACGATGCTCGCGACGCTCGGGCTGGGTGCGCTGCTTCAGGCTTCCGAATGGCTGTTCACGGCGCTGAAGGTGGTGGGCGCGCTGTACCTGCTGTACCTCGGCATCACGCTGTTGCGCTCGACGGGCGAATTGACGCTGGCGGGCAATGGCAATGCGCCGGCATCGCGGCTGCGGACGTTCGCGCAAGGCGCGCTGTCCAATGTATCCAATCCGAAGGTCGCGCTTTTCTACCTGGCGTTTCTGCCGCAATTCGTTCCGGCCGGCGCCCCGCACCCGATGCTGTCGCTGTTCGTGCTGGGCGCGACGTTTGCGGGGCTGACGTTTCTCGTCAAGGGGCCGGTCGCGCTGTTCGCGGGCCTGCTGTCGGCATCGATCCGCCGCAACCCGCGCATCCTGACGCGCATGCATCGCGTCAGCGGGGTGGTCTTGCTCGCGCTGGGCGTGAAGCTGGCGCTCGAACGCCGCTGAGCGCGGCCACGGCCCCGCCACGCCTGCCGGCGTTACGCCACCGGCAACCCGTCCGCCAGCACCCGCATCGCCTCCACCGTTTCCGGATTCGCCGGAAAGAACGCCTCGATCGCGAGTTCCGACAGCGTCACGTCGACCGGCGTGCCGAATACCGTCGTCGTACTGAAGAACGTCAGCTCGCCGCTCGCCGTGCGCAGCCGCAGCGGCACGGCGATGTCCGCGAAATCGGTGCGCGTGTGCGAATCGTCGGGCTGCCCGGCCGGCGCCGGATACGCGGCGAGTTCGTCGCGCAGCGCATGCAGCGTGTGGTCGCCGCTCGCATCGATCTGCCGCTGCAACCGATGCAGGATGTGCGCGCGCCACTCATGCCAGTTGACGATCTGCGACGCGAGACCGTCCGGATGCAGGCTCAGCCGCAGCACGTTGACGGGCGGCTGCAGCAGCGTCGGATCGGCCTGCGCGACCAGCGCGCCGAGCATCCGGTTCGCCGCGAGCAGCGTCCAGTGGCGGTCCACCGCGAGCGCCGGATAAGGCTCGTGCCCGCGCAACACGGCTTCGACCGCATGACGCGCGGCATCCAGTTGCGGGTCCGAAAACGGCCGTTCGCGAAACAGCGGCGCGAAGCCGGCCGCGACGAGCAGCGCATTGCGTTCGCGCAGCGGCACGTCGAGGCGTTCGGCGAGATGCAGCACCATCTCGCGGCTCGGCTGCGCACGGCCCGACTCGACGAAGCTCAGGTGGCGCGCGGACACATCCGCGTCGAGCGCGAGCGCCATCTGGCTCAGGCGCCGGCGTTGCCGCCACGTGCGCAGCAGCGGGCCGATGCCGGACGCGCGGCCGGCGGACGGGGAAGGCGAATGGAGGGCGGCGGTCGAGTTCATGGGGAGATGATAGGCAATCCCGCGCCGCTTCGGCATTACCTGCGAGGTAAGCGCCGCGCACCGCCCGGGCGTGCGCAGCCGCTGCGTTACCATAGCCCCCGTGCCACCTGAGAGGCAGCGCCGGACCCGCGGCCACGATGCCGGGGCCGGACGTCGCGCACATCGACAACAAGGCATTCCAGGGGAATCCAACAATGAAAAAACTTGCCGTCCGGCTCGCCTGCGTGGCGACGCTCGCATTCGCCGCGACCAGCGGCCACGCGCAGACCGAAGCTGCGCAGGTGGAAATGAGGGCCGCCGCCGCGGCCGCCAACGAAGCGGTCGTGAAAGGCCCGACCGACATCGACGTCAAACACGAAGCCGTGCTGAAGCTGAAGGCCGGCGAGTCGTTCGTGCCGGCGGCCGAAGCCGGCCGCTACCTGCGCTCGATGGGCAACTCGATCGACGAATCGAAGCTGGTCGGCCTCGTGCTGCCCGACGATCCCGACGCCGACTGGCTCTCGGTCGTGTCGTTCGAGCCGAGCGGCTACATCCGCGACGACGATGCGAAGGACTGGAAGCCCGACGAACTGCTGAAAAGCCTGCAGGCCGGCACCGAGGAAAACAACCCGGCGCGCAAGGAGCGCGGCCTGCCCGAAACCGAGGTGGTCGGCTGGGCGAAGGCGCCCGCGTACGACGCGGCCACGCACCGGCTCGTGTGGTCGGCGATCATCCGCGACAAGGGCGCGGCGCCGAATGCCGCGAACGACGGCGTGAACTACCGGACGCTCGTGCTCGGCCGCGACGGCTACCTGTCGCTGACGATGGCGTCGACGCTCGCCGACCTGCCGAAGTACCGGCCCTCGGCCGACGCGCTGCTGTCGAACATCCGCTTCAACGACGGCAAGCGCTATGCCGACTTCAACCAGTCGACCGACCACGTCGCCGAGTATGGGCTCGCGGCGCTGATCGTCGGCGTCGGCGCGAAAAAGCTCGGCCTGCTCGCGCTGATCGGCGCGTTCGCGGTGAAGTTCTTCAAGATCGGCGCGGTCGCGCTGCTGGCCGGCGGCGCGGCGCTCAAGCGTATCTTCGGGCGCAAGCCGAAGGCGGCCGCGGCGCCGGCCGTCGCCGATGCAACCGCTGCATCCGACGCAGCCGCCACGGAGCGCAAGGAATGACGAAGCTGTTGCTGCTGATCTTCGGCGGCCTGAAGCTCGGCAAGGTGCTCGTCTCGGCCGGCACGATGCTCGCGTCGATCGCGGTCTATGCGCTGTTCTATGGCTGGCGCTTCGCGGCCGGTTTCGTCGCGTTGCTGCTGGTGCACGAAGCCGGCCACTACGTCGCCGCGCAGCGGCGCGGGCTCGACGTCGGGCTGCCGACCTTCATCCCGTTCGTCGGCGCGTGGATCCAGTTGAAGGAGATGCCGCACGACGCGGAAACGGAGGCCTACGTCGGCCTTGCCGGGCCGTTCGTCGGCACCCTCGGCGCGCTGGCCTGCTACGCGGCCGCGCGCCACACCGACAGCAACCTGCTGCTCGCGCTGTCGTACACGGGCTTCTTCCTGAATCTCTTCAACATGATTCCGCTGTCGCCGTTCGACGGCGGCCGGATCACCGCGGTGCTGTCGCCGCGCATCTGGTTCGCGGGCGTGCCGGTGCTGATCGCGCTGTTCGTGTATCGGCCGAGCCCGCTGCTGATCGTGATGGCGATCCTCGCGCTGCCGCAGCTGAAGCGCGCGTGGCGCTACGATCCCGACGCGCCGGAGAACCGCGTGTACTACGCGACGTCGATCGAGACGAAGACGACCTACGCGCTTTGCTACGTCGGTCTGCTCGCGTTCCTCGCGTTGATGACGTCCGGCGTGCACGACATGCTGCGCGCCGTGCACGCGTCGACCTGACGTCGCTCCGATGTAAAAAACGGCGGCCGCGCATGAAGCGGCCGCCGTTTTTCAAAGGTCGAACGTCACGCGTCGCGATGACGCAACTCGACGCGCTTGATGTCCTTCACGATCACGAGATAGCTGAACACGGTGACGAGCGCGTTCAGCCCGACGAACACCAGCGCGCCGTTGAACGAGCCGCTCGCGCCGACGAGGTAGCCGATCGCGATCGGCGCGACGATGCCCGCCGTGTTGCCGAACATGTTGAACAGGCTGCCCGACAGGCCGATCGCTTCCTTCGGCGCGGTATCCGCGACGACGGCCCAGCCCAGCGAGCCGATCCCCTTGCCGAAGAACGACACGGCCATCAGCATGATGACCAGCGCTTCGCTGTCGACGTAGTTGCAGCCGATGATGACCATCGACAGCAGCATCCCGCCGACGATCGGGATCTTGCGTGCGAGCGTCAGCGAGACGCCGCGGCGGATCAGCGCGTCCGACAGCATCCCGCCGAGCACGCCGCCTAGGAACCCGCAGATCGCCGGCAGCGACGTCATGAAGCCGGCCTTCAGCAGCGACATTCCGCGCGCCTGCACGAGATAGATCGGAAACCACGTGAGGAAGAAGTACGTGAGCACGTTCACGCAGTACTGGCCGAGGTACACGCCGATCAGCATGCGGTTCGACAGCAACTGGCGCACGTAGTACCAGCCCGCCACGCGGCTGCCTTCGGCAGCGCTGCTGCTACCGCGCGCGCCGGTCGCGCCGCCCGTCGACCGCACGAGGCCACCACCCTGCTCGATATGGTCGAGTTCCGCGCGGTTCACGGCCGGATGGTCGGCCGGGTCCTTCACGACGCGCAGCCACAGGAACGCGAGCGCGATGCCGGCCAGGCCGAGCCACAGGTACACCTGGTGCCAGCCGTACGCGTGCGTGAGCCAGGCCATCAGCGGCGAGAACACCACGGCCGCGAAGTACTGCGCGGCGTTGAAGATCGCCGACGCGGTGCCGCGTTCGGCGGTCGGGAACCAGCTCGCGACGACCTTCGCGTTCGCCGGAAACGCCGGCGCCTCCGCGATGCCGACCGCGAAGCGCATCGCGAACAGCGCGGCGACCGCGAACGCGGCGCTGCCGCCGAGGCCGATCGTGCTCTGCAGCAGCGTGAACGCCGACCACAGGAAGATGCTCGCCGCATACACGCGCCGCGCGCCGAAGCGGTCGAGCAGCCAGCCGCTCGGCAGTTGCGCGAGCACGTACGCCCAGCTGAACGCCGAGAAGATGTAGCCCATCGTCACCGGATCGATGCCGAACGCCTTGCGGATCGGCGTGCCGGTGATCGACAGCGTGGCGCGGTCCGCATAGTTGAGCGTCGTGACGACGAACAGCATCGCCAGGATCCAGTAGCGCACGGCGGTTCGGCGCGCGGTGCGCGCCAGGTCGAGCGGAAGATCGCGAGGGGAGGTCTGATTGCTCACTTTAAATGTACGTCGTCGTATGACATGGAAGAAAGTTTATTGAGAATGCTCGAATTCAGAAACCTCGGGTTTTCCCTTTGGGATCTTCGTCACAATGTGGGAAGGTCGCGATTTGCTGGCCGGGTAAGGCTTTCGGCGGTATCGTCGGCGCCTTCGCACGCGGCGAGAATACGTCGCTAACGTCGGCAGACATCGTATCTGTTGAGCTACAATGAGCAATCCATTCCCGAACCACGGAGCACACCCCATGCAACTGACAGGAGAGATGCTGATCGGCGCCGAAGCGGTGGCCGGCTCGGCCGGAACCTTGTACGCGTTCGATCCGGCGAAGGGCGCGCCGATCGAGGCGCCGGCGTTCGGCGTCGCGACGCAGGCCGACGTCGACCGCGCGTGCGAACTCGCACGCGACGCGTTCGATGCGTACCGCACGCAGCCGCTCGCGGCCCGTGCGGCGTTTCTCGAAGCGATCGCCGATGAAATCGTCGCGCTCGGCGATGCGCTGATCGAGCGCGCGCATGCCGAAACGGGCTTGCCGGTCGCACGGCTGCAAGGCGAGCGCGGCCGCACCGTCGGCCAGCTCCGGCTGTTCGCACGCGTCGTGCGCGACGGGCGTTTCCTCGCCGCGTCGATCGATCCCGCGCAGCCGGCACGCACGCCGCTGCCGCGCTCGGACCTGCGGCTGCAGAAAATCGCGCTCGGGCCCGTCGCCGTGTTCGGCGCGAGCAATTTCCCGCTCGCGTTCTCGGTGGCCGGTGGCGATACCGCGTCGGCGCTCGCGGCCGGCTGCCCGGTGATCGTGAAGGCCCACGAAGCGCACCTCGGCACGTCCGAGCTGGTCGGCCGCGCGATCCGCGCCGCCGTCGCGAAAACCGGCATGCCGGCCGGCGTGTTCTCGCTGCTGGTCGGCCCCGGCCGCGTGATCGGCGCCGCGCTGGTCAGCCATCCGGCGATCCAGGCCGTCGGTTTCACCGGTTCGCGGCAGGGCGGGATGGCGCTCGTGCAGCTCGCGAACGCGCGCCCGCAGCCGATTCCCGTCTATGCGGAAATGAGCAGCATCAACCCGGTCGTGCTGTTCCCGGCCGCGCTGGCCGCGCGCGGCGACGCGATCGCGACGGGCTTCGTCGATTCGCTGACGCTCGGTGTCGGCCAGTTCTGTACCAATCCGGGCCTCGTGCTCGCGATCGACGGCCCCGATCTCGACCGCTTCGAGACGGTCGCCGCGCAGGCGCTCGCGAAGAAGCCGGCCGGCGTGATGCTCACGCGCGGCATCGCCGATGCGTACCGTAACGGTCGCGGCAAGCTGGCCGAACTGCCGGGCGTGCGCGAAATCGGCGCGGGCGAGGCGGCACAGACCGACTGCCAGGCGGGCGGCGCGCTATACGAAGTCGGTGCGCAGGCGTTCCTGGGCGAGCCGGCGTTCAGCCACGAAGTGTTCGGGCCGGCGTCGCTGATCGTGCGCTGCCGCGATCTCGACGAAGTCGCGCGCGTGCTCGACGCGCTCGAAGGCCAGTTGACGGCCACGCTGCAGATGGATGCCGACGACAAGCCGCTCGCGCGCCGGTTGCTGCCGGTCCTCGAGCGCAAGGCCGGGCGCCTGCTGGTCAACGGTTACCCGACCGGCGTCGAGGTGTGCGATGCGATGGTGCACGGCGGGCCGTTCCCCGCGACGTCGAACCCGGCCGTCACGTCGGTCGGCGCGACCGCGATCGAGCGTTTCCTGCGGCCGGTGTGCTATCAGGACTTCCCGGACGACCTGCTGCCCGAAGGGCTGCGGGAAGGCAATCCGCTCGCGATTCCGCGGCTGCGGGACGGCAAGGCGGAGTGACGGGGCGTAACCGGTGAAGGCAGCGTCCCGGGAGGGATGCTTCCCGGCACGTTGGAATACGGCGGCGGGGCCCACGGGCCTCGCCGCTTTTTTATTCAGCGCGGGCTTTCGTGCCGGTTTCGCTCGGTCAGTGAGCGGGGCGGGCGACGAGTTGGAGGCGCTCCGCTGCCGCCAGCAGGCGCCGGTCGCGCGTCCATAGCCTGCTGTCGCTGGTCAGTCTGGCCGACGCAAGCAGGTGGGCATCGACGTAGCCGATGCCCAGCCCGTGAAGCGGTACGGCATCGATCATGCGCTGGACTTCGTCGTCGGTGGCAAGGGTTGCAGCTGGAAGGTCGCGCAGCGCATCTAGCACGGTCTCGCGATTGTGCATGCTGCCGAGCGCAAGCTCGCCGACGATGAACGGATGGATCAATACTCGCTCCGCTTCCAGCAATGCGGTGAGCGTCGCGTCGCCGGCTCGCAAGTGATCGATCCAGACGGACGTGTCGACAAGGATCATGCGAGCTCCGACGGGCGGCGTGGGACCGATTCAAGATCAGGCTCGGTGCCGCCGAGGCGGGCGAGTCGTCGCGCACTTTCGCGGGCGATCAATGCGCGCAGCGCTTCCCTCACGAGCGCCGATTTTTCGGTGACGCCGGTCAATTGCTGCGCTTTGGCGAGCAGTGCGTCGTCGAGGGACAAGGTGGTGCGCATGGGCGGCTCCCGGGAAAATCGATGCATCAATTATCGCATCAAACGGTGCTCATTTTGATGCGATGCCGTGGCGGGGTCACCTCGCCTTTCCTGTTGCCCCCGTTTCTCCTACAGTAGCGAAGCCTCGGACCGTCAGGTCCGCGGGCGAGCCTGAGAGACGCACAAGACCAACAAGGAACCATCCGATGAATATCAGCAAGCGTGGCGACCACCTGTTCGCGGCCGGGTTGTGGAAAGCGATCGGCGACGTCGCGAAATCGGTCCGTACCCAGATCGGCGAAACCAGCGAAGGGCGCGTGCTGGCCGATGCGCTGTTCGCGCTGCAGCGCGAGCTCGGCGGCAGCGAATTCGACGTGACGATCAACCAGGGGCGGCCCGTCGCGGGCTCCGATCCGCATTCGGTGATCTTCGGCAGGGCCGTCGAGCGCTTCAAGCAAGACATGGAGGCGGTGGTGTTCGCGCTGAAGCACCGCCGCAGCATCGACGGGCCGAACGGCGCGCAGCGCGCCGACGCGCTCACGCAGGCCAACACGCATCTCGCGACGGCGAAGCAGTACGCGATGTTCACGGTCGGGCGTTTCTTCGATGCGGTCGTCGATCGCGACGTGCTGGAACAGATCGTGGGCGCCGAGTCACCGGCGCGCGGCCGGCCGCTCGCGGCGCGCAAGGGGATCGACGAGACGCAGCGCACGCTCACCGGTGTGCGCCAGCGGATCATCGGCGCGATCGCGCAGATGTAATGCGATGGCCGCGCCGGCTCGTCGAGCCGCGCGGCCATCGCGTGAGACGGATACGGAGGGGTGCGGGAGCCGGCGCGCCGTGCCGGTGAAGGCCCCGCGCCGCCGGCAAACTCCGCTTACTGCGGGCCCATCTTCCTGATCAGCACGTCGAGCTCGGCCACTTCTTCGTCGGTCAGGTCGACGAGCGGTGCGCGCACCGGGCCCGCGTCGTGGCCGACGAGCTTCGCGCCCGCCTTCACGATGCTGACCGCGTAGCCCGCGCGGCGATTGCGGATCTTCAGGTACGGCAGGAAGAACTCGTCGATCAGGCGGCCGACCGTCGCGTGGTCGTCCTTCGCGATCGCTTCGTAGAACGCCATCGCCGTCTTCGGGATGAAGTTGAACACCGCCGACGAATACACCGGCACGCCGAGCGCCTTGTACGCGGCGGCATAGACTTCGGCCGTCGGCAGGCCGCCGAGGTACGCGAAGCGATCGCCGAGGCGGCGGCGGATCGTGACCATGCTCTCGATTTCGCCGACGCCGTCCTTGAAACCGATCAGGTTCGGGCAACGGTCGGCAAGGCGCTCCAGCATGTCCGCATTCAGCTTCGAATTCGCGCGGTTGTACACCACGACGCCGATCTTCAGCGCGCGGCAGACTTGCTCGACGTGGTCGGCGATCCCTTCCTGGCTCGCTTCGGTCAGGTAGTGCGGCATCAGCAGCACGCCGCTCGCGCCGAGGCGCTCGGCTTCCTGCGCATATTCGATCGCGACGCGCGTCGCGCCGCCCGCGCCGGCGAGGATCGGCACCTTGCCCTTGCAGGTTTCCGTCGCGACGCGGATCACGTCCGAGTACTCGCGTTGCGTGAGCGAGAAGAATTCGCCGGTGCCGCCGGCCGCGAACAGCGCGCTCGCGCCATACGGGGCCAGCCATTCCAGACGCTCGGCATAGGTGCTCGGGCGGAAGCTGCCGTCGGCGTCGAAATCCGTCAGCGGAAACGACAGCAGGCCGTGGGAGATGATCTGTTTGAGTTCTTGCGGTGAAGTCATGGTTGGGGTCGTCCGTCTAGCGCGAGTGCTGGTTCGTCGGGAACGGCATACGAGCCGAATTGGCGATGTCGTTGTATGTCATCGTACAACGCAAGAAAGAGTGGTGCAAGCGGTTTGCTGGCGGGTCAAGGGTAGGGTCTTTCCGGATAAGGGTTTACGCAGCATCATCAACTGAGGTTGAATGTCGTATGATGACTAACGATATCGCAGACAGCTTCCAGGAATTCCGATGACTGCTTCCCCTCTCTACATCCGCGTGCATCCGGACGACAACGTCGCGATCGTCGTCAACGACGGCGGCTTGCCCGCGGGCGCGACGTTCGCCGACGGGCTGACGCTGTGCGAAGGCGTGCCGCAGGGGCACAAGGTCGCGCTCGTCGACCTCGCGGCCGGCGACCCGGTCATTCGCTACAACGTGGTGATCGGCTATGCGCTCACCGACCTGCGGCGCGGCAGCTGGGTCAACGAGCGCACGATGCGCATGCCCGAGCCGCCGGGCCTCGACGACCTGCCGCTCGCCACGCGTGCCGCGCCGCCGCTCGAGCCGCTCGAAGGCTATACGTTCGAGGGTTTCCGCAATGCCGACGGCTCGGTCGGCACGCGCAACATCCTTGCGATCACGACCACCGTGCAGTGCGTGTCGGGCGTCGTCGAGCATGCGGTGAAGCGGATCAAGGACGAACTGCTGCCGCGCTACCCGAACGTCGACGACGTGGTCGGGCTCGAACATACGTACGGCTGCGGCGTCGCGATCGATGCGCCCGACGCCGACATCCCGATCCGCACGCTGCGCAACATCAGCCTGAATCCGAACTTCGGCGGCGAGGTGATGACCGTGAGCCTCGGCTGCGAGAAGCTGCAGCCCGAGCGCCTGCTGCCGCCGGGCGCAATTCCGGTGACTGCCGACGGCGCGACCGACAACGGTGGCGTCGTCTGCCTGCAGGATGCCGCGCACGTCGGCTTCCATTCGATGATCGACTCGATCATGACGATGGCCGAATCGCATCTCGAACGGCTGAACCGCCGCCGTCGCGAAACCTGCCCCGCATCGGATCTCGTCGTCGGCGTGCAGTGCGGCGGCAGCGACGCGTTCTCGGGGCTCACCGCGAACCCGGCGGTCGGCTTCGCGGCCGACCTGCTGGTGCGGGCGGGCGCGACGATCATGTTCTCCGAAGTGACCGAAGTGCGCGACGGCGTCGCGCAGCTCACGTCGCGCGCGGCGAACGAAGAAGTGGCCCGCGAGATCATCCGCGAGATGGACTGGTACGACCGCTACCTCGAGCGCGGTCGCGTCGACCGCAGCGCGAACACGACGCCGGGCAACAAGAAGGGCGGCCTGTCGAACATCGTCGAGAAGGCGATGGGGTCGATCGTGAAGTCGGGCAGCGCGCCGATCGCCGGTGTCGTGCGCCCCGGCGATCGGGCGCGGCAGAAGGGCTTGCTGTACGCGGCGACGCCCGCGAGCGATTTCATCTGCGGCACGCTGCAGCTCGCGGCGGGGATGAACCTGCACATTTTCACGACCGGCCGCGGCACGCCGTACGGCCTCGCGCAGGTGCCGGTGATCAAGGTCGCGACGCGCAGCGATCTCGCACGCCGCTGGCACGACCTGATGGATCTCGACGCCGGGCAGATCGCGACCGGCGCGGCGACGATCGAGGACACGGGCTGGGCGCTGTTCCGGCTGATGCTCGACGTCGCGAGCGGCAAGCGCCGCACGTGGGCCGAGCAATGGAAGCTCGCGAATGCGCTGACGCTGTTCAATCCGGCGCCGGTGACCTGACGCGCAAGGTGGTGACGGCAAGACGATGCGGGCGCCTTCGGGCGCCCGTTTTCTTTTGGGGCGGCGCACGCGCGATTTCCTTACCTTGCACGTAATCGACCGTCCGCGCGCGCCCGGCGACGATAGCGGCACGCGGACCCGAAACGTCCGCGACATCGTCCACCGACACAAGGAGCCTCGCCATGAACACCGCTCAAACCGCTTCGTCCGTCCACGCCGACCTGATCGACCGCTACTTCGACGCATGGAACGAACCCGATGCCGCGCGCCGCCGCGCGCTGATCGATGCGACCTACGCGAGCGACGCGACCTATCGCGATCCGCTGATGGCCGGCGACGGCCACGCGGGCATCGACACGATGATCGCCGCCGTGCAGCAGCGTTTCCCCGCCTACCGCTTTCGCCGCACGACCGACGTCGACGCGTTCGGCCAGCACCTGCGGTTCTCGTGGGCGCTCGTGTCGCCCGACGGCGCGGCGATCGTGAAGGGCTCGGACTTCGGCACCGTCGACGCGTCGGGCCGCCTCGCGTCGGTCACGGGTTTCATCGACGAAATGCCGGCCGCCGCGTCGTGACGCGAACGATGCATGCACCACGGTCGCCGGGATCGGGTAACGTTATGCGATTCGTTCCTGATCCCGGAGACAACCGACATGCTGAAGAATCTCGACCCGCTGCTGCACGCCGACATCCTGCACACGCTGCGCGCGATGGGCCACGGTGACGAAATCGCGATCTGCGATGCGAATTTCCCGGCCGAATCCGTCGCGGAGCACACGGTGGTCGGCCGCGCGTTGCGGGTCGACGGCGCCGATTCGGCGCGCGTGGTGCGTGCAGTGCTGTCGGTGCTGCCGCTCGATACGTTCGTCGACACGCCCGCGTGGCGGATGGAAGTCGTCGGCGACGCGGCCGCGGTGCCGCCCGTGCAGCGCGAAGTGCAAGCCGAGATCGACCGCGCGGAAGGGCGTGCGGTGCCGCTGACCGGCGTCGAACGTTTCGCGTTCTACGAGCGTGCGCAGCAGACGTACGCGGTGATCGTCACCGGCGAAACGCGCGGCTACGGCTGCTTCATCTTCAAGAAAGGCGTGCTGTTGAGCGACGCGGGCTAAACGCGTTTTTCATCGAGCCGGGCTACCGGCGCGATCGCCGCGTTGTAAAGATTTGCTACAAGCCCTTGGACACCGCGGAAAGACCCTCTATGCTGGCCCATTTGCCGCGCGCCCTCCGGGGCCGCGCGGCGCCGAACCGCCGGGTGCGCCCGGCGCGGGCGGCCGAATTGCATACGAGGAGAAAGGCATGACGCGTACCGTCGATTCCGGCGTCATTTTTTTCGCACGCCTGGCGCTGGCGGCGTTGTTCTTGTGGGGCGGCATCATGAAGCTGCTCGGCTACAGCGACTTCATCGCGTATCTGCACGGGATGAACGTGCCCTATCAACAGGTCGTCGGGCCGGTCGTCGTCGCGATCGAGGGGCTGGGCGGGCTGCTGCTGATCGTCGGCTACAAGGTCCGGCCGCTCGCGTTGCTGATGGCGGTCTACACGATCGCGACCGCGATGGTCGGGCACAATTTCTGGGACGCGACGAACGCCGCCGTCCAGCACGACATGGTGATTCACTTCTGGAAGAACGTCGCGATCGCCGGCGGGTTCCTGCTGCTGTTCGTCACCGGCGCCGGCGGCGCGAGCATCGACGCGCTGCGCCGGCCGAGTTCGTCGTACGGCGTGCTGCGCTGAACCGGGCAGAGTTGCGCAGCCGCCGCCAGGCCGCCGCAAGACAAAAGGGCCGAATCCCGCACGCAGCGGGATTCGGCCCTTCGTTCATGAAGCGGGCGCTGACGTTCAGTGCGCGCCCTTCACATCCTTCACGTCCTTCGCATCCTTCGAGAACTGCACGGCGATCGCGCCGAGCACGCAGATCGCCGCGACGTACACGACCGGCGCGAGCGGGTTCGACTTCATCATCAGCGACACGATCACCGGCGTGAGCCCGCCGAAGATCGCATACGCGACGTTGTACGAGAACGAGATGCCCGAGAAGCGCACGACGGCCGGGAAGCTCTTCACCATCACGAACGGCACCGCGCCGATCGTGCCGACCATGAAGCCCGCGATCCCGTAGTAGAGCGGCAGCGTCGACGCATCGGCCGCGACCTGCGCGAACAACAGGTAATAGCACGCGGCCAGCCCGATGCCGCCGATGGCGAGCACGCGCTTCGCGCCGATCCAGCCCGCGAGCGAGCCGGCAGTGATGCAGCCGGCCGTCAGGCACAGCGTCGCGATGCTGTTCGCGAACAGCGTCGTCGCCGGCGTCAGGTGGAACTGCTTCTGCAGCAGCGCGGGCGTCATCAGGATCACGACGACGATCGCGGCCGACAGCATCCACGTGAGCAGCATCGACACGATCACGGCGCGGCCATGGTCGCGCAGCACTGCCTTCAGCGGAATCTCGGCCGCGAGCGCCTTCTTCGCCTTCATCTCGGCGAACACCGGCGTTTCATGCAGCCAGCGGCGCAGGTACACGGAGAACAGCCCGAACACGCCGCCGAGCAGGAACGGGATGCGCCATGCGAATGCGCCGACTTCGGCCGCGGAGTAGCGGCTGTTGATGCCGGCCGCGACGAGCGAGCCGAGCAGGATGCCGGCCGTGAGGCCCGCGGTCAGCGTGCCGCACGCATAGCCGATATGGCGCGACGGCACATGCTCGGACACGAACACCCACGCGCCCGGCACTTCGCCGCCGACCGCCGCGCCCTGCAGCACGCGGAACAGCAGCAGCAACACCGGCGCGAGGATGCCGATCGTGTCGTAGGTCGGCAGCAGGCCCATCAGCAGCGTCGGCACCGACATCATCAGCACGCTCAGCGTGAACATCCGCTTGCGGCCGAACAGGTCGCCGAAGTGGGCCATGATCACGCCGCCGAGCGGGCGCGCGAGATAGCCGGCCGCGAAGATGCCGAACGTCTGTAACTGGCGCAGCCAGTCGGGAATGTCGTGCGGGAAGAACAGCTGCCCTATCGCCGGCGCGAAGAACACGAAGATGATGAAGTCGTAAAACTCGAGGGCGCCGCCGAGTGCGGCAAGGCCAAGGGTCTTGTAGTCGCTGCGCGTGAGCGCGCGTTCGGCGGCACGAGGCACGCCGCTCAATTCGGAAGCTTGCATGGTCAGGACGATCGGTTTTCGAATGTAGTTGTCGGTGCTGCGTCTCCAGGGCCCGCTTTTCGGCATGGACTGACAAGGCGCGGCTTGCGTCGTCGAAGCGCGCCGCGTGCCGGGTGAGGCACGCAACACGCGCCGCCGCACCGGGATGGGGCACGGCGGAGACGAAGCGTCAAAGCGGGTGGGGGGATTCTACAGGAGCGCGAAATGCCTGCACGCGAGCGTGCCTGGGACGGCTTCGGACCATGCAGCCAAAGCGCGCGCGGCGCGGGCGGCCGGTGAGCCGCTGGCGCGCCGCGCCGGGCAGCGTTTCGCTGGTCAGTTGCCGGCGATCGTATCGACCGGCTTGAACGCGCCGCGCTCGACCTTGTAGATCGTGACCGGTGCGTCCTTCAGGTCGCCCTTCGCGTCGTACGCGATGCTGGGCGCCGACACGCCCTTGATCGACACCTTGCCGAGATACGGCGTGTACACCTTCGGGTCGGTCGAGTTCGCGTCCTTCATCGCGGTCAGCAGCGCGATCGTGCCGTCGTACGAATACGGCGAGTACGTGATCACGTCTTCGTTGAAGCGCGCCTTGTAGCGTGCCGCGTAGCCGGAGAAGCCCGGCATCTTTTCCTTCGGCAGCCCGCCCATGTAGACGATCGCGCCTTCGGCCGCGTCGCCGCCGACCTTCAGGAACGTCGGCGAGCGCGACATTTCGCCCGTCACGAACGCCGACTTCATCCCGAGCTGGCGCATCTTGCGGATCATCGGCGACGATTGCGCATCACCGCCGCCGTAGAAGACCGCGTCCGGATTCACGCCCTTCAGGTTGGTCAGGATCGCCGAGAAATCGAGCGCCTTGTCGTTCGTGAAGTCGCGCTTGACGATCGTGCCGCCGGCCGCTTCCACGGCCTTCGCGAATTCGTCGGCGATGCCCTGGCCGTAGGCGGTGCGGTCGTCGATGATCGCGATGCGCTTGAAGCGCAGCGTCTTCACCGCGTACGTGCCGACGATGCGGCCGGCCTGCGCGTCGCTCGTCAGCAGCCGGTAGGTCGTCTTGTAGCCGCGCGCCGTGTATTGCGGCGACGTCGCCATCGAGATCTGCGGCAGCCCCGCGCGATCGTACAGGTCGGACGCCGGAATGCTGGTGCCCGAGTTGAAGTGGCCGATGATCCCGCGGACGTTGTCGTCGATCAGCCGCTGCGCGACGGTCGTGCCGGTGCGCGGGTCGGCCTGGTCGTCCTGCGAGTCGAGCTGGAACGTGACGGGCTTGCCGCCGATCGTCGGATGCGTCGCGTTGAAATCGGCGATCGCGAGCTGCACGCCCTTCTGCATGTCCGTGCCGTAATTCGACTGCGGGCCGGTCAGCGGTGCGGCGAAACCGATCTTGACGACGTCGGCGGCGACGGCGTGCGCGCCCGACAGTGCGCAGGCGGCGGCCAGCGCGACGTGCGATACCTTCAGCTTCACTTTCACTTCCCCTTGATGGCGTGGTTGGGCCGCCGCCGGCATGCGGGCCGGCGCCGGTAAACCGGGCGAGACGGTTCGATCGGCAGGCCGATGTGCTGGCCATGCAAGTACGCCGTCTGCCGTGCGCGCTGTGCCGGAATCGGCGTGCGCGACGGCGGATGCGGCGGCCCGTGCATGCCGATTGCGGCAGCGGCGGGAGGTCGTCTCGCGACCGTGAAGCGAAGTCTAGGTAGCGAAAATGCGTGCGTCTTGCGCGTTCGATGCGTGGCCGGCGACGATATCGGCATATCGTCGATTACCCTGATATATGCCGAAATCGTCATGGCGAATGCGCAAACCCGCCAAGACGCGGGGCGCCGGCATTTTTAGGATGGCGTGTCCGGGTGCGTGGTGCCGGTGTGCCGATGCGCTGCGCCGGCTACGGCGCAAGCGCAACGGCCGCCGGCCGCGCAGGTGCTGCGAAGCGGTTGCGTGCACAACCTCTGCTGCTCACCGATGTAACCGACGGGACGCACGATGCAACCGGCTGCCGCCTTGCCCGCCCCGCGCTCGGCGCGACGCGATCGAAGGGGCGCTCCTATAATCGACGCCATCTGCCACTCGCTTCGCGGTTGCCGGGATGACGACCTTGCTTGCCGTACCGCCCATGAGCCTGTCCGACCCGTTGCGCGACCCGCCCGACAACGCCGATTTCGGCGCGATGCTCGCGCATTTCCGCCTGCTCGAACCGGTGTTCGATGCGCTGCCGGACGTCGCGTTCTTCGTGAAGGATGCGAGCGGCCGCTACGCGCTCGTCAATCGCACGCTGGCGATGCGCTGCGGCTACAAGGACAAGCGCGACCTGCTGGGGAAGACCGCCGACGAGGTGTTTCCGCGCCGCTTCGGCCGCAGTTACTTCGAGCAGGACATGGCGACGATCAACGCCGGCCAGCAGTTGATGGATCAGCTCGAGCTGCACCTGTATCCGGGTCGCCAGCCGGGCTGGTGCCTGACCTGCAAGGAGCCGCTGCGCGACGCCGCGGGCGGGGTGGTGGGTCTCGCGGGCATCTCGCGCGACCTGAAGGCGCACGAGGGCTCGCATCCGGCGTACAGCCGGCTCGCCGACGTGGTCCAGCACATCCAGGATCATTACGTGCAGCCGCTGAACCTGAAGCAGCTCGCGCAGATGGCCGGCATGTCGGTCGCGCAGCTCGAACGCTACTTCCACAAGGTGTTCCACCTGACGCCGCGCCAGGTGCTGCTGAAGACGCGGCTCGACGCGGCCACCGCGCTGCTCGTCACGCACGACAAGGTGACCGACGTCGCCGCGCTATGCGGCTACACGGATCACAGCGCGTTCACGCGCCAGTTCAAGGCGACGGTCGGCGTGACGCCGACGGAATACCGGTTGATGCTGCAGGAGCGGGCGGGGTGACGCGACTCGCCGGCGTGGCCGGCGCGTCGCAGGGATCGGGGTAAGGCGGGGAAACTGGAAAGGGTGAAAGCGGCGGCTCAGCGGTAACCGAGCCCTTTCAGGACGGCCGTGCCGTCTTCGGTCAGCCGGAAGCTCGGGGCCGTATCGGGGTCGAGCTTGACCATTTCGACGAGGCCGGCTTCCTGCAGCGCGGGCAATTCGGGTTTGGCGTTCGCGCCGATCGGTGCATGCAGCAGCACGAGCAGCGTCGCGATTTCGTGATGACTGAGCAGGCGGCGCAGCATCGTCTTCTTTGCAGGGGGCGCGGCCGGGCGGCCCGCGGGTGCTTCTACGGCGCTCATCGCTTTCCTCCTTTTCGAGATAACCATCGGGTACTGGTTGCGGATGGTGCCGTCGAAGACTTAAGCGATTCTTAAAACGGGGGCGGGCGACGCAATGCTGCACTGCGGTATGGGTTACGGCATGTAACGTCAGGCGAAGCGCGGCTTCCGACACGACCGTGGCAGGCCGCGCGGGCCGGTGCTCGGCGGCGCGATATACCCCGATGGCGCGGGCGGGAGGGGGCTCATCCCGTCGATCGCCGAATCGCGAGCACGGTCCGGCCCTAAACTCCGCGTCCTGTCCTTATTTTCGCCGCTGCGCCTGCGCGGCGAGCCGCACGGCCGCATTCGCCGCGCCGTAGCCGTCGTACCCGCCGCGCCGTTCGACGATCTCGAGCGAGAAGCGGTTGTCGACCAGTTCCGTATACGCATGCAGGAATTCGCCGCCGTGCTCGTCGCGGTCGTACAGCAGGTGATGCGCGCTCAGCGTGTCGATCAGCTCGTCCGGCAGCGCGTAGCGCGCGGCGAGATCGTCGTAGTAGTTGGCCGGAATGCGCAGGAACGGCACGCCGTCGGCTGCGAAGGCGGCAACCGTCTTCACGATGTCGTCGGTGCGGAACGCGACGTGGTTCAGCCCGGTGCCGTGATAGCGGTCGAGCGATTCGGCGACGGCCGTGTGACGGTCGACCGACGCGTTCAGCGCGATCCGCACCGAGCCGTCGGCGCTGCGCACCGCGCGGCTGCGCATCAGTCCGTACGGGTCGGGCACGAGCCAGCTGCGCTCGGCCTCGAAGCCGAACGCCGTCTTGAAGAACAGGATCCAGGTGTCGAGCGCGTCGGCCGGCAGCGCGAGGCACACGTGATCGATGCCCGTCAGCGGGCCGACCTCGGTCGGGCCGTCGATGTCGGTCAGCACGAAGTCCGATTCATATAGCGTCGGCGTATCCGGCGCTTCGTCGACGAAATATTCGAGACTGCCGTCCGGCGCCTTCACGCTCGGCAGTACGCGCTCGTTCGGCCCGACCCGGCCGGAGAACGGTGCGTAGCCGAAGCCGGCCGCGCGTTCGAACGCCACTTTGGCGTCATCGACGCGGAACGCGGACGCGCACAGCGACAGCCCGTGCTGCTGGAAGAACGCATCGGCGAACGAGTCGCGCTCGGCGTTGAGCACGATCGACGCGGCGCCGTGCTGGAACAGCGTCACGTCCTTGGAGCGATGCCGGCCGGCGAGCCGGAAGCGCATCCGGCCGAGCCATTCGCCGACGGTCGCCGCCGCCTGCGCGTCGACCGCGAATTCGATGAACTGGAACCCGACGTGCGCGGGCGGCGCGGGCGGGGCGAACAGCGGCTGGCTGGCGGCCGGCGCGCGGCCCTCCTGCGCGAGCCGCGCGCGCGTCAGGTCTTCCAGATAGAGCAGCGAGCGATGGCCGTCGGCGGCCGTGAGCGCGGTCGGCGCCGCGCGGAAGCCGTCGTTGAAGATCTCGAGCGACAGCGGGCCCGTATAGCCCGACTCGATCACGCGCGCGGTGAAGCGCGCCAGGTCGAAGTCGCCCTGGCCCGGGAACGAGCGGTAGTGGCGGCTCCATTCGAGCACGTCCATCACGAGCTTCGGCGCGTCGGCGATCTGCACGAACGCGATCCGGTCGCCGGGGATGTCGGCGATCCCGTCCGGCGAATCGTCGAGCGACAGCGTGTGGAAGCTGTCGAGCGCGAGGCCGAGGTGCCGGCTGTTCACCGCGTTCACGAGCTTCCACGCGTGGCCGTACCGCTTCACGACGCGGCCCCACGCGAGCGCTTCGTATGCGGCCACCACGCCAGCCTGCCGGGCGGCTTCGGCGAGCACGCCGAGCTGGTCGATGAGCAACCCGTCGTCGGCGATCGTATCGGCCGCCACACTGCTGCAGACGAGGATGCGGTCGGTGCCGAGCGCATGCATCACGTCGAACTTGCGCTTGATCCGGTCGAGATTGCGCGCGAGCTGGGCCGCGCTCACGCCCTCGAAGTCGCGAAACGGCTGGAACAGCACGATGTCGAGGCCGAGATCGGCGGCCATGCGCCGGACGTCGGCCGGCGATCCGTCGAAGTAGACGAGGTCGTTTTCGAAGATTTCGACGCCGTCGAAGCCCGCGGCCTCGACGGCGGCGAGCTTCTCGGCGAGCGTGCCGGACAGGGAGACGGTGGCGATCGAGCGCTGCATGGGCGATTCCTGCGGATGAGCGGGGCACGACGCCGGTCGAACCGACCCTGAATGAACCAGTCGTTGAGTTCGACGCGCGCGCCATATCCCGAATTTACTAGGCTAGTCATCGGCATTGTACAAACTAACTAGGTGGTACAAATTAGCGAAAACCCGAAAAGACAGCCCGCTTGCGCGGGCGCACACTAGCGCCAAATTCCGATGTCTTCGGGGCGGTGCCGATCGTGGTCCGCCCCTGTTTCAGGAGCAGAAACACGATGAGCAAGCACAAGGTGCTGGTGCTGAACGGCCCGAACCTCAATCTGCTGGGCACGCGCGAGCCCCATATCTACGGCGCGGAAACGCTCGCCGATCTCGAGCAGCGCTGCCGCACGGCGGCGGAAGGGCTCGGGCTGGAAATCGAGTTCCGCCAGTCGAACGCCGAGCATCAACTGATCGACTGGCTGCATGCCGCGCGTCACGACACGCACGGCATCGTGATCAATCCGGCCGCCTATACGCATACGTCGGTGGCGCTGGCCGACGCGCTTTCCGCGATCGCGAAGCCGGTGATCGAAGTGCATATCTCGAACGTCCATCGCCGCGAGGCGTTTCGCCACCATTCGTATATCTCGGCGATTGCCGAAGCCGTGATCTGCGGCTGCGGCACCGAAGGCTACGTGTTCGCGCTGCAGCGCCTGGCCACGCTGTTCGCGCAGGGAGCCGCCCGATGAGCCGCCCGTCGTTTCTGATCGGCCTGATCGGCCAGGGCATCGGCGGTTCGCTGTCGCCCGCGATGCACGAGGAAGAAGGGTTCCGCCAGGGTTTCGGCTACGTGTACCGGCGCATCGATCTCGATGTGCTCGGCGTGACCGCCGACGCGCTGCCGCAGCTGCTCGACGCCGCGCAGCGGATGGGCTACAACGGGCTGAACATCACGCACCCGTGCAAGCAGCGCGTGATCGAGCACCTCGACGCGCTGTCGGACGACGCGCGCGCGCTCGGCGCGGTGAACACCGTGCTGTTCAAGGACGGCAAGCGGATCGGCCACAACACCGACTGGTCGGGTTTCGCGAAATCGTTCAGCCGCGGGCTGCCCGGCGCGTCGCTCGAACGCGTCGTCCAGCTCGGTGCGGGCGGCGCGGGCGCGGCCGTCGCGCACGCGGCGCTGCAGATGGGCGCGGCCGAACTGACGATTGTCGACGTCGACGGCACGCGTGCCACCGCGCTGGCGGGCGAATTGCAGCAACGCTTCCCCGCCGCCCGGGTCACGCCGGGCAGCGATCTCGCGGCCGCGATGCGCGCCGCGACCGGCCTGATCCACTGCACGCCGACCGGCATGGTCAAGCATCCGGGCCTGCCGCTGCCGGCCGACCTGCTCCACGCGGGCATGTGGGTGGCCGACATCGTGTATTTCCCGCTCGAAACCGAACTGATCCACGCCGCGCGCGCGGCCGGCTGCGCCACGCTGCCGGGCGGCGGGATGGCCGTGTACCAGGCCGTCGACGCGTTCGAGCTCTTCACCGGACGCACGCCCGACGCCGAGCGGATGTTCAGTCACTTTCAGTCGCTCGTCGCGCGCTGACCCCCTTACAGACAAAGAGACCAGGAGACGACCATGCAGCACACCACCCACACGAGCGCCGCGCCGGCGCAGGCGGCCGGCACGGTCCGGCGCACGTCGGCGCGCTACAAGATCCTCGCGCTGCTCGCGATCGGCACGATGATCAACTATCTCGACCGCACCGTGCTGGGCGTGGCTGCGCCGCAGCTCACCAAGGAGCTCGGCATCAATGCGGCCGTGATGGGCATCATGTTCTCCGCGTTTTCGTGGACGTACGTGGCGATGCAGGTGCCCGGCGGCCTGTTCCTCGACCGCTTCGGCAGCAAGGTCACCTATTACTGGTCGATGACGCTGTGGTCGCTGTGCACGTTCCTCCAAGGCTTCGTGCCGGGTGTCGCGACGCTGCTCGCGTGCCGGCTCGGTCTCGGCGTGACGGAAGCGCCGTGCTTCCCGACCAACAGCCGCGTCGTCGCGACGTGGTTCCCGCAGAACGAACGCGCGATGGCGACGGGTACCTATACCGTCGGCGAATACATCGGCCTCGCGTTCTTCAGCCCGGTGCTGTTCGCGCTGATGGGCGCGTTCGGCTGGCGCTCGCTGTTCTGGGTCGTGGGCGCGGTCGGCATTGCGTTCGGCCTGATCTGGTGGAAGTTCTACCACGAGCCGCGCAACCATCCGGGCGCGAACTCCGAGGAACTCGCGTACATCGAAGCGGGCGGCGGTCTCGTTCACGGCGCGCGCAAGAGCGGCGACAAGGGCGACAAGCCGGCGCAGGCCCGGTTCAGCTGGTCGATGGTCGGCCAGCTGGTGAAGAAGCGCCAGCTCGCGGGCATCTGCCTCGGCCAGTTCGCCGGCAACTCGACGCTCGTGTTCTTCCTGACCTGGTTCCCGACCTATCTGGCAACCGAACGCCACATGGGCTGGCTGAAGATCGGCTTCTTCGCGGTGATGCCGTTCATCGCCGCGTCGGTCGGCGTGATGTTCGGCGGGATCTTCTCCGACTGGCTGCTGCGCCGCGGCAAGTCCGCGAACCTCGCACGCAAGCTGCCGATCATCGCGGGCCTGCTGCTCGCGTCGACGATCATTCTCGCGAACTACGTGCAGAGCAACGAAGCGGTGATCGCGATCATGTCGGTTGCATTCTTCGCGCAGGGCATGGCCGCACTCGGCTGGACGCTCGTGTCTGATATCGCACCGGATGGCCTGCTCGGCGTGACGGGCGGCATCTTCAACTTCGCGGCGAACCTCGCCGGCATCATCACGCCGCTCGTCGTCGGCTTCATCGTCGCGTCGACCGGCTCGTTCGTCGGCGCGCTCGTGTTCATCGGCGTGATCGCGCTGGTCGGTGCGCTGTCGTACATCTTCGTCGTCGGCGACATCAAGCGGATCGAGCTGTAAGCACTGGTTCCCCGCACATTCGGTGCGTTCGCCCGGCGGCCAATCGGCCGCCGGGCTTTTTTGTTTGCGGGCGCCGGCGGGCGGGCCGGCATGCACCCCGCTTCATGCGGGCTGCATCGCGATGCCGAGCGATTCGACCGCGGCCGCGATCGCGGCGACCGCACGCCGGATATCGCCCGCATCGATCGCGCCGATGCAGCCGACGCGGAACGTCTCGAGCCGCGTGAGCTTGCCCGGATACAGGATGAAGCCCGCGCCGCGCACCGCGTCGTAGAAGCGGCGGAAATCGTAGGCCGGATGGTCGGGCGCGTGAAACGTGACGATGACCGGCGCCTGCACGCTCGCGTCGAGGAACGGCACGAAGCCGAGCGCGCGCATCGAGTCGACCAGTGTCCGGCAGTTGTCCGCATAACGTGCGCCCCGCGCCGGCTGGCCGCCTTCGGCGAGGTACTGGTCGAGCGCGGCGCGCAGCGCGGCAATCACGTGCGTCGGCGGTGTGAAGCGCCATTGCCCCGTCTTGCGCAGATACGCGTACTGATCGTGGAGGTCGAGCGCGAGCGACGGCGAGTTGCCCTCGCTCGCGTCGAGCGCGTCGCGCCGGACGATCGCGAACCCCATCCCCGGCACCCCTTCGAGACATTTGCCGCTGGCCGAGATCAGCGCGTCGATGCCGCTGTCCGCCAGCGTGATCGGCAGCGCGCCGAACGAACTCATCGCATCGACGATCAGCCGCTTGCCGTGCCGCCGGCATGCGGCCGCGATCGCGTCGAGCGGATTCAGGATTCCGGCGCTCGTTTCCAGGTGCACGAGCGCGACGTGCGTGATGCGCGGCTCGCGCGCGAACGCGGCCTCGACGGCCGCCGCGTCGACGGCCGCGTCCTCGCCGAACGGCAACGCGATCGCGTCGATGCCGAGCCGGCCGAGAATCTTCAGGATGCGCGCGCAATACGCGCCGTTGTCGGGCACCAGCACGACGCCGTCGCGCGGCACCAGCGTGCCGAGCGCGGCTTCGACCGAGAACGTGCCGCTGCCCTGCATCGGCACGCACACGTACTCGTCTCCGCCATGCGCGATGGCGACGAGATCCGCGCAGACGCTGGCCGTCAACTGATTGAAAGCAGTGTCCCACGACCCCCAGTCATGTTGCATTGCATGGCGTGTCGTGGCGGACGTGGTGAGCGGGCCGGGCGTGAGCAGGATCGGGTCGGGCATGGCTTTTATCTCCAGCAAAGGGTGGACGAAACACCGGACGGCATGTCTGAATGACTTGCATGATAGTGGCAAAATGTGTCATTTTTTGGAAATTGTGGCATTCGTCACGGCTTTGTCATCGAACGCTGTGATCCTTCGGTTGCCGCGCGACACCCAGCCTGAGCGCGGTAGCGTGGCGGGCCGTCCAGCGGCCTGCCCGGAGATAACAGGAGAGCCGGATCGTGCCCCGGCCGTTTGGTGTTCCGCCTACGGAGAAGTGAGATGACACTGCAGAAACCCTCGCGCGCCGCTGCCGGCGCGTTCCGCAAGCTCGCGCTGGCCGCGTGCGCCGCCGGTCTGCTGCAAGGCGCCGCGATGCCGGCGCATGCGGCGAACGCGGTCGTGCTGTACACGGCGGACGGCCTCGAGAACCTCTATCGCGATGTGCTGCCGGCTTTCGAGAAGAAGGAAGGCGTGAAGGTCAACATCGTGACGGCGGGCAGCGGCGAGGTGGTGAACCGCGCGAACATCGAGAAGAATTCCCCGAAGGCCGACGTGATCGTCACGTTGCCGCCGTTCATCCAGCAAGCCGGCCAGATGGGCCTGCTGCAGCCGTACCAGAGCGTGAACTACAAGAACGTGCCGGCCATCGCGAAAGCCGAGGACGGCACGTGGGCGACCTTCGTGAACAACTACTTCTCGTTCGCGATCAACCCGGACGTCGTGAAGAACCAGCCGAAGACGTTCGCCGACCTGCTGTCGCCCAGCTATGCCGGCAAGGTCGCGTACTCGAACCCGGCCACGGCCGGCGACGGGATGGCCGTGCTGATCCTGACGATGTCGCTGATGGGCGAGGACAAGGCGTTCGACTACCTCGCGAAGCTGTCGCAGAGCGTGAAGTTCCACACGAAGGGCACCGGCTACCTGAACGTGCTGCTGTCGCGTAACGAGATCAGCGTCGCGAACGGCGATCTGCAGATGGATCTCGACGACGCCGAACACGGCGCGCTGTCCGTCAAGCCGATCTTCCTGGCCGCGAAGGCCGGCGACCAGCCGACCACGTTTCAGCTCCCGTACGGCATCGGCCTGATCAAGAGCGGCCCGAATCAGGACGCCGGCAGGAAGCTGATCGACTACCTGATGTCGACGGAAGTGCAGTCGAAGGTGCCGGACATGTACGGCATCCCGGGCCGCACCGACGTGCCGCTGGCCGGCAAGAACGGCGAAGCAGTGAAGAAGGCGATCGCGGGCGTGAAGCTGATTCCGGTCGACTGGACCCAGGTGATGGCGAAGAAGCCGGAATGGATCGAGCGCTGGAAGAAGGACGTGATCGGCAGCTCGGGCAAGCAGCTCGACGTCGTCAAGCCGAAGTGACCGGCGCACGCCGCCTGTATCAGCGAGCAAGAGGATGAACCCGGTGGACACCACCCTGACCCATCCCGGCGCATTCGGCGCCGCCGAACCGCGCGCGACGCTGCGGTCCGGCGCGCCGGGCGGCGTGCAGATCGAGCATCTGAGCGTGCGCTACGGCGCACGCACGGTGCTGGAAGATCTGTCGCTGTCGATCGGCGCCGGTGAATTTCTGACCGTGCTCGGCAAGAGCGGCTGCGGCAAGACCACGCTGCTGCGCTTCATCGCCGGGTTCGTGAAGGCCGACGGCCTGACCGGCACGCTGACCGTGGCCGGACGCGACCTGACCCATGCGCCGCCGCACAAGCGCAATCTCGGTCTGCTGTTCCAGAATTACGCGCTGTTTCCGCACCTGTCGGTGTTCGAGAACGTCGCATTCGGGCTGCGCGCACGCGGCATGGCGTCGTCGGAAGTGACGCGCCGCGTCGCCGATGCGCTCAAGCTCGTGCAGCTCGGCGACGCGGGCCACCATCTGCCGGCGCAACTGTCGGGCGGGATGCAGCAACGCGTCGCGCTGGCCCGCGCGCTCGTGATCGAGCCCGACGTGCTGCTGCTCGACGAGCCGCTGTCGGCGCTCGACGCCAACCTGCGCGCGTCGGTGCGCAGCGAACTGAAGGCGCTGCACGAGCGCCTGCCGAACCTGACCATCGTCTGCGTGACGCACGACCGCGACGATGCGCTCGTGCTGTCCGACCGCGCGCTGCTGATGCGCGACGGCCACATCGCGCAGCTCGGCACGCCGCAACAGTTGTACGACGCGCCGCGGGACGGCTACGTCGCGCGCTATCTCGGCCCGGCGAACCTGCTGCCGCCGCACGTGATCTTTCCGCTCGGCGATCCGCGCCACGAGGTGCGCGACAAGGTCGCGTGCGTACGCCCCGAGCGTCTCACCGTGATGCCGCCCGCGGCGGGCGGCCTGCACGGCACCGTGTCGTCGGTCGAATGGCAGGGCGCGGATCTGTCGATCGCGGTCGTGATCGACGCGGCGCCCGACGAGCCCGTGCGCGTCACGATGCAACGCGGCCGCGGCGCGGCTCCCGAGCGCGGTGCGCGCGTGTCCCTGCATTGCGAGGCAGACGATGTCGTCCTTATCGAGCCCTGAAGCCGGCCTGCCGCCGCACGTGCTCGCGTCGGCCGCCGCACACGCCGCCGCCGCGCGGCGCCGCAGGCGCATGGGCCATTTGCACCTCGCCGCGCTGGCGATCGTCGTGCTGGGCCCGCTCGTCGTCTATCCGCTGGTGCGGCTCGTGCTGCTGAGCGTGTCGGGCGATCACGGGCTGAGTTTCGCCGCGTACCGCACCTTCTTCGGCAATCCCGACACGCGCAACGTGCTGCTGACGACGCTCGGCGTGCTGTTCGCGAGCGCCGGCACCGCGTCGGTGCTCGGCGTGCTGCTGGCCGCGCTGCTGTTCTTCCGGCCGTTCCCGGGCGCGTCGCTCGTTACGCGCTTCCTGGAGCTGTACGTCGCGTTTCCGTCGTTCCTCGTCGCGTTCACGCTGATCTTCCTGTACGGCTCGCAGGGCTCGATCAGCATCGCGCTGCAGCACCTGTTCCATCTCGAGAATCCGCCGCTCGACTTTCTGTTCGGCATCGGCGGCGTGATTCTCGCGCAGACCGTGTTCTACACGCCGTTCGTCGTGCGGCCGACGCTCGCGTCGTTCGCGACGCTCGACCTGCGGCTGATCGAAGCCGCGCGCAGCCTCGGCGCGTCCGGCTGGATGCTCGCGCGCCGCGTCGTGCTGCCGATCGCATGGCCGGGCATCGCCGCCGGCACCGTGCTGTGCTTTCTGCTGACGCTGAACGAGTTCGGCATCCTGCTTGTGCTCGGCAGCGCGCGGCTCGTCACGCTGCCGGTCGCGATCTACAGCAGCGCGACCGTCGATCTCGACCTGCCGACCGCGTCGGCCGGCGCGGTCGTGATGTTGACGCTGTCGCTGGCGTTGTATGCGGTTTATCGCCGGGTGAACCGGCGTGCGACGGGAGGGAACGATGTCCGCTGAATTCCGTATCGGGCAGGCCGTGCCGCGTCACCCGCCCGGCTGGACCGACGCGCTGCTCAAGCATGCGTCGCGCGCCGCGCTCGCGCTGGCCGCATTCGCGTGCTTCTGGCTGTTCGTGCTGCCGGTCGTCGTCGTCGCGCTGTCGAGCGTGTCGACGCAATGGTCGGGCACGATTCTGCCGGCCGGCTACAGCCTGCGCTGGTTCGAGCGGCTCGGCTCGCCGGAATACGACGCGCTGCTGACCAGCCTCGAAATCGGCTTCGGTGTATCGGCGCTCGGCACGATCCTCGGGCTGTGGCTGGCGCTCGCGCTCGAAGGGCGCGACCGGCGCGGCCTCGGCGCGCTCGTCGACGCGCTCGTGATGGTGCCGAACGGCGTGCCGAGCGTCGTGCTCGGGCTCGCGGTGCTGATTGCGTATCACCAGAAGCCGCTCGACCTGTCGAGCTCGGCGGCGATCGTCGTGCTGGTGCAGCTCGCGCTGATTCTGCCGTTCTGCTATCGCTGCGCGGCCGCCGCGCTGCGCCCGGAACTGACCGTGCTGCGCGAAGCCGCCGCGAGCCTTGGTGCGCCGCCCGCGATGGTGTTGCGCCGCGTGCTGCTGCCGCAGCTCGTGCCGGCGCTGCGCGCGAGCCTCGCGCTCGGCTTCGCGCTGTCGCTCGGCGAGCTCGGCGCAACGCTGACGGTGTATCCGCCCGGCTTCGCGACCGTGCCGATCGTCGTGATCGGCCAGGTGGAGCGCGGTTACTACCTGCCCGCCTCGGCGCTGTCGCTGCTGATGCTCGGCGCATCGCTCGCGGCGCTGCTGCTGATCGCCGCGCGCGTGCCGCGCGGCAAGCGGGCGGCATCATGAACGCCGCGTTCGCGTTGCGGCTCCCCGGCGAGCAACTGGCCGCCGGCAAGGGTTCGTCGGATCTCGCGGGACGCTCGATCGACGTCAACGGCCGGCGCTACCGGTTGCCGGTGGACCCGACCGTCGTCATCTGTGTCGACGGCTGCGAGTATGACTATCTCGAATGCGCGGTGGAAGCCGGCGTCGCGCCGTTCATCGGCCGAATGATCGCGGAAGGCACCGCGTGGCGCGCCGATTGCGTCGTGCCGACCTTCACCAACCCGAACAACCTGTCGATCGTCTGCGGCGTGCCGCCGTCGGTCCACGGCATCTGCGGCAACTATTTCTGGGACCCGGCCGCCGACGGCGGGCGCGGCGCCGAAGTCATGATGAACGACCCGGCCTACCTGCGGGCCGGCACGTTGCTCGCGGCGGCGTCCGACGCCGGCGCGCGGGTGGCCGTCGTGACCGCGAAGGACAAGCTGCGCCGGCTGCTCGGCTGGCAATTGAACGGCATCTGCTTTTCGGCCGAGAAGGCCGCGCAGGCCAATCTCGCGGAAAACGGCATCGTCGACGTGCTCGACTGGGTCGGCCTGCCGTCGCCGGACGTGTACAGCGCGGCGTTGTCCGAATTCGTGTTCGCGGCCGGCGTCCGGCTCGCGCAGACGCGGCAGGTCGACCTGATGTACCTGTCGACCACCGACTACGTGCAGCACAAGTGCGAGCCGGGCAGTGCCGGCGCGAACGCGTTCTACGCGATGATGGACGGCTACCTCGCGCAGCTCGACGCGCTTGGCTGGGCGATCGGCCTCACGGCCGACCACGGGATGAACGCGAAGCACGATCCGGCGACGGGCCGGCCGAACGTGATCTATCTGCAGGATGCCTTCGACGGCTGGTACGGCAAGCAGGCTGCGCGCGTGATCCTGCCGATTACCGATCCGTACGTCGTGCATCACGGGGCGCTCGGTTCGTTTGCGACGATCTACCTGGCGCCGGGCGTCGACCAGGCCGAGGCGATGTGGCGCGTCGGCGGACTCGACGGCGTCGAGCTCGTGCTCGACAACGCGGAAGCCGCCGCTCGTTTCGAACTGCCGGCCGACCGGATCGGCGATCTCGTCGTGATCGGCCGCCGCGACATGACGCTCGGCACCCGCGAGCGCGAACACGATCTGTCGGGGCTCACGGTGCCGTTGCGTTCGCATGGCGGCGTATCCGAGCAGGAAGTGCCGCTGCTGTTCAATCGCCGTATCGAGCGGGACGATCCCGCACGTCGCCCGCGCAACTTCGACGTGTTCGATTTCGTGTTGAACCGGATCGCGACATGATGGCTCATCCGCGGCAGGATCATCCGTCGTTTCGTGCCGAGGCGTTGCGCTGGTGCGGCACGCACGCGATGCGCGAACGCACGCTCGACGTCACGGACCCGTACACGGGCACGCGCGTCGGCACCGCACCGCTCGCCAGCGTCGACGACGTGCGCGCGGCGTTCGATTACGCGATGGCCTATCGGCCGACGCTCACGCGGTACGCGCGCTCGCAGATTCTCGAACGTGCGGCCGCGCTGCTGCGCGAGCGCACGGAGGAAGCGTCCGACCTGATCACGCTCGAGTCGGGGCTGTCGAAACAGGATTCGCGCTACGAGATCGGCCGCGTCGCCGACGTGCTGAAGTTCGCGGCGGTCGAGGCGCTGCGCGACGACGCGCAGAGTTTCTCGTGCGATCTGACGCCCCACGGCAAGGCGCGGCGCGTGTTCTCGCAGCGCCAGCCGCTCGACGGTGTGATCGTCGCGATCACGCCGTTCAATCATCCGATGAACCAGGTCGCGCACAAGATCGCGCCGGCGATCGCGACCAACAACCGCGTGATCGTGAAACCGTCGGAGAAGGTGCCGCTGTCGGCGTTCTATCTGGCCGACTTGCTGTATGAAGCCGGGCTGCCGGAACCGATGCTGCAGGTGCTGACCGGCGACCCTGTCGAAATCGCGGACGAACTCGTCACGCATCCGCATGCGTCGCTGATTACCTTCACGGGCGGCGTCGCGATCGGCAAGGCGATCGCCGCGCGGGCCGGCTACCGGCGCATCGTGCTGGAGCTGGGCGGCAACGATCCGCTGATCGTCCTGGCCGATGCCGATCTCGACCGCGCGGCATCGCTGGCGGTGCTCGGCTCGTACCGGAATTCGGGCCAGCGCTGTACGGCCGTCAAGCGGATGCTGGTGCAGCGCTCGATCGCGCCCGCGTTCACCGAATTGCTCGTCGAGAAGACGCGCGCATGGAAATACGGCGATCCGTTCGATCCCGCGAACGAAATGGGCACGGTGATCGACGAGACGGCGGCGCGGCTGTTCGAGGTACGGGTGAACGAGGCGGTCGCGCAGGGCGCGCGCCTGCTGACCGGCAACGTGCGGCGCGGTGCGCTGTATGCGCCGACCGTGCTCGACAACGTCGATCCGTCGATGACGATCGTGCGCGAGGAGACCTTCGGCCCCGTGTCGCCCGTCATCGCTTTCGATACGATCGACGACGCGATCCGGATCAGCAACGGCACGGCGTTCGGGCTGTCGTCGGGTGTCTGTACGGACAGTACGGCGGCGGTCGTGCGGTTCGTGAACGAGCTGAAGGTCGGTACGGTGAACGTGTGGGAAGTGCCGGGATACCGGATCGAACTGTCGCCGTTCGGCGGGATCAAGGATTCGGGGCTCGGTTACAAGGAAGGCGTCCAGGAGGCGATGAAGAGCTTCACGAACCTGAAGACGTTTTCGCTGCCTTGGGAGTGAACGGATGGCGCTGACGGTGGAAGAGATCCACGGGCTGTATCGCGAGCATGGACATGTGGCCTATAGCGGCGAACCGGTCACGCAGCTCGAACATGCATTGCAGAGCGGATTGCTGGCGGAGGAGTCCGGGGCGGACGAAGCGCTGGTCGCGGCGGCGTTCCTGCATGACCTCGGCCATCTGCTGAACCGCCAGGGCGACACGCCGAGCGCGCGCGGGATCGACGATCTGCATCAGTACTACGTGCTGCCGTTCCTGCGGCCGTTGTTTTCCCATGCGGTGCTGGAGCCGATCCGGCTGCATGTCGACGCGAAGCGCTGCCTGTGCCGCACGGATGCCGGCTACTTCGAGAGCCTGTCGCCGGACTCGGTGCGCAGTCTGGGGTTGCAGGGCGGCATCTTCAGCGAAGAGGAGGCGGTAGCGTTCCTGCGGCGCCCGTTCGCGGAGGACGCGCTGCGCCTGCGCCGCTGGGACGATACGGCGAAGGAGGAAGGCAAGCTGACGCCGGATCTCGATCACTATATGGAGATCGTCGCGCGCCAGGTGCGTGCGGCCTCCTGACGGTTCGGCTGCTTCTATATAAGGCGCCGCACGCGGCAGCGTGCGGCGCCTTATATTTTTCGCGAAACCCCTTGCGCGATCGCCCGGGGATGCATAGAATCACGCCTCTTTCGCGCTAACGGAAACGCGGCGCGGGAGGAAGGGAAGCAGTGCTGTTGAGGTTCGGCGGTAGCGAGCCTCGGCGGTACGGAAGTTGAGCCCCGCGGTCGCAACGAAGTCGTTCAGAAAGTTGTTGACGAGCTGCGAAACACGGTTCATAATCTCGCTTCTCTGCTGCTGAAAACGCAGCGCTGCTGAGGGGTTCAAGATTCCTCGCAGAAATGCTCTTTAAAAATTAACAGCCGATAAGTGTGGGCGCTTGATGGCAGCGAGCTGATCCTCGGATCAGATAGCGAAAGTATCAAGAGTCTCACACTAAAGTAAGTCAGGTTTATGAAGTGATTCATATTCCTGTCAGCTTTGAGTGAGCGACCGGTTCTTAACTGAACCGAAAACAGTAACAGGTTTGAACTGAAGAGTTTGATCCTGGCTCAGATTGAACGCTGGCGGCATGCCTTACACATGCAAGTCGAACGGCAGCACGGGTGCTTGCACCTGGTGGCGAGTGGCGAACGGGTGAGTAATACATCGGAACATGTCCTGTAGTGGGGGATAGCCCGGCGAAAGCCGGATTAATACCGCATACGATCTACGGATGAAAGCGGGGGACCTTCGGGCCTCGCGCTATAGGGTTGGCCGATGGCTGATTAGCTAGTTGGTGGGGTAAAGGCCTACCAAGGCGACGATCAGTAGCTGGTCTGAGAGGACGACCAGCCACACTGGGACTGAGACACGGCCCAGACTCCTACGGGAGGCAGCAGTGGGGAATTTTGGACAATGGGCGAAAGCCTGATCCAGCAATGCCGCGTGTGTGAAGAAGGCCTTCGGGTTGTAAAGCACTTTTGTCCGGAAAGAAATCCTTGGCTCTAATACAGTCGGGGGATGACGGTACCGGAAGAATAAGCACCGGCTAACTACGTGCCAGCAGCCGCGGTAATACGTAGGGTGCGAGCGTTAATCGGAATTACTGGGCGTAAAGCGTGCGCAGGCGGTTTGCTAAGACCGATGTGAAATCCCCGGGCTCAACCTGGGAACTGCATTGGTGACTGGCAGGCTAGAGTATGGCAGAGGGGGGTAGAATTCCACGTGTAGCAGTGAAATGCGTAGAGATGTGGAGGAATACCGATGGCGAAGGCAGCCCCCTGGGCCAATACTGACGCTCATGCACGAAAGCGTGGGGAGCAAACAGGATTAGATACCCTGGTAGTCCACGCCCTAAACGATGTCAACTAGTTGTTGGGGATTCATTTCCTTAGTAACGTAGCTAACGCGTGAAGTTGACCGCCTGGGGAGTACGGTCGCAAGATTAAAACTCAAAGGAATTGACGGGGACCCGCACAAGCGGTGGATGATGTGGATTAATTCGATGCAACGCGAAAAACCTTACCTACCCTTGACATGGTCGGAATCCTGCTGAGAGGTGGGAGTGCTCGAAAGAGAACCGGCGCACAGGTGCTGCATGGCTGTCGTCAGCTCGTGTCGTGAGATGTTGGGTTAAGTCCCGCAACGAGCGCAACCCTTGTCCTTAGTTGCTACGCAAGAGCACTCTAAGGAGACTGCCGGTGACAAACCGGAGGAAGGTGGGGATGACGTCAAGTCCTCATGGCCCTTATGGGTAGGGCTTCACACGTCATACAATGGTCGGAACAGAGGGTTGCCAACCCGCGAGGGGGAGCTAATCCCAGAAAACCGATCGTAGTCCGGATTGCACTCTGCAACTCGAGTGCATGAAGCTGGAATCGCTAGTAATCGCGGATCAGCATGCCGCGGTGAATACGTTCCCGGGTCTTGTACACACCGCCCGTCACACCATGGGAGTGGGTTTTACCAGAAGTGGCTAGTCTAACCGCAAGGAGGACGGTCACCACGGTAGGATTCATGACTGGGGTGAAGTCGTAACAAGGTAGCCGTATCGGAAGGTGCGGCTGGATCACCTCCTTTCCAGAGCTTCTCGCAAAGTTGAGCGCTCACGCTTATCGGCTGTAAATTAAAGACAGACTCAGGGGTCTGTAGCTCAGTCGGTTAGAGCACCGTCTTGATAAGGCGGGGGTCGTTGGTTCGAATCCAACCAGACCCACCACCGTCTTGTGTGGCGGTACACACCTGAGAAATTCTGTACATGGGGGCATAGCTCAGCTGGGAGAGCACCTGCTTTGCAAGCAGGGGGTCGTCGGTTCGATCCCGTCTGCCTCCACCAATCACCAACGCTAAGGGCTTGGTTCAGACACTGAACCGAGAATTTTGCATTGGCGATTGAGCCAGTCAGAGGATATCAACAGATATCGGCTGTCGTTCTTTAACAATCTGGAAGAAGTAAGTAATTTGGATAGCGGAAGCGTCTCGAGATGGACGTGGAAGTTATCCGGGTTGTGATTGTATCGATGTATCTCAAGATGATTCGAACTCTATGTTCGACTTAAATTGGAATACGGCACAACGCGAGAACTCAACCTGTAGCGACTGTCGATGAGACAGACTCGTTATAGGGTCAAGCGAACAAGTGCATGTGGTGGATGCCTTGGCGATCACAGGCGATGAAGGACGCGGTAGCCTGCGAAAAGCTACGGGGAGCTGGCAAACGAGCTTTGATCCGTAGATGTCCGAATGGGGAAACCCGGCCCTTTTGGGTCATCCTAGACTGAATACATAGGTCTAGTGAAGCGAACGCGGTGAACTGAAACATCTAAGTAACCGCAGGAAAAGAAATCAACCGAGATTCCCAAAGTAGTGGCGAGCGAAATGGGATGAGCCTTGCACTCTTTATTTGTATTGTTAGCCGAACGCTCTGGAAAGTGCGGCCATAGCAGGTGATAGCCCTGTAGGCGAAAACAGTATGAAAGAACTAGGTGTGCGACAAGTAGGGCGGGACACGTGAAATCCTGTCTGAAGATGGGGGGACCATCCTCCAAGGCTAAATACTCGTGATCGACCGATAGTGAACCAGTACCGTGAGGGAAAGGCGAAAAGAACCCCGGGAGGGGAGTGAAATAGATCCTGAAACCGCATGCATACAAACAGTCGGAGCCTCGCAAGGGGTGACGGCGTACCTTTTGTATAATGGGTCAGCGACTTACGTTCAGTAGCAAGCTTAACCGTATAGGGCAGGCGTAGCGAAAGCGAGTCCGAATAGGGCGTTCAGTTGCTGGGCGTAGACCCGAAACCAGGTGATCTATCCATGGCCAGGATGAAGGTGCGGTAACACGTACTGGAGGTCCGAACCCACTAACGTTGAAAAGTTAGGGGATGAGCTGTGGATAGGGGTGAAAGGCTAAACAAACCTGGAAATAGCTGGTTCTCTCCGAAAACTATTTAGGTAGTGCCTCGTGTCTCACCTTCGGGGGTAGAGCACTGTCATGGTTGGGGGGTCTATTGCAGATTACCCCGCCATAGCAAACTCCGAATACCGAAGAGTGCAATCACGGGAGACAGACATCGGGTGCTAACGTCCGGTGTCAAGAGGGAAACAACCCAGACCGCCAGCTAAGGTCCCCAAATATAGCTAAGTGGGAAACGAAGTGGGAAGGCTAAAACAGTCAGGAGGTTGGCTTAGAAGCAGCCACCCTTTAAAGAAAGCGTAATAGCTCACTGATCGAGTCGTCCTGCGCGGAAGATGTAACGGGGCTAAGCTATATACCGAAGCTGCGGATGCGAGCTTGCTCGCATGGTAGGAGAGCGTTCCGTAAGCCTGCGAAGGTGCCTTGTAAAGGGTGCTGGAGGTATCGGAAGTGCGAATGCTGACATGAGTAGCGATAAAGGGGGTGAAAGGCCCCCTCGCCGTAAGCCCAAGGTTTCCTACGCAACGTTCATCGGCGTAGGGTGAGTCGGCCCCTAAGGCGAGGCAGAAATGCGTAGCTGATGGGAAGCAGGTCAATATTCCTGCACCATTGTTAGATGCGATGGGGGACGGATCGCGGAAGGTTGTCCGGGTGTTGGAAGTCCCGGTCGCTGCATTGGAGAAGGCGCTTAGGCAAATCCGGGCGCGCAATTCAAGGGTGTGGCGCGAGCTCCTTCGGGAGCGAAGCAATTGGAAGTGGTTCCAAGAAAAGCCTCTAAGCTTCAGTCTAACGATGACCGTACCGCAAACCGACACAGGTGGGCGAGATGAGTATTCTAAGGCGCTTGAGAGAACTCGGGAGAAGGAACTCGGCAAATTGGTACCGTAACTTCGGGATAAGGTACGCCCTTGTAGCTTGACTGGCCTGCGCCAGGAGGGTGAAGGGGTTGCAATAAACTGGTGGCTGCGACTGTTTAATAAAAACACAGCACTCTGCAAACACGAAAGTGGACGTATAGGGTGTGACGCCTGCCCGGTGCCGGAAGATTAAATGATGGGGTGCAAGCTCTTGATTGAAGTCCCGGTAAACGGCGGCCGTAACTATAACGGTCCTAAGGTAGCGAAATTCCTTGTCGGGTAAGTTCCGACCTGCACGAATGGCGTAACGATGGCCACACTGTCTCCTCCCGAGACTCAGCGAAGTTGAAGTGTTTGTGATGATGCAATCTACCCGCGGCTAGACGGAAAGACCCCATGAACCTTTACTGTAGCTTTGCATTGGACTTTGAACCGATCTGTGTAGGATAGGTGGGAGGCTATGAAACCGGAACGCTAGTTTCGGTGGAGCCGTCCTTGAAATACCACCCTGGTTTGTTTGAGGTTCTAACCTTGGCCCGTGATCCGGGTCGGGGACAGTGCATGGTAGGCAGTTTGACTGGGGCGGTCTCCTCCCAAAGCGTAACGGAGGAGTACGAAGGTACGCTAGGTACGGTCGGAAATCGTGCTGATAGTGCAATGGCATAAGCGTGCTTAACTGCGAGACCGACAAGTCGAGCAGGTGCGAAAGCAGGTCATAGTGATCCGGTGGTTCTGTATGGAAGGGCCATCGCTCAACGGATAAAAGGTACTCTGGGGATAACAGGCTGATACCGCCCAAGAGTTCATATCGACGGCGGTGTTTGGCACCTCGATGTCGGCTCATCTCATCCTGGGGCTGTAGCCGGTCCCAAGGGTATGGCTGTTCGCCATTTAAAGAGGTACGTGAGCTGGGTTTAAAACGTCGTGAGACAGTTTGGTCCCTATCTGCCGTGGGCGTTGGATATTTGAAGGGGGCTGCTCCTAGTACGAGAGGACCGGAGTGGACGAACCTCTGGTGTACCGGTTGTCACGCCAGTGGCATCGCCGGGTAGCTATGTTCGGAAGAGATAACCGCTGAAAGCATCTAAGCGGGAAACTCGCCTTAAGATGAGATATCCCTGGGGACTAGATCCCCTTGAAGGGTCGTTCGAGACCAGGACGTTGATAGGTCAGGTGTGTAAGCGCAGTAATGCGTTCAGCTAACTGATACTAATTGCCCGTAAGGCTTGATCCTATAACAAGTCTGCCTTGTAGATCGGCGCCGTGCGACAGCACCGGCCGCGATCCAAAGCGACATGTTGGATTCTCGTGTGTGATACACACAACCTAATTACTGCTTCTTCCAAGATTGGTTCTGTTGGCCACGCCAGCAGAACAACCCCCTTTGCCTGATGACCATAGCGAGTCGGTCCCACCCCTTCCCATCCCGAACAGGACCGTGAAACGACTCTACGCCGATGATAGTGCGGATTCCCGTGTGAAAGTAGGTAATCGTCAGGCTCCCTTAGCCAGAAACCCCCGCCCGACAAGGCGGGGGTTTTTGCATTTCAACGGCGGAAATGTGCATGGCGGGGTGAAGCCTTACCAACGCGACTGCATTAGCATCCCACCCACGCCATCAATCCCTGCATCCCATTCTCTCAATCGCTTCTATCTCCGGCGATTCAATTGCTTATTGATCGTATCTTCAATCAAGATGCAATTTCTTCTCCGCAACTGTGTCGCCCGGAAACCTCGGCACGTCCTCTGCTCGCCATACCCATCCGTCTTCAAGAATCGAGTCCGACCGACGGCGCACGTCCGCCGACGATGTTGCGATGGACGATGTTCGACGATGATCGATAAACGTCACTTTCTGGGCGAAAATTTCCGCTTCATCTGGCCGTTCTTCGATGCGCAGTGCCATGCGTTCCTCTCCACGAACACAGCGCGAAAGCCTCATAAAAATCTATGCGCATAAAGTTCATTCGAGTGACTTGGTCGACAGAGCGGCGGGCAAGCCCTTCGAGGTAATATCACCGCTCGTCCCGATTTCCCGGTACTGCTTGCATCCGCTGGTGATCGGTGTCCTTTGCATTCCGTCTCCTGCATCGTTCATGACTGACAGCCCCGCCCAAAGTGGTCGGACGACCGACTTCTTGCCATACCTCGTCGCCGCGACATTCTTCATGGAGTACCTTGATACGACCGTGATCGCGACGGCGCTACCGCAAATGGCCAATTCGTTCGGCGTGGGGCCTAACGCGCTGAGTCTCGGGATGACGGCCTACATGTTGGCGCTGGCGGTGTTCATTCCGATCAGCGGCTGGATCGCGGATCGCTATGGCTCGCGTACGGTGTTCGCGAGTGCGATCGTCGTCTTTACCGGCGCGTCGGTGCTGTGCGGGCTGTCCGAAGGCGTGATGTCGTTCACGGCTGCCCGGCTGCTGCAGGGTGTCGGCGGGGCGATGATGGTGCCGGTCGGGCGAATGATCGTCGTGCGAAGTACCGAGAAGGCGAAGCTGATGCGCGCGATCGCGACGATTACGTGGCCGGGCATCGTCGCACCCGTCGTCGGGCCGCCGATCGGCGGCTTCATCACGACCTACGCGTCGTGGCGATGGATCTTCCTGTTGAACGTCCCGTTCGGCCTTGCCGCACTCGTTTGTACCTGGCTGATCGTCCGGAACACGCGGGCCGACGAGCAACGGCCACTCGACTGGGTTGGCTTCGTGCTGGCCGGTGGCGCATTGACCTGTTTGCTGATCGGTACCGAAGCGGCCGGCCAGCAGGATGTCGACTTCACGCGCGCGGGTGTCCTGGTGGGCGCAAGCGTCCTGTTCGGTATCGCTGCGTGGCTGTATGCGCGACACAGCACGCATCCGCTGCTCGATTTCACGACGTTGAAGGTGCCGACGTTCTCGGTGACGGTGATCACCGGTTCGATCACGCGAATGGCGATCAACGCCGTCCCGTACCTGCTGCCGCTGCTGTTCCAGATCGGCTTCGGGCTGTCGCCGTTCCAGTCAGGTCTGCTGCTGCTCGCGAGCGCGCTCGGCAACCTCGGGATGAAGGCGGGCACGTCGTGGATACTCGACCGTTACGGCTTTCGGCGTGTCGCGCTCGTCGACGTGACGATCGTCGGCATCTTCACCATCGCATGCGGCTGGTTGACCGCGTCGACGCCGCTGGCGATTACGCTGCTCGTCGTATTCGTCTACGGGCTCACGCGATCGATGCAGTTCACGACGCTCGCGACGCTGGCTTATGCGGATATCCCCTCTCACCAGACGAGCGCGGCCAGCACGCTGTGGAGCGCCGCGCAGCAAATGACGATCGGGATGGGGATCGCGTTCGGTGCATTGTCGCTGCGGCTCGCAGCATTGGTGCGCGGCGATGCGGCCGGCATGCACTACGTGCTCGCCGATTTTCGCTGGGCGTTCATCGCGGCGGGCGTGCTCGCGCTGCTGACGTTGCCGGGCTATGCACGGCTGGCTTCCGATGCCGGCGACCGGCTGCGGGCCAACATGGCGCGAGGATAGGCCGACTGCCAATCGTATTGGCGGGATGGCAGGTGAGTACGCATGTTTTGTGGCGCTCACCAAAAGCGCTGATTCGTTGCGGCCGCGACCGCTTGACGGTCAGCGCAATCGGTCTCCAGTCACTGCGGGCGAGCGGCCATCTGGCCGGCCATGCTTGATCGGAATGCTCTGCGAACGATGACGTGCGGTGCCGGGATGAGCAGAGTGCGATGCGCGACAAGCGGCACGACAGCAGCGCAGCTGTTCCGCCTCCCGCTACTGCGCGTCATGGAAGATGATGCCAACCGTATGGCGGTGGCCGCTTCGAATCCGGCTGACGCCGTGGCGCAGGTTGACGCGATAGATGCCTCGGGTTCCCTGCACCGGCCGGCCGTGTACCGCGAAGATCACCGCGTCGCCTTGTGTCAGCGGCACCACTTCCGCACGCGACTGCATGCGTGGACGCTGTTCCGTCAGCACGAATTCCCCACCAGTGAAATCACGGCCCGGCGCCGACAGCAGGATCGCGACCTGCAGCGGAAATACGTGCTCGCCATACAGGTCCTGATGGAGGCAGTTGTAGTCGTCGGCGCCGTATTGCAGGATCAGCGGCGTCGGTCGCGTCTGTCCCGCTGCATGGCAGCGATCGAGGAATGTCGCATGGTCTTTGGGATAACGAACGTCGATCCCGAGTGCGTGGTTCCAGCGATTCGCGATCGGCGCGAGATGCGGGTACATCGTCGCACGCAGCTCGGCGATGACCGCAGGCAGCGGATACGCGAAATACTTGTATTCGCCGCGGCCAAAGCCGTGCCGCGCCATCACGACGCGTGAACGATAGAGCGCATCGCGCGGATAGAGCGACGCGAGTGCATCGCACTCGCTGGCCGACATCAGGCCCGGTACGCGCGCGCATCCGAAGCGATCGAGCTCGGCATCGACGCTCGGCCAGTCGAGGGTGTCGACGCGTTGCGCGATGTCCAGCGATTCGACGGCAGGTTGCAGATCGGCAATGTTCACGGGCGTACCTCGGGGCATGGGCAGCGTGGCGCCGTGCGGTCGCGCACGGTCGAGTTCACGATGAAAGTTGATGAACCCAGTCTAGCGGCGTCCGGGAGCCGGCACGCTCCAGATCTTGCGCTTTAATTCGGGCGGCGAAACGGGGAAACGTTGAAGGCGCGGCACCGACACACTGAACGTGGCGACGTGCCGGAGCGAAGAGGCGAAGAGGCGAAGAGGCGAAGAGGCGAAGAGGCGAAGAGGCGAAGAGGCGAAGAGGCGACAAATCGAGCCTACGCGGCGGATAGCCGGCTATCGCCCGCCACCCGCCGCACCCACGATCAGGCCAGCGACCGGAACAACCAGTAAAGCCCTGCTGCCAGCGCGATCGACGCCGGCAGCGTCAGCACCCATGCGAGGACGAGGCTGCGCACGGTGCTCCATTGCAGCCCGGAGCCGTTCGCCGCCATCGTGCCCGCGACGCCCGACGACAGCACGTGCGTCGTCGACACGGGCAGCCCGTACATGTCGGCGGCGCCGATCGTCAGCATCGCGACGAGTTCGGCCGATGCGCCCTGTCCGTACGTCAGGTGCTGCTTGCCGATTTTTTCGCCGACGGTCACGACGATCCGCTTCCAGCCGACCATCGTGCCGAGGCCCAGCGCGATCGCGACGGCCACCTTCACCCACGTCGGAATGAACTTGGTCGCGTGGTCGAGCTGCTTGCGATAGTTGTCGATCGCGAGCTTGTCATCGGTGGCGAATGCGGGCTGGCCCGACTTCTCCATCAGACGAATGGCTTCGGAGACCAGATACATCGTGTTGCGCACGTTGTCGACGTCGTGCTGCGGTACGGCCGCCATCGAGCCCGACGCGCCGACGGCGGTCGCGAGCGACGTGGACAATTGCGCGACGGCCGGCAGCACGGCGGGCGTCAGTTCACGATGCTGCACGTAGTGTTCGACATCGGCGCGCGGGTTCGCGGACGGCGCGACGCCGTTCGTGTACTTCCCGAACGTCGCGGCCGCCTGGTTCGCGACCGCCACGAAAGTCTGCGATTCGGCGGGCGTGACGGCCTTGTTCAGCGCGTAGGCGGTCGGCACCGTGCCGATCAGGATCAGCATGATGAGGCCCATCCCTTTCTGCCCGTCGTTCGACCCGTGCGCGAACGACACGCCGGTGCAGGTGAGGACCAGCAGGCAGCGAATCCAGAACGGCGGCGGCTGATCCTTCGGCGGCTCCTTGTACAGCTCCGGAATCCGCACGAGCGCCTTCAGCGCAAGCAGCAGCAGTGACGCACACAGGAACCCGACGATCGGCGACAGCAGCAGCGACTTGCCGACGCCGAGGGCCTGGCCCCAGTCGACCCCACTCGTGCCGGACGGCCCGTGCATCAGCTGGTTCATCAGCCCGACGCCGATGATCGACCCGATCAGCGTATGCGAGCTCGACGACGGCAACCCGAAATACCAGGTCGCGAGGTTCCAGACGATCGCGGCGATCAGCAGCGCGAACACCATCGCGAAGCCCGAGCCGCTGCCGACCTGCAGGATCAGCTCGACCGGCAGCAACTGCAGGATGCCGAACGCGACGGCACCGCTCGAGACCATCACGCCGAGGAAGTTCCACATGCCCGACCAGATCACCGCGACGTTCGGCGTCAGCGAGTGCGTGTAGATCACGGTCGCGACCGCATTCGCGGTGTCGTGGAAGCCGTTGACGAATTCGAAGCCGAGCGCGATCAGCAGTGCGGCGCCGAGCAGCAGGTATGGGAACAGTGTCCCTTCGCGGACCGGCGCCAGATCGGCGACCAGGTGCGTGGCGATATAGACGGCGCCGAGCACGAGCACCAGCAGGAATGCGGCATAGCCGACCTGTCGGGTGCGTGCGACGGAGCCCGGATTGTTCGGGGCGGACGAAGCGGGTTGATTCATGACGGCATCTCGTGAGGGAACCGCGTCCGATGCTAGCTGCGGCTAGCCGTCAGTTTGATGACAGTCGGGATGACGAACGGTGTGTCTTACGGGATGTAAGGCGGGCGGCGGCATGCGACGCGCCGGAGCGCGTCGTCGACTCACATAGTGAACATCACAGTGACTTACGCGCCGGTGTCGCGCGGGTCATCGTCCGTCGTGGCCAACGTCCAGCCGGCCGGCGATGCGACGAACGTCGTGCACGACAGCGGCGCGACGTCGAGACGCGCGGCCGCTTCGGGAGCCATCCGCAGCACATGCGCGATGGCCGCGCGGACGATCGGCGCATGCGTGATCGCGACGACGTCGCGCTCGGGCGGCAGCGCGTTCAACCAGGTGCCGATCCGGTGCGCGGCGGCTTCGAACGATTCGCCGCGATGCGGCGACGCGGACGGCGTGCCGAGCCACGCGGCAAGTTCGTCAGGGAGGTCGCGTGCGAGATCATGCAGCCGCTTGCCGCGCCAGTGGCCGTAATCGATGTCGCGCAGCGCGTCGTCGATGTCGGCGCGCAGCCCGAGCGCATCGGCGGTCTGCCTGGCGCAGCGTGCCGGGCTGCACAGCACGAGCGAGCCCGCGACGGCCTTCCACCGGCCACGCAGCGCAGCAGCTTCGGCGAGCCCGTGCGCGTCGAGCGGATCGTCGTCGGGAAACGTGCCGGTGCGCATGGCGCGGGTCGATGCGTGGGCGATCAGGCGCAGTGAGGCAGGTAGGGTCATGTCGGTTGTCGGATGATCCGGAACGGAGCGCGCTCGCCCATCTGTGATCGCTTCAATACGCGAACGTTCGCGCGTACAATTCGCCCGATACGAAGCGCGGAAGCCGGTGCAATTCCGGCGCGGTCGCGCCACTGTAACCGGAGAATCGATGATCCCGGAAGCCAGACCTGCCTTCGTACCCATCCATCATTTGTCGGGGCGCGATTCCCCTGAGGTGCATCCATGAGCGAAGCAGTGCTGAAGCCGGCGGTCGTGCCGGCACCCATTCCCGTCCGTGAGTTGTTGCCGTGGGCCGTGTTCGTCGGCCTGATTCTGCTGCTGGCCTTGTATTTCGTCGGTGCGGAACAGGGCGCGACGTCGCTCGTGCCGGGCATGGTCGTCCACGAATTCGTCCACGACGGCCGCCATCTGCTCGGCTTTCCCTGCCACTGACGCGGAGCCTACGATGGTCGGAAAGCTGCTCATGCGCGGGATGCTCGCAGGCATCGCCGCGGGCCTCCTCACGTTCGGTTTCGCCAGGATCGTCGGCGAACCGCAAGTCGATCAGGCGATCGCCTTCGAAGAAAAAACCACCGCCGCTCAAGGCGAGGCGCCGGAGCCCGAGCTGGTCAGCCGCCACACGCAGGCCGGCCTTGGCTTGCTGACGGGCGTCGTGACGTACGGCGCGGCATTCGGCGGGCTGTTCTCGCTGGTCTTCGCGTATGCGTACGGACGCGGCAGCCGCCTGCCGGCACGGCCGCTGGCCGCGTGGCTCGCGCTGGCGGCATTCGTCGCGCTCGTGATCGTGCCGAACCTCAAGTACCCGGCCAATCCGCCGTCGGTCGGCGATCCCGACACGATCGGTTATCGCACCGGGCTGTTCTTCCTGATGATCGCGATCTCGGTCGCGACGATGGTGTTCTCGGTCGGCGTGCGCCGCCATCTGCTGGCGAAGCTCGGCCAGTGGAACGCGTCGATCGTCGCCGGGCTCGTGTTCGTCGCGATCATCGCGGCCGTGCAGGTCGGGCTGCCGTCGGTCAGCGAGTTGCCGGCCGATTTCCCGGCGGCGTTGCTGTGGAAGTTCCGCGTGGCGGCGATCGGCATGCAGGTGATCATGTGGACGACGCTCGGCCTGCTGTTCGGCGCGTGGGTCGAACGCGGCGAACGCGCCGGCATGCGCGCCGCCTGAACGCGGGGCAAACGGGCGCGCCTAGCGCAGCATGCGTGGCGCGTTCCACGTCGATTCGCGCGCCAGCGCGACGAACGCGGCCAGATAGTCGACCGCTGCGTCCGCTTCGCGGATGCCGAGAAAGATCTGCTTTGCGATGCCTTTCTTGCCGAGCTTGACCGGCACGACCGGCATCCGGTCCGCATACTCGTCGGCGAGCCACCGCGGCAGTGCTGCCACGCCGCGCCCACTCGCGACCATCTGCAACATGATGTCGGTCGTCTCGATCGACTTGTGCCGCCTCGGCACGATGCCGGCCGGCGTCAGGAACTGGTTGTAGATGTCGAGCCGGTCGGTTTCGACCGGGTACGTGATCAGGACCTCGTCGGTCAGTTGCTCGGGCGTCACGTGGTCGACGTTCGCGAGCCGGTGTGAATCCGCGACCACCAGCACCTGTTCGTAGTCGAACACGGGATCGAAGCGCAGCCCCGGCTTGTTCAGCGGATCGGGTGTGACGAGCACGTCGATGTCGTAACCGAACAGCGCGCCGATGCCGCCGAACTGGAAGCGCTGCTTCACGTCCACGTCGACGTCGGGCCAGCGCGACAGGTACGGCGACACGACCTTCAGCAGCCACTGGTAGCACGGATGGCACTCCATCCCGATGCGCAGCGTGCCGCGCTCGCCCTTCGCGTACTGCTTCATCCGCTCCTCGGCGAGCTCGAACTGCGGCAGCAGCCGGTTCGCCAGCTTCAGCAGATATTGCCCGCCCTGCGTGAGCCGCAGGCCGCGGCCTTCACGGTCCCAGATCGGCGTGCCGAGCTGCTGCTCGATCTTCCGGACGGTGTGGCTGAGCGCCGATTGCGTGAGGTGCAGCGCATTGGCCGCCGCGGTCAGCGAGCCCTGACGCTCGACTTCACGAATGACGACGAGATGGAATCGTTCCAGCATGGATCGCGCGCATCTCACGGATGCATGAAAAATGTTAATGGATGAATGAAATAATGCCATTTTATTTCATGGTTTGAAATCCCTATGATGGCTGCCGGATCTACTCTTTCTTCTGAACGGCAGCTTCATGGTCACGACACACAACCTCGGTTTTCCGCGCATCGGCGCGAAGCGCGAACTCAAGTTCGGTCTCGAACGCTACTGGAAGGGCGAATCGTCGCGCGACGAACTGAAGGCGCTCGGCGCCGCGCTGCGCCGGCGCCACTGGCACGACCAGCGCGATCTCGATCTCGCGCCGATCGGCGACTTCGCGTTCTATGACCAGGTGCTCGACATGAGCTTCACGCTCGGCAACCTGCCGAAGCGCGTGCAGGATTTCCACGGCGATGCGCTCGACAATTATTTCCGCGTCGCGCGCGGCCGGTCCGCGCAGTCGGCCGAGGAGCACGCCGCGTGCTGCGGCGGCGTCGCGGCCGGCGAAATGACGAAGTGGTTCGACACGAACTATCACTACATCGTGCCGGAGTTCCATGCGGACACGAACTTCTCGCTCGATCCGTCGCGCCTGCTGCTGCAACTGGCCGAAGCGAACGCGCAGGGTGTGAATGCGAAACCGGTGATTCTCGGCCCGGTCACGTATCTGTGGCTCGGCAAGGCGAAGGACGATTCGGATCGCCTCGCGCTGCTGCCGAAGCTGCTGCCGGTGTACGGCGCGCTGCTCGACACGCTGACCGCGCAGGGCGTCGAATGGGTGCAGATCGACGAGCCGATTCTCGTGACCGAACTCGATGCCGAATGGCGTCAGGCATTCCGCATCGCGTATGCGGCGCTCGAAACGCGCCGCATCAAGCTGCTGCTTGCCACGTACTTCGGCCAGCTTCAGGACAATCTGACGCTCGCGGCGTCGCTGCCGGTCGACGGCCTGCATATCGACGCGATCAACGCCCGCGACGAAGTCGACGCACTGGTGCGTGAGCTGCCGGCCGAACGCGTGCTGTCGGTCGGCGCGATCAACGGCCGCAACATCTGGAAGACGGACCTGAACGCGGCGCTCGACTGGCTCGAACCGCTCGCGAAGCAACTGGGCGATCGCCTGTGGCTCGCGCCGTCGTGCTCGCTGCTGCACGTGCCGGTCGACCTCGCGAGCGAGGAGAAGCTCGACGCGGAAATCCGCTCGTGGCTCGCATTCGCGCTGCAGAAACTCGACGAACTGAAGGTGCTCGCGACCGCACTGAACGAAGGCCGCGACAAGGTAGCCGACGCGCTCGCCGCGAATGCCGCCGCGATCGATTCGCGCCGCCGCTCGCCGCGCGTGAACAATCCGGTGGTGAAGGCCGCGATCGCGCGCATCGACGCGCAGCTCGGCAACCGCGCGAGCCCCTATGCGCAGCGTGCGTCGAAGCAGTCGGCGCGCCTGAACCTGCCAGCGTTCCCGACGACGACGATCGGCTCGTTCCCGCAGACCGCCGAAATCCGCCAGGCGCGCAGCCGGTTCAAGGCCGGCGCGCTGGACGAAGCCGGCTATCGCACGGCGATGCAGGCCGAGATCGAACGCAGCGTGCGCGAACAGGAATCGCTCGAACTCGACGTGCTCGTGCATGGCGAAGCCGAGCGCAACGACATGGTCGAATACTTCGGCGAGCAGCTCGACGGCTACGCATTCAGCCAGTTCGGCTGGGTGCAGTCGTACGGTTCGCGCTGCGTGAAGCCGCCGATCCTGTTCGGCGACATCAGCCGCCCCAAGGCGATGACGGTCGAGTGGATCGCCTATGCGCAGTCGCTGACGCGCAAGCCGATGAAGGGCATGCTGACCGGCCCCGTGACGATCCTGAACTGGTCGTTCGTGCGAGACGACCAGCCGCGCGCGGTGTCGTGCTACCAGCTTGCGCTGGCGATCCGCGAGGAAGTGCTCGATCTCGAGAGGGCCGGCGTGCGCGTGATCCAGATCGACGAAGCGGCGCTGCGCGAAGGGCTGCCATTGCGTCGCGCGCAGTGGAACGAATACCTGAAATGGGCGGTGGAGTCGTTCCGCATCACCGCGAACGGCGTGCAGGACGACACGCAGATCCACACGCACATGTGCTATTCGGAATTCAACGACATCATCGCGTCGATCGCCGACATGGATGCCGATGTGATCACGATCGAGACGTCTCGCTCGGACATGGAGCTGCTCGATGCGTTCGACACCTTCAAGTATCCGAACGAAATCGGGCCGGGCGTGTACGACATCCATTCGCCGAACATCCCGACGCAGGATCACATCGTCGGGCTGATGAGGAAGGCGGCCGAGCGGATTCCGGCGGAACGTCTGTGGGTGAACCCGGATTGCGGCTTGAAGACGCGCCAGTGGGCGGAAGTGATTCCGGCGCTGACTAACATGGTTGCCGCCGCGAAGACGCTGCGCAATCAGGTGCAGTAACTACGCGACAGGCACCGTGCGGTACCGTCGCGGTCGACGATCGATGACAGGACGAAAAGAAACGACCCGCGAAAGCGGGTCGTTTTTCGTCATGCATGCGTTGGCGACAGGCGCTACGCGGTGCGCGCGCCGCGCGGCAGCGCGTCGTCCGTCTTGCCGGTCGCGCCCGCATCGTCGATGCTGACGCGGCGCGAGATCAACCACACGCACAGCGACGACAGCACGGCGGCACTCGCGTACTGGATCGCGAGCGGCCACCATTGCGGCGCGGTGTTCTGCGCGATGATGGTCGCGACCAGCGGCGTGAGGCCGCCGGCGAGCGCGCCGCACACCTGGTACGCGATCGAGATTGCGGTATAGCGAATCCGCGCGACGAAGATGCCGCTGACGAAGCCCGCGACGACCGAGTAGTAGCCCGATTCCGCGAGCGTCGCGAGGCCGACGCCGACCGTGATCGACACCGGCGTGCCCAGGTGTACGAGCGGCAGCATCACGAACGGGACGATCATCGCCCACGCGCCGGTGATCAGCAGCACGCGCGTGGTGCCGAAGCGCTGCGCGAGGAACGCGGCCGCGAGCTGCACGACGAACTGCAGCACTGCGACGATCGTCATGCAATGCAGCACCATCGACCGGTCGAGCGACAGGAACTGCGTCGCATAACTGATCATGAAGATGTTGCTGAAATACACGCCGGCGATACCGTACACGTTCGCGCCGATCGCGAGCAGCAGCAGCGGCCAGACCTTGAGCGCTTCGCGCAGCGGTTTCTGCGCGATGTTGCCGCTCTTCCTGACTTCCTCGAACTCGGGCGACTCCGACACGCTCGCGCGGATCACGAAGCCGACGATCAGCAGCACCGAGCTCGCGAGGAACGGCACGCGCCAGCCCCAGTTCATCATGTCGTCCTTCGACAGCGTGCTGATCGCGCCGAACGCGAGCATCGACAGGATCAGGCCGCTCGCGCTGCCGAGCTGCGCGAACGACGCGAAGAAGGTGCGCTTGCCTTCGGGCGCGTGCTCGCCGGCCAGCAGCACCGCGCCGCCCCATTCGCCGCCCACCGCGATGCCTTGCAGCACGCGCATCAGCACCAGCAGGATCGGTGCGATCACGCCGGCTTGGGCATGGGTGGGCAGCAGGCCGATCGCGACCGTCGACACGGCCATCAGCATCAGCGTCGCGAGCAGCGACCGCTTGCGGCCGAAGCGGTCGCCGAGATAGCCGAACATCACGCCGCCGAGCGGCCGCGCGAAGAAGCCGACCGCGAACGAGCCGAACGATGCGAGCAGGCTGATGAAGCGGTTTTCGCCGGGAAAGAACAGCGGCCCGAATACGATGGCGGCGGCGGTCGCATAACTATAGAAGTCGTACCACTCGATCGTGGTGCCGACGAACGAAGCGAGCGCCGCCCGCCTCGGCTGCTTGACGGAAGTCCCCATCTCGATGTGTGCTCCTCTGGAATCCTCTGATTTTGGAATAGTGGCGGCGCCGCGATCAGTCGCGGTACGCGACGCCTGGCAGCACGCACAGCAGCTCGTACGCGAGGTTCGCGCCGAGGAGCGCCGTGGTGCCGAACGGGTCGTACGGCGGCGCGACTTCGACGAGATCGCAGCCGACGATGTTCAGCCCCTTCGCGCCGCGGATGAGCTCGAGCGCCTGCGGCACCGTGAGGCCCGCGATTTCCGGCGTGCCGGTGCCCGGCGCGTAGGCCGGATCGATGCCGTCGATGTCGAACGTGATGTAGACGGGCGTGTCGCCGATGCGCGCGCGCACTTCTTCCATCAGCGGCGCGAGCGACGTGTTCCAGCATTCCTCGGCCTGGACCACGCGGAAACCCTGCTCGCGGCACCAGTCGAAATCCTCGGCCGCGTAGCCGGTGCCGCGCAGGCCGATCTGCGTGACCTTGTCGCCGTGCAGCAGCCCTTCCTCGACCGCGCGGCGGAACGGTGTGCCGTGCGCGATCTTTTCGCCCATCATCGTGTCGTTCACGTCGGCGTGTGCATCGACGTGGATCAATGCAACCTTGCCGTGCTTGCGGTGGATCGCGCGCAGGATCGGCAGCGCGATCGTATGGTCGCCGCCGAGCGTGATCGGCTTGCAGTCGTGCTCGAGAATCGCGTCGTACGCGGCCTCGATGCGGGCGATCGAATCGTGCAGGTTGTACGGATTGATCGCGACGTCGCCGATGTCGGCGATCTGCAGCGAATCGAAGGGTGCTGCGCGCGTGGCCATGTTGTACGGGCGCAGCAGCACGGATTCGGTGCGGATCTGGCGCGGGCCGAAGCGCGCGCCGGTGCGGTTGGAGGTGCCGAGATCGAACGGCACGCCGACGAAACAGGCGTCGAGGCCTTCGGCGCTCGACACGTGCGGCAGGCGCATCATCGTCGCGATGCCGCCGCAGCGCGGCATTTCATTGCCGCCGAGCGGCTGAAAGTGGGTGTGGTCGTTCATGGAGTCGTCTCTTCCGATGTGGGGTGCCGTATCATGCGACGCGGCCTGGCGCACAGTTTTACGCGCTCCGCCGGGAAAGAAGAATGCGAAGATATCGACGTAAACATCGATCTTCATCGATGTATGGAAGGGGATGAACGTGCTGGGGAATCTGTCGACCCTCGATCTGCGGTTGATTCGCGTGTTTCTCGCGGTCACGGACGCGGGCGGCGTGTCGGCCGCGCAGGCGGTGCTGAACGTCGGCCAGTCGACCATCAGCGCGCAACTGTCGTCGCTCGAGACGCGGCTCGGCTACCGGCTTTGCGAGCGCGGCCGCAGCGGCTTCCGGCTCACGCCGAAGGGCGAGCGGTTCCATGCGATGAGCCGCAAGCTGCTGACGGCGCTCGACGAATTCGGGATGGCCGCGCGGCACATGGACCGCCAACTGGTCGGCACGCTGAACATCGGCCTGATCGGCCATACGCCGGTGAGCCAGAATGCGCGGATCGCCGAGGCGATCGCCGCGTTCCGCACCCGCGACGAGGCCGTGCGCTTCTCGATTTCGGTGCGCGCGCCCGGCGATCTCGAGGAAAAGCTGCTGAGCAACGAGATCCAGATCGCGGTCGGCTACTTCTGGCATCGCGTGCCGACGCTGCACTACACGCCGCTGTTCATCGAGCGGCAGATCGCGTACTGCGGCCGCGGCCATCCGCTGTTCGACGGCGCCGGCACGCTGACGCCGGCCGACGTCGCCGGCTTCGAGTGGGCCTGGCGCTCGTATCCGCTGCCGGAGGCGCAGATGTCGACGACGCCCGATCGCGTGACCGCGACCGCCGACAACATGGAGGCCGTCGCGCTGCTGATCCTGTCCGGCCATCATCTCGGCTACCTGCCGCAGCACTTCGCGGCGCCGTATGTCGCGCAGGGGCTGCTCGCGCCGCTCAATCCGGATCGACTGCACTACGAGGTCACGTTCCACATGGTCGTGGCGCGCGACGGGCGCGGCGATCCGGTCGTCGAAGCGTTTCTCGAGGATCTCGAACGCGCGCATCAGTCGCCCGACGTGGTGTGACGCCGGCGCGGCCGACAAGGTGAACGGGCGTTGCGCCCGGGCGGCTTGCCGGCCCGGTGCGCGTCACGGCACCGGCAGCCCGGCGTCGTGCTTCACCTCGCGCAGCGACAGCGCCGATTCGATCGACGTCACGCCCGGCAGCATCCGCAGCGAATCGCGCAGGAACGTGCCGTAGTCGTCGAGATCGCGCGCGACCACCTGCAGCAGGTAGTCGGCCGTGCCCGCGACGTTGTGACACGCCAGAATCCGCTCGATGCCGAGCACTTCCCGCTCGAACCGGTCGGCGACCTTGCGGTCGTGCGTCGCGAACCGCACGAGCACGAACGCGACCACGCCGAAGCCGAGCGCCTGGCGCGACAGTTGCGCGCGGTAGCGCTCGATGTAGCCGTCGTTTTCGAGGCGTTTCAGGCGCCGTGCGCAAGGCGTTTCGGACAAGCCGACGGATTCGGCGAGCCGCGCGATCGGCAGGCGGCCGTCGCGCTGCACCGCAGCGAGGATCGCGCGGTCGGTTTTGTCGAGGTCGATCATGTTGGCGGAATCCTTGTCGTGATTTCATAATTGTGGCGGATTCCCCTATGAGTTGCCAATTCCGCGCCAAAGATGGCCAGTAATCCCTCCACCTTCAGCGGCAACATATCGTCAATGAAGGACGGGGGCAGACCATGATTTCCACGCATTTGCTGTTGATTTATCTCGCCGCGCTGGCGGCCATTTATGCGGTACCGGGGCCCGACATGGCGCTCGTGCTGCAGACCAGCATCGGCCGCGGCGTGCGGCCGGGGATGGCGGCGGCGGCCGGCCTGTCGCTCGCGCGCACCGCGCACGTGACGCTGTCGGCGTGCGGCGTCGCGGCGTTGATCCGCAGCGCGCCGTGGCTCTACGAGGTGATCCGCTATGGCGGCGCGCTCTATCTCGCGTATGTCGCGATCCAGGTGTTCCGCTCGCCGGTGTTCGCGCTCGGCGACGGCGACGCGGCGGCGGGCGAGTTGCGCCAGTCGTTCGTAAAGGGGCTGCTGACCAACCTGCTGAACCCGAAGGCGCTGCTGTTCTGTTCGGTGCTGCTGCCGCAGTTCGTGCGGCCCGAGGTCGGGCCGGTCGTCTGGCAGATGTTCGAGCTCGGCGCGCTGCTGGTGGCGGCCGGCGTGTGCTTCGACCTCGCGTGCGTGTTCGGCGCGTCGCGCATCGCGGCGTGGATGCGCGCGCATCCGCTCGCACAGACGGTGCAGCGCTGGACCTTTTCCGCGGCGTTGATCGGTTTCGCGCTGCGGCTGTCGATGGATTGAGGGTTGCGCCGACATGGCCGCCGCGCGGATCGATCGGCCGCGCAGGCAGGCCCATGCTCGAATCGATACGGGCCGCGCGCGATGCCGGCCTTCCCGCGTGCGCGTTGCCGCGGAAGGGCGTGCGCGCAAATCGTCTGACTGTTCTAAACTTCCTGTTACTTCGCGCGTCGCAAGCGCGCCGTCGCGAATCGACTGACCGAACGGAACCGTCTTCCGCGGGCTATGTCCGATTTCCTGGCTGTTCCGTGCAACGCGGTACCAAGGAGGGTCTGAACATGGCAAGGCATCTTCAAGCCGACCGTGAACCCCGCATCGTCCCCGAGTCCAAGTGTCTCGGCCAGTGCGATCCGGCAGAACGCATCCACGTCACGATCATGTTGCGGCGGCAGGAAGAAGGGCAACTCGACGCATTGGTTCACCAGCTCGCCACCGGCGACGCCCGTGCAAAACCGGTGTCGCGCGACGCATTCGCGCAGCGTTTCTCCGCCAATCCCGACGACATTCGCAAGACCGAGGACTTCGCGCACCGTCATCAGCTGACGGTCGATCGCGTCGATCCGGTCGAGAGCGTCGTCGTGTTGTCCGGCACGATCGCGCAGTTCGAAGCCGCGTTCAGCGTGAAGCTCGAGCGTTTCGAGCATCGGTCGATCGGCCAGTATCGCGGCCGCTCGGGCCCGATCGCGCTGCCCGACGATCTCGGCGATGCGGTCACGGCCGTGCTCGGCCTCGACAGCCGCCCGCAGGCGCGGCCGCACTTCCGCTTCCGTCCGCCGTTCAAGCCGGCGCGCGGCGCGGCGGCCGTCACGTTCACGCCGATCCAGCTCGCGTCGCTGTACGACTTTCCGGCCGGCGACGGCGCCGGGCAATGCATCGCGATCATCGAGCTCGGCGGCGGCTATCGCGCGGCCGACATCCAGCAGTATTTCCGCGGGCTCGGCATCACGACGCCGCCCAAGCTCGTCGACGTGAACGTCGGCACCGGCCGCAATGCGCCGACCGGCGAGCCGAACGGCCCGGACGGCGAAGTCGCGCTCGACATCGAAATCGCCGGCGCGATCGCACCGGCCGCGAAGATCGCGGTGTACTTCGCGCCGAACAGCGATGCGGGCTTCATCCAGGCCGTCAACGCGGCCGTGACCGACAAGACGAACCAACCGTCCGTGATCTCGATCAGCTGGGGCGGCCCGGAAGCGATCTGGCAGGCGCAGTCGGCGCAGGCGTTCAATCGCGTGCTGCAGGCGGCCGCCGCGCAGGGCATCACCGTCTGCGCGGCGTCGGGCGACAGCGGCTCTGGCGACGGGCTGCAGGATGGCGCCGATCACGTCGACTTTCCCGCGTCGAGCCCGTACGTACTCGGCTGCGGTGGCACGCAGCTCGACGCGCTGCCCGGGCAGGGCATTCGCAGCGAGGTCACGTGGAACGACGAGGCATCCGGCGGCGGTGCGGGCGGCGGCGGCGTCAGTGCGCTGTTCGACCTGCCGGCGTGGCAGCAGGGGCTGAAGGTCGCGCGCGCCGACGGCAGCACCACGCCGCTCGCGAAGCGCGGCGTGCCGGACGTGGCCGGCGACGCGTCGCCGCAGACGGGCTACGAAGTGTCGGTGGCCGGCACGCCCGCGGTGATGGGGGGCACGAGCGCGGTCGCACCGCTGTGGGCGGCGCTGATCGCACGGATCAATGCGGCGAACGGCGCGTCGGCCGGCTGGATCAATCCGGTGCTGTACAAGCATCCGGGCGCGCTGCGCGACATCACGAAAGGCTCGAACGGCACTTATGCGGCCGCGTCCGGCTGGGACGCCTGCACGGGCCTCGGCAGCCCGAACGGCGCGCAGCTCGCCACGATCCTCGCGCGCAAGCCGTCGAGCTGACGCACGGGCACACGCCTTTCCGTTCGACGCGGGTGGTCTGCCCGCGTCTTTTTCACCTCCAGGAGCAGCACGATGGACATCGATTCCGCATCCTCCGGCGGCGTGTATCCGCTGCATCACGGCGACCACAATTCGCATGGCGTGCCGCCGACCATCAACCCGGTCGCGCTGAGCCACGGCCGCGACCAGCCGTTCTTCGACCCGGTCGCGTACGGCAACGGCCCGGACGACTCGGTGACCGACACGACCGAGGCGGCCGCGATCACGCACCACACGATCCTGATCGACGGGAAGCGGATCGCGTACACGGCGACGGTCGGCCACCTCGTGACCGTCGATCCGAGCAGTTCGCAGCCGGCCGCGAAGATTTTCTACGTCGCGTTCACGGCCGACGGCGCGAAGGAGGAAACGCGGCCCGTGACGTTCTTCTATAACGGCGGGCCCGGTTCGTCGTCGGTGTTCGTGCTGCTCGGCTCGTTCGCGCCGAAGCGCATCAAGACGTCGATGCCGGGGTTCACGCCGCCCGCGCCGTACCAGATCGAAGACAACCCGGACAGCATGATCGACCACAGCGACCTGGTGTTCATCAACCCGGTCGGCACCGGCTATTCGGCGGCCGTCGCGCCGAACAAGAACCGCGACTTCTGGGGCGTCGACCAGGATGCGGATTCGCTGAAGCAGTTCATCAAGCGCTACCTGACGAAGAACAACCGCTGGAATTCGCCGAAATACCTGTTCGGCGAATCGTACGGCACCGCGCGCAGCTGCGTGCTCGCGTACAAGCTGCACGAGGACGGCGTCGACCTGAACGGCGTCACGCTGCAATCGTCGATCCTCGATTACCGGCAGGCCGGCAACCCGGTCGGCACGCTGCCGACCGCCGCGGCCGACGCGTGGTATCACAAGAAACTCGGCATCAAGCCGGCGCCGACCGATCTCGGCGCATTCGTCGAGGAAGTCGCGCAGTTCGCGCGCACCGACTATCTGAGCGCGCTGCGCGCGGTGCCGCATGCGAACCCGGCCACCGTGCAGAAACTGTCCGCATACACGGGCATCGATACGGCGACGCTGCAATCGTGGGGGCTCGATATCGCGGGCTACGACACGCGCGGCAATTCGCTGTTCCTGACGACGCTGCTGCATGCGCAGGGGCTCGCGCTCGGTTCGTATGACGGCCGCGTGACCGGAATCTCGTCGGGCATCGCCGGCAAGATCGACCCGAATTCGGGCGGCAACGATCCGACGATGACGGCCGTGACGGGCGTCTATACGGCGATGTGGAACAGCTACCTGAACGAGCAGTTGAAGTTCACGTCGAACTCCGCGTTCACGGACCTGAACGATCAGGCCTTCAAGAACTGGGATTTCAGCCACATCGACCCGACCGGCGCGCAGCAGGGCATCGATGCGCAGGGGAACGTGATCCTCTACACGGCCGGCGACCTCGCTGCGGTGATGGCGCTGAACGTCGACCTGAAGGTGCTGTCCGCGAACGGCTTCTACGATTTCGTGACGCCGTTCTACCAGACCGTGATCGATCTGCAGCAGATGCCGCTGGAGGACCAGAAGGTGCGGCAGAACCTGTCCGCGCGGTTCTATCCGTCGGGGCACATGGTGTATCTCGACGGCGGCTCGCGCACCGCGCTCAAGCGCGATCTCGCGACGATGTACGACGCGACGGTCAGCGATACGGGCGCGCGGATGCGGATTCGTGCGCTGCAGGCGAAGAAGACGGGCGGGCACGCGTAGCGTGACCCGTCGAGTGGAAGCCGCGCGCAGCCGGGAGGGTGCGCGTGGCGGTAGGTCGGCTGAGGGAGGCGGCCGGCTTGCTTATGCGGCCGGCCAGTCGAACATCGTGTACGGCAGCGCGCGCTTGTGGCGCGAGCCGTCGTAGAAGCGCAGCACCGTTTCATACACGCGATCGGCAACCGCCTTGCCTTCGAGGAAATCGTCGATCTCGTCGTAGGTCACGCCGTACGCGTGCTCGTCGGGGCGCAGCGGGCGCAGCTCCTCGAGGTCGGCCGTCGGCACCTTCATCACGATCAGCTCCTCGCCGCCGAGCGCGCGCGCCACCCCGCGCACGCGCCGCTTGCTCAGGCCCGCGAGCGGCAGGATGTCCGCGCCGCCGTCACCGAACTTCGTGAAGAAACCCATCAGCGATTCGGCCGCGTGATCGGTGCCGATCACGATGCCGCGCCGTGCGCCGGCCACCGCGTACTGCGCGATCATGCGCTCGCGCGCCTTGATGTTGCCGTGCACGAAATCCTGCTGCGCCGGAGTTTCGAACGCGTGGCCGGATGCGACCAGCGAACGGAGCATCGCATCGGCGGCCGGCTTCACGTCGACCGTCAATACCTCGTCCGCGCGCACGAACGCCAGCGCGCGCTGCGCATCCTCTTCGTCGTTCTGCACGCCGTTCGGCAAGCGCATCGCGATGAAGCGCGCGTCGTAGCCGTCGGCGCGCAGGCGCTCGACCGATAGCTGCGCGAGCCGGCCGGCCGTCGACGAATCGACGCCGCCGCTGATGCCGAGCACGTAGGTCCGCAGGCCGGTCGAACGAAGGTACTGCGCGAGGAAATCGACGCGGCGGGCGATTTCGGCCTCGGCGTCGAAGTGCGGGGCGACGTTCAGTTCGGCAATGATCGCGCGTTGGCGGCTGGCGTAATCGGCGGAGGTCATGAGGGAAGATCCGGAACGAATTGCAAGGCGCTCATCATAAGCGCAATCGCGGCGTGCCGCCGCGCCGGACCTGCGTTTCCGGCGCTGTCGCGTTGCATCGACGAGACGCGGCGCATCGCCGTGGTGCGTGGTGCGCCGGGCGGGTGCAGGATGCCGGGCGGAGGGTGCCCGCTGGCTCGCATTAGCGCCGTGCGAGCACGACGCCCACCAGCGCGAGCGCGAAGCCCGCGAGCTGGATCGGCGCGAGCGTTTCGCCGAACAGACCGTAACCCTGCAGCGCAGCCAGCGGCGGCACGAGGAACAGCAGCGACGTCGCGCGCGCCGCATTGCCGCGCCGCAGCATCCACATCAGCATCGTGACCGCGCCGCCCGACAGGAACACGACGCCCCACACGAGCGACACCCACAGCGCCGGCGCGCCGATCCAGCGGGTCTCACGGAGCAGCGCGACGAACACGGCCGCGACGATCGCCGCGCCGAAGTTCTGCACGGCGACCGCCGTGCGCAGGTCGCTCTGGGCGAGCTTGCCTTTCTGGTACAGCGAGCCGGCGGTGATCGATCCGACCGCCAGCACCGACACGGTGACGACGAGCCACGCAGGCGCCGCGCCCGGCGGCGGCGCGACGCCGCCCGTGACTTTCGGCGCGAGCACGAGCGCGACGCCGGCCAGCCCGAGCGCCATGCCGAGCCAGCCGCGCGCGGGCAGGCGCTCGTTGAACAGCGGGACCGCGACCACGGCGGTGGCGAGCGGCTGCAGCGCGCCGAGCAGCGCCATCACGCCCGCATTCAACCCTTGCGCGACGGCCCAGTAGCTCGCGCCGAGATAGACGCCTTGCAACAGCGCGCCCGCGATCAGGTGGCGCGGCCATTCGCGGCGGGCCGGCCACGGCGCGCGCGCGACGAGCGCCACCACGGCGAACAGCGCGGCCGTGCCCGCGAAGCGCGCGAGCAGGAACAGGTTCGGATCGGCGTAGGGCTTGATCGCCCGGGCGACGATGAAGCCGGTGGACCAGAGCGCGACGAAGGCGGCGGCGACGATCGAGGTAAGCATGCGTGACGGGCCGAGACGCGGCCGGACAGAACAGGGAAGTCGGCCAGTATCGGGCGAAGCGGCGCCGACGTCTTGTCGAATCCTGCACTCATGCCACGCGGCATGTGATCGTGCCGGCGGTCATCGCGCCGGTGCGCGGTGCGGCGGCGATCAGCGCCCGCAGCACGGCGATGCGCTGCGCGGAGAGACGCGCAGCGGCGGCGATCAGTCGATCGAGAACGTATCGAGCGGCTGGTTGGCGCGCGCGTCGGTCGCGAAGCGCGCGGCGAGCTGTTCGTAGAGCCGGCGTGCTTCGTCGAGCGTCAGGTCGATCCAGTACGGATCACCCGCCGCGTCGTTGAGGCGTTCCGGCGGAAACTGGATTTCGATCACACTGCCTTTGCGATACATGGCGCGAGCCCCTTTGATGGTCGGTATTGGTCGGTCGTTCGGCGAAGCGCAAAGTGTAGCGCCGGGCGCCGCCGGGATTCGCGCGCGCCGGACAATAGTGAATTTCGCTTTCGGGGAGACGCGCCCGGACGCTGCCTGGCCGCTTACCCGGCGCAGTCAAATGGTCGTCAAACGTCCGTAATACAATGGCCGGCTTACCCATTACCAGTCGCCTCGGGCGCACACGCGATGCTGGCGGAACAACGTCATCAATACATCCTGTCGGAGCTCGGACGGTCGGGCGCGCTGTCGGTCGCGGAACTCGTGCGTTCGCTCGACGTGTCGCGCGAAACCGTGCGGCGCGACCTGAATGCGCTGGCCGCGCGCGGCCTGCTCGTGATGACGCACGGCGGCGCGCTGGCCGCGGATCGCCGCGAGCCGAGCCTGTCCGAGCGCGAAGCCGCGAACGCCGACGCGAAGCGCGCGATCGGGCGGCGCGCGGCCGAATTCGTGCCCGACGATGCATCGGTGCTGATCGATTCGGGCAGCACGCCGCATGCGGTCGCGCTGGCGCTCGCCGACCGGCACCGGCTGTCGATCTACACGAACGACTGGCGTACCGCTTTCGTGCTCGCGCGGCGCAACGGCAACCGCGTGACGCTGCTCGGCGGCGAGCTGTCCGACGACGAGGACGCCACCTTCGGGCTCGACACGATCCACCAGCTCGCGCAATACCACGTCGATTTCGCGTTCGTTGGCGCCGGCGGCATCACGCCCGACGGCGAGTGCACCGACTACTCGCGGCTGGCGGCCGAAGTGCGTAGCCGGATGATCGCGGCGGCCGGCACGGCGATCATCGTCGCCGACCATTCGAAATTCGGCCGCGTGACGCCGGTGCGGATCAACGGCGCGGCCGCCGCCCGCTATCTGGTGACCGAGCGCGCGCCCGACAAGGCCGTGCGCCGCGCGCTGACGGCGCGCGGGGTCGAGCTGCTCGTGTGCGACTGACGCGCATCCGACATACAAGGTTCATGGAAGCGTCATCGCGCGGGAAAGACCATCGTCAAGACTGACTCATTCACCTCGACCGGCCGTCGGGCCAGGGAGCAACGAATGACCGTCAGCGTGCGCAGCTATCTTTCCCCCACCCTGGTCCTGCTGGCTTTCGACTGGCCCGATGCGGCGTCGCGGTCCGATTTCCTCGGCTTCGCGATCCGGCGCACGCCGGGCTTCTGGTCGGCCGACGGCAAGACGCGTGCGCCGGACAGCTGGCTGCCCAACCGCCTGACGTTCGACGGCCCGGCCGCCGACACGCAGGGCGATGCGCCGACCGATCAGGCGCCGATCCAGAAATTCATGTGGTGGGATGCACGCATCGATCCGCAGGATCGCGGTGCGTCGTTCCGCTACGACGTCTATCCGGTCGTCGGCACGCCGGCGAACCTGCAGGTGCTCGACGCGCAAGCCGGCGTGTGCGACGTCGTGCTGCCCGCGCACATCGAGGACGGCATCGGCACGTGGTTCAACCGCGCGGTGGTCAGCTCGCAGGCGTTCGCGAAGCAGGTCGCGGCGCTCGGCCTCGCGCCGAACGAGGCGCCGAGCGCCGCGCAGGCGCTGAAGCTGCGCACGTGGCTCGCGAACGACATGGAGCAGGTGTTCCCTCAGATGCTCGATCCCGCGTCGCGCGCGGTGTCGGCCGTCTATCACCTGACCGACACGCTGTGGGCGCTGCCCGCGTTCCAGGCGTTTGGGCGCAAGCACGGCGAAGCGTCGCTCGCGATCGTCTACGACGCGCACACGATGGCGCGCAAGGGCAAGCCGCCGCTGCCGTCGCCGAACCAGCCGGCCGTCGATGCGCTGCAAGGCATCGCGACGCTCGCGCCGCGCGACAAGACGCACATCATGCACGACAAGTTCATCGTGACCGATGCGCCGTCGAACCCGGCGCCCGCGCGCGTGCTGACCGGCTCCGCGAACTTCACGACCGAGGGGCTGACCGAGCAGGCCAACGTGCTGCATGCGTTCGATTCGCCCGCGCTCGCCGCGCTGTACAACGAGCGCGCCCACGCGCTGGCCGGGAATCCGTCGATCGCGGAGACCGCGCGGCTGTCGCCGGGCTGGTCGGCGCCGATGACGATCGGCAGCGCGCAGGTGCGCGTCGCCTACTCGCCGGAGCCGGCGGGGCAGCGTACCGAGATCGATACGATCGTCGCCGCGATCGCGGCCGCGAAGCATTCGGTGTCGTTCTGCCTGTTCATGCCGACCGACGCCGCGCTGCGCGATGCGTGTTTCGCGGCCGGCGACCGCGGGCTGATGATGTTCGGCCTGGTGAACAAGATCAACGTGGGCAGCGCGACGAAGGCCGATGCCGCGCGGCAGGCCGGGCAGACGCTCGATGCGGCGACGCTCGCGAACCTCGAGCTGTACCACCGCAGCCGCGACAACCACGACGTGATCGACGCGTCGTATTTTTCGCCGGCCACCGTGCCGCAAGGCTTCGAGCCGGAGTTGCGACTCTTTCCGGGCGAACCGGCGCCGGCCTTTCCGCCCGTCGTGATCCATCACAAGTTCATCGTGATCGACGCGGAAGGCGCGAATCCGGTGGTCTATACGGGTTCGGCGAACATGAGCCGCAATTCCGAGCAGTACAACGACGAGAACCTGCTCGAGATCCGCGACAAGCGGATCGCGGCGATCTATCTCGCGGAATTCCTGCGGCTTTACGAGCACTATCGCGCACGGGCGCTGGCGATCAACGCGAAACGGCAGCACGGCACGGGTACGGGTACGGATGCGGGCGCGCATGCGCGGCTCGCGCTTGCGCCCGATTCGAGCTGGGCGAAGAAGTATTACGTGGCGGGCAGCCCGGAAGAGAAGGCGCGGATCGCGCTGGCGTCGGTCGCGCCGACGGACTGAGGCGATGAAGGGCTGAAGTTGGAGGGGGCGCGGATATCACGTGCCCCGGTCGGCGACTGCCGCCGCTTACGCGGCGACGTAGCGGAGCACTGCGTCGGCGATCGTGTCGCGATGCCGAGCGCGCAGGCGCGGTGCCGACGGATCGCGGCCGAATGCAGCGCCGAACGTGTAGCGGTTCGCCACGCGGTGGAAGCAGAACGAGCTGATCAGCAGGTGCAGGTCGAATGCATCGATGTCCTTGCGGAACACGCCGCTGGCCGCCCCGCGCTCGACCAGTTCCTCGAGCGTCTTGATGATGCTGACGTTGCGGTTCTTGAACGACTTCAGCTGTTCGACATACTTCGCGCCGTGGATGTTCTCGATCGACACGAGGCGCACGAAGTCGCGATGCTTGTCGTGATAGTCGAACGTGAATTCGACGAGGCGGCGCATGCCTTCGCGCGGCTCCATGTCGCCGACGTGCAGCTCCTGCTCGAGCGCGCGGATGTCGCCGTACACCTTCTCCAGCACGGCCTCGTACAGGCCTTCCTTGCTTTCGAAGTAGTAATAGAGCATCCGCTTCGTCGTGTTCGTGCGCTCGGCGATCGCGTCGACGCGCGCACCGGCGAGGCCCATCGCGGAGAATTCCTGCGTGGCGACATCGAGGATGTTGCGCTTGGTTTGCTCGGGATCGTATTTACGCCGCGCATCGGACGCAAGCGCGCGGGGGTCGGACGTGGCGGCCTTGCTTCCTGCTTTCATGTGACTTTGTTGTGGTTCGCGGCGGCGTGGAAAAGGCATTCTAGCATGTGGGAAATGCCCGCCCGGCCGACCTTCCGCTCTAATCGGCAAGGCCGTCGGCGCGGTCGTTTCGGCCGTCGCGGGCGCTCAGCGGCGGCAGGACGCGAGCGCGTCGCGGGCCTGGTACGCCGTGTACGCGAGTTGCGCGGCGGCAAGGCCGGCCAGCCCGAACGTGCGCGTGAGTCCGAATGCGGCGAAGCCGTCCGGCACCGGCCGGCCTTCGGCCAGCGCGGCGGCGAGCGCCTCGCCGGCCACCGTAGTCGGCGCCATCCCGTGGCCGCCGAACGCGATCGCATGCCATACGCCGTCCGCGTCGCGGCCGATCTGCGGCATCTTGTGCCGCGCGTAGCTCATCAACCCGCCCCACGCGTAGTCGACCTTCACGCCTTCCAGTTGCGGATACACGCGCAGCAGGTCGCGGCGCAGCAGGCGCGCGATCGCGTCGGGGCCGCGGTCGAGCACGGAGATCCGGCCGCCCCACAGGATCCGCGTGTCCTTCAGCGGACGGTAGTAGTCGAACGCGAAACGCGTGTCGTAGATCGCGTACGGCGCGTCGATCGCGTCGGGCAGGCGCGTGCCGAGCGGTTCGGTCGCAATCACGTAGGTCGCGATCGGCAGCACCGCGCGCTCGATGCGCGGCGACACGCCGCGCGCATAGCCGCCGCCGGCGAACACGACGTCCTTCGCGCGTACCGCGCCCTGCGCCGTGCGCACCACGTAGCCGGCGCCGTCGCGCGCGATGCCGAGCGCGGCCGAGCGCTCGTACACGCGTGCGCCGCCGCGCGACGCGGCCGCCGCGACGCCGAGCACGTACTTCAGCGGATGGAAATGGAACGCGTTCGGCTCGAACAGGCCGCCGTAATAGCGCTGTGTTTTCAGCCGCTCGCGCAGCGCGCCGGTCGGGACGGGTTCCCATTCGACGCCAAGTTCGTTCTTCATCAGCATGCGCACGCTGTCGAGCCGCGACGGATCGTCGAACCAGTTCGCGAGCATCACGCCCTGGTCGACGATGTCGCAGTCGATTCCGTAGCGGGCGATGCGCGCGCGGATCAGGTCGACCGCGTCGACGGTGAGCCGGTACAGCCGGCGCCCTTCGTCGCGGCCGAGCGTGCGCAGCAGGTCGGCGTTGTCGAGGCTGTAGCCGCCGAACACGAAGCCGCCGTTGCGGCCCGACGCGCCGAAGCCGACCCGTTCGCTGTCGAGCACGACGACGTCCGTCACGCCGCGCTCGACGAGGCCGAGCGCCGTGCACAGGCCGGCGAGGCCGCCGCCGACGATGCAGACCTGGGTATCGATCGTGCCGGTCAGTTGCGGGTAGGGCTGGCGGGTAACGGTGGCTTCGTAGAAGTTCTGCATGCGTTTTCGATGACTCGTGACGGCGGAAAAACAGGCGGCGCGCGTCGATCTTGCCTGAACGCGCGCGCCGCGTCGAATGGGAGCTTCAGCGCGGCGGCCGCCGTGGTGGGGCGGCCGCCGCGTTACCGGGCGTCAGGCGCCCGGCGTCGGGTTGACCGGACGGGCGACATAGGCCGGATAGCCGGCGTTGGCCTTGTCGGTAGCCTCATGCGTCGCGTTGCGTTCGATCCACGGCGCGATTTCCATGTCCTCGTAGCGCACCAGCCGGCATTTGCGCACGAGCGCGTAGCCGACCCAGATCGCGACGAAGAACGGCAGGCCGATGTAGGTCGCGGCGACGCCGGTCCAGTCGATCTTGTCGGCGAGGAACGCCTGATAGTCCTGGCCGAGCGCGACGACCGCGCACAGCGCGAACGCGAACAGCGGGCCGAACGGGAACCACTTCGACCGGTACGGCAACTGGTCGAGCCGGTAGCCCTGCTTCAGGAAACCCTTGCGGAACCGGTAGTGGCTGACCGCGATGCCGAGCCACGTGATGAAGCCGGCCATGCCCGACGTGTTCAGCAGCCACAGGTAGACCGTCTTGTCGCCGTACAGCGACGTGAGGAAACACAGCGCGCCGACGGCGGTGGTCGCATACAGCGCGTTGCGCGGCACGCCGCCCGGCGACAGCTTCGCGAACAGCTTCGGCGCGCGGCCTTCGACCGCGAGGTTGTAGAGCATCCGCGTCGACGCATACATGCCCGAGTTGCCGGCCGACAGCACGGCCGTCAGGATCACGGCATTCATCACGCCGGCGGCAAAGGCCAGGCCCGCGTGCCGGAACACCAGAGTGAACGGGCTCACGCCGATATCGGTCACGTCGCTCTTCAGCAGGCTCGGATCGGTGTACGGAACCAGCACGCCGATCACGAAGATCGCGAACACGTAGAACAGCAGGATGCGCCAGAAGATCTGGCTCACCGCACGCGGAATCGTCGTGCGCGGGTTCTCCGATTCGCCGGCCGCGACGCCGATCATTTCGGTGCCCTGGAACGAGAAGCCCGCGATCATCGCAACGCTGAGCATCGTTGCCCAGCCGCCGACGAACGGCGCGTCGCCGATCGTGAAGTTGCCCCAGCCGGCGCTCGGGCCGCCCTGCATGATCCCGAAGATCATCAGCAGGCCGACGCCGACGAACGCGAGCACGGTGAGTACCTTGATCAGCGCGAACCAGTATTCGGCCTCGCCGAAGCCGCGCACCGACAGCGCGTTGAGCGCGAAGATCAGCGTGAGGAACAGCGCGCTCCACCAGACGCCCGGCACATGCGGGAACCAGTAGTGCATCACGAGCTGCGCGGCGACGAGCTCCACCGCCAGCGTCACGGCCCAGCTGTACCAGTAGTTCCAGCCGAGCGCGAAGCCGAAGCCTTCGTCCACGTATTTGGCGCCGTAGGTCGCGAACGAGCCCGACACCGGCATGAACGCGGCCATTTCGCCGAGGCTCGTCATCAGGAAATAGACCATCAGGCCGATCAGCATGTACGCGAGCATCGCGCCACCGGGGCCGGCCTGCGAGATCGATGCGCCGGACGCGACGAACAGGCCCGTGCCGATCGAGCCGCCGATCGCGATCATCCGCAGATGGCGGGCCTGCAACGCGCGGTGGAGGGAGGGCTTCGCAGGGGGCGAGGCGGACGGGCGGGACGAATCGGGGCGGGCATCTGAATGCATGGCGGGCGCTGGGCGCTGTCTCCGGGATTGTTTTTCGGTGACGAAGCGCGACGCGTTGCCGCCCGCGGCGGGTAGCGGTGATGCGGTGCGAAACCGGCCCGCTGAGCCGGGCCGTGGTGCGTGTCGCCTTCGTCGGTCGTCCGGCTGCCGTTGGCGGCCGGCGGCGCGCCGGGTGCGTTGCACCTCGACGTCGCACCGATTGTGTGTGCGCGGCGCACGGGCGGCAAACGATATTTCCGAACAGGGTGATGCGGGATGGTCATCAACTTGTGTCGTGCCGCGATGCGTCCGGGTGCCCGGCCGCAGGCTTTGGAAACGTCCCGAATCGATCCGGAAACGCGTTGGTCCGGCCGGTCGAGTTGTTGCGTTTTGGGAATGAAGTCGTGAGTTAATATCAATAGCGGCCCGACTTGTGGCCATCGACAATGTGTTTCATGGATCGTGCCTCGCGAGGCTGGGGCGCGCCGTCCGGCCGGGCTTTCCGGCGGCGGCGCAGCGCAATGCGCCGGATGGCGCACCGGCCCGCCGCGCGGCGCGTCCGCTTGCACGACGCGCTCGAACGCGCTCCAATCGAATCACGCCGGCGGCGCTGCCGCCGCACCGATCAATCTGTCCCTGAAGAGGAAGTGATGCAATTCAACGACATTCTTGCCGCGCTCGACATCGATCTCGCCCAGTGGAAAGGCAACGCGCTGACCGCGCGTTCGCCGCTCGACGGCGCGACGCTCGCGACGCTGGCCGTCGACACGCCCGCCGACGCCGAGCGCAAGATCGACGCCGCGCACGACGCATTCCTCAAGTGGCGCACGGTGCCGGCGCCGGTGCGCGGCGAACTCGTGCGCGTGTTCGGCAACGTGCTGCGCGAGCACAAGGCCGAGCTCGGCCGCCTCGTCACGCTCGAAGCCGGCAAGATCACGTCGGAAGGCCTCGGCGAAGTGCAGGAAATGATCGATATCTGCGATTTCGCGGTCGGCCTATCGCGTCAGCTTTACGGCCTCACGATCGCGTCCGAGCGCCCGGGCCACCGGATGATGGAAACGTGGCACCCGATCGGCGTGTGCGGCGTGATTTCGGCGTTCAACTTCCCGGTTGCGGTGTGGGCGTGGAATGCGGCGCTTGCGTTCGTGTGCGGCGATTCGGTCGTGTGGAAGCCGTCCGAGAAGACGCCGCTCACCGCGATCGCGTGCCACGTGCTGCTCCAGAAGGCGCTCCGCGAGTTCGACAAGACGCATCCGGGCGTCGCGCCGGCGGAACTGAGCCAGCTGGTGCTCGGCATGCGCGACGTCGGCGAGGTGCTGACGGCGTCGAAGAAGGTGCCGGTCGTCAGCGCGACGGGCAGCGTGCGGATGGGCCAGGAAGTCGCGAAGGTGCTGAGCCAGCGCCTGGCACGCGGCATCCTCGAACTCGGCGGCAACAACGGGATGATCGTCGCGCCGAGCGCGGATCTCGACCTCGTCGTGCGCGCGGTCACGTTCGCGGCGGTCGGCACGGCCGGCCAGCGCTGCACGACGCTGCGCCGCCTGATCGTGCATCGTAGCCTCGTCGAGCAACTGCTGCCGCGCATCGAGAAGGCCTACGCGTCGGTGAAGGTCGGCAACCCGCTCGAGGAAGGCACGCTGGTCGGCCCGCTGGTCGATCGTGCGTCGTTCGACGCGATGCAGAAGGCGCTGGCCGATGCGCGCGAGCAGGGCGGCGAAGTGAAGGGCGGCGAGCGCGTCGACGTCGGTCACGCGGATGCGTACTACGTGCGTCCGGCCATCGTGCGGATGCCGAAGCAATCGGCGGTGGTCGAGCGCGAGACGTTCGCGCCGATCCTGTACGTGATGGTCTACGACAACTTCGACGACGCGATCGACGTGCACAACGCGGTGCCGCAAGGCCTGTCGTCGGCGATCTTCACGAACGACATGCGCGAGGCCGAGCAGTTCATGTCGGCGGCCGGCAGCGATTGCGGGATCGTCAACGTGAACATCGGCACGAGCGGCGCGGAAATCGGCGGCGCGTTCGGCGGCGAGAAGGAAACGGGCGGCGGCCGCGAGTCGGGTTCGGATGCGTGGAAGGCGTATATGCGCCGTGCGACGAATACGATCAACTACAGCCGGCAGTTGCCGCTGGCGCAGGGGGTGAAGTTCGACGTGTAAGGGCAGGCGCCCGGCCAGGGCGCTTCGACGGTCGAATGACAAGGGCCGGTTGCCGCGAAAGCGGTAACCGGCCCTTGTCGTTTACTGCGGGGCGCGCGGCGCGCCGATCGATCGCGGGCGTACCCGCTCGATGGCTCGCTTACGATTCGTGCGGCGTAGGACCCTCGTTCGCCGGCATGTTCTGCACGACCAGCATCTGCGGGCTCGACAGCGTGATCCCCGCCGCGCGCAACTGCTTGAGGATCTGGAACAGCAGATCGCTCTTCGTCGAACTCGCGATCCGCGGGCTCGACACGTAACCCGTCACGCTCAGCGTGATCCCGTCCGGCGCGAGCTGGCTGAACGTCACCGACGGCGCCGGCTTGTCGAGAATCGCCGGGTGCTCGCGATACGCATCGAGCAGCAGGTCGCGCACCTGCTCCGGATCGGTGTTCAGCGGGAACGTCAGCACCAGCGTCGCGACGCCCTGCGTGCTGTTGCCCATCGTCACGTTGCGCACGTTCTGCGAGATCAATTGCGAATTCGGCACGATCACGGTCGAACGGTCGCTCAGCTGAATTTCGGTCGCGCGCACGTTGATGCGGCGGATGTCGCCTTCGACGCCCGCGATGCTGACCATGTCGCCTACCTTCACCGGCCGCTCGGTCAGCAGGATCAGCCCCGACACGAAGTTCTTCACGATTTCCTGCAGGCCGAAGCCGATACCCACCGACAGCGCGCTGACGATCCACGCGAGATTGTTCCACCTGACGCCCAGCAGCCCGAGCGTCATCAGCACGAGCAGCACGTAGCCGACGTTGGTGAACAGCGTGATCAGCGACACGCGCATGCCCGTATCCATGCCGAGCGCGGGCATGAATTCGCCGTCGAGCCAGCGGCGCAGCGAGCGCAGCAGGTAGAACCCGATCGCGAAGCCGATCACGGCGTTCAAGATCCGGTCGGGCATGATGTTCAGGCTCTGCAGTCGCTGGCTGCCGATCATCGCGACCGCGCTGTCGAGCAGGTCGCCCGGCGTCGTGCCGAAACCGCCGGTCACCAGCGCGATCGCCGCGATCAGCATCAGCAGGCTCGTGCCGAAGCCGGACAGGACCGTGCGCGCCTGATCCAGGTGGCGGTCTTCGAGCGCGAACAGGTGCTTGATCTGCTGGCCCGTCGACAGGCTCGACGAGAACAGGCTTTCGCTCGCGTCGCGCGTCAACTGGATCAGGATGTAGGTGGCGCACAGCACGATCTCGAACCACACGAGCTCGTACGTGATGAAGCGCGCGACCGTGATGTAACCGATCAGGAGTGCAATCAACGACGCGACGATCGCGAGCGTGACGCCGGCATGGATCAGCCCAGCGAGCGTCGAGCGCTGCTCCGGTGCCTCGCCTGCGGCCGCGAGGGCGCTGCGCGCACGGTTCGCGCGCAGCAGCGAGGCGCCGACCGTCAGCGCGACGACGAGCGACACGATGCCGCGACCGAACAGCGTGACCGACAGGCTGGTGTCGACGATCCGGTTGATCGATTCGAGCGTGCCGGATACCAGCAGCAGCCCGGCCAGGATGCTGGGGAACGGCTTCATCGCGAGCGCGACGGGATCGGCGAGCGCGGGCAGGCGCCACGACGGATGCTTCGTGCAGAGCAGGGCGCGGCCGAGCCCGGCGATCAGTGCGCAGGTCGCGGCGAGCTTTGCGAACTGGTCCCACAGGTCGGTCAGCGACGGCGTGAGCTCGTAGTGGCGTGCAACGGCGAGATAGAGGATCTGGATCGCGATGGCCGTCGCGAGGAAGGTCGACAGGGCGGTCGACAGCGCCAGCGCACTGCGGCGCAAGCGGGTGGGCGGCAGGCGGTTCAGCGCGATCCACGCGAGCCCGCGCTCGATGAGCCGGCGGCCGCCGAGCCAGGCGGCGAATGCTGCGATCAGCAGCACGGTGGTGATCGCACGCTGCCCCGGCACCCACGACGAGCGCAGCATGTCGAACAGTTCGTCGTCGAAATCCTCGAGCCGCTGGCGATCGTCCGGCGACAGGTGGAACAGCGGCAACCAGAACTGCGCGCTGAAGATGCTGCCCGAACGGAACGCGAGCTGGTTCTTCAGGAGGCTGCGGTGCAGCTTCGCGAACTGCTCGGTCAGGTTCGCGAGGCTCGTCTTCTGGTCGGCGGCCTGCTTCAGCGCGGCGTCGATCTGGGTCTTGCGCGCGTCCAGCGCGGCGCGCTGCTTCGCGACGGCTGGCGCTTCCGGCGCGGCGCCCTCGGCCGGCGCCGGCCCGAGCACGTCGAGCTGCGCCTGAACCTGCGCACGTTGCGGCGTGAGGTCGCTCTGCAGTTTCGCGACATCGGTGCTCAGTTCCTGCGCCGAGTCGTCGAGCGCGTCCAGCTCCTTGCTGTTGGACGCGGTCGAGGTCTGCTGCTTGATGCGATCCAGCTCGGCCTGCATCTGCTTGAGCTGCGCGATGGCGTCGGGCAGGGAAATGGCCGGCGCGGCGGCGCCGACGCCGCTCGCGACGGGCGCGGAAGCGGCCGCCGGAAACGCCGACGCGGTCGCGATCGCCGCGAACTGCAGCAGCGCGATCAGCGCGATCCGGCGAGCGTACGTGGAAAGTCGTTGTATGGACATGGAATGCTTACGTTTTGCCGACAATGCCGGTTGCCGAAAGGCAGCCGGAAGCCGGTAGTTGGCCCGGTAGCATGTTACCGGGGCGCGGAGGTGAACGACTTCCGAATCTGCGTCCGGGGTGTCTGCGACACGGACATGGGTGACGGACCGGCGCAAGGCCTGTTCATCCCGTCGCATCGGGGCCGTGTCGATCGAGCTGCCTGCCGGAAGGGCGCCGTTTTCAACGTCCGGCGGCCGTTGTCACCCGGACAGACGGTTACGAAATTTACATAAAGTCGGTGCGACCGCGACCCGTGATAAATGGGGCGCAAAGGATTGGGCGGCTGCCGGAAAACCGGACCTTTCATTTTCCCTTCGCCAATCGTCAGTACAATGCCGCGAGACGTTGGCCGGCCATCCGGAACACGAGAAGGCGAGGCCGCCGCCGCACGTCGAAAACCGAACAACCAGAAGAATCCTGAGAGCATGGCAGATCAAAAACTCCCTCCGGGCGCGGAGTATGAGCAGGCCACCCCGTGGTTGACCGATGTTCATCCGGACGATGTCGTTGCATCCGGCGAAGGCTTCAACGCGTGGCTGATCAGCGTGACGCACGGCTACGTGGACGTCGATCGACTGAAAACGGTCGCGAGCATGATTCCGGTGCTCAACAACCTGATGGCGCTGGCCGATGCGCTCACCGACATCGTCTCGATCATCCGCAAGCGCGGCGGCGAACTGCTCGACTATCTCGGACTCGCGATCAATCTGATCGGCGTGATTCCATTTCCGCCGGTACTGGCGCCGATGCGTCTCACGGCGCGGCCGCTTCTGGCGCTGATTCGCAATGAAATACTGATTCACAAGCGCGACATCGGCGCCGCGCTCATATCGGTCGTCGTCACGCATGTTCAGGCGTCATGCGCGACCGAGATCGAGGATTTCCTGACGAAGCTGCAGGCCGTGCTCAACGACGTGATCGATCACTGCGCAGCGAAAGCACGGGAGATCCTCACGAGTCTCGCGGACGGCATCGACGCAGTGTTGGCGGGGCAACTCTTCGATCCCGCGGAGAACGAGCGGCGGGCCGCCGAGTATCGTCAGCAGATGAAGAAGAGCGGATGGTTCAGCACGGATCTGGTAACGGGGGCTTGGGGATATCTGGCCGAGTCGAGGACGGCGCTCGTCAAGCGCGGCGCCAACGCCGTGACCGGCACGGCGACCGGGCTTGTTCCCGAAGAATACGTCGCACCGATTCGCCAGATTGCCGTGTCATTGCGCACGCTGGCCCCAGTGGTGGTCGACAAGATCAACGAGCTGAAGGGCAGCGACGAAGGCAAGCTGATGTGGCTGCTGCTGAAGCTGATCAATGCGTTGCGGCACAAGCGTGAGACGATGCGGGCCGCATCGATCAAATCGCAGGGCACGACGGAAGCAACGGCCCGGCGGCCGCAGGTGCCCGTCGCCGCGACGAAGAAGGAGGCGAGAGCGAAGGGCTCCGGTGTCGACCACTGCGAAGAGTGCGGGCTCGGGGCGTCGGGCGGTTCGATCAGCTACGCGTTCGGTGATGAGACGTTTTCTCATGCCGATTTCGAATTGCCGGGTGCGATGCCCGTCGTCTGGATACGCGTCTATCGCTCCCGGCTGGCCGGATACGATGCCGGCGAACTGGGCGCGCGCTGGCTCTCGCCGTACATGACGCGCATCGATGTTCGGGACGACAAATGGATCTACAGCGATTCGACCGGCCGCAACATCGAATATCCGGCGCTCGCGGCGGGTGCGGTTCACGACGACCGCGTGGAAGGTGTGACGCTGAGCCGTCTCGACGACACGTGGACGACTGTCGCGTACGGTCACGATTTGCTGCACGTGTACGAGAAGCGCGGCGATTCGTTCCGTCTCGCGTTGCAGAAGGATCGCGCGGGCAATACGATTGCGCTCGATTACGATGACGCGAATCGTCTGGCGCGGCTCGTCAGTTCGGCCGGTCATACGCTCGCGTTTCATCACGACAGCCGCGGACGTATCGCAACGATCGAGCAGATCGTCGACGCGAACACGCGCACGACGCTTGCCCAATACCAGTACGACGACAACGGCGATCTCGTGCGTGCAGCGGATCGTTACGGCAACGTGCGCCAGTATGCGTACGACCGTCATCTGATCACGCGCTATACCGATCGCACCGGCCGCGGCATGAACCTCGAGTGGGAAGGGGCGGAGCGCGACGACAACACGCATGCGCGGTGCGTGCGCGAATATGCCGACGATGGCAGCCATGACATTCGTCTCATGTGGCATCCGAACATCCGCCTGACCTATGTCACCGATGCACTGGGCAACGTCACGCGGTACTACTACAACATCCGCGGATACATGTACCGGATCGCGTATCCGGATGGCACCGAGGAGTGGATGCGGCGCGACCAGGACAACAACCTGGTCATGCATGTTCATCGCGACGGCGGCATCGAGGAGATGGACTACGACGCGCGCGGGAACATGACGAAGCATTACCGCGTCGACGGGGCCGTGATCGAGATGGGTTACGACGACCGCGATCAACTCGTTCGTCTCAAGGATTCCGAAGGATACGTGTGGGAGCGCTCGTACGATGACGCGGGTAACCTGGTCGTGCAGAAGGACCCGCTCGGGCACGAGACGAAGTATGCGTACAACGCCGCCGGGATGCCGGTCAAGATGGTCGATGCGAAGGGCGGTGCGACGGTACTTGTCTACGATGACGCGGAACAATTGCTTCAGTACACCGACTGCTCGGGCAAGGTGACGAAGTGGCGCTACGATGGCGACGGGCGACTTGCGCAGTCGATCGATGCAGCGGGCAATGCCACGGTTTACCGGTATGGCAGGAATGGCGCGGTCAGCGAGATCTCGTCTCCAGCAGGCACCTATCGATACACGCACGATGCCGAAGGCCGTCTGCTGTCCCATACCGATCCGATGGAGCGCGTGACGCGTTTTTCGTACGACGTCGCGGGGCGTGTGGCCAGCCGCGTCGATGCGCTCGGCTACACGCTCGCCTACCGTTACGATCGCCTCGGTCGCTTGACCGCGTTGATCGATGCGAATCGCGCGACCTATCAATTTCACTATGATCCAGCGGGGCGATTGCTGGAAGAGATCGGGTTCGACGGCAAGCGGACCACATACGGATACAGCGAGGGCACGCTGCAGCCGGTGAAGATCGACGAGGGCGGGCAAGCGACCGAACTCGAATTCGATCAGGCCGGCCGCATCGTATGCCGGACCTCGGGTGCGAGCACAGAGCGATTCGCGTACGACGCCAGTGGACGACTCGTCGAGGCGCTTAACAGCCACAGCCGGACGCAGATGTTTTTCGATCCGGTCGGCAATCTGGTGTGCGAACATCATGCTTATCGGCTGTTCGGGGAGTCGCGCAGCTATTTGTGGCATCACGAGTACGATGAAATCGGCACGCGGATCAAGACTGTCCGCCCCGATGGTCATGTGCTGGACTGGTTGATCTACGGGTCGGGTCACGTGCATGGGCTCGTGCTCGATGGTGAGGAGCGAATCCAGTTCGAGCGCGACGATTTGCATCGCGAAACCGGGCGGATGCTGTCGAGCAAGGTGGGACAGCAGACGCAGTACGATCCGGCTGGCCGAATCACCCGGCAGGCCATTCGGCGCTCGAATGCGCCGGCCGCATTGGCCGAGCGCCGGTATCGGTACGATGCCGTGGGGCAGCTCGAGCATATCGAGGACAGTCGCAAGGGGGTGATCAACTATCGTTATGACCCGGTCGGCCGCCTCATCGCGGCGATCGGGCCGCTCGGTACCGAGACTTTCGCCTTCGACCCGGCAAGCAACATCATTGACCCCGGCAGTCCCCGACACGCTCGTACTCCGGGGGCGGTGAAAGCAAGCCCGGTTGTGCCGGACAGCGTGGACAGCACATTGCCGGCGGAAGTGCCGCGCGTGCTCGGGAATCTGTTGAAAGAATACGCGGGTACCCACTTCGAATACGACGCGCGCGGGAACCTGATCGGCAAGCGATCGCCGTCGGGTCGGCAGGAATACGAGTGGGACGGATTCAACGGTTGAGAGTGGCGCGTGTCGAGGAGACCGGCCGGTGGCATGAAGCGCGGTATTTCTACGATTCCTTTGGGCGCCGGATCGGCAAGGACGTGGATGGCGTGCGGACGGTGTTCGGCTGGGATGGTGACCAGTTGGCGTACGAGAGCAACGAAGGCGGTGCGACGCAGTACGTGTACGAGCCGGAAACGTTCGTTCCGCTTGCCCAATATGTGACGGCGCAACCGGTCGCGGGGATCCAGACGCCGGTGTGGCAGGAGGGCGAACCGTATGTGCCGGAGAAGGACCCGCTGCAACGTATGCCGGAAAGACAGTCGGATGCGCATTTGTTCTATTACCACTGTGACCAGATTGGTACGCCGTTGCTGATGACGGACGAGGTGGGAGAGGTGGTGTGGGAGGCGTCGTATCGGGCCTGGGGCGAGGCGCGGGACGTGATCGCGCGGGTGTCGAAGGCCGCGGGCGTGGAGCCGAGGAACCCGATTCGGTTTCAGGGACAGCAGGAGGATGCGGAGACGGGGCTGAGGTATAACCGGTATCGGTACTATGATCCGACTAGCGGGCGATTCGTATCCAAAGATCCGATCGGGCTCGACGGCGGGATCAATGTCTATCAGTACGCCCCCAATCCCACAGGCTGGATCGATCCACTTGGGCTGGCTCGTTGCCCTTGCGACTGCTTGAAAAAGGGAAACCCTGAAGGCAATGGACCGTATCGCGGGGGATCAAAGGGAGGGGTATCTCGCCCGGGCGTGGACGGCCATCACATGCCTGCTGATGCAGTAACAAGTTCGCAGGATGGCTATTTGGGATATAGAGATGGTCCGGCCATTGCTATGGATCCCAATGACCATAAGGGAACCTCAAGTTATAAGAACTCTACAGCAGCGCGGCAGTACCGAGATAAGTTGGCTGGGATGATTGCGTCCGGGAACTATCGCGGTGCAATGGCCACCGAAATTCTCGATATTCGCCGTGTTGCACGTACTGCCGGTGACCCGATTCGATACAATACTGCAATGCAAGAGATGCTTGCATACGCAAAATGTCGAGGCTTGTTGAAAAAGTGAGGTGAAGGAATGCCAAATGGTTTCAATTTCGATCACTGGCGTGAACGCTTGCACGCATGTGAAGACTTCGCAGACGAGAGCAAATCCGACGAGTTCTTGGATCTCTTGACCGAGTCCGAGAAAAATATGGTCTACGAGGTAGCGGTGGAGCTTCTTAGGACCTTCTCTGATGCCGACGATTTCGGCATTCAGGAGCGCACGCGCAATATACTTGAGGCCGCTGATCGGCACGTGTTTTATCCGGCCCTTGTGCAAGAGTTAGAGGGGTGATTGAACGATCTCCTGAAAAGCAATGGGCGGTCACTTTGCTTGGAATCGAGGTTGATTACGGAGACTTCAGGTTGTTGTTGAGTTATGTGAACAAGGCCCCGGAGAGCGTAAGGCGTGCATTTATTTCGTTTATAAAATCGGAAGAGTTCTTGTCTGAGTATCCGGGAGTTTCGAAATATTTGGCCGGGATGTAAGTGGTGTGGCAGTGAGGGCAGGGGCGAGATGAACCAGTGCTCGTTCAGACATTCATCGCGAAACCGCCCATTGAACCGCTCCGAAGGCCTTTGGCCCGCCCCTGCGCATCACCCGATTGATGTGCTCAAGCACGCGCCTCGCTAAAATGCGCGAAGCCGCTCGCCAGTTCCCCTCTGCTGGCGCCAACGACAATCAAGAATCCGGAGACTCGCCACCATGGCATCCACCCAGCCCGACCCGCTCACGGCAGCAGGCGCCGCCCGCCCCACAGCGATCGATCCCGGCTCCATCTCGGCCCGTCTCGACCGCCTGCCGCCGACGCGCAGCGTCTGGAAGCTCGTCGTGCTGCTGAGCCTCGGCTTCTTCTTCGAACTCTACGATCTGCTCTACAGCGGCTACGTCGCACCGGGCCTCGTGAAAAGCGGCATCCTGTCCGCGACGACGCACGGCCTGTTCGGCACCACGGGCGTCGCGAGCTTCATCGCCGCGCTGTTCTCCGGCCTTTTCATCGGCACGATCGCGTGCGGCTTCCTCGCGGACCGCTTCGGCCGCCGCGCGATCTTCACGTGGTCGCTGCTGTGGTACACGGCCGCGAACGTCGTGATGGCGTTCCAGGACACCGCGACCGGGCTGAACTTCTGGCGCTTCGTCGTCGGTCTCGGGCTGGGCGTCGAGATGGTGACGATCGGCACCTACATCTCCGAACTCGTACCGAAGCAGATCCGCGGCCGCGCGTTCGCGTGCGAGCAGGCGGTGGGGTTCGTCGCGGTGCCGGTGGTCGCGTTCCTCGCTTACCTGCTGGTGCCGCACGCGCCGCTCGGCCTCGACGGCTGGCGCTGGGTCGTGCTGATCGGCGCGCATGGCGCGCTGTTCGTGTGGTGGATTCGCCGTGAACTGCCGGAAAGCCCGCGCTGGCTCGCGCAGCAGGGCCGGGTCGACGAGGCCGACCGCATCATGCGCGCGCTCGAGGCGAAGGTCGAAGCCGAATACGGGCGGCCGTTGCCGCCGCCGGCACCGGCCGAACCCGTGCCGCCGCGCGGCAGCTTCCGCGACATGTGGGTGCCGCCGTATCGCAGCCGCACGATCATGATGACGATCTTCAACGTGTTCCAGACGGTCGGCTTCTACGGCTTCGCGAACTGGGTGCCGACGCTGCTGATCAAGCAGGGCATCACGATCACGTCGAGCCTGATGTATTCGAGCGTGATCGCGCTCGCGGCGCCGATCGGCCCGCTGATCGGCCTCGTGATCGCCGATCGCTTCGAGCGCAAGTCGGTGATCGTCGCGATGGCGGCGGCGATCGTCGTCTGCGGGCTGCTGTTCAGCCAGACGACGGTGGGCGCGTTCCTGATCGTGCTCGGCATCGGCCTCACGCTCGCGAGCAACATCATGTCGTACAGCTTCCACGCCTACCAGGCCGAGTTGTTCCCGACGTCGATTCGCGCGCGGGCCGTCGGCTTCGTCTATTCGTGGAGCCGCTTCTCCGCGATCTTCTCGTCGTTCGTGATCGCGGCCGTGCTGCGGGGCTTCGGCACGTTCGGCGTGTTCGCGTTCATTGCGGGCGCGATGGTGGTCGTGATGGCTGCAATCGGATGGATGGGGCCGCGCACGAAGGGCATCGCGCTCGAAACCATCTCGAAGTAGTCGGCGCGGCGTGCACGCGTGTCGCATGGTTCGTGCGGCATGCGTGCGATGCGGGCGAGGCCCTAGTTTCCGAGCGCCGGATCGCAAAAAATGCTTCGTCATGCAGATCATAAACAGGGCGGCACGCTCGAACCGGATGAAACCTGCGTGCCTTCGGACGTGTGACGAAACCGCGCAACACGCCAGCCTGCCACGCAGCGAACACGCAAGCGGAAACGAGTTGAAACAAAGCGTGACGAAGCGCAATTCCCCGTAAAAGCGTGCTTCGGGCCGCGGCCGATTCGCGTATCGACGAGTAAAATAGGGGGCCTGACGACTCATTAGCCGCCATCGGAGTGCCCGCGTTGCATCAGCGAACGGCTCCACCGCGAAGAGGCGTCGGCGCCTGGCGCATGCGATGCGCCGGACGTGTCGATGGCTTGCGCGGAAGATGCGCCGCTCGCAGCAGCACCATGCGGCGGCCGGATCGGCCGATGGCTTCGAACCTATGATTCTTTCCCACCTGGCGCGGCGCTTTGCGCAGCCGCGTTGCCTCAACCGCGCAATCGCCGCATACGTGGGGCTCGCTGCCGCGGTGTCGATTTCCGTTGTCGCCGAACGGCCTGCCTTTGCCGCGTCCGATGCGCCGTCGTCTGCTGTGCAATCCTCGTCTGTCGCGTCGCCTGCTTCGGCGGCCTCTCGCACGCATCCGGCTTCGTCCGCGCATGCGGTGTCGGGTGCATCGGCCGCAGCGCCGACATCCGGGGCGTCACACGCGAATCACGCGGATTCCGCGAGCGCGGCATCCGGTGCGTCGGCCGCTTCCTCGGCTTCCGCGGCATCGGCAGCATCGGCCGCCGCACCTGCATCGGCCGCATCCGGCCCGTCCGCGAGCGAAGCCGAGCCGCCTCCGCCCACGCCGCCGCGTCGGCATCCGCCGCTGTCGGCCGAGGCGGCGCAAAACGCGACGGCGCGCGCGCTCGACATGCGCAAGCGCTTCACGCAGGAAGTCACGCGGCGCCTGAACGTGCCCGCGAGCGAGCAGCGCGCGTACGGCGACCGTCTCCAGAAAGCGCTCGCCGATGCGGATCTCGGCGATCTCGCCGGCGAATACGTCGCGATGGTGGACCGCGCGCCGAACGTGCAGGCACTGTTCATCTACTTTCGCGCGACGCCGGCCAATGCGTGGCTGATGATCGGCGCATCGCCGGTCGGCACCGGGCTGCCGGGCCAGTACGACCATTTCCTGACGCCGCTCGGCGTGTTCCATCACTCGCCCGACACGATGGATTTCCGCGCGGAAGGCACGACGAACGAGAACGGCATTCGCGGCTACGGTCACCGCGACATGCGCATCTACGATTTCGGCTGGGTGGACGGCGAGCGCGGCTGGGGCAAGGGCGGCGTGTCACCGATGCGTTTCCAGATGCATGCGACCGATCCCGACCGGCTCGAAGCGCTGCTCGGCATCCGGCACTCGAAGGGCTGCGTGCGGATTCCCGCGTCGCTGAACACGTTCCTCGACCAGCACGGGCTGCTCGACGACGACTACCAGGCACGCGTCGAGGCCGGCAAGTCGCTATGGGTGCTGCGTCGCGATCGCGACATCACGCCGATCGCCGGTCGCTATCTGGTCGTGATCGACAGTGCCCGCAAGACCCGCCCGGCCTGGTCGCCGCTGCCGGGGCGCGGCGCGTGGTCGAAGCTGCCGAAGGGCGGCGACACGGCGGACTGAGCGCCGGTTCGCCGGGCGCGGGCGGTGTAGAGATGAGAATAAATCCGTTTTATTGAGATATAAGGAAAGCAAACTTTTATTATCCGATCCGGGTTCGTATAGTCGAGTCCAGTTTCGCGGAACCCTGCCGCGCCTGGACCACCACCGACCAAACGACCCGCATGAAAACTCTCTACAAGCTCGCCCCGCTCGCGATGCTCGGCGCCTTCGCGACCCATGCCGGTGCGCAAAGCAGCATCACGCTGTACGGTCTCATCTCGGCCGGTGTCGGGTTCGCGACGAACCAGGGCGGCAAGAACGCGTGGCAGGCGCTGTCCGGCACGAACCAGAACCCGCGCTGGGGGCTGAAGGGCAAGGAAGATCTCGGGCAGGGGCTGTCCGCGGTGTTCCAGCTCGAGAACGGCTTCAACGTGATGACGGGCACGGCCGCGCAGAACGGCCGCGAGTTCGGGCGCATGGCGTACGTCGGCCTGGCCGACCGCACCTACGGCGCGCTGACGCTCGGCCGCCAGTACGACGCGATCCACGACTACATCGGGCCGGTGATCATCGCGAGCAACGGCGTGAACATCGGCGACAACGACAACGGCTACAACGACATCCGCGTGCAGAACTCGGTGAAGTACGTGAGCCCCGTCTACTACGGGCTGAAGTTCACCGCGCTGTACGGCTTCAGCAATACGACCGGTTTCGCGAACAACAGCGCGTACAGCTTCGGGCTCGGCTATGAGCGTGGCCCGCTGCGCTGGAGCGTGGTCTATGCGCAGTACAACCATCCGTACAGCGCGACGAACCAGGACGGCGCGATCGCGAACGACTATGCGTCGCCGCTGCTGATCTTCAGCAAGAGCGCGATGTCGCCGGCCGCGTACGCGAGCCGGCAGCGGATCGCGGGCACGGGCGGCTTCTACACGATCGGCCGCGCGCAGTTCGCGGCGATGTTTACCGACGTACGCTACGATTACCTCGACAATTCGCATCTGCACCTGCAGAACCTCGGCGTGAACGTCGTCTACACGATGACGCCGCAGCTCTTTCTCGGCGCCGCGTACGCGTTCACGAACGGCAAGTACGACGTGATCGACAAGCGTCCGAAATGGCATCAGGTGAACCTGCAGGCCGACTACTTCCTGTCCAAACGCACCGACGTCGCGCTGACGGTGATCGCGCAGCAGGCGGCCGGCGACGCGGATCATGCGCAGATCTTCGCGTATGCGCGTTCGACCGGCACGCGCCAGATGATGGCGACGCTCGGCGTGCGGCACGTGTTCTGAGCCCCCGACCATGACCCATCCGATCGCATCCCGCCGCACGTTCCTGAAACTGTCCGCCGCGCTGGCCGGCACCGCGCTGCTGCCCGAAACGGGCGCATTCGCGGCTGGCGGCGACGCCGCGCGCCGCACGGTGATCATCGATACCGATCCGGGGCAGGACGACGCCATCGCGATCCTGTTCGCGCTCGGCGCGCAGGACCGGCTCGACGTGCGCGCGTTGACGGCCGTGGCCGGCAACGTGCCGCTCGATCTCACCGAACGCAATGCGCGGATCATCCGCGACTGGGCCGGCCGCACGAACGCGCTGCCGGTGTATGCGGGCTGCCCGCGCCCGCTCGTGCGCGAGCTCGTGACGGCCGCGAACGTGCACGGCAAGACGGGGCTGGAAGGCGTCGAACTGCACGCGCCGCGCGCGCCGCTCGCCGCCGGCCACGCGGTGTCGTACCTCATCGATACGCTGAGCCGCGCGGCGCCGAACAGCGTGACGCTGTGCGCGCTCGGCCCGCTGACGAACATCGCGACCGCGCTGGTCGAAGCGCCGCAGATTCGCGCCGCGCTGCGCGAGATCGTGCTGATGGGCGGTGCGTTCTTCGAGCGCGGCAACATCACGCCGGCCGCCGAGTTCAACATCTACGTCGATCCGCAGGCGGCCGACGTGGTGTTCGGCAGCGGCGTGCCGATCGTCGTGCTGCCGCGCGACGTCGCGGTGAAGGCGCCGATCACGCCGGCCCGCGTCGCGCCGTTCCGCGCGCTCGGCAACCGCTGCGGCGCGATCGTCGCGGACATCATGGAGGCCGAGCTCGCCTACAACAAGAAGCGGCGCGGCGTTGAAGACGCGCCGATGTACGACCCGACGGCCGTCGGCTATCTCGTCGATCCGACGCTGTTCGGCGGCCGCAAGGTGAACGTGGTGGTCGAGACGACCGGGCAGTGGACGCTTGGCGAGACCGTCGTCGACTGGAACGGGCGCAGCGGCCGTGCGGCGAATGCGACATGGATCAACGAGGTCGATGCGGACCGGTTCTACGCAGCACTCGTCGAACGGATTGCGAAGCTGCCCTGAACATGGGCAGCCACCCGGCGGACCGCGAACGTAATCAGATCTGCTTCGCAATCCATTCGCGGCACGCGCGCACGTGCGGGCCGCGATCGTCGGCGGCGAGCGAGATCAGCGAGATCGCACGCGTGACGCGCGGTTTGTCGACGCGCAGCGCGACGAGTTCGGGATCGTGCAGATGCATCGTGTAGAGACTCGGCAGCACGGCGGTCGCGAGGCCGTTGCGCGCGAGCGCGTAGAGCGGCTCGGTGTATTCCATCCGGTACGTGACGTTCAGGCGCAGCTTTTCGGCACCGCCGGTGCGATGCAGCGATTCGCTGACGCTGCCGCGCACGAACACCGCGAGTTCGCGATCGACCAGCTTCGCCCACGTGACGCTCTTCGCGCGGGCGAGCGGATCGTCGTGCCGCACGACGATCACGATCTCGTCCTCGAACAGCTGCTGGTAGCGCAGCGTGCCGTCGTCGCCGTCCGGTTCGCGCACGCCGATGCCGAGATCCGCGACGCCGTCGCGCACCGCTTCGACGAGTGCGCTGTTCGGCAGATCGGTGAGCGTGAAGCGCAGCGTCGGATGGGTGCCGCGCAGTGCGTTGAGCGCGGGCAGCAGGCGGCCCGCGACCGACGGGATGAACGCGATGCGCACGGTCTGGATGCGTTCGCCGATGAGGCGCGTCATGTCGTCGAAGGTGCCGCGCGCCTGGTTGAGCAGGCGTTCGGCGAGCGGCAGCACGGCTTCGCCGGCAGTGGTGAGCGTGAGCCGGTGCGCGCTGCGGGCGAACAGGCGGCCGCCGAGCAGGAATTCGATCTGGCGGATCGACGCGGTGAGCGCGGGCTGCGTGAGCGACAGCGCCTGCGCGGCCTGCGTGAAGCTGCGCGCATGCGCAAGGACGACGAAGTGCTGGACCTGCCGCAGCGTGAGCGCGGGGAGCAGCGACGAGCGGTCGGACATCGGGTAATAGCGGTCGGGATGCGGTACGCGGCAGTATAAGACCGCGCTGCACGAACCGACACAGGACAATATTCGGAATCACGGGAGAACCACCATGTCAGCGACTGACACGATGCCGGCGCGCACGCCGGCCAACTGGCTCGAACGACGCTTCGCGCTCGCCGCGCGCGGCACGAGCGTGCGCACCGAGACGATCGCGGGCGTCACGTCGTTTCTCGCGGCCGCATACCTGCTCGTCGTGATCCCGTCGCTGCTCGCGACGGGCGGCATGGAGCGCGGCGCGGCGACGACCGCGACGATCGTCGTATTCGTGCTGTTCACCACGCTGATGGGGCTCTACGCGAATCTGCCGTTCCTCGTCGGCCCCGGTATCGGCGGCTCGGTGATCATCGGCGTGACGCTCGCGACGACCGAGCACGTCGGCTGGCAGACGGGCCTCGGCATCGCGTGCGTGTCGGGCGTGCTGTTCTTCCTGCTGACGATCCTCGGCGCGCGCGGCGTCGTGGTGCGGCTGATTCCGGTGCAGATCAAGCTCGGGCTCGGTGCGTCGATCGGGCTGTTCGTCACGATGCTCGGGCTGCGCAATGCGGGGATGGTCGTCGCAAATGCGAAGACCAACGCGTTCGCGCTCGGCGACTTCTCGCGGCCGGGCGCGCTGGTCGCGCTGATCGGTCTCGCGGTCGCGATCGTGCTGCAGGCGCGCAAGGTGCCCGGCGCGATCCTGATCGCGATCCTCGTCGCGGCCGCGGCCGGCGTGCCGCTCGGCGTCACGCACCTGCCTGCGTCGTTCATGTCGCTGCCGCACAGCATCGCGCCGATCGCGTTCAAGCTCGATATCGGCAGCGCGTTGAGCCTGGCCGCCGCGCCGTACCTGTTCGCGTTCTTCGCGGCGGAATTCTTCTCGACGCTCGGCACCGCGCTCGCGGTGGGTGCGAAGGCGAACCTGCTCGACGAACAGGGCAACCTGCCGGACATCAACCGGCCGTTCCTCGTCGATTCGCTCGCCGCGACGCTCGGGCCGGTGTTCGGCATTCCGGCGCTGACCGCGCTGATCGAATCGGCGGCCGGCGTCGAGGCGGGCGGCCGCAGCGGGCTGTCGTCGCTGGCCGCGGCCGTGCTGTTCGCCGCGATGCTGCTGTTCGTGCCGGTCGCGCTTGCGATTCCGAAGGAGGCGACGGCGCCGGCGCTGATCCTGATCGGACTGTCGATGTTCGCGACGATCCGCCATACGCATTTCGACGACTTCACCGATGCGCTGCCCGTGATGTCGATGGTGCTGCTCACGCTGATGTCGAACAGCTTCGGCACCGGCATCGCGGGCGGGCTGCTGTGCTACGTGCTCGTCAAGCTGCTGGCCGGCCGCTGGCGCGACGTGTCGTGGGGGCTCGTCGTGCTCGCGATTCCGCTCGGCTATTACTTCTGGACCGTCGTGAAGCCGCACTGAGAGACGGCTTGCGCGACGCATCGCACTACCGAAAAAGAGACTGACATGAAGGGAACACCAGGCAATGTCCCGGCCGCGCGCACGGGCATCGAGATCACGCCCGCGCATCGGGCCTTCTTCCGCGCGCTGCCGAAGGTCGAGCTGCATTGCCACCTGCTCGGCGCGGTGCGGCACGACACGTTCGTCGCGCTCGCCGAACGCAGCGGCGCGCCGATCGAGCGCGCGGAGATCGACGCGTTCTATGCGCGCGGCGAGAAACCGGTCGGCGTGCTGCACGTGCTGCGCGCGCTGGATAAATATCTGCTGACGCAACCCGACGACCTGCGGCGGATCGCATACGAATATCTGGAGGACGCGGCCGCGCACAACGTGCGGCATGCGGAATTCTTCTGGAATCCGACGGGAACGGTGCGCGTATCCGGCATCGCGTATCCGGACGCGCAGGCCGCGATCGTGACGGCGATCCGGGACGCCGCACGCGATTTCGGGATCGGCGCGCGCCTGATTCCGAGCATCGACCGTGAGCAGGACCCCGACGAAGCGGTTGCGATCGTCGAATGGATGAAGGCGAATCGCGCGGACGAAGTCGCGGGGCTCGGCATCGACTATCGCGAGAACGACCGGCCGCCGGAACTGTTCTGGAAGGCGTACCGCAACGCGCGCGCGGCCGGCTTCCGCACGACCGCGCATGCGGGCGAGTTCGGGATGCCGTGGCGCAACGTCGAGACGGCCGTCGATCTGTTGCAGGTCGACCGCGTCGATCACGGCTATACGATCGTCGACAACCCCGAGCTGTGCGCGCGCTATGCGGAGCGCGGGATCGTCTTCACCGTCGTGCCGACGAATTCGTACTACCTGCGTACGCTGCCGCCGGAGCAATGGGCGGAGCTGCATCCGATGCGCAAGATGCCGGGGCTCGGGTTGAAGATCCATCCGAACACCGACGATCCGACGCTGCACAAGGTGAACCCGTCGGAAGCGTGGGAGTTGATGTTCAGCCATTTCGGCTTCGCCGTGGCCGACCTGAAGCAGTTCATGCTGAACGGGATCGACGGCGCGTGGGTCGACGACGCGACGAAAGCCGCGTGGCGTGCGGCATGGGCGCCGGAGTTCGATGCGCTCGCCGCAACGCTCGCGGCGGGCTGAACGCGTTTCCTGGCTCAGCCCGCCGCCGGCACGATCATCGGAAGAAGCGCAGCCAGTCGAACAGGCCTGAATGCTGCGGCGCGCGCCGCTTCGGCGCTGGCGCGCTGCGTGGCCGGAAATCGGGCGAGAACTGCACATGCGGATCGATTGCCCGCGCGCGCAGCGCCGCGTCGTAGAACGACCCGACGATCGGCAGCGCACTGTGCGCGCCCGCGCCCCAGTAGTCGCTGCGCAGCGTCACGCTGCCGTCGTCGAAGCCGACCCACGCGCCGGCCACCAGTTGCGGATGCATCAGGATGAACCAGCCGTCGGTGTTGTCCTGCGTCGTGCCGGTCTTGCCCGCGACGTCGATGCGAATCCCGTAGCGCGAGCGGATGTCCGCGCCGGTCCCGTAATCGACGACGCCGCGCATCGCGTCGACGAGCGTCAGTGCGGCGGGCGCCGACAGCGCGCGTTCCGGCGGCGCGCTGCCGAATGCGGCGAGCACCTTGCCGTCGCGATCCTCGATGCGCGTGATCATCTGCGGTGCGACGTACACGCCGCGATTCGCGATCGTGCCGTACGCGGACACCATCTCTTTCAGCGTGACCGGGCTCGTGCCGAGCGCGAGCGACGGCACCGCGTCGAGCGGGCTGTCGCGCACGCCCATCGCGCGGGCAAGCTGCGCGACCTTCGCCGCGCCTTCCCGCTGCATGACCTGCGCGGTGATGCGGTTGCGCGACAGCGCCAGCCCGTCGCGCAGCGTCATCGGCGCGCCGGTCGGCGGCTCCGCATCGGTCGGCCGCCACACGGCGCGGCCGTCGATCGGGATCGCGACGGGGCCGTCGACGAACGTGTCGCCCGGCCGCATGCCGTCCGCGAACGCGGCGCCATAGACGAACGGCTTGAACGTCGAACCCGGCTGACGCCGTGCCTGTACCACATGATCGAACGGCTCGCTGCCGAAATCGGGGCTGCCGACCCACGCACGGATCGCGCCGTTGCGCGGATCGATCGCGACGAAGCCGGCCTGCACCTGCGTCTTGCGCTCGCACAGCGCCCGCACGAATTCGCGATTCGCGCCGAGCTGCTTCAGCGCAACCACGTCGGCGAGCCCGGTGTCGCGGGCCTGCCGATACTCCGGTGTCTGACGCATGAAGCCGCGGAACAGGTCGTTGCGCAGCCCGCAGCCGGACGGCCCGCGCCATGCGCCGTCGGCGATCGCCTGCAGCCGTTCGGTCTGCCGCGTCAGCGCCTGCGTGGCCATGTCCTGCAGCCGCGCATCGAGCGTCGTGCGCACGACGAGGCCGTCGGAGTAGAGATCGTAGTTGTTGCGGTCGGCCCACGCGATCAGCCACTTGCGCAGTTGCACCGCGAAATGCGGCGCGAGACCGGGCTGTGACGTCTGCGGTTCGAAGTCGACGCGCAGCGGCTGGCGCTGCAGTTTCGCGAACTGCTGCGGCGACAGCATGCCCATCTGCGCCATCCGGCCGAGCACGACGTTGCGCCGCTGGACCGCGCGTTCCGGATTCAGCACCGGGTTGTAGTAGCTGTTGCCCTTCAGCATCCCGACGAGCGTCGCGCTTTCCGTGAGATCGAGCTGGTCCGCCGACTTGCCGAAGTAGGTGCGCGCGGCCATTTCGACGCCGTACGCGTTGTACAGGAACGGCACCGTGTTCAGGTACGTTTCGAGAATCTCGTCCTTGCTGTACACCGCTTCGATCTTGAACGCGGTGATCAACTCCTTCACCTTGCGCGTGAGCGTCGGCGCGCGGCCGACTTCGTCGGGATACAGGTTGCGCGCCAGCTGCTGCGTGATCGTCGAGCCGCCCTGCCGGTCGCCGGAGAACGTATGCAGGCCGGCCGCGAGCGTGCGGCGCCAGTCGATGCCGTGATGCGCGTAGAAGCGGTGGTCCTCGGTCGCGATCAGCGCATCGATCATGTGCGGCGAGATCTGCTTGAGCGGCACCCATTCGCGGTTCACGGGACGGAATTCGGCGATCAACTGGCCGTCGGCCGACAGCACGCGCGCGGGGCGGTCGATGCGCGCCTTGCGGATGTCGCCGATGCTCGGCGTGAACGGAACGAACGCGAGCAGGAGCAGCAGGCCCAGCACCGGGATCGCGGCGAGCGTCAGCGCCGCGCCGCGCCAGGTCGGATGGCGCAGGCGGTGGAGCATGCCCGCGCCCAGCGCGCGGACGCGCATGCGGCACGCGGCGGCGGGCGGCGTGACACGGGCGCGGCAATGGAGCCACGCGTCTCGGAGAAACGGCACGAAGCGGTTCAAGGCGGCAGGAGCGCGGAGGGAAGACGCGCGATCCTAGCAAACGGAACCCGCGTGCCGGCCGTGGAAACGGCCGTTTGCTTGCAGGATTTACAGACGATTACGTTTGTTGCCCGCCGCCAACCTTTTACCGTGCGCGGGGCCGCGATTCCACCGACGAAACCACGTCCGCGAGCCGCTGCGCGGCCGCTTCCATCTGCGCGCGGCCGAACCCGCCGAAGCCCAGCACGAGGCCGGGGCGCGCCGTGCCGGGCGCGAACATTGGCGACACCGCACGCACCGCGACACCGGCCCGGGCGGCGCGCGCGACGACGTCGAGATCGTCGATGCCTTGCGCGAGCCACAGCACGACGTGCATCCCCTGGTCGCCCGGCTGCACCCATGCGCGCTCGCGCGGCAGCCGCGCGCCGAGCGTGTCGATCAGCGCCGCGCGCTGTTCCGCATAGACGCCGCGCACGCGGCGGATGTGGCGATCGAGATGACCCTCGGCGATGAACGCGGCGAGCACGTGCTGGTCGGCGGTCGGCGCGTGGCGGTCCATCAGCACGCGCGCGCCGCAGAACGCGGGCACGAGATCGTCGGGCGCGATCACGTAGCCGAGCCGCAGCGACGGAAACAGGATCTTGCTGAAGGTGCCGAGATAGATCACGCGATCAGGCGCGAGGCCCTGCAGCGACGGGAATGGGTAGCCTTCGTAGCGTAGCTCGCTGTCGTAGTCGTCCTCGACGATCCATGCGCGGTGGGCGCGCGCCCATGCCAGCAGCGCATTGCGCCGCGCCATGCTCAGCGGCATGCCGAGCGGGTACTGGTGCGACGGCGTGACGAATGCGGCGCGCGCATCGGGCGCGAGCCGGATGCCGGCGTCGACGTCGAGGCCGTCGGCGTCGACCGGCACGCGCACCATCGCATCGCGCCGCCCGGTGCTTTCGAGCAGCGCGGTGATGCCGCGATAGGCCGGATTCTCGACCCATGCGCGGTCGTTTGCGCCGAGCAGCACCTGGCTCGCGAGATGCAGCCCCTGCTGCGTGCCGCTCGTGATCACGACCTGGCCGGCATCGCAGCGCACCGAGCGCGACCGGCGCACGTAGTCGGCGATCGCTTCGCGCAGCGGCAGCGCGCCTTGCGGATCGGCATAGCCGGACGGCGCGCCGGCGCCGCGGGCGCGCAGGCGGTTGCCGAGCCGGCGCCAGATGTCGTCGGGCGCGGTGAGGCCGAGCGGCACCGAGATCGCGAACGGCATCGCCGGCAGCGGGCTGAATTCGCGGGCGAGCCGCGCGAAGGCGGCGGCGGGTTCGGGCAGGGCGTCGCGCGCCGGGTCCAGGCGCTGCGTGGGCGATTCCGGAATGTTGCCGGGCGATGGTTCCGCGAGCGCATTCGCGACCCGCGTACCCGCGCCGCCGCGCGATTCGAGAAAACCTTCGGCGATGAGCTGCGCGTACGCGTCGACGACGGTGCCGCGCGCCACCTGCAGCGACGCCGCCAGCAGCCGTGTGGAAGGCAGCGTATCGCCGGGCTGGACGTCGCCGCGGCGCACCGCGTCGCGCAGTGCCTGCGCGAGCTGGCGGCTCAGGTCGCCGGCCGCGCGATCGAGCACGCCGAGCGACGGGATTTCGACGATCCGGGCCGTTCTTGCCATGATTCTGGTCTGCTGAAATTGTTTCAAACCGGCTCTACAGGATAAACCAGTTTGAGATCACAATTGAACCATGACGGGCTAGCACCCGCGCCATTTCCCACCCCGCACGACCGTGGAGCCGACATGTACGTCCCCGCCGATTTCAACGAACCCAACCCCGACGCGCTGCGCGAACTGATCGTCCAGCATCCGTTCGGCAGCCTGATCACGCACGGCAAGAGCGGACTCGATGCGAACCACATTCCGTTCGAACTGATGCCCGGCGACGGCGGGCTCGGCGAACTGCACGCGCACGTCGCGCGGGCGAATCCGGTCTGGCAGGACGTCGCGGACGGCGACGAGGTGCTCGTGATTTTCCGCGCCGGCGACGCATACATCTCGCCGAACTGGTATCCGAGCAAGCACGTCGCGCATCGGCAGGTGCCGACGTGGAACTACCGGGTCGTGCATGCGCACGGCCGCATCACGGTGCGCGACGACGAGAAGTTCGTGCGCGGCGTGGTCGCACGGCTGACGCGTACGCACGAGGCGTCGCAGCCGGTGCCGTGGAAAATGGGCGACGCGCCGCCCGACTACATCGACACGATGCTGCAAGCGATCGTCGGGCTGCAGATCGAGATCACGCGGCTCGTCGGCAAGCGCAAGCTCGGGCAGAACAAGGCCGAGGCCGATATCCGGGGCGCAGGCGAAGCGCTGGTCGCGGACGGGAAGCTCGCGATCGGGGAAGCGATGCTGGCGGAGGCCGACGCGAAGCGCGAATGAGCGCGTGACGCGAGCGGGCGCGGGCCAGTATCGAGCCCGCTCGCCGCCCAGGTCACTGCGTGCGCGTCGAGCCCTTCGCCTCTTCCCCCGCCTGCGCGAGCGCCCCCCGAATCGCCGCCTCCGTCTTGTCGTACCCGCCTTCGCCATACCGCGTATAGACGATCTTGCCGTTCGCATCGATCAGGTACAGCGCGGGCCAGTACTGGTTGCCGTACGCGCGCCACGTGTCGTAGCGGTTGTCCTGCGCGACCGGATAGCGGATATCGAAGCGCCTGATCGCATCGGCCACGTTCTTCGCGTCGCGTTCGAACGGATATTCCGGTGTATGCACGCCGACCACGACGAGCCCCTGGTCGCGATATTTCCGATACCAGTCGTTCACGTACGGAATCGTATGAATGCAGTTGATGCACGAGTACGTCCAGAAATCGACGAGCACGACCTTGCCGCGCAACTGGTCGAGCGTCAGCGGCGCGCTGTTGTGCCAGCGGTCGATGCCGGTGAAAGCGGGCGCCGCCATGCCGGCCGGCGATGCCTGCACGCCCGCGTCGTCGCGGGTGCCGGCGAAGGCGGCGAGCCCGGCCGTGGCGGCGAGGGCGATGACGAGGGCGGCGGTCTTGAGGCGGGGCAGCATGGCGTTCTCCTGATCTTTGGGGCCGCGGCGCGAGGGCGGCGGCCCGACGGGTTTCGACAGGCCCCATTAGGCGGCGCCGACGTATCTGCGATGTGTCCGGCCCGCCGCGCGTGTGCAACGTTGTGTGTCGCCACGCTGGCGCGATACATTGGGATACAAACGCGTGCCCGCCGTGCGGTATAACAGCGGACATCGACCCGCCCGAACCCCGACACCGATACCGGCAACGACTCATGGACAAGATCGACCACGTGCTGATCGTCGACGACGATCGCGCGATTCGCGAACTGATCGCGGACTACCTGGAGAAGAACGGCATGCGCGTGTCGCTGGCCGCGAACGGCCGCGAGATGCGCAACGCGCTGGATGACGGCGCGCCCGACCTGATCGTCCTCGACCTGATGCTGCCCGGCGAGGACGGCCTGACGCTGTGCCGCGACCTGCGCGCCGGCAAGTTCCGCACGGTGCCGGTGCTGATGCTGACCGCGCGCGGCGAGGAAACCGATCGCATCATCGGCCTCGAGATGGGCGCCGACGACTACCTGGCCAAGCCGTTCGCGGTGCGCGAGCTGCTCGCGCGAATCCGCTCGGTGCTGCGCCGCGCGCGCATGCTGCCGCCCGGCATGCAGGTGACGGAAACGGCCGCGCTGCTTGCGTTCGGCGAATGGCAGCTCGACACGACCGGGCGCCATCTGCTGGACACCGAAGGCACGCTGGTCGCGCTGAGCGGCGCCGAATACCGGCTGCTGCGCGTGTTCCTCGACAACCCGCAGCGCGTGCTGACGCGCGACCAGTTGCTCAACCTCACGCAAGGGCGCCAGTCCGACCCGTTCGACCGCTCGATCGACCTGCTCGTGAGCCGGCTGCGCCAGCGCCTGCGCGACGGCGCGCGCGAGCCGCGCTACATCAAGACGCTGCGCAACGAGGGCTACGTGTTCTCGTCGGCCGTGACCGCCGTCGACGGTACGCCATGAGCGCGCGCGCGCCGTGGCACTGGCCGCGTTCGCTGTTCGCGCGGCTCGCGCTGATCCTGTGCGTGGGCCTCGCGCTCGCGCAGACGCTGTCGTTCTGGCTCACCGTGACCGAGCGCGACCAGGCGACCACGAACCTGATGATGGGCTACATCGAGCGCGAGGTCGCCAGCTCGGTCGCGTTGCTCGACCATCTGCCGCCCGCCGAGCGCACCGCATGGCTGCCGCGTCTCGCGAGGCGCAGCTATGCGTTCATCCTCGGGCCGGGCCAAACCGGCACGCCGCCGGAAGCGCGGCTGTCGGCGCGCGTCGAGCGCTCGATTTCGGACGGCATCGGCGGCGACTATCCGCTGACCGCGAATTCGATCCCCGGCGACCGCGAACATCTGCAGGTGCATCTGCGGCTGACCGACGGGTCGCCGCTGACGATCGACATCCATCCGATGTCGACGGTGCCGCTGTCGGGCTGGCTGCCGGCCGTGCTCGTGGTGCAGCTCGCGGTGCTGGCCGCGTGCTGCTGGCTCGCGGTGCGGCTCGCGACGCGGCCGCTCAAGCAGCTCGCGCAGGCGGCCGACGCGCTCGGCCCCGACCTGAAGGGCGAGCGGCTGAACGAAGACGGGCCGTCGGAAGTCGCGCGCGCCGCGCGGGCCTTCAACGCGATGCAGGACCGTATCGCGCAGTACATGGCCGAGCGCATGCAGATTCTCGCGTCGATCTCGCACGATCTGCAGACGCCGATCACGCGGATGCGGCTGCGCGTCGACGTGATGGACGACGACACGCAGGGCGCGAAGCTGCGCCAGGACCTGCTCGAGATGGAGCATCTGGTGAAGGAGGGCGTCGCGTATGCGCGCACGCTGCACGGCACCGAGGAAGCCGCGCGTCGCATCGATCTCGATGCGCTGCTCGACAGCATCGTGTACGACTACACGGATGCGGGGCAGGACGTCGCGCTGCACAGCCGCGCGCCGCTCGCGCTCGTCACGCGGCCGAAGGCGCTGCGCCGCATCGTCGGCAACCTCGTCGACAACGCGCTGAAGTTCGCGGGTGCGGCCGAGATCGACGTGCAGGCGGCGCCGGACGGCGGCGCGGTGATCGCGGTGCTCGACCGCGGGCCCGGCATTCCGGACGATCAGCTCGACGCGGTGTTCGAGCCGTTCCGGCGCGTGGAGACGTCGCGCAATCGCGAGACGGGCGGCACGGGGCTCGGGCTTGCGATCGCGAAGCAGCTCGCGCTCGCGATGGGCGGCACGCTCACGCTGAACAACCGGCCCGACGGCGGCGGCCTCGAAGCGAGGCTGACGCTGAGGAACGCGGGATGATGCGACGCGGCGCGCGCGCGTCGCGGCTTCAGGTGCGTGCCGAACCGTGTGACGTATGCGATGGGTGCTGCGTCACACGCGTTGCAGATGCGCGTCGACGAGCGGCGCGAGCGCTTGCGCATGCACGGCCGCGAGATCGTGCCGGCCACCCGGCACGACGTGCAACCGCGCATCGGGCAGCCGTTCGAGCAGGCGCCGGCCGGCCGCCACGGGGCTGATCGGATCGTCGTCGCCCCACAGCAGCAGCGTCGGCTGCGCGATACGGCCGATGTCCTGCGACAGGTCCGCACGAAACGTCATGAACCAGTCCGGCAACCGCGGGTTCGCTTCGGCGAAACCGGCGCGCCAGTCCTGCGCGCCGAGCCCGGCCATGTCGAGGCCGCCGGACGTGACCGTCAGCACGAGATGCGTGACGAGACCCGGCTTGTCGAGCGCCGCGCGCATCGCGATCACGCCGCCCATCGATTGCGCGATCACGGCGGTCGGCCGGTCGACGATTGCCAGTACATGACGCACGAGACCGTCGAAATCGTCGACGGCCGGATCGCGCGGCGTGTCGCCGAAGCCCGGGTAGGCGACGATTCGCCGCTCGGCCGGATGCGTGAGCATGCCGGCCAGCGGTTGCCAGAACGCGGTGCTGCCCGATGCGCCGGGCAGGAAGAGTAGTTGCGACGGAACGGGCATGGCGTGTTGATGTTTCTGTAGTTGAGGCGAAGCAGGGTGGCAGGGCGGCGCGAGCGCGTCAGCAGCGGCCCGTGCGCAGCGCGATGGTCCAGTCGTCGCGGCCGCGCGACGCCGCGATGGCGGCGGCCGTATGCCAGTCGTATTCGACCGCATGGAATTCGACGCTCCAGCCGGCGGCGGTGCGCGACACCATCGCGTAGCGGGCGTGCGGCGAGCCCGTCTCGATTCGGTGCGGATGCGGCAGGTCGTCCGCATACGCCTGCAACCCGACGCTGCCCGGATTGACGATCAGCCGGCCGTCGTCGAGCTTCGCGGTACGTGGCACGTGCGTGTGGCCGCACAGGATCAGCGAGGCCGCCGTGTCGCCCGCGCGCTGCGCGACTTCATCGGGCGTGGCCGCGCGGCAGCCGTCGGGCGTGACCGTTTCGAGGAAATAGACGAGATCGCTGGCGGGCGTGCCGTGCACCATCAGCACGTCGCCGTCGAGCGTCAGGCGTTCGGGCAGCGCGGCGATCCAGGCGCGATGGTCGGCGCGCAGCGTGTCGTGCGCCCAGCGATCGGACAGCCGCATCGCGTCGCGATCGAGCGTCAGCAGTTGCCGCTCGTGATTGCCCTTGATGGTCGGCAGGTCGAGCGCGATCAGGCGGTCGGCCGTTTCGGCCGGATGGAGTGCGCCGGACACGATGTCGCCGAGATTGACGATCACGTCGGCGCCGCGGCGGCGGACATCGTCGAGCACCGCGTCGAGCGCGGCGAGGTTGCCGTGGATGTCGGAGAGCGCGGCGATTTTCATGGCGGCAAGTCGATGAGGGGAGTGGCGATTGTCGCCAATTCGGCGCGGGTCGTGCAATCGGGTCGTGCAATCGCTTCACGGCATCGGCACGCGATGCCGCGGCGGGCACGTCAGTCGGTCGCGAGGCGTGCGTACATCGCGAAATCGCCCGGCGTGCCGCGCACCATCTTGTAGGCGCGCAGCAACCCCTCGTAGCGGTAGCCGCACTTTTGCAGCACGCGCGCGGAGCCGGCGTTGCTGGTCAGCACGACCGCCTGCATGCGCATGAAGCCGCCGTGCGTGAACGCCCACGCGGTGACGGCGTCGCACACCGCGCTCGCGATGCCGCGCCCCCAGTGCGACGGCGCGAGGTCGTACGCGATCTCCGCCGAGCGGTTGACGGTGGACACCGTATGCAGCCCGATCGTCCCGGCGAGCGCGCCCGACGCGGTGTCGACGATCGCGAGACGCCGGATCGAATCCGGATCGGTCGATTCGATGTTGTCGAACATCGGCAGCAGATCGTCGGGCGAGCGCAGGTTCCAGCTCGTGTGACGGAAAACGTCGGGGTTCGACAGGTACGCGTACCACGCGTCGAGATCCGCGCGTTCGAGTTGCCTGAGCGACAGGCCGGGGAAACCGGCGCGGGGCGGTGTGGCGATTTTCATCGAGCCCGGCGCCTACGCGGCATGGCGCCGGTACAGCGCCAGCGAACCGGCGAGCGCGAGCAGCATCGCGCCGCATGTGCGTTCGAGCCACAGCGCGCCCGAGCGCTTCAGCAGCCGCACCGCGCGTGCGCCGAGCAGCGCGTAGCCGAACATCACCGCGCCGTCGAGCAGCGCGAACGTGACCGCGAGCGCGACGTACTGCGGCGCGAGCGGCGCCAGCGGATCGAGGAACTGCGGCAGGAACGCGGAGAAGAACAGATAGCCCTTCGGATTCGTCACCGCGGTCAGGAAGCTTTTCGCGAAGATCGATGCGTTGCGTCCGGAGGCCGTGCCGCGCTGCGCGACCGCTACGTCGAGCGCCCCTTTCGACGTCAGCAGCCGGATGCCGACATACGCGAGGTACGCGGCGCCGAGCCACTTCACGACCGAGAACCAGAACGCCGACGCCATCAGCAGCGCGCCGAGGCCGAGCGTGACCGCGACGATCAGCACGAAGTCGGACAGCATCGCGCCCGCGAAACCGTAGGCCGCGCGGCGCACGCCGTAGCGCGAGCCGTTGGTCAGCGCGAGCAGCACGGTCGGGCCGGGTGTCGCGATGCCGACGAACGCGACGGCGGCGAAGATCAGCAGGGTCGTTTCATGCATGAAGGAACTCCCGGAGGAAAGCGCGCAGCCGATTATCGTCCGCGTCGCCCCGCGCTGTACAGGCGCGGCAGCCGTGGCTATGGCCGCGCTCCGACTATCTCAATTTTGACAAGAAACTGTTGTCATTATTCCGCTTTGGAACGGAACCGGTTCCAACTACCATACCGGCCGCAGCGGGCATGCCCGCCGCGTCGTCGCGCGCGGACGTCGCCGGCCTCGCACCGTCGGCGGATGTCGGCGCCCGCGCGCGCCACTCGCAAACAGCCAGCCAGAACAACGGGTTCACCGCCCGGAGACATACAACCATGAACAAGCAACTGATCGCAGCGCCGCTGCTGCTCTCGCTCGCGGGTGTCGCCGCCGCGCAAAGCTCCGTCACGCTGTACGGCATCGTCGATGCGGGCGTGACCTATCGCAGCAACGAACGGGTCGGCTCGGCCGGCGCGTACACCGGGCATTCGAGCGTCGGGCTCACGACCGGCAACCTGTCCGGCAGCCGCTGGGGCATCAAGGGTTCCGAGGATCTCGGCGGCGGGATGCGTGCGCTGTTCGTTCTCGAGAACGGCTTCGACATCACCAACGGCACGTCCGGCCAGGGCGGCCGCCAGTTCGGCCGGCAGGCGTTCGTCGGCGTCGGCAGCGACCGCTACGGCACGGTCACGCTCGGCCGCCAGTACACGTCGCTCGACGATTTCGTGAGCCCGGTCGGCCCGTCGTCGTTCATCGGCGGCTTCGGCGCGCACCCGGGCGACATCGACGATCTCGACCAGACCGCGCGCGTCGACAGCTCGATCAAGTACACGAGCGCGAACTACTCGGGCTTCACGTTCGGCGCGCTGTACGGCTTCGGCGGCCAGCCGGGCAGCATGAAGCAGCGCAACACGTGGAGCGTCGGCGCCGCATACGCGGCCGGCCCGCTGCGTGTGGGCGTCGGCTACGAGCGCTCGGACAACAGCAAGAAGGGCGCGACCGACCCGACGGCGGGCAAGTGGCAGAGCACCGACGACGGGTTGTTCAATTCGTCGATCAACGAAGGCTATGCGAGCGCGCAGTCGCAGCAGGTGATTGCGACCGGCGCGACGTACGACTTCGGCCCGGCCGTCGTCGGCGTGAACTACAGCAACGTGCAGTACCGCGGCGGCGCGCAGTCGCTGTTCAGCGGCCATGCGACGTTCAACGTCGCGGGCGTGTTCACGCGCTGGAACGTGCAGCCGCAGACGCAGCTGTTCGCCGGCTACAGCTACACGCGCGGCAGCGACGTCGACGGTATCGACAACCGCGCGCAGTATCACAACGTCACGCTCGGCGCGGTCTACGACCTGTCGAAGCGCACCAGCGTGTACCTGCTCGGCGCGTACCAGCATGCGTCCGGCACGACGCTCGACGCGCTCGGCCGGCCGGTGGACGCGACCGCGTCGGTGTCCGACAAGGCGAACGGCCATTCGTCCGATTCGCGGTCGCAGGCGATCGTGAGCCTCGGGCTGCGCCAGAAGTTCTGACGCAGCAGTCGTTGCGCGTGCAACGGGGCCCGCAGCCGATGCGGGCCGCGTTGTCGGCATGCTCGTCCGCAGCCGACGATGCACTGTTCCACCGGCCACGCGTGATCGACGTCGTCGATGCGCTGCCGAAATACTCGACGGCCGGCCCGGCCCGACGCGCGATCCGGCGAGCTGAACGATCGCCGCCGCGTGCCGGTACGGTGCGCGGTTTTCCCCTCCGTATTCCCCCTTTCCCTCCCGCTCCGCCTTCCGTGCGCGAAATCGCAAAAAACCGATCGCGCCGGACAATATTTTTTCTCTTTCATTTTGATTTCGATTTGTAATAATCAAAGTGACTTCCGGGGAATGAAAATGCAATGCGGTCATATCAGAAAAAATGACGTATTCGCATTGAATGACCCGGAACAAAATGCCGGTAAATGCGCTGAAACAGCATGGCTGGCAGGCCGTCGTGGCGCGGTTTCCGAGATTTTGCGATCGTTGACGAAAAAGCGCCGTACGGCAAAGCGCGTGGAGTGAATAATTCGGGGGAACGGCGAATGCGGATTTACCGGAATCACCAATATTTCACGCGCCGCGATTTACAGTGTCGATCATTGTTCGTCTGGGAGCATTATTCATGTCAATGAAACAAATCCGCGCGGCGTTGCTGATCATGTGCATGGCAATGCTGGCGCCGGCTAGCCACGCGCAGGCGCAATACTCGACCGACTGGCTCGCGAACACGTACGGCACGCTGGCCTCGCACGTCGGCAACGGCGCGCGCTCGATGTGGGTCGCGCCCGAAGGCGTGATCTACACGGCGTCGCGCTGGGACGAGAACGCAGGCGGCGTCGCGATCTACCAGAACGGCCAGCCGCTCGGCACGATCGGCATCCACGACGAATTCCATGGCGGCGCGATCACCGGCAATTCGACGTCGCTGTTCGTCGCGCTCGGCTACAACCGCACGTTCGGCAGCGGCTCGGTGGGCCGCTACAACCGGAGCACGAACCAGCGCGACCTGCGCATTCCGGTCAGCACGTGGACGGGCATCCAGTATGCGGACGTGATCACGGGCCTCGCGACGGGCGGCAACCTGCTGTACGTGAGCGATTTCTACGGCAACCGCGTGCGCGTCTATACGACCGATGGCGTGTGGCAGCGCGACATCGGCGTCACGGGCCCCGGCGCGCTGGCGCTCGATGCGGCCGGCAACCTGTGGGTCGCGCGCAAGAGCGCAGGCGTCGTCGCGCAGTTCAGCCCGACCGGTACGGCGATGAACACGCTCCAGATGGCGGCCGGCGCGCGGCCGGCGTCGCTGTACTTCGATGCGTCGATGGGCCGGTTGATGGTCGGCGACGAAGGGCCCGACATGAACATCAAGCTATACGGCGGGCTGCCCGGGCTGCCGGTGCAGGTCGGCACGTTCGGCGTGCAGGGCGGCTATCTCGACACGACGACGGGCATCAAGGGGCAGGTCGGCGACAAGCGCTTCACGCGCGTCGCGGCGCTCGGCAAGGATGCGGCCGGCAACCTGTACGTGCTGAACAACGCCTGGGGCGGCGGCTGGGATCTCGGCCGCAACGGCAGCACCGATCTGCATGCGTACAGCCCGGTCGGCACGCTGCAATGGAAGCTGCAGGCGCTGAACTTCGAGGGAATCGCCGCGCCCGATCCGGTGACGGACGGGACGTTGTTCTACAGCGGCAACAACATATATACGGGCACCGCGGGCGGCACGTTCGTCGCGAACACGGTCGACCCGTTCACCTATCCGAAGGACCCGCGCCTCGACATGAACGACTATCAGCGCGGCCAGCACTTCGGGCAGCTCGTGAGCGTCGGCGGCAACCGGATCCTCGTCGCGTCGGGCCAGAACCCGGGTAACTTCAACTTCTACTACTTCAACACCGCGAGCGGCTACATCGCGATTCCGGCCGGTTCGCTGCCCGGCAAGCCGTTCAACACGACGCTGCAGGTGACGGCCGGTTTCGACATCGACGGCAACGGCGACGTGTGGGCCGGCCTGAACGGCTCCAACGTGATCACGCGCTACCCGATGACGGGCTTCGACGCGACCGGCAAGCCGTCGTGGGGCAAGCCGGTGACGACGGCCGTGCCGAGCAGCGTGGCGCCCGTCACGCGCATCATCTATCAGGCCGACAGCGACACGATGATCCTGGCGCAAGGCCTGGCAGGCAACTGGGACTGGACCGCGATGAACGGGCACATCGAGGTTTATCACGGCTGGAAGAACGGCAACACGAGCGCGCCGAACCCGGTGATCAACCTGACGAGCGCGAACCCGAAATCGATCGCGGCGGCCGGCCACTACCTGTTCGTCGGCTATGTGCACACGGTGCCGAACATCGACATATTCGACCTGAACACCGGCGCGCTCGTCACGACGCTGACGAATTCGAACCCGTCGGCGATGGACGTCGGCAACGACGTTGACTCGATGTACGGCGTGCGCGCGTACCTGCGTTCGACCGGCGAGTACGTGATCACGAAGGACAACTACAACGGGTCGAGCATCGTCGTGTATCGCTGGCGTCCGTGAGCACGCCGGGGCGTCAGAACGATACCGTCGTCGTCAGCGTGACGAGCCGCGGCTCGCCGACCGCGACGATCAGGTTGCTGTTGCTCGACGGATAGTAGGTCTTGTCGAGCAGGTTTTTCACGTTGAGCTGGAAGCGGGTCGGAAACTTGCCGATCGTCGTTTCGTACGCCGCGAACGCGTCGACGCTCACGTAGCCGGGCAGCGTGAAGCTGTTCGCCGTGTCGCCGGAGCGGGCGCCGACGAGACGCGCGCCGCCGCCGAAGCGCCAGCGCCCGGGCAGGTTGGCGATGGCCGTGTCGTATACCGCGAACAGGCTGCCCGTGTGGCGCGCGACGTTGACGAGTGGCGTGTTGCCGTCACGATCGTTCGCGTTCGTATACGCATAGCTGCCGATCACGCTCAGGTGGCGCGTGATCTGCCCGGCCACGTCGAGCTCGATCCCGCGCGAGCGCGCGGTGCCGATCGTCGACGTGATGTCGCCGACCGTGACCGCGACGTTGCGCTTGTCGATCTGGTACACGGCGAGCGTGCCCGTGATCGCGGGCTTCAAGCTGAACTTCAGCCCGGCCTCGAGCACGCGGCCGTATTCCGGCGCGAGCGGCGCCGCGACGTTCGACGCGACGTTCGGCTTGAACGAGCGGCTCACGTTCGCATAGGCGGTGAGCGCCGGCGTGAGCGCATACGCGAGCCCGAACTGCGGCAGCCAGACGCTGCCGCGCGAGCGGTCGGCGAACGCGAACGGCCGGCCCATCCCCGATTCCTGCTGCCAGTTTTCCCAGCGCAGCCCGCCCACCGCGGTGAGGCGGTCGGTGATCTTCACCGAATCCTGCACGATCGTCGAATACGCATGCACGACCGAGCGCGAATCGCTCTGCTTCGCGTTGGGCATGCCGCCCGGCGCGAGCAGGCCGTACACGGGATCGTAGAGATTGAAGCCCGTCGTCGCCTTGCCGCGGATCGTGTCGCCGCGGAAGCTGCGCTGCCGCTCGTATTCGCCGCCGACGTAGATCGCGTGCTGCATGCCCGCGAGCGTCACGTTGCCGAGCAGCCCGAGCGTCGCGATCTGGTCGGAATCGTTGCGCCCGAGGTTCGCGTCGGACGAGCGCGTCAGCGCGCCGGTTCTGCTGTTGAACGCGGTGGCGCGGGTGATGTATTGGTCGTAGCGGTCGCGGCCCCAGCCGTAGGTCGCGCGCACGCGCCATGCATCGGAGAAGCGGTGCTCGATGCGCGTGCGCAGCGTTTCCTGGATGCCGCTGCTTTGCGACCACGCTTCCTCGTAGCGGCGATAGCGCAGTGCCTCGTCGAGCTGGCCGTTCACGAGCACGGTGCCGCGGTCGAACGGCATCGTGTAGTCGACGTACTGGTAGCTGACGTCGATCGACGTGTTCGCGTCGTGCCACGACAGCGCGGGCGCGATCAGCGCGTTGCGTTCGCGGCCGAAGCTGCGCCAGTAGCGGCTCGTGTCGTATTCGCCGGTCAGCCGGAAGGCGAGCGTGCCACCCGCGACCTGGCCGGGCTTGCCGAGCGGCCCCGTGAGATCGAACTGTGCGTTGCTGCCGCCGTGGTTCGTGCGCGACGCGGAGATCGAGCCGCCGAACGTGTCTTCCGGCTTGCGCGTGACGAGGTTGATCACGCCGCCCGGGTCCTGCATCCCGTACAGCAGCGAAGCGGGGCCCTTCAGCACTTCGACGCGATCGATCGTCGCGAGATAGCTGTGCAGCACCGGCGTGCGCACGCCGTCGACCAGCACCGAGCCGTCGTTGTTCGATCCGAAGCCGCGCTTGATGAACGCGTCGCGCGTGCCGCCGAGCGTGTTGGTCTGCGTGACGCCGCTGATGTTGCCGAGCACGTCGTCGAGCGAGCGCGCCTGCTGGTCCTGCATCACGCTGCTGCTGACCACCGCGACCGATTGCGGGATCTCCTTCAGCGCCCGGGCGTCGCCGCCCGCGATGCTCGTCGTGCGCGGCTGATAGCCGATCGTCGGATCGACGGCGGCCGAGGCGTTGATGCTGATGGCCGGGAGTTCGTGTTCGGTGGTCGATGCAGCGGCGGGCGCGGGCGCCACGGGTTCGGCGCCGGCCGCGTGCGCGCCGCTCGCGACGCACAGGGTGAGCAGGGCAGGCAGGGGCATGCGCCACGGATGCAAGGTCCGGGCGCGGCAGGGCGTTCGACGGGATGGCATGAATCGATGCAGGAAGAGGAATGCTAAGGATCGTGTGGCGGGTGGCAGCGTTGCGGTGGGATCAGCGTGCGCATTATATATGTAATGAGAATCGTTTTCAATTGTAATGGGGCGGCCGGCCATGCGCGGCGCTCGGTTGCCGGGCTGTCGGCCGTCTGCTACCGTAGCGGCCAAAATCAGACGCAGTGAAATTCAACGAGAGAGCCGGGGGCCGCACCATGTCATCTTCCTGTCCCGTCGCGTTCGGCGCGACGCCACGCACCGCGCACGCGCGTGCGGGCGATGAAGTGATCGCAGCCGTGTACCGCCATTCGAACGATTAAAGCGACGCAAGCGCATTCAATCGGCATCGCGCCGGGCTTCGATCATTTCAACCACCACGCTAGACGGGAGACCACGCATGAAGAAGATTTCCGCACCGTTCGCGGCGGCCGCGCTGGCGGCCTGCGCGCTGTTGGCGGGCGTTCAGCAGGCCGCCTGTGCGGCTTCGAACGCCGAACCCGCGATCGACGCGCACTACGGCGCCGTGATCGAGGCCTATACGCAGGACATGGCCGCCGCGAAGACGAAGTACGACGGCAAGCGCCTCACGTTCGTCGGCGCCGTGATCCGGATGGGCAGCGACCCGGGTGGCACGTACTTCGGCGCGCTGACGGCCGACGGTGAGCAGTTCGACACGCATTTCGACGTGCCTGACCAGGATGCGCTGAAGCCGAAATTCCCCGGCGGCGAGATCAAGCCGTTCGTCACGTCGTCGGCGTTCCGGTTCAACTGCGTGAACGAAGGCTATATCGATGCGCCGGTGCTGCCGGGGTTGAAGCTCGCGCATTGCCGGCTGGCCGATTGAGCCGAGCGATGAGCAGGCGCCGGCGTGCGAGGGCCAAGCCGGCTCGGGTGCAGCAGCAGCCGCTCGATCACGCGCCGCGCGCGATCTTGATTGACGGCCGGACAGGATGCGCCATCGATCGTCTCCCGTAGGGTGGTCAGCCGCCGCGTGTCGGGCGGTCCGTCTACCGCCTGCCGATCTACAGATCGAGTACCAGCAGGTCGGTGCGCGATCGTGAGCAGCACGGCATGAACTGGTCGCCGGCCGCCTTTTCGTCGTCGGTCAAGTACGTATCGCGATGATCGGGCTCGCCTTCGAGCACGCGGGTCAGGCAGGTACCGCACACGCCTTGCTCGCACGACGTCAGCACGTCGACGCCGTTCGCCGCCAGCGCCGCGATCACCGTGCATTCGGCCGGCACGTCGATCACCTTGCCGCTGCTCGCGATTTGCACCTGGAATGCGCGGTCGGCGCCGGACGGCACGACCGCACCGCCGAAGAACTCGTAGTGCAGCCGGGCTTCGCTCCAGTCGCGCTCGCGCGCGGCGTTCAGCACCGCATCCATGAAGCCGCGCGGGCCGCATACGTACAGATGCGTGCCGTCGGGCGCGCCGGCGAGCACGGCAGCCAGATCGAAGCGTTGCGCGGGATCGCCGTCGTCGACGTGGAAGCGGACGCGATCGTGAAACCCCGCCGTGTTGATCCGCTCGACGAAGGCCATGCGATCGGTCGAACGCGCGCAGTAATGCATGTCGAACGGCATGCCGGCCGAACACAGCCGTTCCGCCATGCTCAGAATCGGCGTGACACCGATCCCGCCGGCGAGCAGCAGATGGTGCGGCGCGTCGGGCGCGAGCGGGAATTGATTGCGCGGCAGGCCAATCCGCACGGTATCGCCTTGCCGGACTTCGTCGTGAATCGCGCGCGACCCGCCGCGGCCGTCGGCCTCGCGCAGTACCGCGATCTGGTAGCGATCGCGTTGCTCCGGATGGTTGCACAGCGAGTACTGGCGCACGAGCCCGCCGGGCAGATGCACGTCGATATGGGCGCCGGCGTCAAAGCGCGGCAAGGGCGAGCCGTCATCGCTGACGAGTTCGAAGCCGCAGATGTCGCGCGCTTCCTGCCACTTGCGCGCGACCCGAACCGTCAAGGTCGCGCCGCTCATGACGCCGCCTTGACCTGCGCGACCGGAATCACGGGCCGCTGCGGGCTCGCCGCGTGTTCGGCGGCGAGCAGCCGGTCGATCACCTTGCGCGACAGCACGCCGCCGGCATCGATGTTGAGCTTGAGGAGCGTGCGCTCGGGCCATTGCTCGAGATTGCGCTGCTGGCGCTCGAGCATCTCGAGATCCTCCGCGAAGATCTTGCCCTGGCCTTCGCGGATCTCGGCGGTCAGCGCGGCGTCGTCGGGCCGGAAGTTGCGCGCCATCCCCAGAAGTACCAGATCGACGTGTCGGTCTCGGGCGTGATGAAGTCGACCACGATCGACGACGCCTTCTTGTTCGGCGGCGCATCGTAGCCGCCGTGGCCCGCATGCGCGACGCCTACTTCGATCATCACGTGGCTCGGCGGCGTGAAGCGGCAGATCTGCCAGCGGTCGACCGGGATGTCGTCGGCGAGGCCGTTGCCGCGCAGCGCCATTCGCCAGAACGGCGGCGGCATCACGTTTTCCATGAAGCGGCTCGTGACGACTTCGTCGCCATGGCTGGTGGTCTTCGGCGGCGCTTCGTCGATTTCCTTCTGGCCGATGCTCGACGCATGCACGTAGGTTTCGTGCGTGAGGTCCATCAGGTTGTCGATCATCAGCCGGTAATCGCAGCGGATGTGATACAGGCCGCCGCCGTGCGCCCAGGCCGGGTCCTCGGCCCAGGCGAGCGCCGGCAGTTTGGCGGGATCGGCTTCGGACGCATCGCCCGGCCAGACCCACACGAAGCCGTACCGCTCGACCGCCGGGAAGCTGCGAATCGACGGAAACCCGCCGACGCGCTGGCCCGGCATGCCGGCCGGCTTGCCGTTGCAGCCCATTTCGAGCCCGTGATAGCCGCACACGAGCACGCCGTCGCGCACGAACCCGAGCGACAGCGGCGCGCCGCGGTGCGGGCAGAAATCCTCGAGCGCCGCGACCTGGCCGTCCGCCGCGCGGTACAGCACCATCGATTCGTTGCAGATCTTGCGGCCCAGCGGCTTGCCGTCGATCTCGTCGGGCGTGCATGCCACGTACCACGCGTTCTTGAGAAACATGTTCCTTGTCTCCTTCGGGGCGGTGCCGCCGGGGAGGCGGCCCGATCTTCATTCCGTGTACTGAATGAGATTCAGTGTACTCATCGATATGGGCCGGGGCAAGGCGGGCGGTATACTGGTTTTCCCGGGAAATGGCGCGAAGCAGCGCCATGCCGACGGTGCGCGCAACCGGTGCGTGCCGCCTATGTCATCGACTCATTCATGGAAAAAACGACTCCCGCCGACCTGCCGGCTTTCCCGATCGACCTGTACGACGAACCCGGGCATCTGATCCGGCGCGCGCACCAGATCGCGGTCGCGATGTTCTACGAGAAGCTGGGCCGGGACGTGACGCCCGTGCAGTACGCGGTGCTGCGGATGCTGTACGAGAATCCGGGGCTCGATCAGGTGACGCTCGCGCAGCGGGTCGCGCTCGACACGTCGACCACGGCCGATCTCGCGGTCCGGCTCGAAGCGAAAGGTTTGATCGTCCGCGAAGTGCTGCCGCGGCGTCAGCGGCGCCTGCTGTTGACGCCGGCGGGCGTCGAGCTGCTCACCCACCTGATTCCGTCGGTGACGGAATTGCGGGCCGGGCTGTTCGACGGGATGGGCGAGGACGATTCGCAGGAACTGATGCGTCTGCTACGCAAGTTCGTGCATTTGAACAACGAGCAGAGCCGCGCGCCGCTGCGGGTGAGCGAGGATTCGTAACGGCGCGGCGCCCGGAGCGATGGCGCAGAAGGGCGGCGTGCGCCGCTTCGGCCGTCATCCGCGTGACGCTTCGCCTTCCAGCCGCCGCACCGCTTCCGCGACTTCGTTCCTGAAGCGCACCAGCGCCGCCTGCTCCGGCGCCGGCGGCTGCACGGCGGCCCACAGCATGTCGATCAACTGCGTGGCCGTCGTTTCCGTATCGAGCTTGCGGTGCCCGAGGATCGCGTCCCACAGCACGTGCTCCATCGGCCCGAACACCATCGAGCGCAGCAGGCTCAGCGGCAGATCCGCGCGAACCTGCCCGGCCGCCTGGCCGCGTGCGAGCACGTCCATCAGCGGCGCCGTGTAGCGGCGCTGCAGCGCGGTGAGCTCGTCGCTCAGCGCATGCTGCTTCGCGCGGCCTTCCGACAGCACCAGTGCGCACAATCCCGTGCCGTTCACGAGCATCAGCCGCAGGTGGGTCCGCACGATGAACGCGAACTGCTGCTGTACCGACGCGTCCCGCGGCATCCCGTGTTCGAACGCGGCGATGATTTCGTCGTACCAGTCGGCGATCACGCGCGCGCACAGCTCGCGTTTGCCGCGGAAATAGCTGAACACCGTCGCCTCCGACACCCCACCCGCTGGGCGATCTCGGCGGCCGTCGCATGCTCGTAACCTTTTTCGGCGAACACTTCACGGCCGGCGCGCAGGATGTCCTGCACGCGCTGCTGGGATTTGCGCCCGGCGGGTGCGCGCGACGAGTCGGCGCGGTCGGCTTTGGCGGTGGCGGTCATGGTGTCGGCGGGAGCGGCTGTCATCCTTGCATCATATCTGAGTATCACTCAGAAAACTATTGACGGCGAACCCGGCGAGGCGCGAAACTGTGCAAAATTTCCGCTGTATTGGTCAATGAATCGACGTATTCATTCGATTTGAGCGAAACTCAGAAATCGGTGAGTACGACACACTTTCTGAAGACGGAGGAGACATGATCAACCTGCCCGGCGTGCAATTCATGCTCGGTGAAGACATCGAGATGCTGCGCGACGCCGTCGCGACGTTTGCGGCGAAGGAAATCACGCCGCGCGCGGCGGAGGTCGACCGTACCGACCAGTTCCCGATGGATCTGTGGAAGAAGTTCGGCGATCTCGGCGTGCTCGGCATGACCGTCTCCGAGGAATACGGCGGCGCGAACATGGGCTACACCGCGCACATGGTCGCGATGGAAGAGATCTCGCGCGCATCGGCGTCGATCGGCCTGTCGTACGGCGCGCACTCGAACCTGTGCGTGAACCAGATCCACCGCAACGGCACCGAAGCGCAAAAGCAGAAGTACCTGCCGAAGCTCGTGTCGGGCGAACACATCGGCGCGCTCGCGATGAGCGAGCCGAACGCCGGCTCCGACGTCGTCAGCATGAAGCTGCGCGCGGACAAGCGCGGCGACCGCTACGTGCTGAACGGCACGAAGATGTGGATCACCAACGGGCCCGATTGCGACACGCTGGTCGTCTACGCGAAGACCGATATCGAAGCCGGCCCGCGCGGCATCACCGCATTCATCGTCGAGAAGGGGATGAAGGGCTTCTCGGTCGCGCAGAAGCTCGACAAGCTCGGCATGCGCGGCTCGCACACGGGCGAGCTGGTGTTCCAGGACGTCGAGGTGCCGGAAGAGAACATCCTCGGCCAGCTGAACGGCGGCGTGATGGTGCTGATGAGCGGCCTCGACTACGAGCGCGCGGTGCTGTCGGGCGGCCCGACGGGCATCATGGCCGCGTGTCTCGACGCGGTCGTGCCATATATCCACGACCGCAAGCAGTTCGGCCAGGCGATCGGCGAATTCCAGCTGATCCAGGGCAAGGTCGCCGACATGTACACGACGTTCCAGGCGTGTCGCGCGTACCTGTATGCGGTCGGCCGCCATCTCGACTCGGCGGGCAGCGACCATATTCGCCAGGTGCGCAAGGACTGCGCGGGCGTGATCCTCTACACGGCCGAGAAGGCGACGTGGATGGCCGGCGAGGCGATCCAGATCCTCGGCGGCAACGGCTACATCAACGAATACCCGGTCGGTCGGCTGTGGCGCGATGCGAAGCTCTACGAGATCGGCGCCGGCACGAGCGAGATCCGCCGGATGCTGATCGGCCGCGAGCTGTTCGCGGAAACGATGTAACGCCCCACGTCACGCGAACGGAGCCCCGTCGATGCCGATCATCGAATCGAAACTGAACCCGCGTTCGGAAGACTTCCGCGCGAATGCCGCGGCGCTCGAGGCGGTCGTCGCCGACCTGCGCGCGAAGATCGAACAGCTCGCGCAGGGCGGCGGCCAGGCCGCGCGCGACAAGCACCTGTCGCGCGGCAAGCTGCTGCCGCGCGACCGCATCGCGCAACTGCTCGATCCGGGCGCGCCGTTCCTCGAGTTCTCGCAACTCGCGGCGAACGGCATGTACAACGACGACGCGCCGGGCGCGGGCGTCATCACAGGGATCGGGCGCATCGCCGGCCGCGAATGCGTGATCGTGTGCAACGACGCGACGGTCAAGGGCGGCACCTACTACCCGGTCACCGTGAAGAAGCACGTGCGCGCGCAGGAAATCGCCGCGGAAAACCGGCTGCCGTGCGTGTACCTCGTCGATTCGGGCGGCGCGAACCTGCCGAACCAGGACGACGTGTTTCCCGATCGCGACCACTTCGGCCGCATCTTCTTCAACCAGGCAACGATGTCGGCGGCGGGGATCGCGCAGATCGCCGTCGTGATGGGCTCATGCACGGCCGGCGGCGCGTACGTGCCGGCGATGAGCGACGAGTCGATCATCGTGAAGGACCAGGGCACGATTTTCCTCGGCGGGCCGCCGCTCGTGAAGGCCGCGACCGGCGAGGAAGTGAGCGCCGAGGATCTCGGCGGCGGCGACGTGCATACGCGCCTGTCGGGCGTGGCCGACCATCTCGCGCAGAACGACGCGCATGCGCTGTCGATCGCGCGCAACATCGTCAGTCACCTCGCGCCGAAGATCGCGCCGCCGCTCGCGCTGCGCGAGCCGAAGCCGCCGCGCTACGACGCGAAGAGCCTGTACGGCGTGATTCCGGTCGACACGCGCAAGCCGTTCGACGTGCGCGAGGTGATCGCGCGCATCGTCGACGATTCGGAATTCGACGAATTCAAGGCGCGCTTCGGCACGACGCTCGTCACGGGCTTCGCGCACATCTGGGGCCATCCGGTCGGGATCGTCGCGAACAACGGCATCCTGTTTTCCGAATCGGCGGTGAAGGGCGCGCATTTCATCGAGCTGTGCTGCCAGCGCAAGATCCCGCTCGTGTTCCTGCAGAACATCACGGGCTTCATGGTCGGTCGCAAGTACGAGAACGAAGGCATCGCGCGGCATGGCGCGAAGATGGTGACGGCCGTGTCGAACGCGAAGGTGCCGAAGTTCACGGTGATCATCGGCGGCTCGTTCGGCGCCGGCAACTACGGGATGTGCGGCCGCGCGTTCGGCCCGCGTTTCCTGTGGATGTGGCCGAATGCCCGCATTTCGGTGATGGGCGGCGAGCAGGCCGCATCGGTGCTCGCGACCGTGCGTCGCGATGGCATCGAGGCGAAGGGCGGGTCGTGGTCGGCCGAGGAAGAGGATGCGTTCAAGCAGCCGATTCGCGATCAGTACGAGCGCCAGGGCCATCCGTATTATGCGAGCGCGCGGCTGTGGGACGACGGCGTGATCGACCCCGCGCAGACGCGCGACGTGCTCGGCCTCGGCCTGGCCGCGTCGATGAACGCGCCGATCGACGACACGCGCTTCGGCGTGTTCCGCATGTAACGCCCGGGAGGACTGACCGATGCGATACGAAACGATCAAGGTAAGCGAGGCCGGCCGCGTGGCGACCGTCACGCTCGCGCGTCCCGACGTGCGCAACGCGTTCAACGAGACGACGATCGCCGAGCTGACCACCGCGTTCGAATGGCTCGATGCGCACGAAGGCGTGCGCGCGATCGTGCTGGCCGCGGAAGGCGCCGCATTCTGCGCGGGCGCGGACCTGAACTGGATGAAGAAGATGGCCGGTTACTCGGACGACGAGAACCGCGCCGATGCGCGCAAGCTCGCGCGCATGCTCGAAGCGATTTATCGCTGCGGCAAGCCGGTGATCGCGCGCGTGCATGGCGACGCGTATGCGGGCGGCGTGGGCCTCGTCGCGGCGGCCGACATCGCGATTGCCGCCGACGGCGTGAAGTTCTGCCTGTCGGAAGCGCGGCTCGGGCTGATTCCCGCGACGATCGCGCCGTATGTCGTGCGGGCGATGGGCGAGCGTGCGGCGCGCCGCTACTTCACGACGGCCGAGGTGTTCGACAGCACGCGTGCCGCGTCGCTCGGCTTCATTCACGATGCGGTGCCGCCCGACGCGCTCGACGAAACGGTCGCGAAGCTGGCGGCGACGCTCGTCGCGAATGGCCCCGACGCGGTGAAGGCCTGCAAGCGGCTCGTCGCCGATGTGGCCGGCCGCGCGCTCGACGCGACGCTGATCGAGCAGACCGCCGAGTGGATCGCGAAGACCCGTGCCGGCGCGGAAGCGCGTGAAGGGATCGCGTCCTTCCTCGAAAAGCGCACGCCGTCGTGGCGTGAATGATCGCGTGACCTCAACCTTCCGGACGACATCGAAGCCATGTTCGACAAGATTCTGATTGCCAACCGCGGCGAAATCGCGTGCCGCGTTGCCGCGACGTGCAAACGTCTCGGGATCGCGAGCGTCGCCGTCTATTCCGACGCGGATGCGAACGCGAAACACGTGGCCGCGTGCGACGAGGCCGTACATATCGGCGGCTCGGCCGCGGCAGACAGCTACCTGCGCATCGAGCTCATCGTCGACGCCGCGCGTGCGACCGGCGCGCAGGCGATTCACCCCGGCTACGGTTTTCTGTCGGAGAACGAAGATTTCGCGCAAGCGTGCGAAGCGGCCGGCATCGTGTTCATCGGGCCGCCGGTCGACGCGATCGCGGCGATGGGATCGAAGGCCGCCGCGAAGGCGCTGATGCACGCGGCCGCCGTGCCGCTCGTGCCCGGCTATCACGGCGACGACCAGGACGCGGCCAACCTGCATCGCGAGGCCGATCAGATCGGCTATCCGGTGCTGCTGAAAGCCAGCGCGGGCGGCGGCGGCAAGGGGATGCGCGTGGTCGAGCGCTCCGAGGACTTTCCCGCGGCGCTCGCGTCGTGCCAGCGCGAAGCGGCAAGCAGCTTCGGCAACGATCGTGTGCTGATCGAGAAATACCTGACGCGCCCGCGTCACGTCGAAGTGCAGGTGTTCGGCGACACGCACGGCAATACCGTGTACCTGTTCGATCGCGACTGCTCGGTGCAGCGCCGTCACCAGAAGGTGCTCGAGGAAGCGCCGGCGCCGGGCCTGCATGAGGACGTGCGCCAGGCGATGGGCGAAGCGGCCGTCGCGGCCGCGCGCGCGGTCGGCTATGTCGGCGCGGGCACCGTCGAATTCATCATGACGGGCGAAGCGTTCTACTTCATGGAAATGAACACGCGCCTGCAGGTCGAGCACCCGGTGACCGAGATGGTCACGGGGCTGGATCTCGTCGAATGGCAACTGCGCGTCGCGGCGGGCGAGCCGCTGCCGCTGAAGCAGGAGGAACTGCGCGTGCAGGGCCATGCGCTCGAAGCGCGCCTTTACGCGGAGAACCCGGCGCGCGGCTTCCTGCCGTCGACGGGCACGCTGAAGCATTTGCGGTTGCCGGCAGGCGTCGAGTTCGACATCGGGGCGGCGGTGCGCGTCGACAGCGGCGTGCGTGAAGGCGATGCGATCACGCCGTTCTACGATCCGATGATCGCGAAGCTGATCGTCCACGGCGCGGATCGTGCGGAAGCGCTGGGCCTGATGCTGCGTGCGCTGCGGGCATGCGAAGTGGTCGGCCTGCATACCAACGCCGCGTTCCTGCAGCGGATCGTTGCGTGCGAGCCGTTCGCGATCGCCGATCTCGACACGGGCCTGATCGAGCGCAACCACGATGCGTTGTTCGCGCCGCAACAGCCGCCGCGTGCGACGCTTGCACTCGCCTGCGCGGCGCTGCTCGCGCGCGAACGGGGCGCCGCCGCGCAGGAAAACGCGTCGCCGTGGAGTTCGCTGCCGGACTGGCGGCTGAACGGCGGCTATCGCCGCACGCTCGAATGGCATGCGACCGATCGCGAAGCCGACGTGACGGTCACGTACGAGGACGACGGCGCGGGCATGCGCATCGCGATCGGCGACGCGGCCGCGCAACCGTTCGCGTGGACGCGCGGCGCCACGCCGCTCGATTTCGACGTGACGCTTGGCGGCGTGCGCAGCAGCGGCCGCGTGTATGCGGACGGTGACACGTTCCATGTGTTCACGCAGGGTGCGGCCGAAACGTTCGAATGGCGCAACCTGCTCGCGCATGCGGGCGACGCGGAGCAGGGCGGTGGCCGCCTGACCGCGCCGATGCCCGGCAAGGTGATCGCGGTGCTGGTCGAGCCGGGGCAGAAGGTCGAAGCCGGTACGCCGCTGATCGTGATGGAGGCGATGAAGATGGAGCACACGATCGGCGCGCCGAGCGCGGGCGTCGTCGCTGAAGTGCTGTACGGCGTCGGCGATCAGGTCGCGGACGGCGCGCAGTTGCTGATGATGGCGGAAGGCTGAGCAGACCTTGTTGCTGTACGTGGGCCGGTTGCCGTGGCGGCCGGCCCGCAAGAAAGCGCTTCGTAATTTTCCGTACGCCCGTGGCCGCGGCGATGCGGCTTCGATATCGACAACACGCGAAGAAGCTATACGCCTAAGCAACATACATCTTTCGAAGGCCTTACGATCTTCGCCGTTCCTGCCACACCATCGCGTGCCACGCGCAGTGCGCACCTCCATCTTCCCGCCCCTCGACACCGTCGTGTAACAAGTCGAACATAGCATCTCGGCGTCGATATGACCGGCGCGGGTTCGCGTCCGCGTCACGTCATCATCCTCACGGAGAACCGTTATGCGAACGTCGGCCCTACGGCCTTTCGCGGTCGTCGGCCTGATCGCGCTGACCGCCGTCCTCGGCGCCTGCAACGACGACCTGACCGCACCCGCCGCGCCCGTCGCGCAGCAGAAGGCCGCGTGCGGCGGCGCGGTGGTCGCCACCGCGCAGATGCGCTGCCCGCCGGGCTTCACCGCGCCTGCGTCGTCGCCCGCTTCCTGATACCGGCCGTTTCCACCAGAAAACCCATCAAGAGCAACCAGCATGGCCACTCATTCGCGACGCGATTTTCTGAAGTTCTCGGCCGGCCTCGCCGGCGCGACCGCCGCCACCGCACTGCTGCCGGAATCGATCCGCAAGGCGCTGGCGATCGAGCCGAACACCGTGACGGGCACGATCCAGGACGTGCAGCACATCGTCGTGTTCATGCAGGAGAACCGCTCGTTCGACCACTACCTTGGTCACCTGAGCGGCGTGCGCGGCTACAACGACCGCTTCCCGGTCACGCTGCCGAACGGCAAGCCGGTGTGGTTCCAGCCGCGCCAGGAGGACAAGTCGAGCGTGATCGCACCGTTCCGCTACGACACGACCAATCCGGGCGTCAACGCGCAATGTATCGGCGGCTTGCCGCATACGTGGGCGACGACGCACGGCGCGATCGACAACGGCCGCGCGGATCAGTGGGCCGTGCAGAAGTCGAACATGACGATGGGCTATCACGTTCGCGACGACATCCCGTTCCACTACGCGCTCGCGGATGCGTTCACGGTGTGCGACAACTACTTCTGCTCGATCCCCGGCAACACGCACCCGAACCGCATGTACCTGATGACGGGCATGGTCGATCCGCTCGGCACGGGCGGCGGCCCGCTGCTCGACAACACCGACTACATCGACAACCAGTTCGACAAGATCCAGTTGCCGCCTTTCAGCTGGACGACATACCCGGAACGGCTCGAACAAGCCGGCATCTCGTGGCAGATCTACCAGCAGGGCACCGGGTTCGACAACTTCACCGGCAACTACGGCACGAACATGCTGGCGTGCTTCAACAACTTCGTGAATGCGCCGGCCGGTTCGTCGCTGCAGACGCGCGGGATGAGCACGCGTCCGATCACGCAGTTGAAGGCCGACGTACAGGCGAATGCGCTGCCGCAGGTGTCGTGGCTGCTGCCGCCCGCCGCGTATTCGGAGCATCCGAAGTTCACGCCGCTGTACGGCGCGTACTACCTGTCGACGATCCTCGATGCGCTGACGTCCAACCCGGACGTGTGGAGCAAGACCGTCCTGCTGATCATGTACGACGAGAACGACGGCTTCTTCGACCATGTCGTGCCGCCGTCGGCGCCGACGCTGCCGGGCTCGGGCATGAGTACCGTCGACGTGTCGCTCGAGCGGCACAACGTCGTGACCGCGACGCAAGCCGGCACCTATACGGCCGACAATCTGCCTTACGGCCTCGGCCCGCGCGTGCCGATGTTCGTCGTGTCGCCGTGGTCGAAGGGCGGCTTCGTGTGCTCGCAGGTGTTCGATCACACGTCGGTGCTGCAATTCATCGAAAAGCGCTTCGGCGTGATGGAGACCAACATCTCGCCGTGGCGCCGCGCGATCTGCGGCGACCTGACGTCGGCGCTCGACTTCTCGAAATCGGATGCGACGCTGCCGACCCTGCCGAACACGCAGGCGTACGTCGCGCAGGCGGACCTGCAATGCTCGCGTGCGTCGTCGCAGACCGCGCCGGCCAGCACCGCGCAGCAGGTCGTGACCGCGCAGGAACCCGGTACGCGGCCGGCGCGCGCGCTGCCGTACGAACTGCACGTCACCGGCCAGCTTCAGGCGCAAGGCTATGCGCTGACGTTCGCGAATACCGGTACGCAGGGCGCGCACTTCTGGGTCTATACGGGCGACCCGACCGCGATGCCGCGCCGCTATACGGTCGAAGCCGGCAAGCAGCTGACCGATACGTGGGCGCTCGATGCGAACGGCAACTATCTGGTGAGCGTGTGGGGGCCGAACGGCTATTTCCGGCGCTTCGCGGGGTCGGCGGCGGCGGATGCCGCGGCCAAGCCTGAAATCACGCCGTGCTACGACACCGCGAACGGCGACGTGTACGTGACGATCGCCAATGCGGGCACCGGCCCGCTCACGGTCACGGCGACCGATGTCGCGTACGGCGGCGCGGCGCGCACGCTGACGGTCCCGGCCGGGCAGCGCATCGAAGCGCATTGGGACCTGTCGTGCAGCAGCCACTGGTACGACCTGCAGTTCGCGGTGGCGGGCAATGCCGGCTGGACGCGCCGCATCGCGGGGCACGTCGAGACCGGCAAGCCGAGCATCACCGACCCGGCGGCCGTGGCGCCGACGATCGCGGCGATCTGACGACGGCACCTGATGCGACGACGCGCCGTCCGGTCGAATCCGGCCGGCGCGTCGTGTTTGTACGTCGAGGGTATGGCGGCGCTTGTGTCAGGGCAGCAGCCCGTCGTCATGCGCCATCATCAGCGCACGCATCGCGGACCACATGCCGTAGTAATGCACGATGTAGCTGTCCGCGCGGCGAAACAGCCAGGGCGTGTTGAGGCTGACGAGGTCGGTCACGCCTTCGCGTTGCAACTGCCCGTCGCGCTCCATCGCGCGAATGAAATGCAGCTGGTCGCCGTCGCTCGCATAGACGCTCGAGCGGTCGTGCAGCGCGGCGATCGTCGTCATCAGGTCGCGCAGCATCGCGTCGTTGCGTTCGGTGCGGCGAAACGCCATCACGCCGGAATTGAACGCCCATTGGCCGATATCCTGCGCGAGCAGCCAGTCGCGTCCTTCGAACAGCGGCGCCAGCGGTTGCTGCTGGTTCGCGATCAGCACGTCGGCATCGAGCCACACGACCCATTCATGGTGCTGCAGGTAGGCGTGCAGCAGCCACGGCTTGAACCAGTTGCCCGTGGCGTTCAGCCCGATCTCGGCGGGGATGTCGCGATGCACGTACAGCGTGTAGCCGTGCGCGTCGCAGTAGCGCCGGAAATTCCGTTCGGCGACGCGTGCATAGCTGCCGATGTTCGGCGTGTACAGCATCATCAATGCGATCGGCCGGCCGGGGTTGTACGTGCTGCGCTCGGCGGTTTCGTCCGGTGCTGCGGCCGCGTGATCGAACGCGAACAGCGGTCGGCCGGCGGCGCGGCAACGATTGACGTACGCGACGAGCGTGTCGCGAAAGCGCGGCGTCGCGCCTTTGCGTTCGGGATCGTGCGGCGTGTCGTCGAGGCTGATCGCGAACGTCGGTTCGCGGCTCCACATCGGATCGAGGTCGGGGCCGGACGGCATGACCGCGTACAGCCCGTCGATCGGCGTCATGTAGCGATGCGTATCGAGCTCCGCGAACAGCGCGGCTTCCGACGTCAGCCTCGGCTCGCTGCCGAGCTTGCAGCGCTGCACGAGCCGCATCACGATCGCACGCACGTCCGGCGTGTTGCGCCAGATCTGCACGTCGACTTGCGGCAGCGGCGACGCGAACGCGTCGACCAGCAGCATGTCGCGCCCGGTCATCAGGCGGTCGAGCGCGACGGGCTCGATGATCGCCGCATCTTCGCTGAGCAGCAGCACGAGTTCGTCGGGTTGCGCGCCGCGCAGCACGTGAAGCAGCGATTCGTAGCGATGCAGCGGGCGCAGCGGCAGCGCCTGCGGCATGCAGGATGCATCGACGATCTCGTGACGATAGCCGTGCCCCTGCGCGTACCAGTGGTGGTTATCGAGGCTCGCGGGCGCGTGCTGGCTGAAATGACTGAGGACGATCATCGCGCGCTCCGAATGCCGGGAAGCGCGCACACGATCCGCGCGGTACGCGTCGGCTCGGCATGCCATCCGGATACGCTGACCCGCGAGCGCCGCCCCGGTTCGTCGTGGAGGGTCTGGAAGCCTTGCGCGGCATCATGTTCCATGCGGAGTGCCCTGGTTTTGATCGTGGTGTGGCGAGGTGGCATGCTGCCCGCTCGAATGCCCCGAGAAAATCGGCCGCCGGGCGGCACGAGTATCGCATAACGATCGGGCGGATTGGCCCGGCCGGGGCGGCCGCTGACCATCCCTGACAGTGTGCGGCCGGCGCTCCGCTAGAATGCCGGATCGCCGCCGCTTGACGCGGGCGGCGCGTCAAGCGCTACACTGCGCCATGCCATTCCCGTTCAACCTTCCATCCTGCCGACGATGACGTCTCCTGTCCTGACCGGCCTGCGCATCGGTATCACGATCGGATTGCGTGCCCCCGACGAAAGCCTGTGGATCAACGGCATCAAGCAGAACGCGCTGTTCCTCGCGAAGCTGCTGGTGGCGTCGCCGCACGGCTACCGCGTGACGCTGGTCAACACGACCGACGTGCCGCTGACCGATGCCCTGCCGTGGGATCGCAACGTGTTCGACACGCGCGCGTTCGCCGACATGAAGGACGCGCTCGACGTGGTGATCGAGCTCGGCGGCCAGATCGACGGCGAGCAGACGGCCTACCTGAAAGCGCGCGGCGTGAAGCTGGTCAGCTATTGCTGCGGTGTCGAGTACATCAACGCGATGGAGTCGATGCTGTTCGGCCGCCGGCTGTGGGATTCGCTGTTCATCAACCGCGGCTACGACGAGGTGTGGGCGATTCCGCAGATCGCGCCGTCGTCGCTGCCGTTCCTGCAGTCGCTGCGCCGCTGCCCGGGGCGCGTCGTGCCGTTCGTGTGGGACCCGATGTTCCTCACCGAACGCGCGCGGTCGCTGCCCGAGCACGGCGAATACCGGCCGCGCGGCGAGCCCGGCAAGCGGCTCACGGTGATGGAGCCGAACCACGACGTCGTGAAGTTCTGCGTGTATCCGATGCTGATCATCGACGAAGCGTATCGCCGCGACCCCGACGCGATCTGCTTCACGCACGTGACGAACGCCGATCGCCTCGCGCACGACAGCCCCGAGTTCGTGATGCTGATGAACTACCTGGACATCGTGCGCGCGGGCAAGGCCAGCTTCGTCGGGCGCTTCGATACGCCGCTGTTCCTGGCCGACCTGACCGATATCGTCGTGTCGCACCAATGGTCGAACCCGCTGAACTATTTCTATTTCGACGTGTGCTGGCAGGGCTATCCGCTCGTGCACAACGCGAGCCTCGCGCCCGATCTCGGCTACTACTATCCGGACAACGACGTGCAGCAGGGCGCCGATGCGCTGCTGCGCGCGCTGCACACGCACGACGACGACTGGCAAGGGTATGCGCGGCGCCAGCGCGAAATTCTCGGCCGTTACACGTCGTCGAATCCGGCGCTCGTCGCCGAGTACGACGCGCTGCTCGCGAACCTGATCGGCGCGACGGCCGCCTGAGGTCGATGTTCCGCGGCGCACGTTCGGTGCGCCGCCGGCCGCCGTCGGGTTTGTCCCGCCCTCATGTCTGACGAAATCATGCCGTTAAAAAAGAAACCGCCGAACCCGATGAGCTCGACGGTTTTGGAAGGCACGAAATTGACGGCTCCGAGGGAAGTCCGTCAAAAACAAGTTTATAGGTTAACAAGTCGGAAAGATTGTTAAATATGGTTCAATTTATAATCTTCATATAATTGAAGTTGGTATTATTGATTAAATGAGGCTTGATTCCGTTTCGGAATTTCATAATATCGTTTGAAACGAGAAAATTGAATGCTGCGGTGATCGAATCACGCGCGGCAGCAGGTTTTCCGCAGGTGACGGCATGTGTGGAGGGCCGGTGTTTCAACCCGGCATATCGAGTGCGTACGGCACTTTGCGGCGTGGTATTTATCTGATCAATTGGCGGTATCCCGATTCGCGCGACCAGCAAATCCGGGAGGAGACGATTCAGATAAAACTGTTTAGATGAAAAAGATAAACGATTCGGATTGGTGGTTTTCGCAATTTGCGTTGTGTAACCTGTCGCACTGTCGGCACCGCGCGCGCATGGTGTATTTCAAGTAACCGAATATCGTAAAAATATCGAATTTGACGGCGCGCCGAAGCGAACAGTACGCCCCCGGAAAAAATCGACATGACAGGATGGGCCGGGTAGGCGGCGGAGCGCGTCGAGGTGGGCTCGTTCCGCATATGTATTGAGGTCGAGCCGTGATCGGCGGCTCGCCATTTGCCGGAGCGCCGGATGAATGCGGTCGAAGCTCGCCAGGAGGCGAATCGGAAAACGAATCGCGACGAAATCGATCTCGTGTTCGGCGCGCCGGACGAACATCGCGATCTTGCGTCGGTACGCAGTTTCGTCGAAAGCCGGCTCGGATTCGCGCACGAGCCCGTGTGCCGCGCCGATCTGTCGGGCGGCGTGCTGTACCAGGAATGCCTCGCGCGGCTGCGGTGGGGCGAGCGCGATGCACTGCCGCCGCTCGTCTTCCTGCCGCGGCTGGAAGCGCTCGGGCTGATGCGCTGGTTCGACCGGCTGGTGGTCGGCCGCACGATCGATGCGCTACGCGCCGATCCGGCTGCCGTGTACGGTTGCAACGTCGCGGCGGCAAGCGCGGTGGTCGACGACGCGTGGCTGGCGATTTTCAGGCGGCTCGAGCGCGAGCCGTCGGTGGCGGCGCGGCTGGTGATCGAGATCACGGAGACGGGGCCGCTGAACCCCGTCGCGGGCCGGTCGTTCGTGAACCGCTTCCGGCAGGCCGGATGCCGGATCGCGATCGACGATTTCGGCGTCGGTTTCAGCGCGTTGAACAATCTGGTGGTCGGCAACCCCGACATCGTGAAGCTCGACCGGTCGGTCCTGTCGCTGATCAAGCGCAACGCGATCGGGCGTTACCAGTTTCGCCGGCTGATCGCGTTTGCGCATGAAGGGGCGCGGCACGTCGTCGTCGAAGGCGTGGAAAGCGAGACCGACCGGCAGATCATCGTGGATGCCGGCGTCGCGTGGGCGCAGGGCATCCGCTTTTCATGGCGGTCGCCGGCGGCGGCGTGAGTGCGGAAGCGGGCAGGGCGGCGCGCCGGGTGCGTGTCGCGGTTGGGACGAATCGCAAAGGGGACGTGGGCATGGCGGGGACGAAAGCCGGAGGCGGAACGGGCACGCAGGCGACCGATGTGCGCGACCTGGTCGCGCTCGCCGAGCTGGCCGACATGCTGTGGCAACTGGGCGCCGAGTCGACCGATGCGCCGATCGATGTCGCGCCCTATCTCGATGGCCTGACGACCGTCGCGCGCCGCATTCAGCGGATGAGCCCGCTCGACGCGGGCGGCCGCGAGCTGGCGGCCCGGCACTATTACGCGGGCGTCATCGCCGGTGCGTGCGGCGACGAGTCGGCGATCGCGCGCGGCGTATCCGACAGCCTCGTCAGGCAATCGGGCGGCGCAGGCCGGCCGGCGGCCCGTTGCTTCGTGCTGCTGGCGCGCATGGGGCGGCGGCATGGCCGCGCGTTCGCCGCGCAAAGCGGCGATCGGGTACTGGTGTAACGCAACCGGCGCGGGTGCGGGCCCGGTACCGCGGCCCGCTCGCGCGGCCGTCGAATCTCAATCCTTCCCGAAACCGCCGAGCACCAGCGCCATCGCGCGGTCGATCGCATCGTCCCATCGACCGACGTGCGCGGCGCGCACGATCCGGATGCCGGGGTAGAGCGCGGTGCGCGAGCCGGTTTCCCAGCGCGCGTCCGCTTTCGGGCTGAGCAGCAGCACGGCCGGCACGCCGAGTGCGCCGGCGAGATGGATGTGGGCGGTGCAGGTGGTCACGACGGCGTCCATCGCGAGCATCAGCGCGGCAAGATCGCCGAAATCGCCGATCGCGTGATGCGGGAAGGTGACCGGCAGGTCCGATTGCTCGGATTGCGCGGACAGATCGCGATTGAGACAGTACGCGGCGTAGCCGTGCATCCGCGCGAGCGGCGCGAAATCGCGCAGGCTGGCCGCGCGATGGAAGCGCGCATCGCTTTCGTCGCGTCCGCGCCAGTTCAGCCCGATGCGACGCGTACCGGGTGCATGGCCGTCGTGCGATACGCGCTCGCGCCACGCGGCCGCATGCGCGGGCGGGCACATCAGGTACGGGGCCGGCATGCCTTCCGTCGTCGGCGCGTAACCGAACAGCGCGGCGAGCATCAGGAACGAGCACCAGTAGTCGTGGGCGAGCTGTGACGTGTCGACCCACGCGCCGTGCGCGCCGACGAATTCGATGCGCGGGAACGTCTCGCGCAGCAGGCCCGTCAGCGCGTCGGCTACGACCACGGTCACGCCGGCGCAGCCGAGCGCGTCGAGCGCATGCAGATAGCGCGCGTACTGAAGCTGATCGCCGACCCCGCCGTAGCTGAGGATCAGCAGCCGCTTGCCGTGCAGCGGCTGACCCTGGTAGAGCCGTTCCGTCGGCAGCCCGAATTGCGCGGCCGTCAGCACGTTTTCGCTGTCGATGGTCGCGCGTGCGGCCTCGTCGCGCCGGCCGGCGCGCAGCAGCAGTGCCGAGCGCGCCAGCTGGATGCGCCCGCGGGCCGCGTCGGGCAGCGCGGCCGGATCGCCGAAATGGCCGAGCGTTGCGAGCCCGGCCTCGGGTGCGCCGGCGAAGCCGTAGCACGACGCGAGTTGCAGCGCGATCGCATCGTCGTCGAGCCCGCGGCCGCGTGCGCGTTGCCAGCGGTCGATCGCATGCCCCCACTCGCCGCGCGATTCGTGGTCGAGCGCGCGGTTCCAGTTCGTTTCGGGGGTGTCGGCGTCGGTGGGCGCGGCCGTCGCGGAATCCGTGCCGCGTTCGGCCGTCGAGCCGGCGGCGAGCGGTTCGCCGGTGATGAACAGGCGCTGCCGGTCCCAGCGCGGGTTCGGCACGCACAGCATGTTCAGCCCGTCGATCCGGTAGAACGTGTAGTCGAGACCGGCGAACGTGTCGATGATCGGCGCCTCGCCGACTTTCCAGTATTCGATCCAGCACCACGGCAGATGCGTCTCGATCAGCCGCCGCGCGCCGCGCAGCGCGTCGATCTCCATTCCTTCGATGTCGAGTTTCAGGAAATCCAGCCGCGGCAGGCCAAGCGAATCGAGCCGGACGACCGGCGTCGGCGTGCCGCCGGAGGCTTGCGTATCGACGAGCGAGACCTGCCCGAAGTCGGCATCCTGTCCGTAGTCGACGTCGGGCACTTTCATCGTGCCGTTGGCGGCGGCCAGCCCCATGTTCAGCAGATGGAGATTGTCGAGCTGGTTGAGCGCGACGGTGCCGCCGAGCGCGTGAAACAGCGTGCGTTGCGGCTCGAACGCATAGACGCGGCCGCCGCGCTCGCGCAGCCGGTGCGCGAGCGGCACGGACACCAGCCCCGCGTTCGCGCCGCCGTCCACCGCGATCGCGCCGTCGGGCAACTGGTCGATCACCTGCAGGATCGTGTCGAGTTCGCCCTGGATATGCGGCCGGCCGGTCTTGATCAGCGCCTCGGCCTGCAACGCGCAATGCCGGTTGATGACGAACGGGCCGTGGATCGAATCGATCACGACGAAATTGCGGACGGTCTGATTCATGGGCTGGGGCGCGTGCGAAGGCAATCAGCCGAGCGGGCGGCCGGCGAACAGGTGCTGAATCTGCGAGGAATACGCGCGCACGTTGTGCTCGGCGAGCGTGTCGACCTGATGCAGGCAGCGGCGGGCGGCGGCCGCGTAGTCGTCGAGCCGCGCGTCGTGCGTCTGCGCGGCGGTCGCGATCGCGCGCGCCGCATCGAAGATCTCGAAGTCCGGATAGTAGTAGCCGACGTCGCGCAGGAACGGCGAGTTGTGCACGAGCGGGTAGTTGCCGTACAGCGCGTCGTACAGCAGGTAGTTCAGGCCGTTTTCCCAGTGGTGCGACACGACGATGTCGGTGTGATGCGCGGCCCATGCGACGAACGGCGCGCGCACGTCGGCGGTGGCCTTGCCGTCGCGCACCATCTCGAGCCCGAGCGCGAGATGCTTGAAGGCGACGTTTTCCTTCTTGTCGAACGTGTTGGTCATGTACACGTGCTCGACGAGCTCCGGATGTTCGACGTAGCACGCGTTCGCGGCGAGCATCGGCACGATCGAGCTCTTCACGACGTTCAGGTTCGGCTCGAAGAACGCGATGCGCTTGGCCGGGCCGTGGTTGCGATAGCCGAAGCGGGCCTTCAGCTCGGGATCGGCGTCGAGGCTGCGCTCGATGAAATACGGCGACCAGATATGCGGCAGCTCGATCACCGGGGCACGGTACACGGCCTGGAAATACGCGGCGCACGTGTGCATGTGCTGCGGATTGGTCCAGATCTCGTCGAACTGCACGCGGTGCGGGTTCGGCCGCCAGTCGTTCTTCTCGAAGTTGATCGTCTCGACCGCGATCACGTAGTCGTTGCCGAAGCGATACGACACGCACTTGCCGCCGCGCTGGCGCACGACGTCCGTGTGCGACGGGTCGATGAACGCGTTCATCTCGATCAGCAGGTCGGTCTGGTGAACGACGGCCGACAGCGGCCGCAGCGCGTCGCCGAACGCGTCCATCATCAGCGCCTGCGGATACTCGGTGATGCCGTTGTCGTGCGCGAGCCAGACCTCGCCGATCAAAGGCGACTGCTTCAGCAGCATGTACAGGTACACGCAGTGCTGGTTCGCACCGTTGTACCAGATCGACTGCGTCGCGTCGCGCTGCACGTTCATCGTTATCGCGACATTGAGTTTCATCGGATCGGCTCCGTGGGGCGGGTAGTGCGCGGCTTACTGCGCGGCGTTTTGCGTCTGACGCGGCACGTAGCCCGTCAGATGCCAGCGGCCGTCGGTTTCGAGGCGGAAGCTTAGCTTCTCGAACATCGTGGCGCCGCTCGCGAGCGTCGTCGCGTAATCGACGTTCGCGTAGAGCCCGTCGGGCATTCCGGTCGTCCGCTCGTAGCGGATGCGCGTGACCTGCGCCCAGCCGCGATGGCTGACCGCGCCGACCGACTGGCGTGCCTGCTGCATTTGCGCCGTGAACTGGTCCTGCTTGAAGCGCGCCTTGACGAACGGTGCGGCGTCGCTCCATACCGCGCCGTACTGGCCGGCGTCGAGCTGCTTGAACACCGCATCGGAGTCGCGCAGCAGCGTGTCGGCCGATTCGCCGGCGGCTTGCGCGTGCGCGCCGATCGCGATCGATGCGGCGGCGCAGCCGATCAGCCATTTTGCGCGGGTGAGGGTCGGGCGTGCGTTCACGGTCGGGGTCCGGAAAGGGCGGCGCGTCACGCGTCGCGATAGAGGGTGGCGATCGCATCCGTATAGGCCGCGACGTTCTCGGGGTTGTAGATGCTGACCGAGTCGAGCACGTGCTTCGACTGCTCGCGGTAGGCGTCGAGATTCGCGTCGTGCTCGGCGAACGCCTGCAGCAGCGCGCGGCCGCCGGCCTGACAGTCGAAATCCGGATAGAAATACCCGGCCTTGCCGAGGAACGGCGAGTTGTGGATCAGCGGATAGTCGCCGTACAGCAGCTCGTAATACAGGTAGTTCTGCGCGTTCTCCCACGTGTGCGACACCACCGCATCGCCGTACGCGGCCATGAACTCGTACACCGCATAGCGGCTCTCGAACGTCGTGATCCCGTGGTTCACGATGTCGAGGCTCTTCGCGAAGTGCACGAACGTCGGATGTTCCTTCAGGTGAATCGTGTTGCACACGCGCACGAACTCGAGGAACGCCGGCTTCGCGCGATACGCTTCCTCGGTCACGAGCATCGGAATGATGCTCGTCTTCACCATGCAGATGTTCGGCTCGAACATCGTCACGCGCCAGCGCGGCTTGCCCGGCTGATAGCCGAACGACAAACCGGCGCCGAGCGTCGCGCGCGCCTTGTCGAACAGCATCGGATGCCAGATGTGCGGGACGATCGTGACCGGCGCGCGCAGGCCCGTCTGGTAGTAGTGCAGGCACGAGCGCTCGAACTCGGGAATCGTCCACACCGCGTCGTATGGCGCTCCGGAGAACAGGAAACCCGACGGCTTGTCGAACATCGCGCGTTCGATGTCGATCACGTAGTCGTTGCCGACCCGCATCGTGACGACCTTGCCGCCGCGCTCGCGGAACGCGCGCAGGTAGTCCGCGCCGAACTGTGCGCTCATCTCGATCAGCACGTCGCAGCGCTCGAGCGCCTCATCCATCGACAGCAATGGCACGTTCCACTCGCCGAGCATCATCTGCGGATCGGCGACCTGTTCGCCGCCGTTCACCATCACGGCATCCGCGACGAGCGGCGACTGACGCAGCAGCAGGATCAGCAGCAGGCAGTTCTGGAAAATGCCGTTTTCCCACAGCGACTGGCCGGCGCCGCGCACGAACAGCGACACGCCGACGACGAGACGCTTGCCCTCGCCGGGCGCTTGACGGGCATTGGAGTCCGACATGCGTATGCTCCGGTTCAGGCGACCAGACGCGAGACGAACGCGTCGAGGTTCGCGGGTTGTCGATCGAGACCGACTGCAGCAGCCGGCCCGCCTTCGCGCGGTAGTCGTCGAGGCGTTCGTCGTGATGCAGCCACGCTTCGAGCAGCGCGCGGCCGCCGGCAGCCGAGTCGAAGTCCGGGTAGTAATAGCCGGCGTCGCCGATCAGCGTCGAGTTGTGGATCAGCGGATAGCCGCCGTACAGCACGTCGTAATACAGATAGTTCTGCCCGTTTTCCCAGTGGTGCGACACGACCGCATCCGCGTGACGCGCCATGAAGCCCGGCAGGTCGAGTCGCGGCTCGAACGTCGCCTTGTGCTGGCGCACGAGATCGAGGCTGTTCGCGAAGTGCACGAAGGTCGGATGTTCCTTCATGTGCATCGAGTTGACGACGAACATGTGTTGCACCGCATCAGGCCGCGCGCGGTAGAACGCGTCGCACGCGAGCATCGGGTAGTGGCAGGACTTCGCGACCGAGATGTTCGGCTCGAGCATCGCGAGCTTCCACGGCCGCTGGCCGGGCTGATAGCCGAACGTCGCGCCTTCGTCGGCGAGCGTGGCCACGCGGCGCTCGAGGAAGTACGGCGACCAGATGTGCGGCATCAGGTGGACGGGCGCGCGCAGGATCGTCCTGAGCATCGGCGCGGCGGTCTTGTCGTATTGCGGCAGCAGCCATACTTCGTCGAACGGTGCGCCGTTGAACACGTGCCCCGACGGTTTCCCGAAGATCGGCGTTTCGCACAGGCCGGCATACACGTGCCCGCAGAAGAACGCGGCGATCTTCTTGCCGAGCGCCTTCATGTGCCGGAGCCATTCGACCGGCAACTGCGCGCCCATTTCGATCACGACGTCGAGTTCGTGCGTGACGTCGGCGGGTTTCACGAGCGGGATGTCGAGGCCGTCGAGCTCGAGGCCGGCCGGCAGTGCGTTGGCGTCGCCGCCGTTCAGGAAATAGACGGGACCGACGCGATCCGAGCGCTTGAGCATCATCGCGAGGAACGCGATGTTCTGGTGAATGCCGTTTTCCCAGATCGCCTGGCCGTCGCGCGCAAACAGCGAGATGCCGACCGCCGGCCGTTGCTTGCGAGTGCCGCCCGCGGCGGCTTCATTGATGTCCGTCACCGGTTGGTTTCCTCTGCGGCGTCGTGCGTCCGGGCCTCGCGTCGAGCGTCTGGCCGGCAGCGGCGCGCCGTGGATCGTCATGGTTGGATTCGCGCCGGTGGCACCGCGGCGCGCGAACCGGGCGACGGGATTCGCGAGGGCGGCAGCCGGATTCCGGCGTGTCGCCGGGCACGCCTGGGACGGCGCGCATCGGGCGGGCTGCCCCGGCGACTATTTGCGGCGATTGTGGCATGGAAACCGCCGGTTTTGGCAGGACGTGACGAACTTTGACATAGCCGCCGGCCAACGGAAGCGGGCGCAGGCGTTGCGGCGCCCGGTCGTCCCGCGGCGTGCCGGCGTGGCGCGGCTGGCCTGCCGGATCGCGCGGCCGCATGGGCGGCCGCCGGCGCCTCAGTGCTGCAGCCGGATTTCGACGCGGCGGTTGCTGGCGCGGCCTTCCGGCGTCGCGTTGGATGCGACCGGATCGGCCTTGCCGCGGCCCGAGACCGTCATCGAGTCGGTCTTCAGCCCGTGCGCCTTCAGATAGGCGGCGACCGCTTCGGCGCGGCGCTTCGACAGCGCGAGGTTGTAGTCGTCGCTGCCCACCGAATCGGTGAAGCCGGTGACCGTCACTTGCGAGTACGTGCGGTCGGCGCGCTCGCTCAGCAGCCGGTCCAGCGATTCGCGCGCGGTCGGCGCGAGCGTCGCGTGGTCGGTGGCGAACAGCGCGTCGCCGGACAGGTTCACGCGTTCGATCACGGCGGCGGGTGCGGGTGTGGCGGCCGAAGCCGCTTCGGCTGGTGCGGCGCCGCACTGGAACACCAGCGTGGCCGGATCGGATTTGTCGCGCAGCGCGCGGGCCGAGTCGACGGCGCGCACGGGCTCGTCGCCGCAGATCTTGCGGGCGGCCTTCATGCAGGTCTGCGGGCCCGACAGCAGGCCGTGGCAGTCCACCTGGAAGGTGCGCACGCCGTCGCGCGGCTGCAGTTCGGAGGCGCTGAAGGTCGGGCCGGATGCGGTCGAGCACGCGGCGAGGGCCGTTGCGGAAAGCGCGAGCGCAAGAGCGAGTTTGTTCACGGTGACGTCCTTAAAGCTTGGGTTGACCGAGGCCCGCCGCGCGGTGCGCAGCGGGCTCGTCCTGCCGTCGGAGCCGCGGGTCGTCCGGCTGGCGAGCCGGACGGCCGGGCGGCGCGACGCGTTACTTCCACTGATACAGCATGCCGGCGCCGATCACCTTCTGACCGCCGCTGAAACCGCCGTTGATCGACGCCTTCAGGTTCTCCGTGATACGCGCCTGCATGTTGACCGCCATCGCCTTCTGGCCGAGGAAGGTCGACGTGCCCACGCCCATCCCGAAGTTGGCGTCGCGATCGAGCTGCGGGATCGACGCCATCGCGCCGACGGCCGCGATACCCTGCTTCGCCATCTGGTCGGTCTGCTGCAGTTGCGAGCCCAGCGAGTTGATCTGCGCCTGCTGGCCCGACAGTGCCGTCGACAGCGTCGTCTGCACCTGCGTCAGCTGGTTCACGTTCACCGCGTCGGTGCCTTGCGTACCCGGCGCGACGTTCGTGATCTGGCGCTGCTGCGTGTCGCTGCCGACCGACACCACGTTCGAGCGGCCGCCGTCGTTCGAACCCGCGCCGATCGCCACCGAGTTCGAGCCGGCCGTGACCACCGGAAGGTCGTTGCCCTTGCCGTTCAGGTCGGCGGCGACGCCGTTGTTGTTCGCCGCACGCGTCGTGTTGTTGTTGAGCGTCGTCGACAGCTGGTTCAACTGGTTGTTGATGTTCGTCACGCCGGTCGACAGCGACGCCACGTTGCTGTTCGTCGTGCTCAGGCCGGTGGACAGCGAACCGATGCCGGTCGACGTCGACGTCGACAGCGAGTTGACGTTGCTGTTCGTCGTGCTGAGGCCCGTCGACAACGAGTTGATCGCAGTCGAGGTCGACGTCGACAGCGACGCCACGTTGCTGTTCGTCGTGCTCAGGCCGGTCGACAGCGAGTTGATGCCGGTCGACAGCGATGCGACGTTCGACGCGGTGGACGTCGACAGCGTGTTGATCGCGTTGTTCGTCGCGTTCAGCTGGCTGCCGTTGATCGCGTCCGTGCTCGTGGCCGAGATCCGGCCCGCGGCGACGTTCGTGATCTGGCGTTCCTGGCCCGGTGCACCGACGCTCACCACGCCGACCGGCGAGCCGCCCGCGAACGGGTACGTGACGCCGCCGATCGTGGCGCTCGAGGTGCCGACCGCAGCAGCCGTGACCGAGTTCGCGCCGAGTGCGATCGAGTTCGCGACGTTCGCTTGCGCGTTCGTGCCGAAGGCGAGCGCGTCCGCGGCCGTGGCCTTGGCGGCCGAGCCGTAGGCCTGTGCGCCGGTGGCGCTGGCCGTGGCCTGGCTGCCCAGCGCGATCGTGTTGTCCGCGGTGGCCTGGTTCGAGCTGCCGAGGGCCAGCGCGCTGGCGCCGGTTGCCGTGTTCTGGTTGCCGAGGGACACCGCGCCGTCGCCGGTCGCCGTGTTGTTCGCACCCATCGCCACGGCGCCGGTACCCGTCGCCACGTTCGGATCGCCGATCGCGACCGCGCCGTCGCCCGACGCCGTGTTGCCGGAGCCGATCGATACCGCCTTGCCGCCCGTTGCCGACGCGTTCTGGCCGATCGCGACTGCGCCTGCCGTCTGCGCGTTCGAGCCGTCGCCGACTGCCACGCTGCTCGCGCCCGCCGCGCTGGCGTTCACGCCGGCGGCGAGGGCGTTGGTGCCCGTGGCGCCGTCGTTCGCGTAGTTGGCTTGCTGCACGCCGTTGTCGTTGACGCTGTAGTAGTGCGTCTTCGCGGCGTTGATCGCGGTCGAGGTGGACGTCGAGAGTGACGACACCGAGCTGTTCGTGCTGCTCAGGCCGGTGGACAGCGAGCCGATGCCGGTCGAGGTCGAGGTGGACAGCGACAGGATCGTGCTGTCCGTGCTGCTCAAGCCGGTGGACAGCGAGCTGATGCCGGTCGAGGTCGAAGTCGACAGGGACGTGATCGAGCTGGTGGCCGACGACAGGCCCGTCGAGGTCGAGGTCGACAGGGAGCTGATCGAGCTGTTCGCGGACGAGAGGCCCGTCGAAGCCGACGTGGACAGCGAGGTAACCGAGCTGTTGGTCGAACTCAGGCCGGTGGACAGCGAACCGATGGAGCTGGTGGCCGACGACAAACCGGTCGAGGTGGAGGTCGACAGGGACGTGATCGAGCTGTTGGCCGACGAGAGACCAGTCGAGGTCGAGGTCGAGAGCGAAGTGATCGAGCTGTTAGCCGACGACAGGCCCGTCGAAGTCGAGGTCGACAACGAAGTGATCGAGCTGTTAGCCGACGAGAGGCCGGTCGAAGTCGAAGTCGACAGGGACGTGATCGAGCTGTTAGCCGAGGACAGACCCGTCGAGGTCGAGGTCGAGAGCGACGTGATCGAGCTGTTAGCCGACGACAGGCCGGTCGAGGTCGAGGTCGACAGCGAAGTGATCGAGCTATTAGCCGAAGACAGACCCGTCGAGGTCGACGTGGACAGCGAATCGATCGAGCTGTTAGCCGAGGACAGACCCGTCGAGGTCGAGGTCGACAGCGAAGTGATCGAGCTGTTAGCCGACGACAGGCCGGTCGAAGTCGAAGTCGACAGGGACGTGATCGAGCTGTTGGCCGACGAGAGGCCGGTCGAGGTCGAGGTCGACAGCGAAGTGATCGAGCTATTAGCCGAAGACAGACCCGTCGAGGTCGACGTGGACAGCGAATCGATCGAGCTGTTAGCCGAGGACAGACCCGTCGAAGTCGATGTCGACAGCGAGGTGATCGAACTGTTAGCCGACGACAAGCCCGTCGAGGTCGAGGTCGACAGGGACGTGATCGAGCTGTTGGCCGACGAGAGACCAGTCGAAGTCGAGGTCGACAACGAAGTGATCGAGCTGTTAGCCGACGACAGGCCCGTCGAAGTCGAGGTCGACAACGAAGTGATCGAGCTGTTAGCCGACGAGAGGCCGGTCGAAGTCGAAGTCGACAGGGACGTGATCGAGCTGTTGGCCGACGAGAGACCAGTCGAGGTCGAGGTCGAGAGCGAAGTGATCGAGCTGTTAGCCGACGACAGGCCCGTCGAAGTCGAGGTCGACAACGAAGTGATCGAGCTGTTAGCCGACGAGAGGCCGGTCGAAGTCGAAGTCGACAGGGACGTGATCGAGCTGTTAGCCGACGACAGACCCGTCGAGGTCGAGGTCGACAAGGACGTGATCGAGCTGTTGGCCGACGACAGGCCGGTCGAGGTCGAAGTCGACAGCGAAGTGATCGAACTGTTAGCCGACGAGAGGCCGGTCGAAGTCGAAGTCGACAGGGACGTGATCGAGCTGTTAGCCGACGAGAGGCCGGTCGAGGTCGAGGTCGACAGCGAAGTGATCGAGCTATTAGCCGAGGACAGACCCGTCGAGGTCGAAGTCGAGAGCGAGGTGATCGAGCTGTTGGCGGACGAGAGGCCGGTCGAAGTCGAGGTCGACAGCGAGGTGATCGAGCTGTTAGCCGACGACAGGCCGGTCGAGGTCGAAGTCGAGAGCGACGTGATGGAGCTGTTAGCCGAGGACAGGCCCGTCGAAGTCGAGGTCGACAAGGACGTGATTGAGCTGTTGGCCGATGAGAGGCCCGTCGAAGTCGAAGTCGACAGCGACGTGATCGAACTGTTTGCGGACGACAGACCCGTCGAGGTCGAAGTCGACAGCGAAGTGATCGAGCTGTTAGCCGACGAGAGGCCGGTCGAAGTCGAAGTCGACAGGGACGTGATCGAGCTGTTAGCCGACGAGAGGCCGGTCGAGGTCGAGGTCGACAGCGAAGTGATGGAGCTGTTAGCCGAGGACAGGCCCGTCGAAGTCGAGGTCGACAAGGACGTGATTGAGCTGTTGGCCGACGACAGGCCAGTCGAAGTCGAGGTCGAGAGCGACGTGATCGAGCTGTTGGCCGACGAGAGGCCGGTCGAAGTCGAGGTCGAGAGCGAGGTGATCGAGCTATTAGCCGACGACAAGCCGGTCGACGTGGAAGTCGACAGCGAGGTGATCGAGCTGTTAGCCGACGACAAGCCGGTCGACGTGGAAGTCGACAGCGAGGTGATCGAGCTGTTAGCCGACGACAGGCCGGTCGAGGTCGAAGTCGACAGCGAGGTGATCGAGCTGTTGGCCGAAGACAGGCCCGTCGAGGTCGAAGTCGAGAGCGACGTGATCGAGCTGTTAGCGGACGACAGGCCGGTCGAGGTCGAGGTCGACAGCGACGTGATCGAGCTGTTTGCGGACGACAGACCCGTCGAGGTCGAAGTCGAGAGCGACGTGATCGAGCTGTTAGCCGACGACAGGCCGGTCGACGTGGAAGTCGAGAGCGAGGTGATCGAGCTGTTGGCGGACGACAGGCCGGTCGAGGTCGAGGTCGACAGCGACGTGATCGAGCTGTTGGCCGAGGACAAACCCGTCGAAGTCGAGGTCGACAACGAAGTGATCGAGCTGTTAGCCGAGGACAGGCCGGTCGAGGTCGAGGTCGAGAGCGAAGTGATCGAGCTGTTAGCCGACGAGAGGCCGGTCGAGGTCGAGGTCGACAACGACGTGATCGAGCTGTTAGCGGACGACAGGCCGGTCGAGGTCGAGGTCGACAGCGACGTGATCGAGCTGTTAGCCGACGACAAGCCCGTCGAAGTGGAGGTCGAGAGCGACGTGATGGAGCTGTTAGCGGACGACAGGCCGGTCGAGGTCGAAGTCGACAACGAAGTGATCGAGCTGTTAGCCGAGGACAGGCCCGTCGAGGTCGAGGTCGACAAGGACGTGATCGAGCTGTTGGCCGATGAGAGGCCCGTCGAAGTCGAAGTCGAGAGCGAGGTGATCGAGCTGTTGGCGGACGACAGGCCGGTCGAGGTCGAGGTCGACAGCGAAGTGATTGAGCTGTTAGCCGAGGACAGGCCAGTCGAAGTCGAAGTCGACAGCGAGGTGACTGAGCTGTTGGTGGAGCTCAGGCCTGTGGACAGCGACGAAATGGCGCTGGTCGCAGTACCGACCTGCTGGGCGACCGAATAAAGCTGGCTGCCGTTGATCGCATCGGTACTCGTCGAGGTGACTTGGCCTGCGGCGACGTTGGTGATTTGTCGTTCGTTGCCGGCGCTGCCCACGCTTACGGTGCCGACCGGCGCAGAGCCAGCGAATCCGCCGAACGTCACGCCGCCGACAGTTGCGCTGCTCGTGCCGACGGCCGGGGTGGTGGCCTTCGAGTTGGCACCGAGCGCGACGGAATTGTTCGTGCTGGCGGTGGAGCCGATGCCAAGCGCGACCGCATCGTTCCCGCTGGAGACGGCGCCGGAGCCGATGGCGACGGCGTCGGTACCCGTCGCGGTGCTGTCGGGGCCGGTCGAGTTCGCGTGGAAATACTTGATGCCCTGGCTGTTGATGTTGTTGATCGCCGAGCCGACGCTGTTGGCGGTCGAGGTCGTACCGTTCGCGTTGTACGTGGTGTACGACGGCGCCGAGACCTTGCCGGTCGTCGGGTCGTACGTCGACCCGCCGCCAAGTGCCGACGCGGTGCTGCTACCGAGGTTGTCGGTCTTCGTCGAGACCGTGCTGATTCCGGTGGACAGCGAGTTGATGCCGGTCGAGGTCGACGTGGACAGCGAGGTGATCGAGCTGTTGGCCGATGACAGGCCCGTCGACGTGGAAGTCGAAAGCGACGTAACCGAGCTGTTAGCCGAGCTCAGGCCGGTGGACAACGAATTGATGCCGGTCGAAGTCGACGTGGACAGCGAGGTGATCGAGCTGTTGGCCGATGACAGGCCCGTCGACGTGGAAGTCGAAAGCGACGCAACCGAGCTGTTAGCCGAGCTGAGGCCGGTGGACAGCGAATTGATGCCGGTCGAAGTCGACGTGGACAGCGAGGTGATCGAGCTGTTGGCCGATGACAGGCCCGTCGACGTGGAAGTCGAAAGCGACGCAACCGAGCTGTTAGCCGAGCTCAGTCCGGTGGACAACGAATTGATGCCGGTCGAAGTCGACGTGGACAGCGAGGTGATCGAGCTGTTGGCCGACGACAGGCCCGTCGACGTGGAAGTCGAAAGCGACGCAACCGAGCTGTTAGCCGAGCTGAGGCCGGTGGACAGCGAGTTGATGCCGGTCGAGGTCGACGTGGACAGCGAAGTGATCGAGCTGTTGGCCGACGACAGACCCGTCGACGAGGAAGTCGAAAGCGACGTAACCGAGCTGTTAGCAGAGCTCAGGCCGGTGGATAACGAATTGATGCCGGTCGAGGTCGATGTGGACAGCGAGGTGATCGAGCTGTTGGCCGATGACAGGCCCGTCGACGTCGAGGTCGAAAGCGACGCAACCGAGCTGTTTGCCGACGACAGGCCCGTCGACGTGGAAGTCGACAAGCTGACGATGTTCGACGTCGTGGTGCTAGCCACCGCGTAAAGCTGGCTACCGTTGATTGCGTCCGTGCTGGTTGCACTGATCAAGCCGGCCGCCACATTCTGGATGCGGCGCTCGGAGCCCGCGGCGCCCACGCTCACGACACCCGCGGCCGAATTCGCGCCAGCATAGGTACCGAATGTCTGACTTCCGATCGTCGTGCTGCTGACAGCGCCGGTGCCGCCCGTCGCCGTATTCGCGGTACCGGTCGTGGTCGCACCCGAGCCGAGCGCGACCGAGCCCGTCACGTTCGCGTTGGCGCCGGCCCCGAAGGCCAGTGCATTCGTCGCACCGGATACCGCGGTATCGCCGATCGCGATGCCCCCGGCCGCCGTCGTCGTGCTGCTATTGCCCAGCGCAACCGAGCCCTGGCCGATCGCACTGTTGCTGTTGCCGATCGCCACGGCACCGTTCGCGGCTGTCGTTCCCGCCGCATTGCCTGCGGCGATGTTATTTGCACCCAGCGTCACGGCGCCCGTGCCGTTCGCAATGTTCGGATCGCCGATCGCCACCGCGCCGTTACCGCTCGCGGTCTGTTGACTGCCGATCGCAACGGCGCCGACCCCGGACTTGACCGTTGAACGGTAACCAATCGCAGTCGAACCCAAACCGGCCGTCGACGAAACGCTCGAGGTGTCGCCGATTGCAACCGACGAATTCGCCCCCGCTGTTGAAGTACTTCCCAGTGCCACAGCGGCGGAACCTGCGGCGGTCGACTGATTGCCGGCAGCCAGCGTCGCGAAATTCGACGCGACAGTTCCGATACCCAGCGCCGTTGCGTTCGTGCCGCTTGCATTCGCGCCGAGGCCAAATGCCGATGCTTGTCCGGCCGACGCGCTGGCTGACGCGCCAACGGCGGTTGCATTACCGGCCGTTGCGGCCGCCTTGTTGCCGAGCGCGACCCCGTTCCCCCCCGTCGCAATGGCCGTCACACCGATGGCGGTGTCTTGCGCACCACTGGCAGTGGCTTGATTGCCGATAGCCGTTGCATCCGTGTTCGACGCAACCGCACCGAAGCCGCCCGCGTAACTTGTGGCTCCGGTGGCGCTTGCGTTGAAGCCGGTTGCCATGCTGTTGGCCCCGGATGCCTTGGCGCTGCCACCCAGTGCAATTGCATTGGCGCCTGTCGAAGATGCTGCAGCCCCGACTGCGACGTTATTCGTTATCGAGGTGTTCCCCGCGACGCCCGCAACCGCGCCGTCGCCTTGGGCGATGCCGTACGCACCGTTGACGGTCGCGCCGCGGCCGACTGCAATACCTGACGTGGCGGTCGATGCGACGGACGACTGCCCGCCGATCGCGATGCCGTCCGACGCAGCGGACTGCGCGCCCTTCGTTGCGTTGCTGCCGATGGCTACTGCGCCCGCGCCCGATGCGATGGTCGAGTTTGCCTGCGACAGCGGCGTCGTTCCGTTGCCGCCCGCGCCGCCGATCGCGACGGAGTTCAGTGCGTTCGCCGTCGAGCCGAAGCCGAGTGCGGTCGCGCCAGCGCCGCTGGCGGTGGTTTCGAGACCGGCCGCGACACCCCAGAGGCCGGCCGACGATTGCATGCCGGTGGCGACGGCGCCGTTGCCGGTCGCCTGCGCGAACGAGCCGTATACCGTGACACCGGTCCAGCCATTGCCGTTGGAGTTACACCCGGCTACGACCGAATACGTTCCGGAGCCATCGCCGGCCTGGTTTTGCGTGCCACCCGGGTTGATGCGGCCGACCGCGCCGTTGCTGCCCGTGAAGCAGGTCTGCTGTGTGTTGAGCGTGTTGGCCTCGGCCAAGCCGGGCAGGCTGATCGCCAGGGCCGCGACTGCTGCCACCACGACGGCCGACTTGTTCGGCTTGCCCCGTGCCGAATCGATTTCCGATGCCGCGACCCAGGCGCCAAGGGCTTCGTTCCAGATCGAGCGGTATGTGCGGTTCATGTCCTGCTACCTCCAAATGTGCACGCCACACACCGGTCTCTTTTGTTAGAGGATTACTCCGTGCGCTCGCGCGAATCTCAAAATTGATGGGCGGAGTTTATTGGAGGTGGATTTTAGAGATTGACAAACAGTGATAAATGAAGGGATTGGAAAGTTAAAGAATGGTTAATGAGCCGTGTTTTGATGTACCGGGGTAGAATGAATTTGAAAGCTGTAAGAATGTGTCATGTCGGGTTTGATTTTTTCTTGGGCGCTCTTTGTTTTCATATAAAAATCAATAATTTACATTGGTTTTGTGCGCCAGGTTACACATCGGGCCGCTCCAAAAGTAAGACAAATGAAATAGCAAACGTTTGCGAGCAGCTCAATTCTTTCATGATTGTAATGTTTATTGGTGCGTTGGTTGATAATGCATATTCCGTATTGTTAACCTGTTAATAAATTTTCTTTTGTTGAGTTTGTTTTTCTATTTATGGATTATCAATTAATTGAATTTATCTGATGCGGGGAACGTTGGATTGTGCTGATTTGCGCATCGTGTCCGGCGCGGGCGCCCGTGTGACGGGCGTTCCGGGCCGCCCAGCTCTGCGAAGTTGTAAAAAAGTGCTACAGGGAGAAAAATGAAACGGTCCGCATCAATTTATCGGATTCGTCCTATTGATGATTGCGCGGACATCTGTGCCAGTACGGAATCGGCACGCATGCGGGAAGCTGAGCGGACGCGCTCGCGGCGGGGGGGCACGGGGTGCCGACAGGCCGTCAAAGACCGCGGGTCGGCGTCGAGCCGGAGGCGGTCGAAATGACAGATCCGGGGTGCGGCAATTTGTCAGTCATGCCGACGACGGCGCGACGTGCCGAAGAAAAAGAGGGATGGATCGAATGTATCGAACGCGCCACAGTCGGCCCTCAGGCGTGGACCGAACCGGGCGCTTGCCGCCTGACCCGCGGCAAGCGCCCGACTTCACTTCTTCAGAAACCGCAGCGCGAACCGCGCCATCCGCGGCACGAACATCGGGCGCAGCAGGCGCTTGTCGTAACCGGCCATCCGCCGGTCGTTCTCCACGAGACACAGCTCGATCAGCTCGCGCGGGTTCAGCGCATCGCCGATGTCGGCGGTGCCGGTCGCCGGGAAATTCGCGTCACGCGCGGCGCCGTCGGCATCGATGCCGCGCGCGATGCTCATGCGGTCGCGGATCAGTTGCACCCACACGGCCGCCACCCGTGCGAAGAACCACGGCCGGCGCCACCACGGCATCGTGCGCCAGTACCACGCGTACCAGTTCACGAAGAACAGGATGTGGCGGCCTTCTTCCTGGATCACGGGCTCGAAGGTCTCGACCAGCTCAGGCGGGAAATAGCCGGAGCGCTGCGCGGAGCGGAACAGGCCGAACGCGAAAAAGCTGTCGATGCATTCGCTGAAGCCCGTCATCATCCACGACCATTCGGGATCGGTCGGCGCCGGGTAGGCCGGTTCGGGCGCGAGCCGGATGCCGTACGCCTCGACCAGCTTCGACAGCACGACCTTGTGGCGGGCTTCCTCGCCGCCGTCCATTTCGAGCGCGCGGCGCAGCAGCGGATCGTCGACCGTCGCGGCGTAGGTGGCCACGCGGATCGACGCGCGGCCTTCGGTTTGCACGGCGATGTCCCAGATCGGCAGTGACGTGAGCCGTCTGAGTTCGGCCGGCTGGAGCGCCGGCCAGTCGATCACGGCCGGCTTGTACGGATTGTGTGTATCGAGCAGCATCCGACAGAACATCTGCTTGTGCGCGTCGGAACCGATCCGGACGGGGCCTTGCCTCTCGAAGGTCCAGTTGCGCATCGCGTGATCTGCGGCTGCATGCTCTTCCTGCAGCGTGTCGGTCATGGCTATTGTTATGCGATTACGGATCGAAAGATTCTTGCACAGCTTCCGTCATCGCGTATTTTCGAGCGGCCATGTGCACGCCGGCCCGGCGCGCGTCACGCGTTCGTGTCGACCCAGAGGCGGCCCCAGCGTGATGCGTAGGCGAGGGCGTGCTCTTCCTCGAAGAAGAAATCGATTGCGTCGAACGACACGGAGCGCGGCGACGGGCCGCCGCTCGCGCGTTCGATCGTCAGGTTGGCGGCGAACAGCCCGTTCGGCAACCGGGCGGCAGCGGGAGCGACTTCATAGCCCTTGTAGCGGATCGTACGGTTCATGGCGTGCGCGGAAAAAGTTCGGACTTTCAGCGTACGAAAACCTGCCGGCTGCGTGAACCAATCTTTCGGCCAATGCAAATCACGCGGCGGGCTGAATCGTTATCGGGGTGGTACGCGGAAACGGTATGTTCGAGCGGCGAGGCGACGCGCCCAGCATATCGCCACGCGCTGGAAGACGCGCCGCGCGCCCCGTCGAATCTCGTCGATCGGAGGCGCGCGGCGGAATGCGGGAGTTACTGGTTGGCGACCTTCAGTACGGGCGCAAGCGCATCGACCGATGCCGCGTGCGAGGCCGCGCGATGCGACGCGAACGCGAGCGCGAATTCGGCGGCTTGCGTGCCGACCGTCTCGAGTTGCGCGACGACCTTCGGGTCCGAGCAGCTGTCGGCGCTTTCGAAGCGCGTTTCCAGCGTGTTGACGGTGGCGCCGAACGGCGTCGGCCAGCCGCGCAGCGCATGGACGATCGAGCGCAGCGACGTCAGCACGGTGCCGGCCGCCTGCCAGCCGTACGCGGTGACGATCAGGCCGACCGCGCGGCCGTCGAGATACGGGCGTTCGTCCGCGCGCAGCTCCTCGAGCGTGTCGAGGGCGTTCTTCACGAGACCGGACACGCCGCCGTGATAGCCGGGCGTCGCGATGATGATCGCGTCGGCCTGGCGCACGGCGTCGATCAGCTCGCGCTGCGCGTCGGTCAGCGTTTTGTGTTCGGGGGCGTAGTGCGGCAGCGTATGCAGGAACGGGCCGTCGAACAGGCGTGTGCGTGCGCCGGCGGCCTGCGCGCCGCGCAGTGCGAACGACAGCGCGCGTTCGGTGGACGATGCGGCTCGGGTGGTCCCGCCGATGCCGACGACGAACGGGCGGCGGTGTTGATCGAATGCAGTCAAGGGGCGCTCCTGGGATTGGCTTGCCCGGCTAAGCACAGGCTTAAAACCAGATGGTAACGACCCCGTCGCCACTCTGAAAACGACTTTTCGTTCTATCGATATGCCGCGTGGCGGGGGCAATCGTGTGCGCGGCCCCGCAGATCGATAGCAGAAATGCTTGGTTGAGACGGTGCGCCACGGTCGATAAGATGGGCTCGTCTCCTCCATGATGTCTCTACTGACATGGGTTGGCCCCGCCGCGCGGATGCAGGCGGGGCTTTTTTTCGTCCGCCGCTGGAAAACGGGGCGCGATGCGCGGCGACGCCGCCCGTTACTCGAACACCGGCCGGAAGAAGTTGCGCTCGTAGCTGACGATGCAGCGCGTTTCCTCCGCGTAGCGGAACGCGGCCTGGCAGGCCGGATCGTCCTTCGAGCGTTCGCGGTAGCGTTCGTATTCGGCGAGGCTCGGGAACGAGAACATCGCGAGCGCGATGTTGCTCGCGCCTTCGGACGGCAGGAAGTAGCCGTGATGCGTGCCGCCGAACTGCTCGACGAGCGGAATCCACATCTTGCCGTAGGTTTCGAATTCGACGAGTTTGTACGGATCGACGACGTAGCGAAGGAAGCAGGTGATCATGGGCGCTCGCGGGGCGGTGACGGAGCAGCGAGTCTGGAGCGCGGGGCGGTACGTGTCAACGGCATGCGCGCGGATGTGGACATCACCACGCGACTTCATTGCATGGCGCGTTGCTTGCGCGAACAACGATCGGTGCTTCGATGCGTTCGCCACGACGTGCACGCAGCATCGGAACGCACCGTATTCGCGACCTCCGCCCGCCGTCTTAGCCCGGAATTTTTACGACATTTTTTCTTGCGACGGCAACCGGCGCGCTCCTAGACTTCGTGCATCTTCACCACGGAGCATGGCCATGTCGATACCCTGGAACGCGATCGCCGACCCCACCCCTGCCGCGCCGCCTTCACGGTGCGTCGATCGGGTGATCGTCCGGCGTTTCGATCCGGCAATCGACAGCTATGCACAACTGACGCCGATGCTGCACCGCGCGTTCGCGCGGCTCGGTGCGATGGGGCTCAACTGCACGTGCGTCGATCAGGACGAAGACGTCACGCGCTGCCGCGCGGAAGCGGGCGAGTGCTATGTCGCAGTGTGCGGCGGGCGTGTCGTCGGTACGGCCACGCTGTATGCGACCGATCCGTCGTCGGCCTGCTCGCTGTACCGGCGCGAAGGCGTCGCGAGCGTGCGCCAGGTGGCGGTGGACCCGGCTTGCCAGAGCCGCGGGATCGGCGCGTTGCTGCTGTCGTTCGCCGAGCAGTGGGCCGCGTTGCGCGGCTATGCGCTGCTCGCGCTGGATACGCCGCATCCTGCTGCGCACCTGCTGGCGTTTTACGGCGCGCAGGGCTTCGAGGTGGTCGACGTGATGCGCTTCGCCGGCAAGCGCTACGACAGCGCGATCCTGTGCAAGCGGCCCGTTGCCCATGCCGTGCGCCGCGTGTCTCCGGTATCGCGGCTGGCCGCGCGCGTGGCGGCCGTGCGGCGTGTCATGCTGGCGTGGGCGCCGCGCATCGTCGCGGTGGCGCGGCGCGAGTCGGGCGTGCGTCGCGCCGGACGTTTCGCGGCGCGCCGCGCGGCTGGCGCGGCCAGTTGCCGGTCGTCGCCGTGGCGACCGCGTCAGCACGGCCGCTTCATGGCTCGATAGCGGCTGACGGACGCCGGCTCGGGCCGCTGGCGCGTCGTGCGGCCTTCACGCAAAGGTGGAAGGCGAGCCACTCGATGAATCGGTGCGGTCACGCGTGGCGATGTCCCAAAGAACGCACCTGCTCGATGAACGTGAACGCCGCGTCAAGCGGCACGCAAACGCATGTCGACGTCACTCGTCGCGGCTGCGCGTGTCGCTGCCGGCTTTCGCGACGCGCCATGCGATCGCGCCGAGCACACCGACCGCCACCACCAGCGCGCCCCACAGCACGTAGCGGCGCCCGGCATCCGCATCGGCGGCTGCCGCCGGCGCGACGGCCGATGCCGGCAGCGCCGCGCCGACGCGGGCGGGCCGCACTTCGGGCGCCATGCCGACCAGCAGTGCGTCGCGGCTCACGGCCGACGACACGAGCGACGCGTCGCCCACGCCGAGCGTAAACGGCGGCGTGCCGCGCGCGACGAAGGTCAGCGCGGCCGGATGCCACCCGATCGCGATGGCCGGCTGGCCGCTGCCGAGCCCGCCGTTGCGCATGTCGACGACGATGCGCCACGCGCGATCCGTGTTCGCGATGAACTCGAGCGGCGGATTGCGCTGCTCGCCGCCCTTGCCCTGCAGCCGGAACAGCACGGCGCCAGCGACGTCGCGCCACGGCGCCCGTGCATCGGCGCGGCTTTGCAGCGTCGCGCGGGCGACGGTGTTCGGCTGCGGCAGGTCGATGCGCACGCGATCGACCGGATACGCGCCGTCGGTGTCGAACAGATACTCGCCCGGCGCGGCGCCGGCGCGTATCCGTACGGCGCCGCGCCACTGGCGCGGCACGGACGCCGTATCGGTGCCGCGTGCGTCGCGCGGATGCGTCTCGACGTCGATCGACGCGATCGCGGGCGCGCCGTCGAGCCAGTCGAGTCGCAGGTAGCGCGGCGCCGCGCCGTCGAGCGCGATGCGTTCCTGCACCAGCATGTCGTTGCCGCGGCCGACCTTCAGCAACTGCGTGCTGCCGAGCGGCCGCCAACTGCGCAGGTCGTCGCTGGCTTCGACGGCCACGCGCCCCTGGTAGCTGTCGTCGTCCACGTGCACGAGCAGTGCGTCGATGCTGCCGTCGGTATGCGACAGGTCGACGAGGTCCGCGCCGCGCCCAGGGCGCGAAGGCGACGCGACGGCCGCGCGCAGCGCGCCGTCCGGGCCGACCGTCACGCCGAGCGGCGCGTTGCCGTGCTCGGCGCGCGCGGGCGGCAGCGGGAACCAGTGCACCGGCGCGCGGGACGGCGGCACGGCGGGCGCGGCCGCGGCGGGTGCGTCGAGCGAGTACGGCACCGGCTCGCCCGCGCCGTTGAAGATACGCACGTCGCCGAGATCGTCGCGCCGGCTCGCCGCATACACGGGCTGCGGCACGGTGAGCTGGTAATACGCGGCGCTGCCGTCGAGGTCGAGCGCGAAGCGCTGCGTGACGCGGCCGGCGTTCGGCGCGCCGTCGGCGGCCGCGAACGACGCGAGCAGGCTCAGCCCGAGCAGGGCGGCGAGTCGTTTCATGGCCGGCCGTCCTGTTGCGCGGCGGCTTTCGGCGGCAGCGGCGAGAAATAGCCGATCAACAGCAGCAGTACGCCGATGCCGATGAACGATACGATCCGCTCGATGCCGGTGACGTGCGACAGGTCGAACAGGAACAGCTTGACGACCGTGAGCGCGAGCAGCGCGGCGCCGACGAACCACAGCGGTCGCAGCCCGCGGCGCGTGGCCCAGATCGTGATCGCGAGCGCGCAGACCGTCCAGTACACGGATACCGACGCCTGCACGAGCGTCGATTCGGCCATCGCGCCGAATTCGTACGGCACGCCGGCCCAGTGATGCAGCGTGCGCAGCAGGATCGCGTTCAGCCACAGGAACCCGGTCGCGCCGGCCGCACCCAGCAGTTCGACGCGATAGTTGCCGAACGACCAGCCGAGCCTGCGCGCGCGCACGAACCACGACGCGGCGAGCCCATAAACGACCGCGAGCACGAGATCGAGCGGGTTGAACAGCGGCACGCGCGCCCAGCTTCCGCCGTCCTGCGTGAAGTTCGCGTAGAAAGTCCACACCCACATCACGACGATCAGCGGCAGCGACGCGAACGCGCAGAGGCGGGCGATGCCGTCGCGGCGCGTGAGCCACATCCCGGCGAACGCGAACAGGCTCCAGCCGACCATGAACACTTGCTGGATACCGAACGACGACAGCACGGTATCGATGTCGTAGCCCAGGTGGAAGCGCTGATGCAGCGTGCGCAGCAGCAGCGCGTTGAACCACAGGAACACGGTCGCGATCGCCAGATAGTCGACGACGCGAGGATGCCACGCGACGCCGAGCGTCTTCAGGCGACGCAGCCACACGGCGAACGCGACGAACACGAGAGCCTGCGCGACGTCGAGCGGATTGAGCAGCGGCAGCCAGAAGAGCGGCGCTGCGTCGCCGTCGCTTGCCGTGCTGGCAAGGCTCCACAGCCACAGCAGCGCGGCGAGCGGCGCGGCCCCCCACACCTGGTAGGCGCGCGGGAACGCCGCGACGGGCCAGCGCAGGCGCGAGCCGGGGCCCGACACGAGCAGGAGCAGCGCGCCGAAGCCGTACGCCCATGCGCTCCAGCTCCAGGCGCCTTCCGGGACGAACGTGCGCAGGCGCCAGAAACCTTCGAGCGACAGCAGCCCGCACAGGGTCCAGAACGCCAGCGTATGCAGCGGCGCGAGGATGCCTGCTGCAACGGAATGGGCCGTGCCGATCGCTGCCGTGGCGCCGGTCGTGCCGCGCGACTGGCGCCACAGCAGTGCAAACCCGGCGCCGACGGCCACCGGCCACGCGAACGCGCCCATGCCCGACAGCGGCGCTTCGTGTGCATCGAACGCGCGCAGTGCGAGCAGCGCCAGCACCGGCGTGAGCGCGAGCGCGGGCCATTCGGCGAGCGGCCACGCGAGCCGGCGGCGCGCGACGTGCGCGAGCCACGCGGTGCCGGCCGCGAACAGCGCGGTCGTATCGACGACGAAGCGGTCGGCATGCAGATCGACGTGACGGCTCGCATGGACGAGGATCTCGTGCAGCCCGCCGCTGATCCACCACAGCAGGCCCCACGCGGCGGCCGCGACACCGATCTCGGGCATCCACGCGTGCCATGCGCGGGCTTCACCGCGCCCGTGCAGCCACCAGCCGGTGAACAGGCCGGCGAGCGCGATCAGCAGCATCGCGATAGTCGGGCCGTTGAGCACCGGCAGCGCAGCCGGGTCGGCCGGCCCGAGCAGGCTCGTGAAGAACGCGCCGGCCGCGGCGACCTGCATCAGCAGCCCGAAGCCGAACGCGAGCAGGCGCTTCTGGCGCACGCCGAGCCACACGACGGCGGCGCCTTCGATGGCCCACGCGGCGCTGGTCGTCGGCCCCGAGAACGCGAGCGGCACCGCGAGCGTCGCGAAGATGACCGCGAGCGCGAGCATCGATTCGAACAGCAGCCCGAGGCGATCGCGGCGCCCCGCGAGCCATGCGGCGACCGCGACGTAGAACGCCGACAGCGCGACCGCGCTCCACGCGAGCACGAACGGCATGCCCTTCACGAGCGACGCCTGCAGCGCGGTCGCGACGATCGGCGTGCCGAACACGAGCGTGCCGTCCACATAGTGCCGCAGCGCGAGTTCGCGTTTCACCGCATACAGCAGCGCGATGCCGACATACATCAGGAAGAACAGGATGAGGAACGGCTCGGTGCTCGCGAACAGCGCGGGACGATAGGCGGTCACGCCCCACGCGGAGCCGATCGTGAACGTGAACACGAAGCCGAGCAGGTTCAGCGGGCGCCACGCCTTGAACCACGCGATTGCGAAGATGCCCGCGTTCAGCAGTGCGTAGTAGCTGAACAGCGCGACGTGGTTGCCCTGGCCGGTGGACAGCAGGATCGGTGCGAGGAAGCCGCCCGCGCTGCCCATGAACGCGAGCGGCAGTGCGTTCTGCCGCACCGCGAGGAATGCGCCCAGCGCGCAGACCGCGACCATCAGCGGGAACGCGGCGCCGACGGGCAGCAGCGCATACAGCTTGGTCGCGGCGAAGATCGTCAGGTACAGGATGCCGACGCCGCCGCCTTGCAGCACGAGGCCGTATGCGGCGCGGCGCGCCCGCGCGCGCCAGCCGATCGCGAGCAGCGCGGCCGCGGCGAGCGCCGTGCCCGCGAGGCGAAATTCGATCGGCAGCATGTCGTTGTCGGCCGCGTACTTGAGCAGGAACGCGACGCCGAAGAACAGCACGATGATCCCGACACGCACGACCGTATTGCCGCCGAGCAGCCAGTCGCGCGCGGCGCCGAACGCGCGTTCGGCGAAACCGGGTTCGCGTGGCGCGGGTGGTGCGGGCGGGGCAGGGCGGGTCGGAGTGGCGGGTGGACTGGCGGTGGTATTGGCCTGAGCGGACGCAGCGGCGGTGCGGGCTGCGGTTGCCGGTGCGGGTGCCGCGGCAGGTGCCGACGTCGACGTGGATGCCGGTGTGTCGGCCCGTGCGGCGACAGGTCGTGGCGTGGGCGTGGCCGGAACGTGGGCTGGCAGCGGCGCGGCGGAGGCACCGGCCGAAGCCGTTTGCGCGATGTCGCCGGAGGTCGCCGCGCCGGCCTTCGCGCCCGCCAGTTGGGCGCGCAGCACGTCGAGTTCGCGCGTGAGCGTGTCGACGGTTGCCTCGAGGCGGGCGACGCGATCGGCGAGCGGTAATGGGGTCGGCGGCGGCGTCGCGGAGATCGCGAACGCGTCGGCCGCGGCCCGCTGGTTTTGCTGCTTGCGTTGCCGCAGCGCGTGCCCGATGCAGAATCCGACGGCTGCCCCGAGCAGCGAGCCGCTCCCGGCCGAGAAATCCCCGATCAATGCGGCGATGCCGCCCACGATGAAACCGATTACGGCGAATGCCCAGTTCAACGCCTTGCTCCCTCTCACTGTCGTTATCGTCCTTCGATCGCGGCTCGCACCGGATCGAGGCGGTTTCAGCACGGCCGGCAGGCGACCCGGCATGCGCGCGTCGTGCGGCTGAGCCTGCGTGCGAAGGGCTCGCGGCAACGTCGCGATCGGCGTGTTTGCGGCGAATGTATCACAGCGTCCGTGCGCCGATTCCCGGGTTTGACGCGGTATCGCGGCGTGCGCCGTCCGGTGTCGCCATCCGGTTTTTTGCACGGTCATGCTTTTTATTGGCGAATGCGGCGCGCGCTTTCGTCTGAATAGATCGGCGCCGGAACGGACGTGAACTTGTCGTAAAGCGACGCGTGCCGGAGGCGGCCTGGCGCAAAACCTCATGTGCCGTTTGGCGCGTTGCTGCGCACAAGGCCGCCGGGTGATGCCCGTCGTTGCTGGCCGTGCGCGTTTTGCGCCGCCGCAATCGGCTGCGCGGCCCGCCCGGCGGGGCTGCCGGCCGTGTCGTATTTGCGCAAGCGTTTGTCGTAATTCGTCGGCAGGCCGGGGTTTTTTCTGGCAACTATGTAGGCACGCTATGACAAGCGCGAGTCCCCGCTACACGAGGAGAAGGTTTCGATGGATGCCCCCAAGGTTGTGGTCGAAGGTCTGTGCAAGGTGTTTGGAAGCAATCCGCAGCAGGCGCTCGACATGCTCGCCGCCGGCGCGACGAAGGACGATGTGCTCAAGCGCACCGGCCAGGTCGTCGGCGTGCACAACGTCTCCTTCGATGTGCAGGAAGGCGAAATTTTCGTGCTGATGGGCCTGTCCGGTTCCGGCAAGTCCACGCTGATCCGCCTCGTGAACCGGCTGGTCGATCCGAGCGCCGGCAAGGTGCTGATCGACGGGCTCGATGTCGCGTCGGCGCGCCGCTCGGCGCTGACCGCGCTGCGCCGCAAGGACATGAGCATGGTGTTCCAGTCGTTCGCGCTGATGCCGCATCGCACCGTCGTGTCGAATGCCGCGTTCGGGCTCGAAGTCGGCGGCATGGGCAAGAAGGAGCGCGAGCGCCGTGCGATGGAAGTGCTCGAGCAGGTCGGTCTCGCGCCGTTCTCGCACAAGCTGCCGTCCGAGCTGTCGGGCGGGATGCAGCAGCGCGTCGGCCTCGCCCGCGCGTTGGCCGTGAACCCTTCGCTGATGATCATGGACGAGGCGTTCTCCGCGCTCGATCCGCTCAAGCGCCGCGAAATGCAGGACGTGCTGCTGCAACTGCAGAAGGAGCAGCGCCGCACGATCATGTTCGTGTCGCACGATCTCGAGGAAGCGCTGCGCATCGGCAACCGCATCGCGATCATGGAGGGCGGCCGCCTCGTGCAGGTCGGCACGCCGCAGGACATCATCGCGAACCCGGCCGACGATTACGTGCGCGCGTTCTTCGACGGCATCGACACCAGCCGCTACCTCACCGCCGGCGACCTGATGCAGACCGGCGCGGTGCCGCTCGTATCGAAGTGCGATGCCGCGAACGTCGCGGCTTCGCTGAACGGCAGCGCCGAATACGCGTTCGTGCTCGACGCCGCACGCAAGATTCGCGGCTTCGTCACGCGCGAGGCGCTCGGCCAGGACACGCCGTCCGTGCGGCCGATCGAAAGCATCCGGCGCGATGCGTCGCTCGAACATGTCGTCGCGCGCGTGGTCGCGAGCCCGAATGCACTGCCCGTCGTCGACGACGACGGCTGCTACTGCGGCTCGGTCGATCGTGCGCTCATCCTGAAGGCCATCACGCGTTCGCGAGGCTCCCATGTCTGAAATGATTCCGCTCGGTACCTGGGTCGACCAGTCCGTTCACTACCTGCTCGACCACGACGCGAAGACGTTCGACGCGATCGGTCAAGCGATCGAAGGGCTCGCGGCGTTCGTCGAGCATGGCCTGCAGGCGATCCCGATGTGGCTGATGATGGCGATCTTCATCGGCGTCGGGCTGTGGCGGGTGGGCTGGCGCTTCGCGCTGTTCACCACGCTTTCGCTGCTGCTGATCTTCGCGACGGGCTTCTGGGATCAGACGGTCATCACGCTCGGCCTCACGCTGTCGTCGACGATCATCAGCCTCGTGCTCGGCATTCCGCTCGGCATCTGGGCCGCGAAGAGCAAGTGGGTCGCCGCGATCGTGCGCCCGATTCTCGACCTGATGCAGACGATGCCCGCGTTCGTCTACCTGATTCCGGCCGCGATGCTGTTCGGTCTCGGCCGCGTGCCGGGGATCCTGTCGACGGTGATCTTCGCGATGCCGCCCGCGGTGCGTCTCACGAGCCTCGGCATCCGTCACGTGAACCGCGAGATTGTCGAAGCCGGCCAGGCGTTCGGCTGCACGCCGTGGCAGCTGCTGTACAAGGTGCAGTTCCCGAACGCGCTGCCGTCGATCATGCAGGGCGTGAACCAGACGATCATGATGGCGCTGTCGATGGTGATCATCGCGTCGATGGTCGGCGCGGGCGGCCTCGGCAACGACGTGCTCGCGAGTATCCAGCGCCTCGACATCGGCCTCGGCTTCGAGAGCGGCCTGTCGGTCGTGCTGCTCGCGATCATTCTGGACCGCATCACCGAAAGCTTCGGCCGCGCACCGGGCACCGTGAAGGCGCCGCTGTTCTCGGGCCTCAAGCAGCTGTTTCGCGTGAAGGCCGCGCCCGCGCAGGCCTGATCTTCGGCGGCCAGGAGCGACCTGGCCGCACACCCTGAATGGATAACGGTTCCCGCGGCTTCGGCCGCGGGGCTGGCCCCCTGCAACCTCCTCTAGGGTCTGTTTCCAGATGGAACGCACATGCGAATGCCCGAAATCGCTCGCAGGGCAAGAAGTGAGGAGCGCCGTTTGGCCTAGCCAAACAAGCGACGAGCGACGCCGCCATGCGGGCGATTTCGGGCATTCCCGTGGAATACATTTCAAGTTTGGGGTTGCCACGAGAACGGCCGCTCGCCGCGTTGCACTCCTTGCGAATACGCTGAGTATTCGCGGCGTCGCGCGCCTCGCGAGCGGCCGTTCTCGTGGCAACGCATGTGCGTTCCATCTGGAAACAGACCCTAGGAGACCGATGTGACGTCCGCCGTCGCTGTCGCGCCCGCCGCCTGCGTTTCACCGGTTTCGTCCCTCGCCCATTTCGGCTTCCTGACGCTGCCGAACTTCTCGATGATCGCGTTCTCGAGCGCGGTCGAAGTGCTTCGGATGGCGAACTACGTCGGGCGGGCGGATCACTACAAGTGGTCGATCTACTCGCTCGACGGCGCGCCCGCGCATGCCAGCAACGGCATTGCGGTGCGGCCCACGCAGGCGCTCGACTACGACAACCTGCCCGACGTGATGATCGTGTGCGGCGGCATCCGCATTCGCGACGTGGTCGACGAGGGCGCGCGCGATACGCTCGCGGCGCTCGCCGAACGCGGGCTGCCGCTCGGCGGCATCTGCACGGGCGCCTATGCGCTGATGTCGACCGGCTTGCTCGACGGCTATCGCTGCACCGTGCACTGGGAAAACCTGTCCGCGCTGCATTCCGAATTTCCGCGAGTGGGCTTCGCCGACGAGCTGTTCGTCGTCGATCGCGACCGGCTGACCTGCACGGGCGGCACCGCGCCGCTCGACCTGATGCTGAACCTCGTCGGCATGCGGTTCGGCCAGCAACTGGCCGCGCAGGTATCCGAGCAGTTCATCCTGGAGCGCATTCGCAGCTCGACCGATACGCAGCCGATTCCGGTCGATGCGCGGGTCGGCTTCTCGCGCGCGGAGCTGATCGAGGTCGTGCGGCTGATGGAGGCGAACATCGAGGAGCCGCTGTCGCTCGAGGAGCTCGCGCGGCTCGTGCGGCTGTCGCAGCGGCATCTGCAGCGCATGTTCAAGGTGTACCTGAACGTATCGCCGACCCACTATTACCTGACGCTGCGCCTGAAACGCGCCCGCGACCTGCTGCGCACGACCGATGCATCGATCGCACGCGTGACGACGGTCTGCGGCTTTCATTCGCCGTGTCATTTCAGCAAGGCATACCGCGCGCAGTTCGGCCATGCGCCGAGCTACGAGCGCCGGCTGCCCGGGCGCTGAGCCGCGGCAATCCGTCGGTCCGCGACGTCGCCGGGATCGCGGCGCGCGGCTTCAATAAACGATCCCGCATTCAAGCAAACGACATCACTTTGAGGAGAAGCAAGATGAAGCGCCTATTGATCGCAGCGGTGTGCGGGATCGGGGTGACCGCGCCGATGTCGGCCGTTTATGCGGCCGATCCGCCCGTATGCAAGAACGTGCGCTTCGCCGATGTCGGCTGGTCCGACATCGCGGCGACCACGGGCCTCGCGTCGACGATGCTGCAGGGGCTCGGCTACAACCCGACGAAGACGATCGCCTCGGTGCCGATCACGTTCGCGGGGATCAAGAGCAAGCAGATCGACGTGTTCCTCGGCTACTGGTCGCCGACGATGGACCCGATCATCCAGCCGTTCACGAAGGCCGGCACGATCAAGGTGCTCGCGACGCCGAACCTGACCGGCGCGAAATACACGCTCGCGGTGCCCGACTACGTGTACCAGGGCGGCCTGAAGTCGTTCGCGGACATCCAGAAGTACGCGGACAAGCTCAACGGCAAGATCTACGGGATCGAGCCGGGCAACGACGGCAATGCGCTGATCAAGAAGATGATCGACGGCAACCAGTTCGGCCTCGGCAAGTTCAAGCTGGTCGAGTCGAGCGAGGCCGGGATGCTGGTCGAAGTGAATCGCGCGGCCCGCGACAAGCAGTGGATCGTGTTCCTTGGGTGGGAACCGCATCCGATGAACGTGCAGATGAAGATCGACTACCTGACCGGCGGCGACGATGTGTTCGGCCCGAACTACGGCGAAGCGAAGGTGCTGACGGCGACCCCGCCCGATTACGCGCAACGCTGCCCGAACGTCGCGAAGTTCGTGTCGAACCTGCAGTTCACGACGTCGATCGAGAACCACGTGATGGTGCCGATCATGAACAAGCAGGACCCGAACAAGGCTGCCGCCGACTGGCTGAAGGCGAACCCGCAAGCGCTCGACAAGTGGCTGGCCGGCGTGACGACGCTCGACGGCAAGCCGGGCCTGCCGGCGGTGAAGGCGTACCTCGGCGTGCATTGAGCGTGACGTGTCGGGCCGTGCGGATGCGGCGCGAAGCCTGACGTGAATTTTCGAGCCGGCGCAAGCAGGATGACCTGCTTGCGCCGGCTTTTTGCTGCCCGCTTCACGCTTGGCCCGACGGTCGCCGGACGATACGCTAGACTGCTCGATCCCCGATCGAGGAGACGACGATGACCCGCAACCCGCTCGATGCATCCGGACGGCAACACGCAGCCGGCACGCGGCCGAACAACCCGTCGGCTTCGGTCGGCGCACGCAGCAACCGGACGATGCTTAACATCGGCCATTCACTCGCATGAAGCGCATCGAGCAAGTCGTGCTCGCCGCCGATCTCGCGGGCACGGCGGTGTTCGCGATCGAGGGCGCCAATGCGGCGATCGGCGCCGGCCTCGACCTGTTCGGGGTGATGGTGCTGTCGCTCGTCGTCGCGCTCGGCGGCGGCGTGATTCGCGACCTGTTGATCGGCGCGCGCCCGCCGAGCGCCGTGAGCGACTGGCGTTATCCGGCGCTCGCGTTCGCTGCCGGGCTGTTCGCCTTCGTGTTTCATGCGCGGGTCGCGTCGTTCTCGCCGTCGCTGCTGACGGCGCTCGACGCGGCCGGCCTCGCGCTGTTCGCGGTTGCGGGCGCGGTGAAGGCGCTCGAATTCCGCGTCCACCCGTTCATCGCGACGCTGATGGGCGCCGTGACCGGCTGCGGGGGCGGCGTGGTGCGCGATCTGCTGCTCGCGCGGATTCCCGTCGTGCTGGTCACGGACATCTACGCGAGCGCGGCACTGCTCGGCGCGGTCGTCGTCGTGTCGTGCCGGCGGCTCGGTTGCCCGCCCGTCGTCGCGGCCGTGCTGGGCGGCATCGCGTGCTTTGCGCTGCGGATGGCGGCGGTACGCTTCGGCTGGCAGTTGCCTAAAATCGCCGTGGGGGCATAGGCGCCCGGCTCACGACTGCTTCGTCGCCGCCGGCACGTCGAACACGCGGTCGAACGCCCACTGGAACACGAACGCGTAGCAGAAGAAGAACGCGAACAGCCCGATATCGACGACGAACGCGTCGAACCACGAGATGTCGAGCCACCCCGACACGACCGGCACGAGGATGAAGATCAGCCCGCCCTCGAATCCGGTGGCGTGCAGTATGCGCCGCCCGAGCGTACGCGCCGGCTGCCGGCGCGACGCTTCCCAGCGCTCGAACAGCGCGTTGAAGATCAGGTTCCACAGCATCGCGATCGCCGACATCGTCGCCGACAGCGCGCCTGAATAGACGAGATCCTGCTTGAAGATCGCCGCGATCACGGGCGAAATGCAGGAAATGGCGATCGCTTCGTAGAGCACCGCCTGCGTGATCCTGCGCGGTAGGCCTTGCACGGGTTCCTCCGGTTCGAGGGCAACCGCCGCGGCGCCATGCCGCGACGTCCCGCAAGGCTAGCCGCGTTGCGCACCCGCTTCAATTCACCTAATCTCACCCCGATTGAATCGAATTCAACCCGGCCGCATCTGGCGCGCGAGGCCCCGTGTTCTCGAAAATTCCCCTGACCGCATTGCGTGTATTCGAAGCGTCGGCACGGCTCGGCACGTTCAAGGCCGCAGCCGATGAACTGTCCGTGACGCCGGCCGCCGTGTCGCACCAGATCAAGTCGCTCGAGAGCCGCGTCGGCGTGCTGCTGTTCGAGCGCGGCGCGGGCGGCGTGCGGCTGACGGAAGAAGGCGAGCGGCTGTTTCGCGCGAGTCACGATGCGTTGCTGGCGTTGAGTCGCGGGCTCGATGCGGTGCGTCCGGATGCGGCCGACGAGCGCCCGCTCGTGCTGACCACCACGCCCGCCTTTGCGGCGATGTGGCTGATTCCGCGTCTCGGCGCGTTTCGGCGCGTCGATCCGCATCTGCACATCAAGGTCGAAACGGGCAACGCGCTCGTCGATCTCGAACGGGATGCACGGATCGATCTCGCGATTCGCGCGACGTCGCGAAAGTTTCCCGCGCTGCACGAGATTGCGTTGATCGACGAATATTTCGGTGCGTATGCGGCCGTCGGGTTCGACGCGCATCGTACCGACGAGCCGCTCGACCTGATCGAGACCATGTGGGATACGCCGCTGCCCGTGTCGGTCGATTGGGCTTCGTGGTGCCGCGCGGCGGGCCGGGAAGCGTGGCTCGAACGCGCGGTGTTTCGCCATTACGACGACGAGCATTACGCGTTGCAGGCCGTGCTGCACGGGCAGGGTATCGCGCTGCTCAGCTCCGTGCTGGCCGCCGAGCATGTCGAGCGCGGTGCGTTGAAGCCGATCGAGTCCGCGGTGCGGCTCGCCGGTGCGCGCTTCGTCGCGCTGTGCCGGCCGGGGCGGGAGCGCGAGCCGCAGGTCAGGCGGTTTCTCGACTGGCTCGAAGCGGAAATCGCACGGACGCGTGCGTCGGTCGGGCGGATAGCGCCGGCTGCGTGAAGCGCCGGTCGGTTACGCCGGCGCGCGAATTCCGTTCGGCAACGTGCGGATGGTTGCGTTTCGTTCGGTGTCCGCGTGTGATTAACCGAAGCGCACGCAATACACCGGCGGCAAGTGCGCCGATACCTGTTGCCAGTGCTCGCCGCCATCGGCGGACGTCCATAACCCGCCGGTCGTCGACGCCATCGCGAGGCGCGTGCCGGAATCGTCCACCGCGAGCCCGTGCCGGTACACGAGGTCGTACGCGGGCGCGGCCGGCAACCCGTTCGACAGGGTTTCGAAACTGCGGCCGCCGTCGCGCGTGCGCGTGACGACGAACCGGCCGTTCACCGGAATCCGGCACGCGTCCTTCACGGCCGGCACGAACCACGCGGTATCCGGTTCGTGCGGATGCACGGCCACCGCGAAACCGAAGCTCGACGGCTCGGCTTCGATGCGCCGCCAGTGCTCACCGCTATCCGTCGAGCGGAAGATCGCGCAATGATGCTGCGTCCATAGCACGTCCGGGTTGGCCGCGCACTGCACGACGCGGTGCGGGTCCTGCATGTTCGGCTCGCCGCGCCGCTCGGGCGGCATGTAGTCGGCCTCCATGCCTTCCGCGGTCACGCGCCACGTCGCGCCGCCGTCCGTGGTCTGCCAGACGCCGCCGCACGAGATGCCGACGGTGACGTGCCGGCTGTCGCGCGGATCGACCATCACCGAATGGATGCCCGGCGCGTCGTACCCGCCGCCGCCCCATTCGGCGCGTTCGGGGCGATCCCACAGCGCGCGGTTGAGTACCCACGAATCGCCGTGATCGTCGGAGCGGAACAGGCCGCCGGGAATCGTGCCGGCCCACAGTACGCCCGGTTCGTCCGCGCCGCCGGTTTCGAGCGACCAGATTTGCTGAAGGGTCCACGGCGGCTGCGGCGATCCGGCAGGCGCGTCGGCGGTGTCGCCGCTGCCTGCGTGCGTGTCGGCGCGGGCGGGCGACGCGTCGGCGGGCTGGGGCGGATAAACCGGGACTGCGCATTCCTCCCAGTCGGTGGCGCCGGCGCGCAGGCGATGCAGCTTCACGCCGAAATGGCCGAGATTGAGTGCCGCATACAGCGTGCCGTCGCGCGGGTCGGCGAGCGCCATGCTGACGGGCTCGCCGATGAAATGCGGTTCGCCGGGCGTCCAGCCGCCATGACCGTCGGGTTGCAGGACGAACAGGCCCTTGCGGGTGGCGACGAGCAGTCGATCGTTCATGCGCAATGTCTCCTGATGGTCCGCCTTGGTGCGACGGCACTTGGTATGGGGAGGTGCTCGGGCATCGGTCCCTTTATCCGCCGGTCAGCGCCTGCACGACATACACGCGGCTGGTGGCCCCGAGCGCATCGGACAGGCGCTGCCGGTCGCGGATCGGCTGGCCGTCGATGAACACCGACAGGTGCTTTCGCAGCGCACCTTGGTCGTCGACGATGTAGCCGCGCAGCCGCGGCTGCTCGCTGAAAATGGTGTCGAATGCCTCGCCGACCGTATGCGCGTCGACGTCGCGCTCGGGCGTTTCGACATGCCGCTGGATCGACGCGGCGAAGAAGAGATGCGCCATGGCGGTAGCTGGCAGGAGCCGCACGAAGGGACGGCTTGTAGTTTAGGCGATCCGGCGGGTGTCGAAAGGCGGAACGGAGCGGCCGCAAGCGATGGCGTTTGCCATGGCGTCTGCGCGGGCTGGCGGCGGCTAAACCGGAATCGACCGCCCCCTGATCCGGATGCCGAGCCGCACGACCCCGATCACCGCATTCGACAGCCACATGAGCCAGCGCGGCATTCCGCGCCGACGGATATCGAGCAGCAGCACGATCCGCACGGCGTCGCTGTCGTTCCACACCTCGTGTGTGAACGTGTCGTCCCACAGCAGGAAGCGGCCTTCGTCGAGCCGGTATTCGTGTCCGTCGACCTTCAGCACGGCCGCCGGCGTGCCGTCGGCGCGCTTCGGCATCGACAGCACGAGATAACCGCGCAGGATGCCGCGAAACGGCCCGCGATGCGGCGGGATGTGCTTGCCGGGCGCGAGGAACGACAGCGACGCGGACAGCACGTCCGGCGACGCCGCGACGAGCGACGCGACGGTCGGGCAGCGCGACAGGTTGCGCGGAAACGGCTGGCCGTACGCCTGCATGATGAACATGCGCCAGTCGCGTGCATCGTTGGCCGAGATGTCGTACTGCTCGCGCATGATTTCGTGAAAACGCGGGATGCGCGGCATGTCGCGTGCTACCTCCAGCGCCTCCGCGCGGATCGCCGGCCACGCGCGCACGAAACGCTCGGCATCCGGGAATGCGGACGCGTCGAGCACCGCACCGCTGTCGATATGGCGGTCGTACAGCGTGCGCAGCAGGGCGGCTGCATGGTCGTAAGCGGCGGACATGTCGATCGATGGGCGGCCCGGATGAAGTGGGGGTCAGTCTGCCCGAAGCACGGCGGGCATTGCGTTACGTCAGGTTACGCCGGCTGACGAATGAATGACAGTTCGATGAACGTTCGGCAGGCGCGTATGGAAAGGCGGGAATAAACCCGGCCCCTCCGTCGTCATACGGGTGTAGCACGTCGTCTCGTTGACTGATGAAGGAGTGGAACATGAACACGCACTGGCTGGTAGCCGCCACGGTGGCGGCGATGTCTCTCGCAGGTGTCGCGACGCAAGCGTCGGCACAGGCGCTCACGCGCGAACAGGTCCGGCAGGAACTGATCGATGCACAAAACAATGGGCTGCGCTTCGTGACCGATACGTCGTATCCGGACGTGAGCCCGCTGTTCCAGCAGCAGGCCGAGCGGATGCCGCAGCGGCAGGCCAGCACGGCGGTCGGCAGCGATCCGGCCGTGTCGTCCGACGCGGGCAAGCCGGCTTCGATGTCGCCGCGTCGAGGCGCAGCCGCATGCGTCGGCCCCGCGAGCTTCTGCACGGTCTATTTCGGAAGCTGAGCCGCGGGCCTGCATTCTCAGGTCACGCAAATCCCGTGGTTGATCGATACGTCACATTGAAGGAGTTCATGATGAAAATATATATCGCACTACTGACGATGATCGCTGCGATCGTCGGTCAGTCGGCATTCGCACAATCGGCCGCACCGTTGACGCGTGCGCAGGTTCGCGACGAACTGATGCGCCTCGAAGCGGCCGGGTACGACCCGGCGAAGGGCGATGACGGCGAGTATCCGGCCGATATCCAGGCCGCGGAAGCGAAGCTCGCCGAGCAGGATGGCGCGCGGATGGCGGCGTCGGCGACGCGGGCGGCCGAGCCCGGCATGCCGGCGCAGGTCGGCAACTAGGTGCCGTTATGTACCCGTGTTGCGCGCGACCGTCGGCATCGCGGCAGAGCGAGGCACGCGCGCGGCGTGTCGCGCGGAGACGAATCGTGTGGAGCGGTGGTGCGGTGTTGTCCCGGCGTCGATGCGCACTTCAGGCAGGTGGCCGGGACGCAACGCGCGTCGTTGCGCGTCGGGGAATCGGTCGGGCCACGCCGGGCCACATTCGGCCGGGCCGCGTCGACGCGGCCCGATCCGGTTCAAATCAGCGCTGTTCGTCCGCGATATGGCTGCGGATCACGTCCACGAACGACGTGTCGCCCTTCAGCCCGAGCGCTTCCGCGCGCGACGTATCCCAGCGGCCAGGCCAACTGCCGACGATCTTCTCGACGCGTTCGTCGGGCGCATGACGGATCAGCTTCACGACCTCGTCGCCCGCGACTTCGCGCAGCGCCGCGATCATCTCGTCGACCGATACCGACAGCCCCGGCAGGTTGATCACGCGCTTGTTGCCGAGCTTCGCGCCGTCGATCTCGCACCCCGCGACGAGCGCGTCGATCGCGCCGCGCGGCGACAGCAGCCACAGCCGCGTCGAGCCGGGCACCGGGCACACGCTTTCCTCGCCGTTCAGCGGCTCGCGGATGATGCCGCTCGCGAACGACGACGCCGCCGCGTTCGGGCGGCCGGGCCGTACGCTGATGGTCGGCAGCCGCAGCACACGGCCGTCGACGAAACCGCGCCGCGCGTAGTCGCACAGCAGCAGTTCGGCGATCGCCTTCTCGGCGCCGTACGACGACTGCGGGTTGAGCGCGGTGTCGTCCTGCACGACGTCGGGCAGCGCGCCGCCGTACACCGCGACGGAGCTCGTGAACACGACGCGCGGCTGGTGGCCGCGCGCGCGGCACACTTCGAGCAGGGTGCGCGATGCATCGAGGTTGATCCGCATGCCGAGATCGAAATCGGCTTCGGCCTGCCCGCTGACGATCGCCGCGAGGTGGAAGATCGCGCCCGTCTGCGTGTCGATCGCGCTGTCGAGCACCGCGCGATCGGCGATGTCGCCGACGATCGACGTCACGCGCGCATCGCCGAAATCGCTGCCCTTGACGACGTCGAGCAGCACCAGCTCGTCGATCTTCTCGATACGGCCGTCGGGGCCGGTCAGTTCGCCGCGCTCGAGCAGCTTGCGCGCGAGACGCTGGCCGAGAAAGCCGGCGCCGCCGGTGATCAGTACTTTCATGTTGTTGACCCTCTGGGAAATACGGGAATTACAGATATGTCTTGAGCCAGCCGAGGCCTTCCGACGTACCGGCCTTCGGCCGGTATTCGCAGCCGATCCAGCCGTCGTAGCCGAGCGCGTCGATCAGCGCGAACAGGTACGGGTAGTTGAGTTCGCCGACATCCGGCTCGTGGCGTTCCGGCACGCCCGCGATCTGGATATGGCCGATGCCCGCGAAATCGCGCTTGAGCTTCATCGCGAGATCGCCTTCGACGATCTGGCAGTGGTAGCAGTCGAACTGCACCTTCAGGTTCGGCGCGCCGACTTCCGCGCGGATCGCCTGTGCGTCGTCCTGGCGGCTCAGGAAGTAGCCGGGCATGTCGCGCTGGTTGATCGGCTCGATCAGGAGCGTGATGCCGTGCGCGGCGGCCGCCTGCGCCGCATGGCGCAGGTTCGCCAGATACGTATCGCGATGGCGCGCGCGGTCGGCGCCCGGCGGCACCATGCCGGCCATCACGTGCAGCTTCTTGTTGCCGATCACGCGCGCATAGTCGAGCGCCTGGTCGATGCCGCGGCGGAACTCGTCCTCGCGGCCCGGCAGCGATGCGATGCCGCGTTCGCCCGCGGCCCAGTCGCCCGGCGGCGCGTTGAACAGCGCTTGTTCGAGGCCGTGCGCGTCGAGGCGCGCGCGGATGTCCTCGGCGGCGAAGTCGTACGGGAACAGGTACTCGACGGCCTTGAAGCCGTCATGGGCGGCAGCGGCGAAGCGTTCGAGAAACGCATGCTCGGTGTACATCATCGAGAGGTTGGCGGCGAAGCGTGGCATGGCAGCGGGTCCTGTGCATGAATGGGGCGGGGCGCCGTGCGCCCCGCGTCGAATGATGAGTCGTCCAGCGGTGAATCAGCGGTTCACGAGTTTGGCGGGCGTGAGCCACACGGCGATCGCGCCGATCACGAGCATTGCCGCGAGCACGTACATGCCGGACGCGATGCTGTGCGTGGCGTCCTTCAGGTAGCCGATCACGTACGGGCTCGCGAAACCGGCGAGGTTGCCGACCGAGTTGATGATCGCGATCCCGGCCGCGGCCGCGGAGCCCGCGAGGAACGCGGTCGGCAGCGACCAGAACAGCGGCGCGCAGGTCAGCACGCCGCCTGCCGCGAGCGACAGGAACACGATCGACACCGCCGTATTGTGCGAGTACGACGCGGCGACCGCAAACCCGATCGCGCCCATCAGCGCCGGCACGATCAGGTGCCAGCGGCGTTCGCGCCGCTTGTCCGCGCTGTGGCCGAACAGGTTCATCACGACGATCGCGACGACGAACGGAATCGCCGACAGCAGGCCGATCTGCAGCGTATCGGTGATGCCGGTCGATTTGACGAGCGTCGGCATCCAGAACGTGAGGCCGTACTGGCCGGTGACGAACGCGAAGTAGATCAGCGACATCCACCACATGCGCGGGTCGGAGAACACGGCCTTCAGCGAATGGCCATGCTGCTGCTGTTCCTGCGGCTGCGCGGCGATTTCGTCCTCGAGTAGCTGCTTCTCGCGCTCGTCGAGCCACTTCGCGCCGCGGATGCTGTTGTCGAGATACAGGATCGTCGCTATGCCGATGAGCACGGCCGGCACGGCCTCGATCATGAACATCCATTGCCAGCCGTGAAAGCCCGAGCCGCCGTGGAAGCGCTCCATGATCCAGCCCGACAGCGGGTTGCCGAAGATGCCCGACACTGGAATCGCGGACATGAACACCGCGATGATCTTCGCGCGGCGATGCGACGGGAACCAGTACGTCAGGTACAGGATCACGCCCGGATAGAAGCCGGCTTCCGCGAGGCCGAGCAGGAAGCGCAGCACGTAGAACTGCGTCGGCGTCTGCACGAACGCGAACAGCGCGGACAGCAGGCCCCACGTGATCATGATCCGCGCGATCCAGATGCGCGCGCCGATGCGGTGCATCAGCAGGTTGCTTGGCAGTTCGAACAGAAAGTAGCCAAGGAAGAAGATGCCGGCGCCGAGTCCGAACACGGTTTCGCTGAACGCGAGATCCTGCGACATCTGCAGCTTGGCGAAGCCGACGTTCACGCGGTCGAGATACGCGACCACATAGCAGAGCATCAGGAACGGCACGATGCGCCAGAACACTTTCTTGTAGGTGCGGTCGAGTTCGCCCGATTGGGCGGCCGCGGCGGGCGAGCGGCTTGCGGCCGCGTCGAGAGCAGTCATCGTCGTCTCCAGGACTATGGTGTGCCGGCGGCGCGTACGCCGCCGGATCGTGTGTGTGCTGACGGAAAGGCCCGCGCACACGGCGGGCATGGAAATCGGTATGGACTACTGTGCGATCAGGATGCGACGCGTTACCAGCGCGCGCCGAAGGTCTGGCGCAGTTCGTCGAGCGCCGCGTCGGTCAGCGGTTCGGGCTTCGGCTGCGTCATCAACCACAGCCGCGCCGTTTCCTCGAGCTCCTCGAGCGCGTACGACGCGTGCGATACCGACGGCCCCCACATCACGGGGCCGAGCCGATCGAGCAGCACGCCGCGCACCCGGTCGGCCAGCGCCGCGACTTCGGCCGCGACGGCCGGGTCGCCGGGGCGGCGGTAACGGATCAGCGGGATGTGGCCGACCTTCATCACGTAGTACGGCGTGATCGGCGGCAGCACGTCGGTGTCGCGCCACACGCCGGCGAGCGTCAACGCGACGAGATGCGTCGAATGCGTGTGGACGACGCCGTTCGCTTCCGCGTTGCGCGCGTAGATGCCGCGATGCAGCGCGAGCGTCTTCGACGGCTTGCCGCCCGATACGGGCTGGCCGTCGGTGCCGACCTTCGCGATGTCGTTCGGGTCGAGCCGGCCGAGGCAGGCGTCGGTCGGCGTGATCAGCCAGCCGTCATGCAGGCGCGCGCTGATGTTGCCGGCGCTGCCGACCGCATGGCCGCGCGCATACAGGCTCGCGCCGACCACGCAGATCTCTTCGCGCAGTTTCGCTTCGTCGCTCATCGTGCGGCTCCGTCCAGCGCGCGCAGCGCCTTGTCGAAAAAGTCCGTGGTGCCGAAGTTGCCGGATTTCAGCGCGAGGCCGAGCGGCTGCGCGTCGATGGTGGCCGTGGCCGGTACGCCCGGATCGATCTGCGCGCCGATCTGCAGTGACTTCACGTCGAGCGCCTGCACGACTGCGCCGGACGTCTCGCCGCCGGCGACGACGAACTTGCGCACGCCGAGTTCGCGCAGCCCGCGGGCGATCGCCGCGAGCGTGCTTTCGACGAGATGGCCGGCCGCGTCGACGCCGAGCGCCTGCTGCACCGCCTTTACTTCGTCGGGCGTGGCCGTTGCGTAGATCAGCACGGGCTGAGGCAGGTGCGAGCGCGCAAACGCGAGCGCCTGATCGACGACGGGCTCGCCGCGCGAGGCCGCGAGCGGGTCGATGCGGAAACTCGGCCGCGTCGCGCGCCATGCGGCGACCTGCGCGTTGGTGGCCTTCGATGCGCTGCCGGCGAGCACGGCCGACAGGCCGTCGATGCGCGGCAGCGACGCCGCGTTGTCGCGCTCGGGCAATTGCTCCGCGCGGCGGAAATTCGCCGGCAGGCCGAGCGCGATGCCCGAGCCGCCGGTGACGAGCGGCAGGCCCGCGCACGCTTCGCCGAGCACGTAGAGATCGCGGTCCGACAGCGCGTCGGCGATCGCGAAACGGGCGCCTTCCGCGCGCAGCTGGTCGATCCGCGCGCGCACGGCCGCCGCGCCGAGCGCGATCGTGTCGTAGCGGATCAGGCCGACCGGCGACTTCGTCTGCCGTTGCAGCACGCGCACGAGGTTCGCGTCCTTCATCGGCGTGAGCGGATGATTTTCCATCCCCGATTCGTTCAGCAGCACGTCGCCGACGAACAGGTGGCCGCGGTAGATCGTGCGGCCGTTCTCGGGGAACGCCGGGCACGCGATCGTGAAGTCGCCGCCGGCCGCATCGAGCAGCGCGTCGGCCACCGGCCCGATGTTGCCCGCGTCGGTCGAATCGAACGTCGAGCAGTACTTGAAGAAGAACTGGCGGCACCCTTGCGCGCGCAACCATTCATACGCGGCGAGCGATTGCGCGACGGCGTCGGCGGCGGGGATCGTGCGCGACTTCAGCGCGACGACGATCGCGTCGGCGTCGACGATCGTGTCGGCAGCGGCGCCGTCGGCGGGCACGCCGATCGTCTGCACGGTGCGCATGCCGCTCTTGACGAGCATGTTCGCGAGATCGGTCGCGCCGGTGAAATCGTCGGCGATGCAGCCGAGCAGGGGACGGGAAGCGGAAGCGGTCATGGCGGGAACGTCGTTCGAATCAGCGGGCGGGCGGCAGCGTGATGCCGGGGAAAGTCTTGATCACGGCGGAATCGTCCTCGCCGCCGTGGCCGGCGCTCGACGCGCTCATGAACATCTGGTGCGCGGTGGCGGACAGCGGCAGCGGGAATTTGCTGCGGCGCGCGGTATCGAGCACGAGGCCGAGATCCTTCACGAAGATGTCGACGGCCGACAACGGCGTGTAGTCGCCGCTCAGGATGTGCGGCACACGGTTCTCGAACATCCACGAATTGCCCGCGCTGTGCGTGATCACGTCGTACAGCGCATCGGCGTCGACGCCCTCGCGCAGGCCGAGCGCCATCGCTTCGGCGGCCGCCGCGATATGCACGCCGGCCAGCAGCTGGTTGATGATCTTCACCTTCGAGCCGATGCCGTGCGCGTCGCCGAGGCGGTACACCTTGCCGGCGATCGCGGCGAGCACGTCCTCGCAGCCCGCATACGCGGCGGCCGGGCCCGACGTCATCATCGTCATCTCGCCGGAGGCCGCGCGCGCGGCGCCGCCCGACACCGGCGCGTCGAGCATCTGCAGGCCCGCGGCCTCGATGCGTGCGCCGAGCGCGACCGCGAATTCGGGTGCGACGGTCGCGCTCGCGATCACGACACCGCCCGGCTGCATCGCCGCGACCGCGCCGTGTTCGCCGAACAGCACCGTTTCCGTTTGCGCGGCATTGACGACGAGCGTGACGACGACGTCGCACTGCGCGCCGAGTTCGGCTGGCGTCGCGCACGCGATGCCGCCTTCGGCGGCGAACGCCTGCAGCACGGTGTCGCGCACGTCGCATGCGTGCACGCGCAGGCCGGCGCGCAGCAGCGAGCGTGCGACGCCGAGGCCCATCGCGCCGAGGCCGATGACTCCAACATTTCGTGACATGGTCAACCTTGATCGATTCGAGAGAGGTTCTGGACAACGGCGGCGGGCGCCGCCGGCTTCAGCAGATGCCGGCTTCCGCGAGACGGCGGGCGGCGTTGTACATGTGCGTGCGCGCCGCGTTGCGGGCGGCCATCGGGTCGCGTGCGCGGATCGCGTCGGCGATCGCCGCGTGCTCCTCGCGCACCTGCCGCGAGAAATCCTCGCGCGTCGCTTCGTTGCTGCGTGTGACCTTCACGCCGGCTTCGAGGTACTGGTTCAGGAATTGCAGCGTCTTCAGGAAATACGGGTTGCCGGTGACGGCCGCGATCGTGCGGTGGAACGCGACGTCTTCCGCGACGCCGTCGCGCCCTTCGGCCACCGCTGCGTCGATCTTGCGCAGCGCGTCGTCGATGTCGGCCATGTCGTCGGCGGTGTGGTGCAGCGCGGCTTCGGCCGCGACTTCAGCTTCGATCGCGCGGCGCACCGCGAGCAGGTGCGGCAGCGAGCTCGCCTCGACGGCTTCCGCGTAGTCGATCCGCAGCGGCCGGATCGCACCGTGCTGGTTCACGAATACGCCGCTGCCCTGGCGCGGCTCGACCACGCCTTCGTTCTTCAGCCGCGAGATCGCCTCGCGGATCACGGTGCGGCTCACGCCGAATTCCTGCGCGAGCACGGCTTCGGTCGGCAGCTTGCCGGTAGCCGAGAAGCTGCCCACTTCGATCTGCTTGAGCAGTTGCTGCGCGACATGGTCGCTCATCGCGCGGGCGGGAATTTTCTCGAACATGATGCTCAGGTTTGTAAGGTGATGTGGTCATCATACAAATTTGAGCGAATGACAGCATCCGGAATAACCCTCGTTTACGGAAGTCAACGTCGGCTAAGTGGATTGGAACCGGTTCCAAAAGATTCGAAACCGATGCGAACGTGCGCCGTTCCTGCGGTTGGCCAAGAAAGGGGCGAGTGCCCCGGGGGCGTCAGTCGGCGATGTCCTCGACCGGGTCGGCCGACGCATCGAGCGCCGCATCGACTTCGGCCACGTCGCCGCCGCGCTCGCGATACGTCGCCGGCGGCACGCCGAACTGCTTGCGGAATTCGCGCCCGAGGTGCGACGCATCGGCGAATCCGCAACTCGACGCGATATCGGCGACCGTGCGGTCCGAACTCGTCAGCAGCCAGGCGGCCGTGCGCAGCCGCACCTGTTTCGCGAAGGCCTGCGGACTCTTGCCGGTTTCCGCCTTGAACAGCCGCTCGAGCTGCCGTGTCGACAGGTCGAGCTTGCACGCCAGTTCCTCGAGCGGCAGCGCACGCCCGACGTGCTGTTCCATCAGAAGAATCGCGCGCTTGACCTTCGGATGCGTCGCCGGCTCGAGGCCCGGCGGATGCGGCTGCGGCGCGTTGCCTTTCTGCATCTCGCCGACCAGCAGGATGCGCAGCGCCTTCTGCACGGTCGCATGATCGAAATGGCGCAGCAGGATCGCGGCGGCGACGTCGATCGACGCGCGGCCGCCCGAGCACGTGATCCGGCGCCGGTCGATCACGAACAGCCGGTCGGCGATCAGCAGGTCGGGATCGGCCGACGGAAAGCGCTCGATGAAATCCCAGTAATGAAACCAGCTCACGCAGGTGCGGTAGCCGTCGAGCACGCCGGCGCGCATCAGCGTGAACACGCCGGTGCAGATGCCGACGACCGTCGCGCCGCCCGTCGCCGCGCGGCGGATGAAGTCGAGCGTTTCAGGGCCGGCCTGCGGCCCCGAATGCAGCAGCCCGCCGACCACCACCACATAGTCGAACGGCTCGGCCGCGTCGAACGTCTCCCACGGCGTGATCTGGATCCCGCAGCTCGCGCGCACCGGCGCGAGCGTCTCGCCGATCACGCTCCATGCGCAGCGCACCGGCTTGCTGTAGTCGCCGTCGTCGGCCGACAGCCGCAGCATGTCGACGAAGCCGGAGAAGGCCGTCAGCGTGAAGTTCGGCAGCAGCACGATGCCGAAGCGGATGCGCCGCGGCGCGGGTTCTGCGAGGGGGAAGCGGGTACGTCGGGGGTCATCGCGGCCAATCTCTTCACGCCGGGCAGGCGGTCTCACTCGTTTCACTCGGTTTGCGGGTTGCGGCGGCCGGAGGCGGCGCGGATGCAGCCAGCGTCGCCGATCGGCCGTGGCCGGACTTGTGGTTTTCCGTCGCGAACCATCGCCAAAACGCACTTTCGGGCCGGCCGGCGCGGCGCTTGGCGGCGCTATCCCACGCCGATGCCGTTTTTGTTCTATCGGCCGATTTTACGCTTTGATGTACTGGGGCCCAACGACATTTCACGCATGCAACCCAAAGGAAGCCAGATGAACGTCAGCGCGTTCGACCTGTTCAAGATCGGCATCGGCCCGTCCAGTTCGCATACGGTCGGCCCGATGATCGCCGCGTGCCGCTTCGCGTCGCACGTGGAGGACGCGAACCTGCTCGGCTTCGTGCGCCGCGTGCGGGTCGAGCTGTACGGCTCGCTCGGCGCGACCGGCAAGGGCCACGGCACCGACAAGGCGGTGCTGCTCGGCCTCGAGGGCCACCTGCCCGACACGATCGATCCGGACCTGATCGAGCCGCGGCTCGCCGCGATCCGCGCGGAGAAGTCGCTGTCGCTGCTCGGCAAGCAGACGGTGCGCTTCGACGAGAAGGAACACATCGGCTTCTATCGCAAGCTGATGAGCGGCACGAGCATCGTGCATCCGAACGGGATGCGCTTCCAGGCATTCGACGAACACGGCCAGCTGCTCGTCGAGAAAGAGTATTACTCGGTCGGCGGCGGCTTCGTCGTGAACCGCGACGGCGATCGCGTGAACGGCGTGCGTGCGGCGGTCGAGGTGCCGTATCCGTTCCGTACCGGCGACGACCTGATGCGCCAGTGCCGCGAACACGGGCTGTCGATCGCCGAACTGATGCTGCGCAACGAATGCGCGCTGCGTCCCGCCGACGAAGTGCGCGCCGGGCTGCTCGCGATCTGGCGCACGATGGCCTCCTGCGTCGAGCGCGGCTGCAAGGTCGAGGGCGACCTGCCGGGGCCGATGCGCGTGAAGCGCCGCGCGGCCGAGCTGAACGGCCGCCTGCGTTCGCGTTCGGAAGAGTCGCTGCGCGACCCGCTGTCGATGCTCGACTGGGTCAACCTGTATGCGATGGCCGTCAACGAAGAGAACGCGGCCGGCGGCCGGGTCGTCACCGCGCCCACCAACGGCGCGGCCGGCGTGATCCCCGCGGTGCTGCACTACTACGTGAAGTTCGTGCCGGGCTCGAACGAAGCCGGCATCGTCGAATTCCTGCTGACGGCCGCGGCGATCGGGATCATCTACAAGGAAACCGCGTCGATCTCCGGCGCGGAAGTCGGCTGCCAGGGCGAAGTGGGCGTCGCGTGCTCGATGGCCGCCGCCGCGCTCGCCGCCGTGATGGGCGGCACGCCCGACCAGGTCGAGAACGCGGCCGAGATCGGCATGGAGCACAACCTCGGGATGACCTGCGACCCGGTCGGCGGGCTCGTGCAGATCCCGTGCATCGAGCGCAACGCGATGGGCGCGATCAAGGCGCTGAACGCGTCGCGCATGGCGCTCAAGGGCAACGGCCAGCACTACGTATCGCTCGATTCCGTGATCAAGACGATGCGCGAAACCGGCGCCGACATGAAGACGAAATACAAGGAAACGTCGCGCGGCGGCCTCGCCGTGAACGTCATCGAATGCTAACGAAGGATCCAAACATGAGCCGCTACTCGATATTCAGCCTGTTCCGCAACGGCCTCTCGTATCACGAGAACTGGGAAAAGCAGTGGAAGAGCCCGGAGCCGAAGAAGGAATACGACGTCGTGATCGTCGGCGGCGGCGGCCACGGCCTCGCGACCGCGTACTACCTCGCGAAGGAGCACGGGATCACGAACGTCGCGATCCTCGAGAAAGGCTGGATCGGCGGCGGCAATACCGCGCGCAACACGACGATCGTGCGCTCGAACTATCTGTGGGACGAATCGGCCGCGCTGTACGAGAAGGCGATGAAGCTGTGGGAAGGGCTGTCGCAGGACCTGAACTACAACGTGATGTTCAGCCAGCGCGGCGTGATGAACCTGGCCCACACGCTGCAGGACGTGCGCGACACCGAGCGCCGCGTGAACGCGAACCGGCTGAACGGTGTCGATGCCGAATTCCTGACGCCCGCACAGATCAAGGAAATCGAGCCGACGATCAACCTGAACAGCCGCTACCCGGTGCTCGGCGCATCGATCCAGCGCCGTGCGGGTGTCGCGCGTCACGACGCGGTGGCCTGGGGCTTCGCACGCGGCGCGGATCGCGCCGGCGTGGACATCATCCAGAACTGCCAGGTCACGGGCATTCGCCGCGAAGGCGGCGCGGTGGTCGGCGTCGATACGGTGAAGGGCTTCATCAAGGCAAAGAAGGTCGCGGTGGTGGCCGCCGGCAACACGACGACGCTCGCCGACATGGCCGGCGTGCGTCTGCCGATCGAAAGCCATCCGCTGCAGGCGCTGGTGTCCGAGCCGATCAAGCCGGTGGTGAACTCGGTGATCATGTCGAACGCGGTGCACGCGTACATCAGCCAGTCCGACAAGGGCGACCTCGTGATCGGCGCCGGTATCGACCAGTACACGGGCTTCGGCCAGCGCGGCAGCTTCCACATCATCGAGAGCACGCTGCAGGCGATCGTCGAGATGTTCCCGGTGTTCTCGCGGGTGCGGATGAACCGCCAGTGGGGCGGCATCGTCGACGTGTCGCCGGACGCATGCCCGATCATCACCAAGACCGACGTGAAGGGCCTCTATTTCAACTGCGGCTGGGGCACCGGCGGCTTCAAGGCGACGCCCGGCTCGGGCTGGGTGTTCGCGCACACGATCGCCCGCGACGAACCGCATCCGCTGAACGCGCCGTTCGCACTCGACCGCTTCTATACGGGCCACCTGATCGACGAGCACGGCGCCGCCGCCGTCGCGCACTAACCCAGTCACCATTGGAGAAAGAAACATGTTGCTGATCGAATGTCCGTGGTGCGGGCCGCGCGCCGAATCCGAGTTCACGTGCGGCGGTGAAGCCGACATCGTGCGCCCGGTGGCGAACGAAACCATGACCGACCGCGAATGGGGCGAATACGTGTTCATGCGCGAGAACAAGCGCGGGCTGCACAAGGAGCAATGGCTGCACACGCAGGGCTGCCGCCGCTGGTTCAAGGTGACGCGCGACACGGTCACCTACGATATCAAGGGCTACGAAAAGTTCGGCGGGGCTGCCATCAGTGGCGCCGCTGCCGGCAACGCACACGAAGAGGGCACGAGCAAATGAGCCAGAAAGACCGCCTCGGCACCGGTGGCCGCATCAATCGCGCGATTCCGCTGACGTTCACGTTCAACGGCCGCACGTACCAGGGCTTCCAGGGCGACACGCTCGCGTCCGCGCTGCTCGCGAACGGCGTGCATTTCGTCGCGCGCAGCTTCAAGTATCACCGCCCGCGCGGGATCGTCACGGCGGACGTGGCCGAACCGAATGCCGTCGTGCAGCTCGAAACCGGCCCGTACACGGTGCCGAACGCGCGCGCGACCGAGATCGAGCTGTACCAGGGCCTCGTCGCGACGAGCGTGAACGCCGAGCCGACGCTCGAGAACGACAAGTACGCGATCAACCAGAAGTTCTCGCGCTTCATGCCGGCCGGGTTCTACTACAAGACCTTCATGTGGCCGCGCAACATGTGGCCGAAGTACGAAGAGAAGATCCGTGAAGCGGCCGGCCTCGGCAAGGCGCCCGAAGTGCTCGACGCCGATCGCTACGACAAGTGCTACGCGCACTGCGACGTGCTCGTGGTCGGCGGTGGCCCGTCGGGCCTCGCCGCCGCGCATGCGGCCGCCACGGCCGGCGCGCGCGTGATCCTCGTCGACGACCAGCGCGAACTCGGCGGCAGCCTGCTGTCGTGCCGCGCGGAGATCGACGCGAAGCCCGCGCTGCAATGGGTCGAGAAGATCGAGGCCGAACTGCGCAAGCTGCCCGACGTGACGATCCTGTCGCGCAGCACCGCGTTCGGCTATCAGGACCACAACCTCGTGACGGTCACGCAGCGCCTGACCGATCACCTGCCGGTATCGATGCGCAAGGGCACGCGCGAGTTGCTGTGGAAGGTCCGCGCGAAGCGCGTGATCCTCGCGACCGGCGCGCACGAGCGGCCGATCGTGTTCGGCAACAACGACCTGCCGGGCGTGATGCTGGCGGGCGCGGTGTCCACCTACGTGCATCGCTTCGGCGTGCTGCCGGGCCGCAACGTGGTCGTGTTCACGAACAACGATCGTGCATACCAGACCGCGCTGGACCTGAAGGCGTGCGGCGCGAAGGTGACGGTCGTCGATTCCCGCGCATCGTCGAACGGCGCGCTGCCGGCCGCAGCCAAGCGGCAGGGCGTGACGGTGATGAGCGGTGCGGTCGTCACGGCCGCTTCGGGCAAGTGGCGCGTATCGTCGGTCGACGTCGCGTCCTACTCGAACGGCCAGACTGGCGGCAAGCTGCAGACGCTGCCGTGCGACCTCGTCGCGATGTCGGGCGGCTTCAGCCCGGTGTTGCACCTGTTCGCGCAATCGGGCGGCAAGGCGTGCTGGAACGACGAGAAGGCGTGTTTCCTGCCGGGCAAGCCGGTGCAGGCGGAAGCGAGCATCGGTGCGGCGGCCGGCGAATTCGGGCTGGCTCGTGCGCTGCGGCTCGCGGTCGATGCGGGCGTGGAAGCGGCGAAGGCCGCGGGCTTCACGGCCGCGCAACGTCCGGCCGCACCGCAGGTCGCCGAAGCCGTCGAGGGCGCGCTGCAACCGTTGTGGCTCGTCGGGAGCCGCGAGGCAGCCGCGCGCGGACCGAAGCAGTTCGTCGATTTCCAGAACGACGTCGCGGCGGCCGACATCCTGCTCGCCGCGCGTGAAGGCTTCGAGTCGGTCGAGCACGTGAAGCGCTACACGGCGATGGGTTTCGGCACCGACCAGGGCAAGCTCGGCAACATCAACGGGATGGCGATCCTCGCGGGTGCGCTCGGCAAGACGATTCCGGAAACGGGCACGACGACGTTCCGCCCGAACTACACGCCCGTGTCGTTCGGCACGTTCGCGGGCCGCGAGACCGGCGATTTCCTCGACCCGATCCGCAAGACGGCCGTGCACGAATGGCACGTCGAGCACGGCGCGATGTTCGAGGACGTCGGCAACTGGAAGCGCCCGTGGTACTTCCCGAAGAACGGCGAGGATCTGCATGCGGCCGTGAAGCGCGAATGCCTCGCGGTGCGCAACGGCGTCGGCATTCTCGACGCGTCGACGCTCGGCAAGATCGACATCCAGGGCCCGGACGCGGTGAAGCTGCTGAACTGGATGTACACGAACCCATGGAACAAGCTCGAAGTGGGCAGGTGCCGCTACGGGCTGATGCTCGACGAAAACGGGATGGTGTTCGACGACGGCGTGACCGTGCGCCTCGCCGACCAGCATTTCATGATGACGACCACCACCGGCGGCGCGGCGCGCGTGCTGACGTGGCTCGAGCGCTGGCTGCAGACCGAATGGCCCGACATGAAGGTGCGGCTCGCGTCCGTCACCGATCACTGGGCGACGTTCGCGGTGGTCGGCCCGAAGAGCCGCAAGGTCGTGCAGAAGGTGTGCCAGGACATCGACTTCGGCAATGAAGCGTTCCCGTTCATGAGCTACCGCAACGGCACGGTTGCCGGCGCGAAGGCGCGCGTGATGCGGATCAGCTTCTCGGGCGAGCTGGCCTATGAAGTGAACGTGCCGGCGAATGCGGGCCGCGCGGTGTGGGAAGCGCTGATGGCGGCCGGTGCCGAGTTCGACATCACGCCGTACGGCACCGAGACGATGCACGTGCTGCGCGCGGAGAAGGGCTACATCATCGTCGGCCAGGACACCGACGGCTCGATCACGCCGTTCGACCTCGGGATGGGCGGCGTCGTCGCGAAGTCGAAGGACTTCCTCGGCAAGCGTTCGCTGTCGCGTTCGGATACCGCGAAGGAAGGCCGCAAGCAGTTCGTCGGCCTGTTGACCGAAGACGAACAGTTCGTGCTGCCGGAAGGCGCGCAGATCATCGCGAAGGACACGCAGGTGTCGGCCACCGATCCGACGCCGATGATCGGCCACGTGACGTCGAGCTACTACAGCCCGATCCTGAAGCGCTCGATCGCGCTCGCGGTGGTGAAGGGCGGCCTGAACAAGATGGGCGAGAGCGTCGTGATTCCGCTGGCCAACGGCCGGCGCATCACCGCGAAGATCTCCAGCCCGGTTTTCTACGATACCGAAGGGGTGCGTCAGCATGTGGAATGAAACGAGAAACCAGACGCAGGTGGCGGGTGCGGGCGGCGTGACGCTTGAATCGCCGTTCGTCGGCGCGGCCGACGTGCTGAAGGCGCACCAGGCGCGCGCGTCGAAGAAGTTCACGCTGCGCGAGCGGCCGTTCCTCGATCTCGTCAACGTGCGCGGCGAGTTGAGCGATCCGGCCTTCGTCGCCGCGTTCGAGCGCGTGGTCGGCTGCCTGCCGCCCGCGGCGCCGAACACGGTGGCGCGTGGTGCCGAATACGACGTGCTGTGGCTCGGCCCCGACGAATGGCTCGTGCGGTCGAACGGGCCGGTCCAGGCCGGCGTGCTCGAGGCGAAGCTGGCCGAGGCCGTGCAGGGCTCGTATGCGGCGGCCGTCGACGTCGGCAGCGGCTACACGGTGGTCGAGATCAGCGGCGAACGCGTGCGCGACGTGATCGCGCGCGGCTGCCCGCTCGATCTGCATCCGCGCGTGTTCAAGCCGGGCCAGTGCGCGCAGTCGCACTACTTCAAGTCGCCGATCACGCTGATCCCGACCGGCGACGACACGTTCGAGATCGTCCTGCGTCGCAGCTTCGCCGATTATTTCGTGCGCATCATGCTCGACGCCGCGGCGCCGCTCGTCTCATGAAGCCGTTCGACGAACCGTTCGTGGCGATCGACGCGCCGCGCCTGCGCGGGCGCGGCTGGAGCGTGTTCGTCGACGAACTGAAGGTGCCCGCGCGGATCGGCATTCATGCGCACGAGCATGAAGCGCCGCAGCCGGTCGTGATCGACGCGCGGCTCGGGTATCGGTGCGAGCCGAGCGAGCAGGGCGAGTGGATCGACTACGACGGCTATTGCGCGCGCGTGGCGTCGTTCCTGTCGCACAAGCCGCATACGCGGCTGCTGGAGACGCTCGTCGCGGATCTCGCGGTGCTGTCGTTCCGCGAATGGCCGGCGCTGGAATCGCTGACGCTGTCGATGTACAAGCCGAAGATCCGGCCGGGGACGAAGCGCGTCGGCGTGTCGCTCGACTGGACGCGCGGGGATTACCTGCGGTGGACGGGGGCGGCGGGGCAGCTTTGATCGGAGGGGGCCGGATCAAGGCACGAGGGAGGTGATCCGGCGATTCCATGGGGCGGCGGCGCGAATGCGCCGCCGCACTCGTTTATAGTTCCTGAAATATGAGAATAATGAGTCGTCGCCGGACTTTGTATTTTTGTTCCTGAAATATCGGAATAATTGGCGATCCGGCCGACGAATCACTATAATTCCGATATTCTCGTAACTATGCTGTCGATCGCCCTTCGATGGCGCTTTGTTCCTGAAATTTCGGAATTATGGCCCGCACCTTACCGCAACCCGTCGCGATACCTGACCCGCTCGCACCGGATCTCGCCACCTTGGGGGCGCTCGTGCGCAACCGGCGCGCGCAGAACCAGATGCGGATCGACGATGCAGCCGACATGCTCGGCGTCTCCAAGGACGTACTGTCACGCCTCGAAAACGGGCGCGCGGTGAGTCTCGACAAGTTGTTCAAGGTGCTGGACGGCTTTGGCCTGAATTTGCTCGTCGTGCCGAAACGCGACGTTCAGGTGGCGCGCAAGGCAGTGCGCGATCACGCGACGATACGTGCCGTTTCGCCTAGCACGTCCCGTTCGTCCGAGGGCGCGTGATGATCCATCGCCTGCGGATTTCGGCTGACGGCTTGCCGGTCGGACAACTGACCTATGATGCCCGCCGCGACGACTACGGTTTTTCCTACGATCCGGCGTGGCTCGCGCGGGCAGACGCGTTTGCGTTGTCGCCGTGCATTCCGCTCGATGGCGGCAAGCCGCCGGCGGGCGCGATCCAGCGCTTCGTGGGCAATCTGCTTCCCGAGGGCCGCGCACTCGACGTGGCCGCATCGATGTATCAGATATCGAAGGACAACGTATTCGGCCTGATCCGGATGCTCGGCAAGGAGCCCGTTGGTGCGTTGAGCTTCATTCCGGACGACGATGAGGCCGGGCGGGCATCCGAACCTCTCGAACCCGTGCGCCGACCGATCTCCGCGGAGGAACTGGCCGACCGTATTCGCAAGCGCGATGCGATCCCGTTTCCCGTCTGGGACGATCGGGTGCGCCTGTCGATCGCCGGCCATCAGGACAAGCTGCAGGTGCTCGTCGAAGGCGAGCATATCGCGCTTGTGGACGGGGCACTGAGCAGCTCGCATATTCTGAAGCCCGAGTCGCGCAGCCCGAACGCGCCATTCATGGTCGCCAACGAGCATTTCTGCATGACGTTGGCAGCCCGCATGGGTTTGCCGGTCGCGCATGTCGAGATTCGACGCATCCCCGAGCCGATTCTGCTGATCGAGCGATTCGACCGGCTCGTGACGACCGACCCGGACGACCCGCAGCGCGTGAGCGCTGTGCGACGGCTTCATGTCATCGATGGATGCCAGGCCCTCGACTTGCCGGCGACGCTCAAATACGAACGCAATCTCGGCAACAACGCGGACGTGCGCAATATTCGCGAAGGCGTGAGCTTCGAGAAGCTGTTTTCGCTGACATCGTCTCTGGAGACACCGGCCGTCGCGCGCACAGTCATGCTGCGCTGGGCGTTGCTGCAACTGCTGATCGGCAACAGCGACGCGCATGGCAAGAACATTTCGTTTTTTGTCAGCAGCACCGGGCTCGAGCCGGCGCCGTTTTACGATCTGGTATGCGTGAACGTGTACGGCGACGCTTACGTGCAGGACATGGCGATGGCGTACGGAGATGTATTCCGGACCGAGGAACTGACCGCTTTCGCGCTCGCGGACTTCGCGCATCGCGTGCAGATCCGGCCGGCGCTCGTTGCGCGTGAAATGACGCGGATGGCGACGCTGGCTGCGGAACTGGTTCCCGGGTTGACGGAGTCGGGCGTCTATATGGGCGACGAGCGTGCGTGGGTGCATCGTATCGCCGAGTACGTGCGAGTGCAGGCGGAACGCATCACGCGTATTGCGCCCATGGTGCCCAAGGTCGACGTTACGCTGCTCTGAGCGTGTGCTTCACCGACCATCGGCACGCCACGTCTGCGCCCGCGTTGCGTGCAGGAATGACGGGTGATATGGGATGGGCGGCAGTTCAGTTCGGCTGCGTCAACTGGGCTTCCCACTTCTTCAGGATGCGCCCGCGTGCCCGACTGAAATCCACCCAACAGTTGAGCCAGGCGTCACTCGGAATCATCTGCTGCGGATTGGTGGTCTTCACGTAGTCACAAGTATCGCCGGCAAAACCGGCCCAACCCGTCTGCGATTTCGCGAGTTGGGCGGCAGCGTCGGGGTTGCGTTGGCGCAGCTTGCGAGCAAGCGACCGGTACGCGCTGTCGACTTGCTGCAGCTGCTGATCGAGCACGCAGCGCCGCACGGCTTCCATCGTCGGCCCGTTCGCAGTCGACGACAGCGAAAGCCGATACAGGGCTGGCCGACAGCGCAGCCATGGCAAGCAGCCGGGCCGCACAGCGTCGGGCCGGAGCCGCGCGAACGCGGGAGCCCATTGCTTACTTCGCGTTGCGGTTCGCGGTGGGCGCCGGTGACGGATCGCTGACCGGCACCATGTGCGCCTTCGCGTTGTTCGCGTCGTTCGCGGTATTCGCGCTTTTCGCATCGTCCTCGGGTTCGAGTACGAACCGGAACGAATCGACCCGCTGCATCACTTTCGCCGCATACGCACTCGATCCGCCGCTGTAGCTCTTCAACCCGGCCTGCACGTTGCCGCCGGCCGCCTTCACGTAGCCCGACAGAATGCGCGAGCCGACTTCGACGTTCGCATTCGGCTCCGTCAGATCCTTCACGTTGCGCAGCATGCCGCGGTGCGCGGACGGCACGACCTGCATCAACCCGGTCGCGCCATGCTGGCCGCGCGCCTTTTCCTGGAAGCGCGATTCGATCGAAATAATCGCGTAAACGAGTGCCGGCGGCAGCGAATATTTCGTCGCAGTGACGCTCACGATATCGGCGAGCTTCGCGGCGCGTTCCTTCGCGACGCCGAATTTCTTCGTCAGGTAGGACGTGATGCGGCGGTTTGCTTCGTTGGGCTGATCGTTGGCGAGCGGTGCGGATGCGTCGCCTGGCGCGGATGCGGCTGCTTCGGGCGCAGAGGCAGGCAAGGCGGGCGCCTGCTGCGCCGCGGCGTGCTGCGCAATGCCGAGCGAAAGCACGATCAGCCAGAAGAACCGTCGTCGCATGGTGGAGTGCAGGGAAATGGGAGGCGCATAGTATATCGACCAATCGCGGCGGGTGGTCGAGGGCGGGTTCGAATGAAAGCGACGTGTAGGCTTGTCACATTCGCGATGATCGACGCGCCGATCGTTGCGCGGACACGCATCGGAGTCCGGATGAACGCTAGTTGATGATCTCGCCGATACCGGTTTCGATGCGGATTCTGAGCTGCTCGATGAACTCCGGATCGTAGGGTTCCCAGCTATCGAGTTCGCCAACGATCTTCAAAGGCGATGTGCTTCGATACGATCGCGTCGGATTGCCGGGGAATTTCTTGTCCGTGACGTTCGGGTCGTTTTCGAATTCGCCGGTGGGCTCGACGATGTAGACCCGCGGCCGGCCGTCGCCTTTGGCCATTTCCGCAGCCAGGCCGGCGCCTTTGGGCAGGGCCGTGAAATAAATGTGATTCATCACGACGTCATGCCGATAATTCGATCGGAAGCCTGCCGTCAGCAAGTCGCCGATCCGCAAATCCGCTTTCGTGCCATGAAAAAACGGGCCGGTGTCGAGCACAGCCATGGTTGCTCCTTCGAAAAATTCCGTGACGGCTTCTACGCGCGCCGCGCGCTCGCCGCCCGCGCAATCGCGCCGATCGCATCGCTGACGAGCACCGCGAGCAAGCCGACGATCACGCCGCCTTGCAGCACGAACGCGGTGTTCGACGTCTGCAGGCCCGCGATGATCACGTCGCCGAGCCCGCGCGCGGCCACCGTCGAGCCGATCGTCGCGGTGCCGAGATTGATCACGACCGCGAGGCGGATGCCGTTGACGATCACCGGGAACGCGAGCGGCAGCTCGACGGACACCAGTTGCTGCCAGCCGCTCATGCCCATCCCGCGCGCGGCGTCGACGACGTCGCGCGGCACGTCCTCGAGCCCCGCGATCGTGCTTTCGAAAATCGGCAGGAGCCCGTACAGCACGAGTGCGATCAGCACCGGCTTCAAGCCGAAGCCGACGGCCGGCACGGCCAGCGCGAGCACGGCGACCGGCGGGAAGGTCTGGCCGATATCGACGACGCTGCGCGCGACCGGCAGGAAATCCGCGCCGAACGGCCGCGTGACCGCGATGCCGGCCGCGACCGCGACGATCGTGCCGATCAGGCTCGACAGCGCGACCGTGCCGAGATGCGCGAGCGTGAGATCGAGCAGGCTCGCGCGATCGTAGATCACCGGCGCGCCGTTGTCCGCGAACGGCGCGAACAGGCCCTGCAGCCACGCGGGGCGCAACAGCAGCACGAGCAGCAGCGCGAGCGCGGCCGCGCGGGCGACGTACGCGGAAAGTGACGACTGCTTGAACTGCACGCTGCCGCGGGTCGTCATGCGGGCTTCCTCGCGTGTGCGCGGATCGCGTCGAGCGTGATGTGGCGGGGGCCGCGTGCGTTGGGCGTGCCGTTGGCCGTATCGTCCACGGGCAGCGCATCGACGCCGCGCCACAACAATTCGGACACCGCATCGCGCAGCGTGCGCGTCGCGGCGATCGGTTCGCCATCGACGTGGCCGGCTTCGGCCACGGTGTCGATCGGTGTCAGCGCGAGCAGGCGCAGCGGCCGGTCGACGCCCGCGACGAGCTGTTCGACCACACCCGGTGCCGGGCCGCCGAGAATCTCGGCCGGCGACGCGACCTGCAGCAGTCGCCCGCCGTCCATCACCGCGATCGTGTCGCCGAGCTTCAGCGCTTCCTCGATATCGTGCGTGACGATCACGACCGTGATGCCGAGGCGGCGCTGCAGCGCGAACAGGTCGTCCTGCGCCTTGTTGCGGATGATCGGATCGAGCGCGCCGAACGGTTCGTCCATCAGCAGGATCGCGGGCTCGGCGGCGAGTGCGCGCGCCACGCCGACACGCTGCTGCTGGCCACCCGACAGTTCGTGCGGCAGCTTGCCCGCGAACTCGGCCGGCGCGAGATGGAACAGGTCGAGCAGTTCGTTCACGCGCGCGTCGATGCGCTCGGCGGGCCAGCCGAGCAGGCGCGGCACGGTCGCGATGTTGCGCGCGACGCTCCAGTGCGGAAACAATCCATGCCCCTGGATCGCATAGCCGATGCCGCGCCGCAATTGCTCGGGCGCGACGGTTGCCGTATCGACGCCGTCGATGCGGATCGTGCCGCTGGTGGGCGCGATCAGCCGGTTGATCATGCGCAGGAGCGTCGACTTGCCGCTGCCCGATGCGCCGACGAGCGCGGTGATCGTGCCGCGCTGCACCGTCAGCGATACGTCGTCGACGGCGAGCGCGTCGCCGAAGCGTTTGCCGATCCGTTCGATCTCGATCATCCTGCACGCCCTTTCGCGAGCGACGTCGCGGCTTCGAACACGACCGCGGACGCCAGTGCGAGCGCGATCGTCGGGATCGCGCCGAGCAGCACGAGATCGGCGGCCGATTGCCCGATCCCCTGGAAGATGAAGGTGCCGAACCCGCCGCCGCCGATCAGCGCGGCCACCGCGGTCAGGCCGATGTTCTGCACGAGCACGATGCGCACGCCGCTCAGGATCACCGGCAGCGCGAGCACGAGATCGACGCGCAGCAGCCGCTGCACGCGCGTCATGCCCATCGCGCGGGCCGCTTCGGTCACGTGCGGCGGCACCTGTTCGAGCCCGACCACGACGCTCGAGGCGATCGGCAGCAGCGAATACAGGAACAGCGCGAGCACGGCCGGCGCGACGCCGATCCCGCGAATGCCGAGCGCGGCCGCGAGCGGCACGTGCGCGGCGAGCAGGCCGAGCGGCGCCATCATCAGCCCGTACATCGCGATGCTGGGGATCGTCTGCACGATATTGAGCACGGGCATCGCGACGGTGCGCACCGCCGCGATGCGCGCGCAGGCGATGCCGAGCGGCACGCCGGCGACGAGCGCGGCGGCGACCGAGCCGCCCGCGAGCGACACGTGACGGATCGCCTCGCGCCAGAAATCGTCGCTACGCACCGCGTATTCGCGCATCACGGAGAGGCCGTCCCACCAGCCGCTCGCGAGCGGCACGGAAACCGCTGCTATCGCGACGGCGAGCGCGGCGAGGCGCCGCCACGGGCCGAACGCGAGGCGCGCGAGCGCGTCGGCGATCAGCACGGCCCACGCGAACAGCAGCAGCCAGACGCCGGCGTCGGGCGACACGCGGGCCAGCATGTCGTCGGGCGCGACGACATGCGTTGCGGCCGCGCCGACCGCATACGCGAGCGTCGCGAGCCCCGCGCAGCCGGCCGCGAGCCGCCACGCGGGGCGACTCGCCGTCATCGCCCATAGCGCGCCGACGGTCCATAGCGCGGCGAGTGCGGCGCCCTGCATCGGCGGCAGCGCGGCGAACACCGACAGCCCGGTGCCGGCCGCGATCCGGTTCGGCCGCAGCACCGCGAACGACAGGCCGAACACGGCGACGATCGTCAGGATGCCGATCAGGATGCCGACCTTGTCGAGCGTGACGCGCCGCGCGGACGCGGCCGCACGCTCCGTCATTTCACGAAACCCTTCGCTTTCAGGTAGCTTTTCGCGACGCCGGCCGCCGGCTCGCCGTTGAGCTGGATGCGGGCGTTCAGCGATTGCAGCGTCTTCAGGTCGAGGCTCGCGAACACGGGCTTGAGCAAGTCGGCGATCTGCGGATGCGCTTTCAGCGCGGCTTCGCGGATCACCGGCGCCGGCGCGTAGACGGGCTGCACGTGCTTGTCGTCGTCGAGCACCGCGAGGCCGCTCGATGCGATGCCGCCGTCGGTGCCGTAGACCATCGCGGCGTTCACGCCGTCGGTCTGGTTCGCGGCGGCCTTGATCGTCGCGGCCGTGTCGCCGCCGGACAGCACGACGAGCTGCTCGGGCTTCAGCTTGAAGCCGTACGCTTTCTCGAACGACGGCAGCGCCGACGCGCTGTTCACGAATTCGGCCGAGGCCGCGAGCTTCACCTTGCCGCCGCCGGCCACCCACTTGCCGAAATCGGAGAAGGTCTTCAGGTGCTGCGACTGCGCGACGGGCGCGAGCAGCGCGACGCCCCACGTGTTGTTCGCGGGCGCCGGGGCGAGCCACACGAGATGGTTCGCCGCGTAGTCGAGTTTCTTCGCGGTGTCGTAGCCCTGGCTCGCGTTCTTCCAGACCGGGTCGTCGGCCTTGTTGAAGAAGAATGCGGCGTTGCCCGTGTATTCGGGGTAGACGTCGATCTCGCCGCTCGTGAGCGCCTTGCGCACGATCGGTGTCGTGCCGAGCGCGATCTTTTCGGTGACGGGAATGCCGTGGGCCTTCAGCACCTGTGAAATGAGGTTGCCGAGCAAGTTGCCTTCGGTGTCGATCTTCGACGACACCACGACGGGCGTGTCGGCGTGCGCGCCGGGCGCCACGATGGCGGCGGCGAACGCGAGGCCCAGGATCCGGGCGGGCAGGGCGAGCTTCATCGGGGCCAATCTCCAGGACGGGGGCGTACGCCGAAAGTTACTTGACTGAGCCGGCTTTGGCAAACCGCGTGCGGCGGCGTGTCCACAGCCGGTGTGGGGATAACCCGCATCCGTCATGCGGGCTTGTTACACTGAAATTCGTTCCCTGCCTGCGGACATTTGCTGACATGAAGCCCGAGCTGCTGGTCCTCATCGCGCTGCGCGGCGACGCGCATCGCGAGATCGCCGCGTCGTTCGACGTGCGTTATGCCCCGACGCCCGATGCGCGCGAACGCGCGATCGCCGAACACGGCAGCACGATTCGTGCGGTGCTGACCAACGGCAGCACCGGGCTGACCGCCGCCGAGATCGACCGGCTGCCGCGGCTCACGTTCGTCAGCGCGCTCGGCGCGGGCTACGAGCACATCGACGTCGCGCACGCGAAGGCGCGCGGCATCACCGTGGTCACGGGCGCCGGCACCAACGACGATTGCGTCGCCGATCACGCGTTCGCGCTGCTGCTCGCGGCGGTGCGCAACGTCGTGCAGCTCGATGCGAAGACCCGCGCGGGCGTGTGGCGCGACGGGCTGTCGATGCCGCCGAACGTGTCGGGCAAGAAGCTCGGCATCGTCGGGCTCGGCAAGATCGGCGAGAAGTGCGCGCGCCGCGCGGCCGGCTTCGACATCGAGATCGGTTATCACAACCGCTCGGAGAAGCCCGTGCCGTACCGCTATTTCGACCGGGTCGACGCGCTCGCGCAGTGGGCCGATTTCCTGATCGTCGCGACGCCTGGCGGCGCGGGCACGCGGCATCTGATCGATCGCACCGTGCTCGATGCGCTCGGCCCGGGCGGCTTTCTCGTCAACGTATCGCGCGGCAGTGTTGTCGATACCGCTGCTTTGGCAGACGCACTGCGCGAAGAGCGCATCGCGGGCGCGGGGCTCGACGTGTACGAAGGGGAACCGGAGCCGCCGCGTGCGCTGACCGATCTCGACAGCGTCGTGCTCACGCCGCACATGGGCGGCTGGTCGCCCGAGGCGCTCGATCGCTCGGTGCGGCAATTTCTCGACAACGCGGCGCGGCATTTCACGGGGCAGCCGGTGTTGACGCCGGTGTGAGCGCCGGGCGGCGGCGTCGAATCAGTCCGCCTGCTTGCAGAATGCCCAGTAGAAATCCGGCAGGTTCGCCGGCTTGGCGGCATCGAGGTCGATCCAGCCGAACTGGTGGTGCTCGTCGCTCAGCACGATTTCACGGCGATCGACCTCGCACCGGAAGCACACGATCAGGACGCGCTTGCCCGGCACGACCTCGCACGAACGGCTGCCCACGTAGCGGATCGCCGATGCGACGATTCCGCATTCCTCCTGCACTTCGCGTGTGACGGCGTCTTCGAGCGATTCGCCCGCTTCGGGCCAGCCGCCCGGCAGCTCCCACTCGTCGCGGGGATTGCGCAGGAACAGGACGGAACGGCCATCGCGGACGATGGCTTTGGCGCTGAGGGGAATCATGGGGGCTCACCGTGGGCATTCGATTTCTGCAGCCTAGCGCAGGTGTTCCCTTCTTGCAGTGATTCCCCGCCCGCATCGACGGGCATGCGGGCGGGGAACGCGGCGCCGTTACGCCGGCAGCCGGCGCACGACTACGCGCCGGTCGACGGCGAAGCCAGCGGCACCGTTACCGACGTGCCGGCCGGATCGAGCGTCAGGCCCGTGCCGGGCGTCGGCCGCAGTGTCGCCTCGTAGTCGCTGGAGAGGACGACGAGCCCGAGCCGGTGGCCGGCTTCCAGCTTGTAGTCGCGCGGCATGAAGGTCAGCTTCAGGTCGTACGGCATGCCGGGCAGCACCGGTTGCGACACCCACTCGGACAGCCGGTTGCGCGGGTCGGTCCATGCGCGCGTGACGATCGTCGCCGTGCCGTCCGGCGCGCGGTCGACCAGCAAGGCCGTCACGTTCGCGACGCCCGTGAAGGTCAGCCTGACGCGTGCGGTCGCGGCGCCGGACAGGCGTGCCGCGGCCGTCAGCGGGGCCGTCTCGAAGCGGCTGCGGTTCTCGCCGGTCGCCGTGTTCGCCAACGTGAGCGCGGGAATGCGCGCATCGTCGGTGAAGCGCGCGAGCGGGCCGCCGCTCGGCAGCCGCAGCAACGTGCCGGTGCTCGCGCCGTCGCCGCCCGCGAAGTACGTGACCGGCGTCGCGTGGCGCGCGGCCCAGTCCGCTTCCTTCAGCAGCGTGCCGTCCGCCTGCGCGACCACCGCGCGCGGATCCTGCTCGACGCCGTTGTCATAGCCGATCAGGTAGCGCGTGAACCAGCGGTTCACCTCCGCGGTCCACGCGTCGGCCATCCCGGGCACCCGGGTCGGATCGGTGTGCTTCAGGCGATGCAGCCACAGCTGGGTCGGCACGCCCTGGCGTCGCATCGCCAGATACCACGACGTCGACTGGTCGACGCGCACGTTGTCGTCGGTGAGACCCTGCGCGACGAGCGCCGGCGCGACCGCGAATGCGGTCGGGATGTCGCGGGCGGCCCAGAACGGCGAATAGTCGCCGGTCTTGCGGTCTTCCTGCTGCAGCGCTTCGTCGATCAGGTGCGTGCAGCGCTCCGGATGCGCGTTGGTCAGCAGCGCCTTGATGTACACGTCGACATCCTCGCCCTGATAGCCTTCCGGCGCACGCACGAGGCCGCCCGAGCGGTAGTAGCCGTACATGTTCGACAGCCCGGCGATCGGCACGATCGCGTCGAGCCCGCGCGTGCGCAGGCTCGCGACCATCTTCGGCAGCGTGCCGTCGTACGACACGCCGTACATGCCGACGTGGCCGGTCGACCAGTTCGCGACGACCGTCTTGCCGTTCGCGTCCTTCGCGGTCGCGTCGCGCCCGAGCCAGCGGATCACCGACGCCATCGCGACCGATTCGTCGCGCGTCAGGATCGTCGGGCAGCCGTCCGAGCCGGCGGTACCGAGCGAATCCGCGTAGACGATCGTGAAGCCGCGCGGCACGAAGTAGCTTTCGATCCACGAGCGGCCGGCGGCGGCCGCCTCGACCTGCTGCAGCATCCGCGACTGCGGCGCGGCGGCCAGGATGCGCGTGGACGCCGATGCCGCGGCACCGGCGGTCGCGGCCGGATGCGGCGTGCCGTCGAGTTCGACGTCGACGTCGTGGTTGGGGCTGTCGGCGAGCCCCGCGTAATACGGGCTCGCGAGCACGATGACGGGCGTGCGCGCGCCGTTCGCGGTTTCGGACGGCCGCACGATGCGCACGTGGATGCGGTCGCGCGTGCCGTCGCCGTCGGAATCGACCGGCGTGTCGACCCACGCGTTTTCCTCGATCGTGCCGCCCGACAGCGATGGCTGCACCTGGCCGTTGCTGATCACCGGCTTGTAGCGTCCGCCGCTCGCCGGGTTCGCGTACGGCACGCCGGACGGCGAAAAGCGCGACGCGAGCGATGGCCCACCGGCTGTATCGGCCGCGGCGGCGGCCCCCTCCTGTTGGCCCTGCGCGAGCGCTGACACGCCCGCCACGCTGCCGCCGTCGTCGCCGCCGCACGCGGCGAGCGTCGCGGCCGCCACGAGCGCGGGCAGCCATGCGCGCCGCACTCCGGTTCGATGAATGTTCATTGAATCGACCTCGTCTCTTGTGTTTGTCTGGAACCGGCCGGCTCGCGATACGCCCCCTGCGGCCTGGCCGGGTGCTGCGTCGGTTGAAGCGGAACTGCACCATCAAAAACGGCGGGGGAGATGGATGAGCGTCTCGCCCGGTGCCGGCGCGCGTCAGGCGGCGCGCATCCGGCCGGCGTCGAGGCGAGTGATCGCCCCGAACGGAAATCGTCAGTGCGGCGGTGCGCTACGAATGCAGGACTGCGAATCAAATGCGGGCATGCCCGGGCTTCCTTCAGGTTTCGGATGAAACGGAACGGCGCGATGCGATGAGGCGGGAGTGTTGCGAACGGCGGTGCTGCAACGGCAGGAAAGCGCGACGCGAGTCGGCACGCCGGCCGGATTGCTTTCCGGAAGCTTGCGCAAAAGTTATCTCAGTGAAATGTTCGTGTCAAACTTTTTTAGTTCAAATCAAACAAAGTTTCGACGCGTGTGTGACATGCGCGCTCAACTTCCCGGCAATCCGTCCGTAAACAATGAAAAACACGCTTAAAACGAGTGAGAGGGCAATGACGATTACGGTCACGGCGGCGGGCGGCCTTACGCTCGCACAAATGGCGCAGGCGGCGCTGGACGGGCGCCAGACGACGGACGCGACGGCGTCCGGCGCACCACAAGACGCGCCGATCAGCGTCCGGGCAATCGATCCGCAAGCGCAGCAGGCGGCGATGACGAAACAGTTGTCGATGGTGGGTGACCTGTCGATGAAGCTGCGCGGCGTGACCGACGCGCTCGCGACGAGCCTGCAGGACATCGTCGCGAAGCGGCCGGATCTGGCCGATGCGCAGTTCGACTTCGTGACCGACGCCGGCCGGATCAAGGTCGTGTCGAAGACGATGACGGACAGCGATCGCGCATGGATCGAGTCGACGCTGAATTCGAACGCCGGTCTCGTGCTCGCGACGCGCGATTTTCACGAGCAGGCCGTCGATATCGCCGCGCAGGGTGCGGCCGTGCGCGGCGACACGTTCACGGACAGCGATCGCGCGGCGGCTAGTCAGGGCGCCGACGCGCGCTTTCATTTCATGAGCCTGCTCAACCGGTCGGTCGCGGACAACCCGCCGCCCGTGGCGCCCGGCGGGCACTTCACCACGCAGGACGGCACGACGCTGATGATCGAGCCGTCGGCCGGCACCGCGCGCGGCACGCTTGCGTTGCTGAACACCGCGCGCCAGCTATCGTCGGGCGCGGCGATCTTCGTCGACTCGTCCGGCAACAAGTCCTACGGCATGCGCACGGAACTCGTCAACGTCGGCTTCGACGTGCTCGCCGGCTACACGCCGGACGGCGGCAACAGCGTCGGCTTCCACGAGATCGCGTAACGCCGCGCCATTCGCGCCGATTGCGCCTACTCGTCGCGCAGCGCCTCGGCTGGCCGCACCCGCGCGGCGCGCCAGCTCGGGTACAGCGTCGCGACGCAAGACATCAGGAACGCGGCCGACGCGATCTCGATCACGTCGATTGCCGACAGCTTCGACGGCAGTGCGCTGAGGAAGTACACGGACGGCGTCAGGAAACGGATGCCGAGCAACTGCTCGACTGCCGGCAGCACCACCGGGATGCTCACCGCGATCGCGCAGCCGAGCGCGACGCCTGCCAGCGTGCCGGCGAGCCCGATCGTCATCCCCTGGATCGCGAAGATCTTCATGATCGAGCGGGGCGGCGCGCCGAGCGTGCGCAGGATCGCGATGTCGCCCTGCTTCTGCGTGACCGTCATCACGAGCGACGACACGAGGTTGAACGCGGCGACCGCCACGATCAGCATCAGGATCAGCGACAGCATCCGTTTCTGCAGCCGCTCGGCTTCGAACCACGTGCGGTTCTGCCGCGTCCAGTCGCGGATGTAGAGGTTGCCCGACAGCGAGCGCGACAGCGCGAGCGCGATCTCGGGCGCGCGCTGCAGATCGTCGACGCGCAGCCGGATGCCGGTCGGCGCGTTCACGTTGGACAGTTGCTGTGCGTCGCGGATATGGATGTACGCGAGCGCGCTGTCGTACTGGTAGTGGCCCGACTCGAACGTGCCGACCACGTTGAACTGGCGGAACCGCGGCAGCGCGTCGCCCAGGCGCGCGGTGTTGCCGGGCGCGAAGAACGTGATGCGGTCGCCGATCTTCACGTGCAGCGCGTCCGCAAGCGCGGCGCCGAGCACGATGCCCATCTCGCCCGGCACGAGCGCGTCGAGGCGTCCGGTCTTCAGCTTGCGCGCGATCTCGGACACGCGCGGCTCGAGCACGGGATCGATGCCGCGCAACGCGACGCCCGTCACGTTGCCCGCGTTCGTCAGCAGCGCCTGTGCGTCGACATAGGGCGCGACGGCACGCACCGCCGCATTCTGTAACGATTCGTGCGCGGTCAGCCGCCAGTCGGGCATCGCGCCGGACGGCGAGAAGATTTCCACGTGTGCGAGCACCGACAGCATCCGGTCGCGCACCTCGGTGCGAAAGCCGTTCATCACCGACAGCACGACGATCAGCGCGGCCACGCCGAGCGCGATGCCGGCCATCGCGGCGCCGGCGATGAACGACACGAAGCCGTCGCCGGCCGAGCGCCGGCCGCCGCGCGCGTAGCGCAGCCCGATCTGCCATTCGAACGGGAGTTTCAAGCGGTTTCCTTTCATTTCGATTCGATCCTGCCGAGCCGCGCATTCTAGCGAACGTGGCGCGACCGCGTGTAGCCGTCGGGTCGCGATGGCCCGCGGCCAGCCGATACCCGACCGCCTGCCGGGTCGGAGACGTATCGTGGACGGCGCCCGCGTGGGCCGCAACTGGTCGAAGCCGTGATGCTGCACGAGGACCGCTGGTTCCGGTGGCATCCGGGTTTCAGTCCGTACGGACTCGCGTGCGGCGCATGGATCAGCTACGTGCGCGGCGGGCAGGACGCGATCGACCGTGCGCTGGCCGCGTCGCGTAACCGGCTGTATGCGCGCTGGCTGACGACGCATCCGGGCGATACGTCGCTCAAGCCGCTGTCCGCGTTGCCGTTCGACGCGCCGCATGCGGTCGACCAGGCGCTCGCCGCGCGCAACGATACGCGCGACATGGGCGTGCTGCATCCGGATTGCCGCGATGCCGGGCAGGTCGAAGGCGACCCGCCGCGCATCACGTCGCCGCTACGCGACAGTCCGTATGCGATGCGCGTGAAGGCCACCGACGAAACGCGCATCGCGTTCAACGCGACCGCCGATGCGAGCGCGCATGCGCTGTACGGGTTCGTCAACGATGCGTACGTCGGCCGCAGCGCGCCGGGCGACGCGTTGTTCTGGCAGCTGCGCACGGCCGGCAGCTACACGGTGCGGGTGGTCGACGATCACGGGTGCAGCGATCAGCGGCCGCCGGGAGTGGGGCTGGAGCAGTAAGCAGGCGCGGCCCGCTCGCGCCGGTTCAGACGCTGTAGCCGATTCTCAGCACACCCCACGGCCGTCCGCCGACGACGATCGGCGCGGACACGTCCTTCATCAGCGCGAACTGGCCGTTGCCCATGTCGCGCCGATAGGTCTGCAACAGGAACGGCTTGTCATGCGCCACGGACATGCGCGCCGTGCGGTCCGTGTAGATCCGGCGATTCCGGCAATTCGCCGCGTTCCACGCGGCATCCGCGCGCTGGGGCAGCGAGAACTTCCGGTTGTGGGTCGGCAGGTAGCACTGCCGGTCGAAGCTCGCGCAATAGACGACGCGTGCGTCGACGTCGAGCACCGGCTCCTGGATGGCGGGCAGCACGCGATCGGTAAACGTCGTGAAGCGCGTCATGAACTGCTGCGGGTCGGTGCCGGGAATCGGTTCGTAGTGCGTGTCGAAGAGCGCGTCGAGCGTAATGTCGCCGCGGCCGACCGCCTCCTCGAAGAGCTTGCTGATCGCGGCGGCCGTGCTTCGCGCGGTGTCGATCAGGCGCGTGTCGGGCGATTCGATGCCGGTCGCGGCGGTGAGCTCGATCAGCGTCTCGGAGACGGAGAGGAGATTGCCGAGGCGGTCCTTGGCCTGCGAGAAGTTGTCGGCCGAGTTCTCGACGCCGGACGCCATCTCGCCCACCTGTTCGTCGAGACGGTGGCACTGCGCTTCGATCTCGTCCGTCAGCGACGCGATCTGCTCGGCCTCGCCGGCCAGCTCGGTGATCGCTTGGCCGGTCGCGTGCACGACCTCGCCGATCGTGCGCGTGCCCTCGCGCACGCGATGCGCGCGGGCGGCGTTGTCGGTGCCTTCCGCGAGCAGGTGCTCGGTCTGCTCGGCGAGCCGTGCGAGCGTCGTCTCGATCTGGGCCGTCGCCTGCCCGGTTTTCGCGGACAGGTTCTTGACCTCGGCCGCGACGACCGCGAAGCTGCGCCCCGACTCGCCGGCGCGCGCGGCCTCGATCGCGGCGTTCAGCGCGAGCAGGTGGGTCTGGCGCGCGATGACGGAGATTTCCTCGGACACGGTCCGCACGTGGTCGAGCGCATCGCGCAGCGCGCCCATCTGGTCGCTGATCGTGGTGACGCCCTCGACGAGGCCGTGAATGTCCGCGAGCGAGGCTTCGATCGTCTGCTGCGACTGCTGCACCGCATTCGACGCATTGGCGCTGACGTCGCGCACCTGCTGCGCGGCCTCGGCGATCCGGTGGTTGCCGCGCAGCGTGAGGGCGGCCGATTCGCGCAGCGTGTGGCACACCTCCGCCTGCCGGGCGACACGGGCGGCGACTTCCTCGACGTGGCCCGATACGTCGCAGATCTCGATGCCGAGCTTGCCGGCCTGCTCGGCGATGTCGCCGACGAGTGCGCGCGATGAACGGCGGCCGCGGCCGATTCCGAAGAAGTTCACGTTGGTGGGTCTCCTTGAGGGCACGCGCGCCGGGTTCCCGGCGGATGTTGGGCGTGCGTTCCTGACTTGACGGCCGCACGGCCGCGGACTTGAGGTCGGGTAAACATCGAGATCCGCGTGCCGGATGGCCGGAGCGGCGCCGGGCAAGGGCGCGTTCGCACCACGCTTGCGCGACGTTTCCGGGGGCGGCTGCGCGGCGGTGTGGAGCCGGACGGGCGGCCCGTCGCGGCCGCCCGTCCGCAGGCGCTGCGTCAGAACACGTGGTGGATGCCGGCGTTGACGCCGACCGTCGTGCCCGGCAGCCCGTACAGCGCGCCGCCCGTGATGCCGAGGCCGGTATTCATCGCGCCGTGGTTGTTGACCACGCCGACCTGCGCATACAGGCCGGTTCGCTTCGACAGGCTGTAGTCGGCGCCGATCGCGGCCAGCAGCGAATGATTGTGCGAATCGTTGCGGTCGGTCGTGTACCACGCGCCGGTGTTCAGGTCGAGGGCCGGCGTGACGCGATAGTCGAGGCCGGCGCTATACACGTTGTTGCTGAACGAGCCGGCGACCTTGTAGCTCGTGAACGATGCCTTGCCGGTCACCGGCCCGAACGTGTAGCCGGCGCCGATCGTGCGGCCGACGAACGCGACCGTGCTCGCAACCGGCGTCGGCGACGTGCCGCCGTTGCCGTCGTAGAGCGCCGCGTTGAGCATGAAACCGCCGTTCGTATAGGTGAGGCTGCCGGAATACTGGCGCCCCGCCTGGAAGTCGCCGGCCTTGCCGCCGAAGCCGAACATCGCGCTGGCCGTCAGCCCGGCGATCGTCGGGCTCGTGTACGAAATCGCGTTCGGGTTGAAGAGGCCGGTGACGAGCACGTTGTCGACGTACGGCACCAGCGCGGCGCCGAAGTGCGAGACGTTGCGCGGGTCCGATCCGAGGATCGCCAGCACGAACGGCGAGAACTGCAGACCGATCTTCGTTTGGCCGAAGCCGCCGTCGATCCCGACCCACGCCTGGCGGCCGAAGAAGTTGCCGTTCGAATGGCCGAACGCGCCGTCCGTGATGTTGAAGCCGCTTTCCAGCTTGAATCTCGCGTGCAGCCCGCCGCCGAGATCCTCGGTGCCCGTGATGCCGAAGTTGGTCGGCGTCATGCCCGTGTCCGTCAGCGCGAACTGGCGTCCGGCGTTGCCGCCGGTGGCCGAATCGAGCGATCGGTTCGTATAGAGCAATGCGGCGTCGAGATCGCCGTACAGCGTGACGCTGCTCTGCGCGAAGCTGCTCGTGCTTGCCGCCGCGCCGAGCAGCGCCGCGCACATCGTCCATGTCCTGCTCTTCATCGTCTGTCTCCGTTTTGTGAGTGTTGTAATACGCATCACTAATTAAAAATGCAGTGGCGGAATCATTGCGAGCCGCCTGCATGCCGTGCCGTCGGGGAACGCACGGCGATGCTTGTCGCCGGTGCCGCAACACGACCGCGAGCCCGGTGTGAGAGACGGGCAAGCGGCCATACTGCGGCGCCGTGGTGAAGCGATCCACCGGCCGTGGCGGGCGATGTCACATCGAGTGGTTCAACTGCTCGAGGATGGCCGGATTCTCGAGCGTGGACGTATCCTGCGTGATCGCCTCGCCCTTCGCGAGCGAGCGCAGCAGGCGCCGCATGATCTTGCCCGAGCGGGTCTTCGGCAGGTTGTCGCCGAAGCGGATGTCCTTCGGCTTCGCGATCGGCCCGATCTGCTTGCCGACCCAGTCGCGCAGCGTCTTCGCGAGCGCCGCCGCTTCGTCGCCTTCCGGGCGCGAGCGCTTCAGCACGACGAATGCGACCACCGCTTCGCCCGTCGTGTCGTCCGGACGGCCCACTACCGCCGCCTCGGCCACGAGTTCATGCGACACCAGCGCCGACTCGATCTCCATCGTGCCGAGCCGGTGGCCCGACACGTTCAACACGTCGTCGATCCGGCCCATGATCGTGAAGTAGCCGGTCTCCTTGTCGCGCACGGTGCCGTCGCCGGCCAGATAGAGCGTGCCGCCGAGTTCTTCCGGGTAATAACTCTTCTTGAAGCGCTCCGGGTCGCCCCAGATCGTGCGGATCATCGCGGGCCACGGGCGCTTGACGACGAGAATCCCGCCTTGCCCGTTCGGCACGTCCTGGCCGGTCTCGTCGACCACCGCGGCCGTGATGCCCGGCAGCGGCAGCGTGCACGAGCCCGGTACGGTCGGCGTGGCGCCCGGCAGCGGCGTGATCATGTGGCCGCCGGTTTCGGTCTGCCACCACGTATCGACGATCGGGCAGCGCTCGTGGCCGACGTGCTTGTGGTACCACATCCACGCTTCCGGATTGATCGGCTCGCCGACCGTGCCGATGATGCGCAGGCTCGACAGGTCATAGCTCTTCGGATGGACCTTGTCGTCCGCTTCGGCCGCCTTGATCAGCGAACGGATCGCGGTCGGCGCGGTGTAGAACACGGTGACCTTGTGATCGCCGATCATCTTCCAGAAGCGGCCGGCGTCCGGATACGTCGGCACGCCCTCGAACACGACCTGCGTGCCGCCGCACGCGAGCGGGCCGTAGGTGATGTACGTGTGGCCCGTTACCCAGCCGATGTCGGCCGTGCACCAGAACACGTCGTCGGGTTTCCAGTCGAAGGTCCACTTCATCGTCTGCGCGGCCCACAGCAGGTAGCCGCCCGTGCTGTGCTGCACGCCCTTCGGCTTGCCGGTCGAGCCCGACGTATACAGGATGAACAGCGGATGCTCGGCGCCGACCCAGGTCGGCTCGCAGCGGTCGGATTCGCCGGCCACCAACTCGTGCATCCACAGGTCGCGCTCCGCATGCCAGTCGATCTTGCCGCCGGTGCGGCGATAGACGATCACGCTCTTGACCGCTTCGCAGCCGCCCAGCGCGATCGCCTCGTCGGCGATGCTCTTGAGCGGCAGGGTCTTGCCGCCGCGCGCCTGTTCGTCGGCGGTGATCAGCGCGACCGCGCCGACGTCGACGAGCCGCTCGTTCAGCGATTTCGCGGAGAAGCCGCCGAACACGACCGAGTGCGTCGCGCCGATGCGCGCGCAGGCCTGCATCGCGACGATGCCTTCGATCGACATCGGAATGTAGATGACGACGCGATCGCCCTTGCCGATGCCGCGTTTCTTCAGCGCATTGGCGAAGCGCGACACGCGTGCGAGCAGGTCCGCATAGGTGACACGGGTGACGGTGCCGTCGTCGGCCTCGAAGATCACCGCGACGCGCTCGCCGTTGCCGGCTTCGACGTGGCGGTCGAGGCAGTTGTACGACGCGTTCAGCTCGCCGTCGTCGAACCATGTGTAGAACGGCGCGTTGCGCTCGTCGAGCACCTTGGTGAACGGCTTGTGCCACGTGAGGCCTTCGCGCGCGAGACGCGCCCAGAAGCCTTCGTAATCCTGCTCGGCCTCGGCGACGAGCGCGCGATAGGCCGGCATGCCGGAAATGGTCGCCGTCTTCTCGAGCGCCGCGGGCGGCGCGAACTGACGGGTTTCGTGAAGAACCGATTCGATCTTGGACAAGCGTGTCTCCATGCGTTCATGTGATTCCTGACGGCGCTCGAGAAAACGCAACATGCGTGCCAGTTGCGCGACTGGTATGCGCCGGCGGCGAAAGTCGCGACGGCCGGGCGTGTAGTGCTCGACCTGATTGGTCGCGCTGTATCGCGGACGGTCGCGCGATGCCGTGTGGCGTTCAGAAATGCAGCAGGTCGTGTTGCAGTCCTGAGCAGTTGGGGCGAGCCGGCAGGTGGTCGCCCGGCACCGCCGCATCAGGCGAGCAGAGAGCGAAGCGCCGGTGCGTGCCTGAATTGCCGGATGCGTTCGAGTGCCGAGACCTCGAGCTGACGCACGCGCTCGGCCGACAGGTTCAGTTGCCGGCCGATCTCGCGCAGCGAATATTCGTTGTCGACATCGATGCCGTACCTCAGGCGAAGAATCCACGCCTCGCGTACCGGGAGACTGTCGATCAGCTCGGCAACCGCCGCACGCAACTGACCGGCGCTCGCGGCTTCTTCCGGCGTCGGCGCGTCGGGGTCGATCGTGACGTCGCACAACGTGAGGTCGTGATCGGGCGAAACCGGCAGGTCGGCGGAGATCGGCTCGCGCACGATGCTCATCAGCTCGCGCACCTTGTCGACCGGCAGCCGCATCTGCGTGGAGAGCGCCCGCGCGTCGGCGACGTCGCCGGTGCGTTGCCGGTGGAGTCGCGCGAGCCGCGACAGTTTGTTCAGCGTATCGACCGTATGCGCGGGCACGCGTATCGTGCGACCCAGATCGGCCAGCGCATGCGTGATCGCCTGCCGGATCCACCATGTCGCATACGTCGAGAATTTGAAGCCGCGCCGGTGATCGTATCGATCGACGGCCTTCATCAGGCCGATATTGCCTTCCTGGATCAGATCGGAGAATGGCAAGCCGCGATCGGCATAGCGTTTGGCGACCGACACGACGAGCCGCAAATTGCTCTGGAACAGCTTCGTTCTCGCGGGTTGCATCGCCCGCTCGATACGCGCGAGCCGCGCATCGAGCGCGATCGCGATGTCGAGCGGCAACGCAGACTGGCCGGCGAGGCGAGCGAGCGCGCCGCGCGCGTCGATCAGTGCCGGCGCGTGGCGGGCAAGCGCGGCGGCGCAGTCAGGGTGCGCGGCGCGGCAGGCGTGTAGCCATGCGCGTACGTCGTCGCACGGCGTGAAGAGGTCGTGGTGCGCGGATTCGGCACGTATGCCCGCGGTGGCCAGCGTATCGACGAGTCGTTTTTCGAACGTGCGCGCCCGAGTCGCACGCTCGCCGTTCGCTTGCCCGATCCGTTCGATCGCGCGCGAGGTGAAGCGGATGCGGTCGGTCGACGCCGTAGCCTCGCGCAGCAGTGTCCGGTAAGCGGCCGACGCGAAACCGTCGGCATGCAATGCACGCTGCATCGCGGGCGCCAGCGCACCGACACGTTCGAGCGCGTCGACGACCGTATCGCGCCACGCAGGGCTGTCGAGAGAAAGATCGGCGTCGTCGTTGGGCGCCGATGATTCGGTGGCCGGATCGTCGGGCAACGTCGCCGGCGCACTTGCAGGCGATTCGGCATCGCCGGCGAACCCCGTCACGTAAACCGACGCCGCCACCTTGCCGGCACGAATGTCGTCCGCGATCGCCGCGACGGTGGCGAGTGCCGCCGGATCGCGGCTCAACGCGTCGATGCACGCCGCGCGGCCGCTTTCCAGACGCAGCGCGAGCGCGATCTCTTCGTCGCGTTCGAGCAGCGGCGTCGCGCTCATTTCCCGCAGATAGAGCCGGATCGGATCGTTGGTCCGGCCCGCGAGCAGATCGTCGGCCGCGAGCGGCGTCGATGCGTCGGCGAGCGGCGACGCGACTTCCGTCACTTGCGCGAAATGACGGTCGAGCGTCCATGCGGTGTGCGCGCCGGTATGCTCGCGCACGTCGATGCCGAGCTCGCGCAGCATCGACGCGGCGGTGTCCACATCCGCGCCGTCGGTCGCGTCGTCGGGCAGCGCATCGGCGATTTCACCGTGCGTCACGTAGCCGCGATCGATGCCCAGCGCGATCAGCGCATGCAGATGCGCGACGCGGTCGGCGTGGGCGCCGCGACACGGCGACGGCGCGCCGTCGCGTTCGCGTGCGGGCCCGGCGTCAAGCGAGCTTGGCATAGACGTTGCACCAGCCTTCCGCGGCAACCGTCTTGCCCGCGAACATCGGGCACGTCCCGGAGGATTCGCCCGCGGCGGCCTTGTAGAAGCGGCAGTTCGCACACGTCTGGCCGGCCTGGTACTTCGGGAACTTGCCGGCGTCGACGGTCGTCGCCTTGGCGCGGTAGCCGAGCGTTTTCGCCGCCGCGTCGTTTTCGTCGACGGGCGGTGCGGCGGCGAATGCGCGCGTGCCGGCCGCGAGCGCGGCGCACAGGCCGGCGGCCTGCACGAAGAAGGTTCTGCGATGACGCGAGATCATGATGCGGTCCTGAATGAAATGAACGGAAAAAGCCCGGCCCGCGCGCCGGGCAAGCTGCCCGGCGCGGCGGTCGATCGAAACGAAAGAAGGTGAAGCGGTTACTTGCGCGGCCCGGCGATCAGCGGCGCCTTCGACGCGTTGGCGATCTCGGCGGTCAGTTTGCTCTTCGACGCGTCGTAGCCGTTCGAATAAAGCAGGAACGCCATCAGATCCTCGTATTCCTGTGCGGTCATCTTGCCGGGGCGATCGGCCGGCATGTTGCTCGACATGTACAGGAAGATGCCGCCGACCGTGATGTGCGACTTGCCTTCGGGCGCGAACGATTCCCCGCTCAGCGCGGGCGCGGTATTGCCTTCGAGCTGGTCGCCGTGGCATTTCGCGCATGCATCGCCGTAGAGCTTCTTGCCGTGCTGCACCTGAGCCTGGTCGAACGACGGCACGCCACCGCCTTCGCTCGTCGACACCTTGATGAAGCCGGGCCGTTGCGCGGACGCGATCGCGCCGTCGAGAAACCGGCCGGGCACGCGCGAGGCGGCGGCTTGCGCGATGCCATCGGGCAGCGTCCAGCCGCGCGTGAGCGACGCGAGGCGGCCGTTGCCGCTCAGTTGCGACAGCGTGGCGTCGATGCGCTGTTGCAGCGCGTCCTTGCCCGGTCCGAACGCGAACGACAGTTGCCAGTCGGAGTACGGCGACGACGTCGCCGCCACCTGGAACCGTTGTTTCGGGTGCGCACGCTCGTACGCGACGACGCTCGGATACCAGACGATCGCACGCTGCGCACGGCCCGCGGCGAGCGCGCCGATCGTTTTCTCGCTCGTGTTTTCGAGGTCGAAGCGGGCGTTCGTCTGCTGCGCGGCGATCAGTTGCGACGGGCTACCGTAGGTGGCCGCGATCGTTTCCTTCGCGCCGGACGGCGCGGGCGCATCGCGCAGCGACACGCTGACGTAGCCGGAGCGCAGATAGCCTTGCGAGAACGTCATCTTCGATCCCGACGCATCGGCGATCGCGGAGCGCGGGAAGCCGGCGATCACGTCGCAGTCGCGTTCGAGCGATTTCGTCAGCTCGCTGGCGGAGATGCCGTCGTCGTCGCCGTTGTCGTCGACACCGCGTGTGTTGAAGGTCGCGGCGATGCCCGCGGTGCGGAACACTTCGCGCGCGACGGCGCGGTCGAGTGCCGTGGTGGGGCTGCCGGGCAGCGTGCAGACGCGCACGCCGGCCGATGCGGTTGCCGGTGTCAGCGCCACGCCCACGGCGAGCAGACTGGCGACGGTAACGGAAGTGAGGCGAGTATTCATGGTCGGTGTCCGGTTGAAGCGGGTGGGGCGTCGCGCCCGCATCGGGCGCATGCGGGCGCGACTCGGGCGTGGCGCCGGGTCAGTTGAGCGCGAACACGTAGAGCGTGCCGCCGCGCGGAACGTCCTTCGCGATGTCGGCCATCGGGCCGCCCCAGATCGGGTTCGCGCCGCCGTAGCCGGCGAGCACCGCGACATACTCCTTGCCGTCGACCTCGTACACCGACGGCTGCGAGATGATGCCGCTCGCCAGTTGCGGGCTTTCCCACAGCACCTTGCCGGTCGCCGTATCGAACGCGTACAGGTGGCCGTCGAGCGAGCCGCTGAACGCGAGGCCGCTCGCGGTGGTCGCGACGCCGCCGTTCCACGGCTTCTTCGACCAGTGGCTCCACAGCTTCTTGCCGGTGTTCACGTCGATGGCCGTCAGTTCGCCGTAGCCTTCGCTGCCCGGTTCGGGCTTGATCTCGAAGCCTTCGCCGAGATACGGCAGGCCTTCCATGTAGCTGACCGACTTGCCGGTCAGGCTCATGCACGCATGCAGCGCCGGCACGACGGCGATGTTGCGTTCCTGGTCGTACGAGATCGACCACCAGTTCTTGCCGCCGAGGAAGCTCGGGCACGTTTCGATCGTCGTGCCGGCCTTCGGGAACTTCGATGCGTCCTGGATCGGCTTGCCGTCCTCCGTATAGCCGGTGACCGACAACGCCTTCACGAACGGCGTCGCGTAGATCAGCTTGCCGGTCGTGCGGTCGATCGCGTGGAAGAAGCCGTTGCGGTCGGCATGGATGATCGCGTCGTAGTCCTTGCCCTTGTACTTGATGTCCGCGAGGACGGCCGCGTTCACGCCGTCGTAGTCCCACGTGTCGTTGTTCGTGTACTGGTAGTGCCACTTCAGGTTGCCGCTCTTCGCATCGAGCGCGAGCAGCGAGTCGGAATACAGGTTGTCGCCGGGGCGCAGCGCGGCGAGCCATGGGCCGGGGTTGCCGACCCCCAGTACAGCGTGCGCGATGCAGCGTCGTAGGTGCCGGTGAGCCACGCGGCGCCGCCGCCATGACTCTGCATGCCGTCGGGCCAGGTTTCCGCGCCCTTTTCGCCGGCGGCGGGGATCGTGTAGCGTTTCCAGACCTGCGAGCCGTCCTCCGGATTTAGCGCGGCGATGTAGCCGCGAATGCCGTATTCGCCGCCGGACGTGCCGACGACGATCGCGCCGTCGATCGCGAGCGGCGCGAGCGAGAACGCGTAGCCGAGGCCCGGCTCGAACATCTGCTTCTTCCACACGAGCGTGCCGGTCTGCGCGTCGAGCGCCGCGATTTCGCCGTTCAGCATCGCGATGTAGACGTTCTTGCCGTACAGCGCGACGCCGCGGTTGACGACGTCGCAGCACGCGGTCTTGAACGAGGCCGCGCCGAGCTTCGGCTCGTATTTCCACAGCTGCTTGCCGGTCTTCGCATCGAACGCGTAGACGTTGTCCTTCGGCGTCGTCACGAACAGGTAGTTGCCGTTGACGATCGGCGTGGCCTCGAAGCCCTGCTTCAGATCGGCGGGGAACTTGTACGCCCACACCTGCTTGAGATCCTTCGCGTTCGACGTGTCGATCTGCTTGAGCGGCGAATGCGAGCGGCCGTCGTAGGTGCGGTAGTAGGTCAGCCAGCCCGGGTCGCCGTGTGCATCGGTCAGGCGCTGGTAGGTCACGGCCGGGTAATCCGCGGCCGCTTCGACGAGGCCGGGGTTCAGCGCGACGGCGGCCGCCACCGCGATGCCGATCGTCGCCAGCTGGCTCGCTGAAGCCGAGAGTTTCTTCATGGTTGTCTCCTGGGTCATTGTGGTCGCACCGCCGCGAACGTTGCGTCGCGCCGGCACGGTTGGGGTTTCCGGGCCGAGTGCACTGCCCGTTACGCAAGTCGCATGCCATCGCGGCCGGAAGCCGGTGCGGCGCGGCACGCGGACGCATCGCGGGTGATGCGTCGAGCGACGTTGCGCGTCATGACGTCGACGCAGGTGTTGCATTCAGGTACACCGGCGCGCGCGAAGTGTTGCCAAACATGACAGGTGGCGCAGTCCGCGGGACAGCGGCGAGCCGGTCGCACGCATGCCGTTCCGAAACGATGTGCGGCGCGGCGCGCGCTGCTCGTGCTCGCGGCGCTGGCACGGTTCTCGCACGCCGGCTTCGCGACAACCCGTCGCCGCGCGGTGCATCGCACGGCCCGGCGGAATACAAGTGCGGAGACAACGGAATGATCAGGAGACCAAAGGCCGCCGGATGGTACGGCGCGATGCGGCGTGGCCGGCGTGCGCGATGCGTTGGCGTGACCGTTGGCACGTTGGCGCTGTTCGGCCTGCCGCCCGGCAGCGTGCGCGCGCAGCAGCAGCCCGACGGCGGCGCGATCGCGCCGGCCGAGCCGGCCGTCGTGCTGCCCGCGGTGGTCGTCGTCGGCACGACGCCGCTGCCCGGGATCGGCACGCCGCTGTCGAAGGTGCCGGCGAACGTGCAGAGCGTGCGGGCGGCGGAGCTCGACGCGCAGCACCGCGCGACGCTCACCGATTTCTTCGCGGCGAACCTGCCGAGCGTGACGATCTCGGACGCGCAGGGCAATCCGTATCAGGCGGACGTCAACTATCGCGGCTTCACCGCGTCGCCGCTGCTCGGCACGCCGCAGGGGTTGTCGGTGTTCGTCGACGGCGTGCGCGTGAACGAGCCGTTCGGCGACGTCGTGAACTGGGACATCCTGCCCACGCAGGCGATCGACCGCGTGCAGCTGATTCCGGGCTCCAACCCGGTTTACGGGCTCAACACGCTCGGCGGTGCGCTCGCGATCACGACGAAGAACGGCAGGTCGAACCCGGGCGGCGAAGCGGAGGTGTCGGGCGGCTCATGGGGCCGCAAGACCGCCAGCGTCGAGCAGGGCGGCACGATCGGCTCGAACCTCGACTACTACGCGACCGCGAACGTCGCGAACGACGGCGGCTGGGCCGACCATGACGCGAGCCGCGTGCGGCAGGCGTTCGGCAAGCTGCGCTACACCGATGCGGACACGACGCTGTCGATTGCCGCGGGCGGCGCGGACAACACGCTGTCCGGCACCCAGACGATCCCGCGCTCGTTCCTCGACAACCGGAAGCAGGCGTATACGTATCCGGACCGGAACCGCAACAGCGCCGGCTACCTGACGCTGTCGGGCGAGCGATTTTTCGGCGAACACGTCGAGCTGAGCGGCAACGCGTACTACCGGCACCTGCGCAACACCAACACGAGCAGCAACAACAATACGGATTACGGATCGGTGGACGAGGACGACGGCACGGTCGACACAGTGCAGGGCAGCAACGCGCAATCGACGATCGTCACCGACAGCTACGGCGGCAGCGTGCAGCTCACGCTGCTCGGCAAGCTCGGCGGGATGGCGAACCGGCTGGTCGCGGGCGTCTCGGCCGATGTCGCGAATTCGAGCTACGTCGCGTCGTCGCAGGACGCATCGTTTACCGATGCGCGCGCGGCGATCGGCATCGGCGATTTCGTTCCGCAGACCAGCGCGAAGACGCGCAATGCGAACGTCGGTGTGTACCTGAGCGATGCGCTGTCGCTGACGCCGCACTGGACGCTGACGCTGTCGGGCCGCTACGACTGGTCGAAAGCGCGGATCGGCGACGAGAGCGGCGTGCAGCCGCTGCTCGACGGCAGCCATGTGTTTTCGCGCTTCAACCCGGCCGTCGGGCTCAACTGGAACCCGGTCCCGGGCTTCACCGCTTATGCGACGTACAACGAAGGCATGCGTTCGCCGACCGCGATCGAGCTCGCGTGCGCGGACCCGGCCGCGCCGTGTTCGCTGCCGAACGACTTCATCGCCGACCCGGCGCTCAAGCCGGTGATCTCGAAGACGTTCGAGGCCGGCATGCGCGGCCGCATCGGCGCGGCGACGACCTGGAGCGCCGCGGCCTATCGCACGACGCTGACCGACGATATCCAGTTCATCAGCAGCCCGGCCAGCGCGCAGGGCTACTTCCGCAACGTCGGCGATACGCGGCGGCAGGGTATCGAGCTCGCCGGCCGCACGCGGGTCGGCCCGCTCGGTGTCGGCCTGTCGTACAGCCATGTCGACGCGACCTACCGATCGTCGTGGACCGAACACAGCCCGGCGAATTCGGCGGCCGACGCGAACGGCAACGTGACGGTCAAGCCGGGCGACCGCATCCCCGGCATTCCCGCGCATACGGTGAAACTGCGGCTCGACTACGCGGCGACGCCCGTGTGGGACATCGGCGCGAACGTGACTTGGCGCGGCGGCGTGTACGCACGCGGCGACGAGAACAACGGGGACGTGAACGGCCGGCTTGCCGGCTACGTGCTGGTCGATCTCGACATGCGTTACCGGATCACGAAGCGGTTCGAGGTGTTCGCGAGCGTGACGAACCTGCTCGACAAGCGCTACGCGAGCTTCGGCGCACTCGGCCAGAATTTCTTCAACGGGCCGAACCATACGTTCGATGGCGCCCGTCCGGTCAACGAGCAGTTCGTCGGGCCGGGCGCGCCGCGCGGCGCGTGGGTCGGCGTGCGCTATGCGTGGGATTGAGCGGCGCGTGGCCGTGTGTGGCGCGCTTGCATGTGTCGTCGCGTCATGACACGAGCGAGTGAGGGGCCGTTACGTGAGCTGCACCGTCGCGAACATCGCATTGACGGCGCGTGCGACGCTGCGCGCCAATGCCGGGTCGCTTGCCAGATGTCCGGCCTGCACGCGTTCGATTTCCGCTTCGGGCACGGCCCGCGCGAGGCGGTCGACGTTGCCGACCGGGCAAACAGGATCGTGCATCCCGTGCGCGGCGAACAGCGGCACGCGGGCCTGGGCGGCCCGTCGCGCGAGCGCGAGCACGCGGCGCTCGCCGAGCCAGCAGTCGTGCTGCAGGTAGTGCGCCTGGACCCGGTATTTGTCGATCAGACGGCCGAGGGTCCGGTTCGAACGGATCGTGCGGGCGGGCGAGCGGCGCGTTCGCACTGATGCGAGGATCGCGCTTTCGTATGCGTGCCACGCGAGCGCCACCGCGCGCTGGCGGGCTGTGTTCGCGCCGGGGCGCAGCCCGGCAGCGCAGCGCGACAGCAGGCGATCCGGCCGGCCGCCGCCGGCCGCTGCATGCAGGCGCCGCCATTCGCGCGGCGCACGCGTGCGGGACGTCATGAAGAGCCTGCGGACTTCGCGTGGCGACGTCAGGAACAGGCCGCGCAGCACGACGCCCGTCACCCGCGCCGGATGCGTGCCCGCATACGCGAGCGCGAGCGCGGCGCCCCACGACCCGCCGACGACGCCCCAGCGTGCGATGCCGAGCTGCTCGCGCACCGCCTCCAGATCCGCGATCAGCCGCGCGGTGTCGTTGTGGCGCGTGCCGCCGCGCGGCCCCGATGCACCCGCGCCGCGCTGATCGACGAGCACGACGCGCACGCGGGTGAGATCGAACAGCCGCAGGATGCCGGCCTGGCTGCCGCTGCCTGGCCCGCCGTGCAGCACGACGACCGGATGGCCCTGCGCGGCGCCGGCCACGGCGAAGGCGATCGACTGCGCGTCGCGGTGCAGGCGGCGGTGCACGGGCGTGGCCGGTGACGCCGGCGTATCGGGCAAGGCCCGCCGCGTGGGCGATTGCGTGGATCGAGTCGGGCGACGCGTCATGTCTGTCGATAGGGTTCAGAAGAGGGAACTTTCGGCGGCCGGACGGTGGCCGGGCCTGCCCTGCGACCAAGCGAGAAGCAAGCCAGAAGCGCGCCGGCCGCGAAGATCCGGATTCGCACGGGTAGTCACGCGTCGGGAAATCACGGTATCACGAAGGCAGGCCGTCGCCTGACGCGACACGCCGCCGCTGCGCCGGTCGATTCATTACATCGTCCTTTCAGTTTCGTTGCGTGGCGCCAGCGTGGCCCGATGCTTGCTTGCAATGACGGCAAAGAGTCCGGCAGTTGACCGGAAGGATCCCCCGGAGGAGACAATGCGCGATGACGTAGAGCAGGCGGCCGGGTCACGTGCCGCGCATCCCGCCGGCTGGCCCGCGCCGTCGATCCAGAAGGCCCATGAGCGCTCGGAGACGTTCGGCCTGCAGGTATCGGCGCGGCCTGACTACGACGTGCTGTCGAACGCGGCGCTGGTGCTCAAGCGCGAGCAGAGCCGGGTGCTGTGCGTACACGCGATGCCGGTGATGGAGACGCTGCACGAGCAGATCGTCAACACGCAGAGCATGATCGTGCTGACCGATGCGGAAGGGCTGATCCTGCATTCGATCGGCGACGACGATTTCCTGCGCCGCGCGGAGAAGGTCGCGCTGCGCCCCGGCGCGAACTGGGCGGAGAACCGGCAGGGTACCAACGCGATCGGCACGGCGCTGGCCGAGCTGTGCCCGATGGTCGTCCACGGCGACCAGCACTTCCTGGCCGCGAACCGCTTCCTGACCTGTTCGAGCGTGCCGATCCTCGATCCGTACGGCGACGCGATCGGCGTGCTCGACGTGACGGGCGACCACCGCAGCTATCACCAGCACACGATGGCGCTCGCGAAGATGTCGGTGCAGATGATCGAGAATCACCTGTTTACGACGACGTTTCAGGAAACGCTGCAGGTGTCGTTCCATGGCCGCCCCGAATTTCTCGGCACGCTGATGGAGGGGATCGTCGCGTTCACCGCCGATGGCCGCTTCCTGTCGGCCAATCGCAGCGCGCAGTTCCAGCTCGGCATGCCGCTCGCCGCGCTGCGCGCGCACACGCTGTCGTCGCTGTTCGACGTCACCAGCGCCCAGCTGATCGACCGCATGCGCGCGAGCACCGACCGGCACCTGATGCTCAATCTCGGCAACGGCGCGGTGGTCTGCGCGCGCGTGCATTTTCGCCGCGCGACGCTCGCCGAAGGCAGCCGGCCGACGGACGTCCATGACGCAGGCGCGCCGGCCGCGCGCGCGAACGCGGTGCCCGCGCCCGCGGCTGGCACGTCGGCCGGCCTGTCGCGGCTCAACTATCTCGACACCGGCGATGCGCAGGTCGCCAGCGTGATCGCGAAGGTGCGCAAGGTGATCGGCAAGGACATCCCGATCCTGATCACCGGCGAGACCGGCACAGGCAAGGAACTGCTCGCGCAGGCGATCCACAACGACTCGCCGCGCCGCGACGCGCCGTTCGTCGCGGTCAACTGCGCGTCGATTCCGGAGACGCTGATCGAGTCCGAGCTGTTCGGCTACGAGGAGGGCGCGTTTACCGGCGCGCGCCGCAAGGGGGCGATCGGCAAGCTGCTGCAGGCGAACGGCGGCACGCTGTTCCTCGACGAGATCGGCGACATGCCGTATCCGCTGCAGGTGCGGCTGCTGCGCGTGCTGCAGGAGCGCCTCGTCAACCCGCTCGGGTCGACGAAGACGATCGCCGTGGACATCGCGATCATCTGCGCGACGCACCGCGACTTGCGCGAGATGATCGCGCAGAACCGTTTCCGCGAGGATCTCTACTACCGGCTCAACGGCCTCGTGGTGCGCCTGCCGCCGTTGCGCGACCGCACGGATCTCGCGGTCGTCGTGCAGAAGATGCTGCAGCGCGAAGCGTTCGCGGGCCCGGGCCGGCCGCCGCTGTCGGTCGCGCCGGACGTGATGGAGTTGTTCGTGCGGTGCACGTGGCCGGGCAACTTCCGCCAGCTCGGCAACCTGCTGCGCACGGCGGCCGCGATGGTCGACGACGACGGCGAAATCCGGCGCGAGCACCTGCCCGACGACTTCTTCGACGACCTGCGGCGCGGCGATGCGCACGTCGGGCACGCAGGGCAGGCGGCGCCCGATTCGTCCGCCGCGGCGAGCGCCGGGCCGTGCGTCGCGGACGCGCTGCCGCCCGCCGACGCGCGCCTGCAGGACGTCGCCGCCTCCGCGATCGCCGCCGCGCTCGCGCGTCATGGCGGCAACGTGTCCGCCGCGGCGCGCGCGCTCGGTGTCTCGCGCAACACGATCTACCGGAAGATGCCGGCCACCGACGCGGGACGCCAGCCGTCGTCCGACGAAGACTGACGCGCGCAGCCGTCGCGCGGTGCGCGACCTGTCACAGCCGGTGTGTCAACTTGCAACACCGGTGTTCAACGATTCAACACTTGTGACCACTCGCGGACATCGTGCCGCCGGGGTGGCGGACCGCATTCGCGCGGATCGTGTCGGCTATTCGTAAGGATTCCGCCTCGATGCCCGGATGGCGGCCGTCTACCGCCGCCGCGCCGCCGCAATACGCGTTCGGCACGCTCCTTGCTGAATAGAAATCGACCGCTCGCTTGCCGCGGTCGTTCGATTCATCCAGCAACGCATCAACTCATCAACTCGACAGGAGACACACCATGCAGTGGACGACACCGTCTTACACCGACCTGCGCTTCGGCTTCGAAATCACGATGTACATCGCCAACCGCTGATCGCCGTGCGTGCCGCCCGTTTCGCCGTGGTCGGCGCGGGCGGCCTCGGGAGTTGACGCCCATGAAGATCAAGATACTCGGCTCGGGAGCCGGCGGCGGGCTGCCGCAATGGAACTGCAATTGCGCGAACTGCCGTCGTGCGCGCAGCGGAAGCGGCCACGTGCTGCCACGCACGCAGTCGTCGATCGCGGTCAGCGACGACGGCGTCGACTGGGTCCTCGTCAATGCGTCGCCCGACATTCTTTCCCAGTTGCGCGCGGCGCCGGACCTGCAACCGGCGCGCGCGATCCGCGACAGCGGCATCGCCGCCGTCGTGCTGTGCGACGCGCAGATCGATCACGTGACGGGCCTGCTGATGCTGCGCGAGCGTTCGACGCCGCTGCCGCTCTACGCGAGCGCGCCGGTGCTCGACGACCTGTCGACCGGCTTGCCGCTCGTGCCGCTGCTCGGCCATTACTGCGGCGTCGCCGCGCACACGATCGTGCCCGGCGAGCCGTTCGCGGTGCCGGCGGCGCGCGGCATCCGTTTCACCGCGATCGCCGTCGACAGCAAGCCGCCGCCTTATTCGCCGCGGCGCGCGTCGGCCGCGCCCGGCGACAACATCGCGCTGTCGATCGAGGACGTCGCGAGCGGGCGGCGCGCATTCTATGCGCCGGGGCTCGCGTCGGTCACCGACGACGTGCGCGCGGCCATGGACGGCGCCGATCTCGTGCTGGTGGACGGCACGTTCTGGACCGGCACCGAGATGATCGATCTCGGCCTGTCGCGCAAGCACGCGGCCGACATGGGGCATCTCGCGCAGTGCGCGGAACCCGGGCAGCCCGGCATGATCGACTGGCTCGACACGCTTCCCGCCCACACGCGCAAGGTGCTCACGCACATCAACAACACGAACCCGATTCTCGATCCGCATTCCGTCGAGCATGCGCACCTGCGCGCGCACGGCATCGACGTCGCGCACGACGGCATGCAATTCCAGGTCTGACGATGAACGCACCGATCCCCGCTACGGCGTTGCACGCGACGCCCTGGACCGCGACCGAATTCGAGGCGCGCCTGCGTGCGCTCGAATCGCGCTATCACATTCATCATCCGTTCAACCGGCGTCTCAACAGCGGCGCCTGTTCGCCCACGCAGATCCGCGGCTGGGTCGCGAACCGCTTCTACTACCAGATCTGCATCCCGCTCAAGGATGCGGCGATCCTGTCGAACTGCCCCGACCGCGAGACGCGACGCCGCTGGATTCAGCGGCTGATCGACCACGACGGGCAGGGCGACAACGCAGGCGGCATCGAGGCGTGGGTGCGGCTCGGCGAAGCGTGCGGCCTCACGCGCGACGAGCTGTGGTCGCTCGAACACGTGCTGCCCGGCGTGCGTTTCGCGGTGGATGCGTACGTGAACTTCGCGCGGCGCGCGCCGTGGCAGGAAGCCGTGTGCTCGTCGCTGACCGAGATGTTCGCGCCGCAGATCCATCTCGACCGGCTCGCGGGCTGGCCGTCGCATTACCCGTGGATCGAGCCGGCCGGGCTGCATTACTTCCGCAGCCGCGTGCCGCTCGCGCAGCGCGACGTCGAGCATGGGCTCGCGGTGACGCTCGCGCATTTCACGACACCGGAGGCGCAGCAGCGCGCGCTCGGCATTCTGCAATTCAAGCTCGACATCCTGTGGTCGATGCTCGACGCCGTCGAAAAGGCCTACCCGTTATGAACGCGATCGAAGCCGCCAGCGGCGTGCCGCTGCGCCCCTGCCTCAGGGGCATGTACCGCCTGCAATGGGAGGCGGCCCAGGATGCGTACGTGCTCCTCTATCCGGAGGGCATGGTCAAGCTGAACCCGAGCGCCGGCGAGATTCTCGCGCGCTGCGACGGCACGCGCGAACTGGACGACATCATCGGCGAGCTCGAGCGCCTGTTCATGCAATCGGATCTCGCGACCGACGTGTACCGTTTTCTCGATCATGCGCGACTGCGCGGCTGGCTGGACTGACATGACGCCCGACACCCCCCGTCCGTCCGCGCCGCTGTGGCTGCTCGCGGAACTCACGTACCGCTGCCCGCTGCACTGCGCGTTCTGCTACAACCCGGTCGACTTCGCGACGCACGGCGCGGAACTCGACACCGATGCGTGGCGCACGGTCATCAGCGACGCGCGCGCGCTCGGCGCCGCGCAGATCGGCTTCTCGGGCGGCGAGCCGCTGCAGCGCGGCGACCTCGAGACGCTCGTCGCGCATGCGCGCGGGCTCGGCTTCTATACGAACCTGATCACGTCGGGCATCGGGCTGAACGTCGCGCGCATCGAGCGGCTCAAGGCCGCCGGGCTCGATCACATCCAGTTGTCGCTGCAGGATTCGACGCGCGAGCTGAACGATTTCCTGACCAGCACGCGCACGTTCGAACTGAAGCGCGACGTGGCGCGGCTGATCAAGGCGCACGGCTACCCGATGGTGCTCAACTGCGTGCTGCATCGCTACAACCTGCCGCACGTGGGACAGATCATCGAGATGGCGCTCGATCTCGGCGCCGACTACCTGGAGCTCGCGAACACGCAGTATTACGGCTGGGCGATGCTCAATCGCGACCAACTGATGCCGACCGTCGAGCAGGTGCGCGAGGCGGAGGACACGGTCAACCGCTATCGCAAGCTGATCGGCGAGCGTTGCAAGATCCTGTTCGTCGTGCCCGACTATTTCGAGCGCCGCCCGAAGGCCTGCATGAACGGCTGGGGCTCGGTGTTCCTCGGCGTCGCGCCGGACGGTACCGCGCTGCCGTGCCATGCCGCGCGGTCGCTGCCGGGGCTCGCGTTGCCGAACGTGCGCGACCGGTCGCTGCGGGACATCTGGTACGACAGCGACGCGTTCAACGCGTTTCGTGGCGACGACTGGATGCGCGAGCCGTGTCGCACGTGCGACGAGCGGCATGCGGATCACGGCGGTTGCCGGTGTCAGGCCTACCTGCTGGCCGGCGATCCGCGGGAGGCCGACCCGGTGTGCGCGAAGTCCGCCCATCACGGTCAGGTCGAACAGGCCGTGCAGTTCGCGCGACGTCGTGCGCCGAGCGACGAACAGCCGCTGGTTTTTCGCAGCAAGGAGAATTCGCTCGCGCAATGCGGCGCGGCGTGCGATTGCTGACGAGGCGCGGCCCGGACGACGGCAGGGGAAACACGGCACCGCGCTCGTCGAACCGGAAACCGATGCGGCCGGGCGGTCGCCGCGCGTGTCGCTGCCGCCCGGCAGGGGCTATCCGCGCCTCGATGCCGCGACGCGCGATGCGGTACTGGCAAGCCGCTGCGCCGCGCAGGTAGAAAACGGCACGCCGACGCCGATGCGAGCGCGCGTGCCGATCACGTTCAATCTCGATGAATGACCGGGTACGTTGCCGCGATTACCCGTCATCTGCCTTCGCCTGCAAATCCTTCAGCCCCTGAATCACGACCAGCAGTGCGCGCCCGTGCTCGTCCGAGCCGTCCCACGCGTCGACGATCGCGTCGCGCAGCAGGTCGTTGTATCGGCGGCGCGACGGCTCGGTATCGACACCATAGAAACTGCATAGCTTGTTGAATGGCGCGCTACGGCGCAGCCGGTGCCCGTTCGACAGCCGAAGGCGCGATACGGTGGGCTGGCTGACCCCGGAAAGTCGCGCGATTTCGCTGGACGAGCGTGTATCTGCCATCAGGCGGCGCAACAGGTCTTGAACGGGAAAATCCTGGTCCGGGGCTTCCATGTGATGCATTATACCTATACAGTTACGGCTGTTGAATGGGCTTGCTGTCAGCAGCGAGGCTGTATCCCGAGAAAGTTGATGACACTGAAACACCTCCCTCCCACGTTCTGCTGGACCAAGATCGGTACCGAGTCCGGCGAGGAACTGCCGACCGTCGTGCTCCGCAAGGAATGGGAGCGCCGGCTCGGGGGCGGGCGTTTTCTGTGGGGCATCAACCAGCCGCTCGGCAGCAGCGCGCAAGTCGCCGCGCATCGCACGGGTTCGTTGCTCGCGCTGTTTTCGCCGGTCGCGTCGCGTCCGCGTGCGGGCGCGCGCAAGGACGCGCTGCTGTGGAATGCGTGGGTCGACGCCAGCGGGCAGGTGCGGCCGTTGCCGCCGCATACGTTCATCGCCAGCCGCTCGACGTTGCCGTCGGGCCGGCGTCGTGAGCAGCACTACGCGCTCGTGTGCGCGTCGTCCACCGCGCTGACGGTCGGCACGCAGTTGCGCGTGTTTCCCGACCACCTGCGCAGCGTGAGCACCGGCAAGCCGCTGGGCGCCGCGCAAGGGGCGGCCGTGGTCGACTGCATCGGGCGGGCGAAGGAGCAGACGGGCAAGAGCTACCCGCTCGCGCTGTCGGTCGAGCTCGAGGCGCCGTATTTCGTGCGGCTTGCGCAGCCGTGCGTGCTGAAGGCGCGCGATCTCGCGGAAGTGAACAAGGCCACGCGCGCGGGCGATTTCGATCGCTTCGTCGAGCTGGTCGCGCGCCTGCGCGGCCGTTCGCCGACGGATGCCGTGCGCGGCGTCACGCGCGATCTGTTCGACGTGCCGCCGCTCGAAACGGCCGCCGCGTATGTCGCGCCCACGCATGTCGCGCGCCTGCGCAACCGGCCCGCGGCCGAGCATCCGCGCGATCTCACCGGCGATCTGTTCGACCTGTCGCCGGGCGAAGCGGCCGCGTTCGCGGGGTTGGCGCATCCGCGCGTCGGGCGCGCGTGACGCCACGCGCGTAGCCGTTCGCGCAAGAATTTGTTGCAATCTCGCCGTAGCGGAGCGGCGAGCGCGGAGCGACAATCGGCACGAAGCGCGCGGTGCGGCGGCCGATGCGTCGACACGCGACGGCTCGTGGTTCATGCCGCCGACATGCGTACCACGCACACTGAGCGTCGGCGTGCTTCACACTGCAATCCCGAGGGAGGAGTGTCGATGTCGACCCACATCTGTTCGCCGGAAGCACAGGCCGCACAACGCTTCGTCGAAGCGACGCGCAACGTCGACCAGGCGTTTCGCGCGGTGCGCGGCGAAAGCGACGACGACGGCTCGTCGGCCGAATACGCCCGCGCGATGTCGCGTCTCGATCGCGCGCTCGACGAGCTGGCGCGTGCGCAGGAATTCTTCGATCGCGTCGTCGGCGCGGACACCACGCACGGCAACTGACGGCTTCGTCGTTTCTCTTTTCGCGCGTCGGGCGGCGCGCGTTCATCTTCTTGCCGGGTGTGTTGCCCGGCGTGCCGGTCCATCATCCCGTTTCGATTTTCAGGCCTGGCAGCCTGCGACCGGATAGCCGCCGCTGCAAAGGCTAAGGGCTAGCCGTGCGTCAGCCCGCGCGCGTCATGCCCGGCGCGGACGGCGCGGCACGAGACGCGTAACCGCGATGCTGGAACGACGTCGCGAAGAACCGCATCTGGTAGCGGATCGCATTCGCCCAGTAATCCCACGTATGGCCGCCCGGCCGCTCCGCATAGTCGTGCGGCACGCCGAGCGCGACGAGCCGTTCGTGCAGCGTGCGGTTCGAATCGACGAATGCATCATCGCGGCCGCAATCGATCGTCAGGTCGAGATGCGCGCGCACGAACGCCCGCGCGCTTTCGGCGATCACGTTGCGGTTCCAGAACGACGGATGGCGGTCGGGATCGCCGAACACGTGGGCGATCCCCGGCTCGTCCGTGCAGCAGCGCGGATCGACCGCGCCGCTGATGCTGCCGACCGCGCCGAACGTCTCGGGCCGGTCGAGCGCGATGCGCAGTGCGCCGAAGCCGCCCATGCTGAGCCCGGTGATCGCGCGCGCATGCTGGGTGGCGATCGTGCGGAAATGCAGGTCGACATAGGACACGACTTCATCGCCGACGAAGGTCTCGTAGCGGCTGCCCGAATCGAACGGGCTGTCGATGTACCAGCTTTCGTGTCCGCCGTCGGGCATCACGAGGATCACGTGATAACGGTCGGCGAGCGCGGCGATGTGCGTGTTCGACGTCCAGTCGGTATGGTCGCCGCCCGAGCCGTGCAGCAGATAGACGACGGGGTAACGTTCGCCGTGGTTGTCGCGCGCGTAATCGTCGGGCAGCACGATGGTGGCCTTGAGCGTTTCGCTCATCGCGGCGCTCGGAATCGCGACGACCCGCGCGTGAAAGGCGAAGGCAGGGCTCGTGACGGCGAGCAGCAGAAGCAGCCAGAAAGTACGTGCCAGGCGCATCGATCCTTGCATGTGTCGATCCAGTCCGGCCGGATGCCGGGAAAACCCTGTTCCGGCGACTCTAGCAACCGCGCCTTTCAACCATATTTCGGCGAATCCTACGGGTTGTCAGGCAGACGGCTCGCCTACGATGCGTTCGAGGGTGGCGCGCAATGCGTCGGGCCGCTCGGCCGCGATCAGGTGCCCGCAGCCGGCGATCGTGTCGAAGCCGGCGCAGCGTGCGAGCGCGAAGGCCGGCACGTGCCAGCCCGCGCGCGAGCGTTCGCCGGCGATCAGCCAGACGGGATGACGGTCGAACACCAGTGCGAGCGCCGGCAGGTAGCCCGCATCGCCGGTCGTGTCGACCACCGAGCGGCCCATCGCGCGCAGCGTCGATGCCGGCTGATGCGCGAGCGAGCGGCGTGCGTCGTCGAGCTGGCCGGGCGTCGGGTGGTCGATCGCGCCGCGCAGCCAGTCGAGCGGGGCCGCGCGCAGGCCGTCGAGCATCGCATCGGCTTCGCCGGGCGTCATGCGGCCGACCGATGCCGACCAGAACGCATCGTCGAGCGTGAAGTTGCCTTCGACGTTGACGATGCGCCGCACGCGTTCGGGGTGCGCATGCGCGAACAGCATCGCGATCGCGCCGCCGACCGAATGGCCGACGACATCGACCGGCTGCATCCCGAAGTGCATCTCGACGGTTTGTCGCACATGCTCGACTTGCGCGGCAAGCGAGATCGGGTCGGGCGGCGCGGCGCGATGCACGCCGTAGCCGAGCAGGTCGGGGCGCAGATGCGGGCCGTTCCATCCGCGCACGTCGAACGTGCCGATGAAACCGTGAATGAAGACGACGGGCGTGGGCTGGATCATGCGGCGTGTGCTGAAGGAAGCGGCGGCAATTCGAGTTCGGCGAGCAGTTCGTCGAGTTCGAGCAGGTGCGTACGGTCGTGGTCGAGCAACTCGCGCACGAGTTCGTCGAGCGACATGCGGCGGATGCCGTCGCGCAGCCCGCAGCGTGCGAGTTGCGCCGGTTCCAGCGCGGCCACGGTGGCGCACAGCGCGGTGCGCCCGCTGCCGAACGCCGCGACGGCGAGATCGAGCGGCTGCGCGAGGTAGTCGCGTTGCGCGGCGAGCGCGGTGCCGTCGACGGACTCGATCACGGGCAACTCGGCCGTGCGCACGGCGTCGATGCGCGCGGCGAACACCGCATCGAGATCGCGCAGGTGGCACGCATGTTCGACCAGCGAGAAGCCGGTGCCGGCCGGGCGGCGCGTGGCCAGCGCGGCCGGCACATGCGCCGCATAGGCGGCGAGCCGGGCCGGCATGTGCGCCAGCGCGGCGACGACATCGGCGAACGGCAGCCGGTGCGGGCACGCGCTGAACACCGCGCCATAGCTGAACAGCGCACCGCCGAGCCGGCCGCGCGCCTGCACGACCTCGTGGCCGCGGCGGCGCATCACGTCGGCGACCATCGCGCCGCAGAACTGGCGGGCCGTCGTGTCGGCTTCGATTTCGGGGAATTTGTGCGCGATCTCGTCCTGAATCGCGCCGATCGCGGCGACGCCGACGCGCGACAGCGCCGCGAACTCGAGATAGCGCTCGGGCTGTTCGATCAGCGCTTCGAGCTGGGCGCCGAGCGGGGTCGAGCGGAAACGGTCGAAACGGGAATGCATGACGAGCCCCGGTCAGTAACGTGTCAAAACGATACGTTACTGACCGGGGCTCGTCAACCGGCTCCTCCGGGGCGCGTGCGCCGCCGGCCTGCCGCTCAGCGCTGCTGTCGGGCGTCGACTTCCGCACGCATCCGCGCTTCCTGCTCGCGCAGCTCCGGCGTGAATGCGTCGCCGAAATCCTCCATCTCGAACAGCGGGCGGATCTCGATGTCGGAGTCGCCGGGCATCGGGTTCGGGCAGCGCTTCACCCATTCGACGGCTTCCTCCATCGATTTGACCTGCCACAGCCAGTAGCCGGCGACGAGTTCCTTCGTTTCGGCGAACGGACCGTCGATGATCGAGCGGTTCTTGCCGGAAAAGTGCACGCGCTTGCCGTGGCTGCTCGGGCGCAACCCGTCGGCGGCGAGCAGGATGCCGGCTTTCACGAGTTCTTCATTGAAGCGGCCCATTTCAGCCATGAGTTCGGTGTCGGGCATTTGGCCGGATTCGGAATCGGCGGTGGCTTTGACGATGACCATGACGCGCATTGTCGTTTCTCCTTGAACGGGAATAGGGCGTTTGCCGGCGGTACGACGGCAAAACGATCGGTTACGACAACACGACGCGCGACGGCGACGGGAATCGACATCGCGGGCAAAAAATTCAGCGGCGATCGAAATCGCGAAAGGCGCCGTATCGGCGATGCGTCATGCCGCGTCGGCCTGCTGCGCATCGAGCACGCTGCGAATCCGGGCCGCGAGTTCGTCGCGCCGGTACGGCTTGCCGAGCAGCATCACGCCGGGGTCGAGCCGCCCCGCGTGGAAGATTTCGTCGCGCGTATAGCCGGACGTGAACAGCACCGGCAACGGCGGCTTGCGTAGCGCGGCGCGGCGTCCGAGTTCGCCGCCCTTCACGCGGCCCGGCATGATCACGTCGGTAAACAGCAGATCGATCGGCGTTTCGCTGTCGAGCACGCGCAGCGCGGCTTCGCCGTCGGACGCCGTGATGACCTTGTAGCCGAGCTGCGCGAGCATGTCGACCACCGTCAGCCGGACATCCGCATCGTCCTCGACGACGAGGATCGTTTCGCGGCCGCGCACCGCGTCGTGCTGCGGCGTGCGGGCAGGTTCGTCGGCTGCCTCGTGGCAGCGCGGAAACGTGAGGCGCACGGTGGTGCCCTGGCCGGACGTGCTGTCGATCGACACGTGGCCGCCGCTCTGTTTGACGAAACCGAACACCATGCTGAGCCCGAGCCCGGTGCCTTCGCCGTCCGGCTTGGTCGTGAAGAAGGGTTCGAAGACCCGTTCGAGCACGTCGGCCGTCATGCCGATGCCCGTGTCGGCGATCTCGAACGTCACGTATTCGCCGGGCGGCATCGTTGTGCCGCGCGTGCCGGCCGCGTGGCCGGGCTGCGTGCTGTTGTACGCGGCGATCGTCAGCGTGCCGCCGCCGCGCATCGCATCGCGCGCATTGATCGCGAGATTCAGCAGCGCGTTTTCGAGCTGGTGCCGGTCGGCGAGCACGTTGCCGACGTCGGGCGCCAGCGCGGAGACGATCCGCACGGTTTCGCCGAGCGCGCGGTGCAGCATCTCGTTCATGCCGTCGATCAGCCGGCACGGGTTCAGCGTGGTCGGCGCAAGCGGCTGGCGTCGCGCGAACGCGAGCAGGTGCGACGCCAGTTGCGCGCCGCGCCGCACGGCATTGTTCGCGTTCTCGATCCGCGGCTGCGCGCTCGCATGGGCGCCGAGTTCGACGGAGAGGATCTGCAGGTTGCCGCTGATCACCTGCAGCACGTTGTTGAAGTCGTGCGCGATGCCGCCGGTCAGGTTGCCGATCGCTTCCATCTTCTGGGCGTGACGCAACTGCTCCTCGATCGCCGCACGCTCGGCGATCGCGTCGGTCACGCGCTGTTCGAGCGTTTCAGTCAGCTCGCGCAGCTCGGCATTGGAGGCCTGCAGCGCCGCTTCCGCGCGATCGCGATGGCGCGTGGCGAGCACGCGCTCGGTGGTCTCGACCACGACGGCGAGCACGCCGCCCGGTGCACCCTCGTCGTCGGGCAGCGGGCTGTAGTGCAGATCCATCCAGACATCTTCCGGGCGGCCGCTGCGCAGCAGCACGAGGGCCTTGTCGCGATAGGACAGCGTGCCGCCGGCGAGGCAGGTGTTCATCACGTTTCGGTTGAAATCGGCGACTTCGGGCCAGCCGAGTTCGACCGGCTGACCGAGCAGATACGGGTGACGGCCGCCGGCGAATCCGGCATACGCGTCGTTGTAGATCATGTAGCCGGGGCGGCCCCACAGCATCACCAGCGGCAACGGCGAGGCGAGCACGGTGCGGACCGCCGCGACGAGGCTGGCGGACCAGCCGTCGAGCGGGCCCAGCCCGGTGGCCGACCAGTCGAATGCGGTAATGCGTCGGGCCATGTCGCCCTGCCAGCCGGGGCAAGCGTGATGCTGCGCGAACAACTCGACATGCATGGAAGCGCTCCGATGAGGACATGCGGCCGCGGGCGGTGCGGCAGGTCGCGTAAGCGGGCTCCATTTTAAAGCAGATCGATTCGCGCGGCCGCTGTCACGGAGCGCCTCGGCAAAGCTGGTATGCTGGTCCACACCACGTTTACGCGGAGGGCGCCATGGCTGCTAAGGAAGTCTCGAAGAAGAAGTACCTGAAAATCCTGAACAAACGCCTGCGCGCGGAGCCGGCAGCCCCGGCCGGCGCGTCGTTCGTCTTCTTCCCGCCGGGTGCGAAAGCGAAGCACGCGACGGGCGTCGTGTCCGGCGACGCGCGCAGCAAGCGCGAACTGGCCGTGATGGCCGCGGTCCAGCGCAAGGCGGCCGAAGAGTTCGTCGTCGCCGACGCGTGACGGCCCCTGCGGTACCCCTGTCGTATTACCGCCTCCGCGGCTGACGCGGCGGCGGTTTTGCCGTGAGCGATTGCGCCGGCGAGCACGCGCGGGATGTCTTGCGTGATCGCCGGACCGTGCATCGGCAGAGCGATGTCGAGATCGAGTGCCTGGATTCGGCTCGAAGCAGCTTGAAAACCAACGTTAGCGATCAGGACGCCTCGTCCGCTGCCGCCGCCGGATACCGGCCGCTGCCGCCCGCATCGTCGCCTGCCGCCAGTTGTTCCAGCGCGAGGCCCTTCGTCTCGATCCCGAGCGTCCACACGGCGATGGCCGCCGCGATGAACGACAGCGCGCCGAGCGTGAACACGCCGCCCTGGCCGAACACCGGCAACACGACGCCGACCACGTAAGGCCCGATCAGCGAGCCGATCCGGCCGATCGCCGACGCGAAGCCCGAACCCGTCGCACGCGCCCCGGTGCCGTACAGCTCGGGCGTGTACGTGTACAGCGCCGCCCACATCCCGAACAGGAAGAACTGCATCGCGAGGCCCGTGACGATCAGCAGCGTCGTGCTGCCGCCGTACAGCGCGCTCTGGCCGTACGCGTACGCCATCGCGGCGCCGCCGATCAGCGACGCGATGCAGGTCGGCTTGCGGCCCCAGCGTTCGACGAGCCACGCGGCGCACAGGAAGCCCGGCACGCCGCCGAGCGAGATCAGCACCGTGTAGAACACCGATTTCGTGACTTCGAAGCCGGCCTGCTGCAGCAGTGCGCCGAGCCACGACGTGAGGCCGTAGAAGCCGAGCAGCGCGAAGAACCACAGCAGCCACACCATCACCGTGCGGCGGCGGTACACGCCGCTCCAGATCTCGCGCAGCGCGCCGCGGCCGCGCGCGGCGGCCGGTTCGGCGAGCCGCGACGGCGGCGGCAGCGTCGTGACGCCGGCCGAGCGCATCACCTTCGCCTCGATCGCGTGCATGACCGTGTCGGCTTCCGCGTGCCGGCCCGCATGTTCGAGCCAGCGCGGCGATTCCGGCACGATGCGGCGCACGACGAGCACGAACACGGCCGGAATCGCGAGCAGCGCGAACACGGTGCGCCAGCCGAACTGCGGCAGCACGAAATACGCGACGATGCCGGCCGTGATGAAGCCGAGCGGCCAGAAGCCGTCCATCAGCGCGATCAGGCGGCCGCGTTTCTCGGTCGGCACGAATTCAGACAGCAGCGTCTGCGCGACCGGAAACTCCATCCCCATCCCGATGCCGAGCAGCACGCGGTAGACGATCAGCGCGTCGACGCTCTGCGCGGTCGAGCACAGGTACGACGCGGCGCCCCACAGCACCATGCTCCACTGGAACACGGGCCGGCGGCCGAAACGGTCGGCGAGCAGGCCGGCCACGGCCGCGCCCAGCACCATCCCGAAGAAGCTCGCGCTCGCGACGAGGCCGGCGGCCGCGGTCGACAGCCCGAACTCCTTGCGGATCGAGCCGAGCACGAACGTCATCGTGCCGAGGTCGACCGAATCGAAGAAGAACGCGATCGCGATGATGAAGAAGATGCGCTTGTGATAGCCGGAGAACGGCAGGCGTTCGAGCCGGGCGGCGGCGGAGGCGGGAGCGGTGGCGGCGGGCATGGCGTCCTCTGAAATGAAAAAGGGGCCGCGCAGCGTATGCTCCAGGGCCCCGATGCTTCGTATTCAGTAGACGCGACCACAAACTGCCGCATCAGAGGAAAAGCGCCGCCTGCTTGCCCAAATGCGTCATCGGCGGGCGAGGCGCGTGACGCCCGCCGGCGTCAATTCTTCAGCTTGTAGCCGGTGCGGAACATCCACGCGACGATCGCGAGCAGGATCACGAGGAACAGCGCGGTCGCGGCGAGGCTGATCCACACGTGCACGTCGGCGATCCCGTAGAACGACCAGCGAAAGCCGCTGATCAGGTAGACGATCGGGTTGAACAGCGTGACGACGCGCCACGCGGGCGGCAGCATGTCGACCGAATAGAAGCTGCCGCCGAGGAACGTGAGCGGCGTGATGATCAGCAGCGGCACGAGCTGCAGCTTCTCGAAGCTGTCGGCCCAGATGCCGATCACGAAGCCGAACAGGCTGAACGTGACGGCCGTCAGCACCAGGAACAGCACCATCCAGAACGGATGCAGGATGTGCAGCGGCACGAACAGGCCGGCCGTGGCGAGGATGATCACGCCGAGCAGGATCGACTTCGACGCGGCCGCGCCGACGTACGCGATCACGATCTCCCAGTACGACACGGGCGCGGACAGGATCTCGTAGATCGTGCCGGTGAAGCGCGGGAAGTAGATGCCGAACGACGCGTTCGAGATGCTCTGCGACAGCAGCGACAGCATCACGAGGCCCGGCACGATGAACGACCCGTAGCCGATGCCGTTCACGTCGCTGATGCGCGAGCCGATCGCGGAGCCGAACACGACGAAATACAGCGACGTCGAGATTACCGGCGCGATGATGCTCTGCATCAGCGTGCGGCGCGTGCGGGCCATTTCTGCGCGGTAGATCGCGCGAATTCCTTGCCAGTTCATCAGTTGCTCCGAGAAACCCCGTCCTTCAGGACGGGGAGGAAAGGATTGCTGTTGACAGACAGCTTCTTCCACGGGTTAGGATCACCGGCATGATTCTTGTCTATCGCTACCGGGTGAAGTCGCTCAACGGACTGCTTAACAAGCAGAGCCGCGCGGTGAACTACGTCTGGAACTTCTGCAACGACACGCAGAAGCACGCGCTCAAGTGGGGCAAGAAGTGGCCGACTGGATTCGACCTGAACGTGCTGACGACCGGCAGCAGCAAAGAACTCGGTATTCACTCCGGCACGATCAACGCGACGTGTGAGCAATACGCGAAGTCGCGCAGTCAGCACCGCCGGCCCTACCTGCGCTATCGCGGCAGGAAATCGCTGGGCTGGGTGCCGCTGAAGGGGCGTGACCTGAAGCGCGAGGGTGACGCGTTCCGTTTCGCCGGCAACACGTTTCGCGTGTTCAACAGCCGACCGCTTCCCGAAGGCAAGATCAAGGACGGCACCAACTTTGCACAGGATGCACGCGGCAACTGGTTTCTCAACATCGTGATCGAGATGCCCGATGTTCCGGCCCGACCTATCCGTTCCGGTGTGGGCATCGATCTCGGCCTGAAAGACTTCGCCACACTTTCGACCGGCGAGAAGCTGCCAAATGACCGGTTCGGCAGGCGTGCGGTGGAGAAGCTGGGGAAAGCTCAGCGGGCGCGAAAGCACAAACGACATATCGCGAAGCTGCACGCCAAGGTGGCGAACGCCCGTGCCGATTTCCAACACAAGCTCGCGCTCGATCTGGTGCGGCGCTTCGATTACATCGCGGTCGGCAACGTGTCGGCCGCAAAACTCGCCAGAACCAGGATGGCGAAAAGCGTCTACGACGCGTCCTGGTCGTCCTTCCGAAACAAGCTCCGCTACAAAGCGATCGCGCACGGAGCCACGTTCGAGGAAGTCGACGAAAGCGGTTCGACCCAGTCCTGTTCGTCGTGCGGGTCGAGAGACAGCACGACGCGGCCGAAAGGTATCGCGGGACTGCGAATAAGAGAGTGGGCCTGTAGTGACTGTGGTGCCGAGCATGATCGAGATACCAACGCTGCGTTGAACATTCTCCGATGCGGACGTGCATCGCCAGGTGTGGGAATCTTCTCCCTTTAGGGAGGGGAGGACGTCAAGCGTCAGGCTCCTTGCACGCCGTTGCGGCGGTTGTCGATCAGGCTGACGAAAATGTCCTCCAGCGAGCTCTGCGTCGTGTGCAGGTCGCGAAAGCCGATGCCGGCCGAGCCGAGCGCGTTGATGAGCTTCGCGATGCTCGCGTCGTCGCGCTGCGAGTCGTACGTATAGACGAGCGCGGCGCCGTCTTCCGTGCGTTCGAGCCCGAACGGCGCGAGCGCGGGCGGCATCTCGGCGAGCGGGTGCTCGAGCTGCACGGTGAGCTGCTTCTTGCCGAGCTTGCGCATCAGTTCGCGCTTTTCCTCGACGAGCACGAGCTCGCCGCCGAGGATGATGCCGATCCGGTCGGCCATCTCCTCGGCTTCCTCGATGTAGTGCGTGGTGAGCAGGATGGTCACACCGCTTTCGCGCAGCGAATCGACGAGCTTCCACATGTCGCGGCGCAGCTCGACGTCGACGCCGGCCGTCGGCTCGTCGAGGAACAGGATGCGCGGCTCGTGCGACAGCGCCTTCGCGATCATCACGCGGCGCTTCATGCCGCCCGACAGCGTCATCAGCTTGTTGTCGCGCTTGTCCCACAGCGACAGCGCCTTCAGCGTCTTCTCGATGTACGCGGGATCGGGCGCCTTGCCGAACAGGCCGCGGCTGAACGACACGGTCGCCCAGACGGTTTCGAACGCGTCGGTGGTCAGCTCCTGCGGCACGAGGCCGATCATTTCGCGGGCGGCGCGGTATTGATCGCGGATGTCGTGGCCGCCGACCGTCACGCGGCCTTCGGTCGGCGTGACGATGCCGCAGATCGAGCCGATCAGCGTCGTCTTGCCGGCGCCGTTCGGCCCGAGCAGCGCGAAGATCTCGCCGGGGCGGATGTCGAGGGTCACGTGCTTCAGCGCCTGGAAGCCGGACGCGTAAGTCTTGGAAAGGTCGGAGACGGAAAGGATCGGTTGCATGCTCACGGATGGCACGGCCGCCCGGCGCGACGGCGGGCGCCGCGCATGCCCGGCGCCGCCGCCGCTGCGAAGCGGCCGGGACCGGGCACGGCACGGCGAGCGGGCGTCATGTCGAACGGCAGGGTGGTGCGGGATCGCGGGACCGCCATATTAGCAATCGGCAGATCGAAATGCATTCTGATGGAAAGGCCGGGCACTGCCGTTGCCGGATTGGCGTGAATTGCCGTGATATCGCTCAATGATTCGATGCTTTATTTGAGCGATGCGAATAATCCGGCGGGTTTTCGGGGAATCGGGCCACGCTCGCGTTGCCGCCCGAGCGGCTGGCCGACTGTGCTGCCTGCATGCCCTCGCGCCGTACCGGGACGGCGCGCGCGGCGCTCGCGATAATGCGTTCCTTTCACGGCGATACGGAGCGGGGCGCATGTCTTTGATCGATTTCAAATCCGTGGCGGACGCGCAGGCGGCCGCATGGAAATCCACGATCGTCGGCGAAGTCGGCCCGGCGCGGATCAAGGTGCTGCGCATGGATGCGCAGCCGTACGAAGCCGAAGTGCACGACTACAACGAGGGGCTGCTGGTGCTCGACGGCACGCTGATGCTCGAGGTCGACGCGGAAACGGTCGTGGTCGGGGCCGGCCAGATGTTTCTCGCGCACGCCGGCACGCGCCACGCGGTGCTGCCCGGCAGCCACGGCACGCTCGCGATCATCGACGTGTGAGGTTGCGCCGCAACATGCGCGCGGGCCGCTGAAGCCCGGCTGGCGTGGCTCGGCGCGGATTGGCGGTCGCCGTTCAAACGCGTGTTCCACGGCCCGGGTATTTGTCTGAGCAAATAAAATGAAGGCTGTTTGAAAATCTGTTAAATACCGTATAAACGCTAGGATTGCGCGGGTTCCGTCGTTTGGAACTCTGCATCCATTTACTTGCGCGAATGGTCCGATCATAGTCTCGACAAACGACGCATCACGATAACGAATCAAGCGTACGTATGGAGACCAAATCATGAGACGCCTATTCGAGGGCCCAGCGGGACTGTCGTTTTCCGATTTTTCGCTGAATGCAGGCGCGACACAGGTCGCGTGCCTGCATCGTCACTTCGCCGTGTAGCGGCGACCCAATTCCGTTTCGATCGTTCCGACGGCGCCGTGCCGCATGACGGCGCCGCGGGAGCGCGTTCGTCTGCCGCCGCGGCGTGTGCCGCATGGGCCTGACCGGCCTCGCGGCAGTCCTGCGTGCATCGTCATGCGCCGCGCCTTCGTGCGACGGCGCGATACCAACCGGCGGGCCATGCAGCCCGGCCGGACGAGACTTGTCGTACCTGAAAAGGAGGGGTTGATGATTTGGATTCCTGAATGGCGGAAGGCGATCCTGTCGTGCGCGGTGCTGGCGCTGCCGTTCGTCGCCGGTTGTGGCGGCGGCGACGATCCGGGGCCGATCACCGTACCGCAGTGCTCGGGCAGCGCCTGCGGGCCGAGCGGCGCCGAAACGACGCCGCCCGTCGTGACGAAGCTGTGTCCGGACGCGCTCGACTACACGACGACATATACGGGCGGCGCCGGCAGCGGCGAGTACGTGAAGGTGAAGTTCGACACGACGAAGCTCACCTACCAGATGCAGTTCATCGAATCGTCGGTGCCGACCTCGGCAGGGCAAGTCAACAACACGCGTGCGGGCCTGACGATCAGCGGCGCGTTCCATCATCCGACCACGCTTCCGACCGCCGAGCAGAACCGTTGCGCGTTCGTGCTCGACAGCGGCGCGACGAGCGACGGCGCGTATTCGGTGACGATCAACCGTGCCGATCCGCCGATGCTGTTCGTCGGCAATGGCGTGGTGGGCGGCGGGATTCCGGGGGCGACGATCGCGTTCGCCGGTATCCCGCTGCTGCCGGGCATCACGCTCGGTGTCGTCCCGTCGCGCACCTTCGATTTCTATCCGTTCATCGGCTTCACCGACACCGAAACCGACTTCTCGAAAGTGGCGGGCAACTACAACGAGGTCGGCATCCATCTGTCGCCCATCGGCGGTGATGGGCAGAGCCCGACCGGGGCGGTCGGCTGGGAATCCGACGTCGTCAACTGGAATCAGACGTTGAATGCGGACGGCTCGTGCTCGATCACGCAGGGCAGCGACTACTCGTGTCAGACGACCGGGACGCCGTGGGCGCAGCGCAAGAACGCGGACGGATCGGCGGACAATGTATTCGTGAGCAATCCGGCCGGGGGGCAGGGGTATCCGATCGCGGGGCAGAGCTCGACGCTGATCATCGCACCGAGCCAGGCGAAAGGCATCATGATCGTCGGCAGGCTGAACGGCGTACTCGTGCCGATCGTGATTCGTGTCGGCTACACGCACGTCGATACGGTCAATCTGCTCGCCTCGGTCGCCGATGCCGAAGTCGGCATCTCGATGCTGTCGTCGACGAAGGCGATTGTCGCGAACTCCCTGAAGGGCGGATACATCGGCGCGACCAGTGCCTCCGCGTGCGGCATCGTGACATCCAGCGGCCAGGGGAACAAGTTGGCGTCGGCGGGGCCGAGCTTCAACCCGAACGTGCCGCACCCCGACCTGCCCGGCATCTTCGCCAACAACGCGTTCTATTCGGTCGCCGGCAGTTGCAACGACGGCACCGCCGTGTCGACGCTGGCGGCGAACTATACGTCCACGCTGTTCCAGGGCAGTACCGCGGCATTCATCGATCCGCAGACGTCGTCGGTCACCTCGCAGTTCGCGCTGGACTATACGCAGGCCACGCCCGGCAAGATCAGGGTGACGGCCGCGCAGGACTTCAACGCGAAGGGCGCGAACGGCAACGCGGCGATCTTCGGCAAGGGCGACACGGGCTGGCTCGTGACGGCCGGCAACGTCTACGCGATGGTCGTCAACGACAATAAGGTCAACCCGTTCTTCACGATCGGCGCGTTCGTCCAGTAACCCCGTATCGAACACGTCACACCGGCGGCGCACGCGTCGCCGCCGGCGAATCGAATTTCAAGAGGATTCCTATGAATTTGAAACAATGGATGGCCGCGGCGTCGCTCGCGCCCGTGCTGGCCGCGTGCGGCGGAGACGGCGACCCGCCGCCCGCGCCGGTGGTCCGGCTGTGCCCGCAGACGATCGACTACAACACGGTGTTCATCGGCGGGTCGGGGTCGGGCGAGCTCGTGAAGGTGCAGCTCGACACGACGAAGATGACGTACCGGATGACCTACCTCGCGTCGCCGGTGCCCGCCACCACGGGTACCGTGCAGCCGACGCGGGACACCGCGCCCGCGAACGTGGTCGACGGCACGCTGGCCGACGAGACGGGGCTGCCGACGGTGAAGCTGAACCAGTGCACGTTCCGGATGCAGAACGCGAGCCTCGACCCGAGCCGCCCCGCGCGGCTGTTCCTCGGCGAAGGCGTGCTGGGCGGCGCGATCCCCGGCGCGACGATCCAGTTCGACGGCGTGATCGGCGTCGGCAAGATCACGAAGACGACGTTTCCGTACTACCCGTTCATCAGCTTCTCGTCGCTGGAGACCGACCTGACGAAGATCGCCGGTACGTACAACCAGCTCGGTTATCACCAGGTGCCGTCGCAGAACTTCCAGCCGGTGGCGCTCGACCAGCAGGTGACGATCAACGCGGACGGCAGCTATACGGAAACCGACAACTTCGGCAAGAAGAACGGCGGACAGCCGCTTGCGTCGAGCGCGACCGTGAACCAGCCGTTCACGCTGCGCCCCGATGCGCCGGCATTCCAGTCGCTCAACTACCTGCCGCAGATTCCGCCGACGCTCGCCGCGCTCGATCCGGCGAAGGCCGGCAAGGGGATTCTGATCGTCGGCAGGCTGCGCAACCAGCTCGTGCCGGTTTTCATCCGCACCGGCGCCGCGAACGCGGACCTCACGCAAGGCCCGCCGAGCGCGGACGACGAATCGGGGATCTCGTTCCTGAGCCCGCGGACGGCGGTCGCGCAGGGCTCGCAGGACGGCGAGTACACCGGCGTCGACAGCGCATTCAACTACCGCGCGACCGCGCTCGTCGGCGCGCAGGCCACGCTGCTCGACCCGTTCAACGCGTCGCAGGCCGCGCTCACGCGCGCGCTGAACCTCGACTACACGCAGAAGGTGCCGGGCGTCGTGACGACCGTGCATGCGGATGCGGCATCGGGGCCGGCGACCGGCAAGTTCGTGTTCACCGGCGGCGTGTTCGGGTTCCTCGACATGGCCGATACGAGCAACCCGTACTTCACGGTCGGCGCGTTCGTGCAGTGACCGCGTGTGGATGGAGACACGGCGGCGCCGCGCGCGAATGCGCGGCGCCCGGACAGAATGAGGGGGAGACTTCATGAAGAAGCTGATTGTCGCGGGTGTCGTCGCTGGCGTATCGACGCTCGCATCGGCCCAGCAGGCGGGCGACAACGTCGCGACGCTGGGCTGGCTGCACATCATGCCGCAGGATTCGACCAACGGGCTGACGACGAATCTCGCGAGCATGCCGATCAACGGGCCGTTGCGCCTGCCTGGTTCGTTCACGTCGCCGGGCACGAGCCTGACGGTCAACAACGCCGATACGGTCGGCCTCACGCTCACGCACTTCTTCACCGATCACATCGCGGTGACGTCGGTGCTCGGCGTGCCACCGGAATTCACGCTGACCGGACACGGCGTGATCAGGCCGCCCGGCCCGGCCGGCGCGCTCGGCAACGTCGACATGGACAAGTCGGCGAACCAGCCGGCGGTGAAGAATGCGCGGCAGTGGAGCCCGACGATCATCCTGCAGTACTACTTCAATTCGTCGACGGCCAAGTTTCGTCCGTTCGTCGGGATCGGCGTGGCCTACAGCTGGTTCAGCAACATCGAACTGAACGGCAACTTCGCGAAGGACATCAACGAGAACCTCGGCAGCGTGCTCGCCGCCGGCGCCGGCAAGCCGGGCGCGACGTCGGTGGAGGGCAAGGCGTCGTCGTCGTTCACGCCCGTCTACAACATCGGCGCGAGCTACGCGATCGACAAGCACTGGGGGCTCACGGCGACGCTGACCTACATGCCGCTGAAGACCTACTCGTCGCTGGTGATCAAGGCGGCCGACGGCTCGACGCTCGCGACCACGCGCACGCGGCTGAAGGCTGACCCGCTGATCACGTTCGTCGGGATTTCCTACAAGTTCTGAGCCGACCGGCGCGCATGACGCGTGCCGGCGGCTTCCTGCGACCGGCTGGCCGGACCGTTCCGGCCGGACGGTCGCGTTCCTGGCGGCGTGCCGCCATTTGTGAAGAGAGGGGCAGTTCAAATGAGCATTCGCAAAATCGTATCGCTTGTTGCTGCAGTGGCTTTCACCGCGGTTTCGGCCGCGCCTGCTTTCGCCGTCACCGTGTCGCGTGCCGACGGCCAGCCGATGAATCCGAACGGCGAGCCGTTCTCGGCGACGGGGCTCACGAATCTCAGCAAGGGATCGATCAACGCCAGTTGTACCGCGACCTTCAACGGCACGATCACGTCGACCGGCATCGTCAACATCACGTCGACGACGTTCGCGGGCGGCGCGACGTGCGGCCTGATCAGCGGCAGCGCGAGCAGCACGTCGCCGTGGACGGGGCAGGCCGACAGCACGACGCAACTGTCGATCAACAACGTGAAGGTGAACGTCACGCTGCTCGGTACTTGCGGGCCGAGCAAGGTCGTGACCGCGTGGAGCGATGCGAACTCGTCGCTGGCGTTCAACAACTCCGTGCTGACGCCGGACTGCACGGTGACCGGTACGGTCCTGACGTCGCCGAAGTTCCACGTGCAGTAAGCGTCGCACGATCGAAGCCGGGACCCGCCGCGCACGAGGGCCGTGCGGCATGCGCGGCGGGGTCCGCGGCCTTGATGGGTTCGTGCCGTCGCGCGTATCGGCGCGACGGCCGGATGCGTCTGGTAGCGTAGCCGTTTGTGCCGCCGTCCATCGATTGCCGAAGCGCCGCGTGCAGTCGGCGTCGCAAAGCGGGGCGCCCGTCGCGCATGCGAGCCGGGCGGCGCATAGGCGAGTTTCCGCTTCACCGATTCATGCGAGCCGTCATGCTTACCAGCGTGACGGCCGGTTGACCGCCCGTGTCGCGATCCGACACGGGCGGAGTTGCAGGGCCGGCGTGGCGTGTATGGCGCCTCCCGATCCGATTGAAACAAAACCAGGCCAATTGGCCAGAACCATCCCGGACGACCCATGCTGACCGATCCAGCAAAGTATGGCGATGCCCGCGGCGCGACGCCCGACCGGCTGCGCACGGCCGCGTGGTTGCAGTACCTGATCGACCATCTCGACACGGCGGTTTGCGCGATGGCCGCGACCGACGTCGGCGACACGCTCGTCGTCGCTTCGTATGCAATCCGTGCGGGAACTGGCGCGCGTCTGTCCCGCGAAGCGACGGCCGTGCTCCACCGGCTGGTCCCGTGGATCGCGACCGACGGCGGCGGTTGCGCATGCGATCCGGCCGATCCGCTCGGCGCGTGCGCGCATGTGCCCTCCGCGCAGCAGCTTGCGGACGCCGAGCGTCGCTGCCCCGGCTCGCGTGCCGTATTCGACACCGCGCATGGCGTGATCGATGCGTGCGCATTCGACGATCCCGACGTCGGCTGGGCCGCGCTCGAACGGATCGCCGATGGCGTCGAATGTCATGGCGAAGTCGCGATCGAACGCGTCGCGAATGAACATGACGGGCCGCATGAGACGCCGCCTGCGAAGAACCTGAGAGAAAGGCTGACCGCGGTCGCGGCAACGAGCACGGAAACACCGATTCGTCCCGGCGCGGTCATCGATGCGATCGTGTTGCGCGTATGCGGCCCGCGCGACGACGCAACGCGTGTCGACGAGATGGCTGCGCTCGCGATGTTCTCGGCCGAACTCGCCGCGGGCAACGGCGTTTCCGTTCATGCGTATGGCGGTCGGCACAACTTCGTCGCGCAAGCCATCAGAACGCATCGCGCCGATCTCGCGTCGATGGACGGGCTGCTTGCCGCGCTCGCCGTGTGCCGGCTCGATCGACTGATCGGCGCGGGCAGCTTCTGGGCCCACTACCTGCTGGCGGGCATCGCGATCGCCGCGCCGGATACGGTAAGGGCAATCGGCCGCCGGTTTCATGGCGACACCTGGCAGACGTGGCTCGACCATGTGCTCGCATGGCCGGCGGTCAGCCGCTTCGGGGCGAAGGAGGATGTCGCATTCGACCGCCTGCGCGACGCGATGAGCCTGACGTCGCGCAGGAACCCGATCGTCCGCGCCAAGCGGATGCGGGGCGTTTCGGCAGCCGGGCCGCGCAGCGCAAACGAGAAGGCACGATGAAATGCGGCTCGCGGCGAGAACGCCGCGAGCCGCGCGGGGGTATCGCGGCGCCCGGGCAGGCGCCGTCTTCGTCAGACCGTCTCGGGTTGTCGCACGGCCTTCGCGACATTCCTCGCCAATGCGCCGTTCGCGACGAAGTACGGCACGTCGACCCGCGCGAGCGGCGTGCGGCCGCGGATCTTGTCGGCGATCTTCTCGGCGATCATGATCGTCGGCGCATTCAGGTTGCCGGTCGTGATGATCGGCATGATCGACGCATCGACGACACGCAGCCCGTCGAGCCCGTGCACGCGGCCTTCTTCATCGACCACCGCCATGTCGTCGTAGCCCATCTTGCACGAGCACGACGGATGGAACGCGGTTTCCGCACGGGCGCGCACGAACGCGTCGAGTTCCTTGTCGCTCTTGCAGTCGGCGCCCGGATTCAGCTCGCGGCCGCGATAGCGGTCGAGCGCCGGCTGCCGCATGATCTCGCGCGTCGCGCGGATCGCATCGCGGAACTCGCGCCAGTCGAGCGCTTCGGCCATGTAGTTGAACAGGATGCTCGGATGGTCGTTCGGATCGCGCGAGCGCAGCTTCACGCGGCCGCGGCTCGGCGAGCGCATCGAGCCGACGTGCGCCTGGAAGCCATGCATCTCGATCGCGTTCGAGCCGTTGTAGTTGATCGCCACCGGCAGGAAGTGATACTGGATGTTCGGCCACGGGTCGTCGTCGCGCGTGCGGATGAAGCCGCCCGCCTCGAAGTGGTTGCTCGCGCCGAGGCCCGTGCCGTTCAGCATCCATTCGAGGCCGATCTTCGGCTGGTTCCACCACTTGAGCGCCGGGTACAGCGAGACCGGCTCCTTGCACTCGTACTGGATGTACATCTCCAGGTGATCCTGCAGGTTCTGGCCGACGCCGGGCAGGTCGAGCACGACCGGAATGTCGAGTTCTTTCAGCCACGCGCCGGGACCGACGCCCGAGCGCTGCAGCAGTTGCGGCGACGCGATCGCGCCGCTGCACACGAGCACTTCGCGGCGCGCATGCGCGGTCGCGCGCTCGCTGCCGCGCAGGTAGGTCACGCCCGACGCGCGCTTGCCGTCGAACAGGATGCGGTCGGCGAGCGCGTGCGTGACGATCTCGAGGTTCGGCCGCACCTTTGCCTGGTCGAGGTAGCCGCGCGCGGTGCTCGCGCGGCGGCCCTTCGGCGTGACGGTGCGGTCCATCGGGCCGAAACCTTCCTGCTGATAACCGTTCAGGTCGTCGGTGCGCGGATAGCCGGCCTGCACGCCCGCGTCGACCATCGCCTCGAACAGCGGATTCACGCCCGGCTTGCTGGTCGTGACCGACACGGGGCCGCTGCCGCCGTGATAGTCGTTCGGGCCGACGTCGCGCGTCTCGGCTTTCTTGAAGTACGGCAGGCAGTCGAGATACGTCCAGTTCTCGAGGCCCTTGTGCGTCGACCAGTTGTCGTAGTCGAGCGCGTTGCCGCGGATGTAGCACATCCCGTTGATCAGCGACGAGCCGCCCAGCCCCTTGCCGCGCCCGCATTCCATCCGGCGGTTGTCCATGTGCGGCTCGGGATCGGTCTCGTACGCCCAGTTGTAGCGGCGGCCCTGCAGCGGATAGGCCAGCGCCGCCGGCATCTGCGTGCGGAAGTCGAAGCGGTAGTCGGGGCCGCCCGCTTCGAGCAGCAGCACCGTGACGTCCGGATCTTCCGTCAGGCGCGTTGCGAGCACGTTGCCCGCGGAACCCGCGCCGCAGATGATGTAGTCGTATTCGCGTGTCGTCATGACGGATCTCCTTGTCTTAGAACACCGGGTTGTAACGGCCGAGCTCGACCTGCACCGACTTGATTCGAGTGTAGTGCTCGAGCGTCGTGATGCCGTTCTCGCGCCCGACACCGGATTGCTTGTATCCGCCAACCGGCATCTCGGCCGGCGATTCGCCCCACGTGTTGATCCAGCAGATGCCGGCTTCGAGGCGATGGATCGCGCGGTGCGCGCGCGACAGGTTCTCGGTCACGACACCGGCCGCGAGGCCGTAGTGCGTGTCGTTCGCGCGGGCGATCACTTCGTCCTCCGATTCGAACTCGAGGATGCTCATCACCGGCCCGAAAATCTCTTCGCGCACGATCTTCATGTCGTCGCGGCAGTCGCCGAACACGGTCGGCGCGACGTACTGGCCGCTGCCGAAGTGACCGTCGGTCAGGCGCGTGCCGCCCGCGAGCAGCTTCGCGCCTTCGGCCTTGCCGCTTTCGATGAAGCCGAGCACCTTGTCGAGCTGCGCGGCCGACACGAGCGGGCCGAAGTTGGTGTCGGCATCGGTCGGCTTGCCGACGCGGATGCGCTTCACGCGTTCGAGCACCTTCTGCGTGAACGCGTCCTTGATCGAGCGGTGCACGAACACGCGCGTGCCGTTCGTGCAGACCTGGCCCGAGCTGAAGAAGTTGGCGGTCACCGCGATGTCGGCCGCGCGATCGAGGTCCGCATCGTCGAACACGATCAGCGGCGACTTGCCGCCGAGCTCCATCGTCACTTCCTTCAGCGACGATGCGCCGGCCAGCGACATCACCTTCTTGCCGGTCTCGACGCCGCCGGTGAACGACACCTTCGCGATGCCCGGATGACCGGTGAGCAGCGCGCCGACCGAGCCGTCGCCCTGCACGACGTTGAACACGCCGGCCGGCACGCCGGCTTCCGTATAGATTTCCGCGAGCTTCAGCGCGGTCAGCGGCGTGACTTCGCTCGGCTTGAACACCATCGCGTTGCCGGCCGCGAGCGCGGGCGCCGTCTTCCAGCACGCGATCTGGATCGGATAGTTCCATGCGCCGATGCCCGCGCACACGCCGAGCGGCTCGCGGCGCGTATAGACGAACGACTCGGCGCGCAGCGGCACCTGCAGCCCTTCGATCGCGGTCGCGAGGCCCGCGTAGTACTCGATCACGTCCGCGCCGGTGACGATGTCGACCGCGAGCGTCTCGCCGATCGGCTTGCCGGTGTCGCGCGTCTCGATGGCCGCGAGTTCGTCGTTGCGTTCGCGCAGCAGGTCGACCGCGCGACGCAGGATGCGCGAGCGCTGCATCGCGGTCATCGCGGCCCATTCGCGCTGGCCTTCCTGGGCGGACGCAACGGCGCGGTCGACGTCGGCCGCGCTGGCCTGCTGCACCTGCGCGAGCAGTTCGCCGGTGGCGGGATCGAAGGTGTCGAAAGTCTTGCCGCTGGTGGCGTCGACGTAACCGCCGCCGATGTAGAGGCGCTGCAAACCGTATACGGACATGAGGATCTCCTTGAGGGCGACTGCGTCGCGCGTCAGTCGGACGCGAGCAGCAGGTCGATGTAATCGTGGGCGAGCTTCAAAGCGGCCCGGGTGTCGATCGGGCCGCCGGCGAGTGCGCCGCGCAGCCACAGGCCGTCGATCAGCGCGGCGAGGCCGCTGGCGGCTTCGCGCGCCTTCGCGAGCGGCAAGGCCTTCGCGAATTCGGCGCACAGGTTCGAATGCAGGCGCCGCGTGTTCACGTGCTGCAGGCGCTTGAGCATCGGGTCGTGCATGCTCTGCGACCAGAACGCGAGCCACGTCTTCATCACGGGCGCGCTGACCTGCGTGTCGTCGAAGTTCGCGGCGACGACCGCGCGCAGCCGCGAACGCGGGTCCTTGCGTGCGGCGACGCGGCGGCGCGTGGTGGCCGACCACAGGTCGCGCAGCACGTGCCGCATCGTCGCTTCGAGCAGGCCGTCCTTGTCGCCGAAGTAATGGCTGACGATGCCCGTAGAGATGTTCGCGCGTTGCGCGACCGATGCGAGCGTCGTGCCGGGCAGGCCCGCTTCGTCGATCGAGCGCAGCGTGGCGTCGATCAACTGTGCGCGGCGTATCTCCCGCATTCCGACTTTCGGCATCGTGACTCCCTTCGCCCGGGCGGGCCGTCGTCCATGGAAGTCGAGAGCTTAGCGGTTTTTTATTGATCGTTCAATCAATAAAAAACCGGGGCCGAAGGGGAGACTGCGTTCCAAACGGGGCACGATGCTTCGCGTCCGAAGCTCATGTGCAGGTGCGGAAAAACGGTTGAAAGAAGATTAACTAAGTTTGAATCTGTTTAAAACGGACCATGAAAATATGACGCAATGCAGAGGACCGTTTCCAGACTCGATTTCATTACAAACCGAAAGAGTGTCGAAAACTGAAATATTATTCACGATATGAAATCGTCAAATCGGATTGTGGAGGCGTGCAGTTTTCTAAAAACCGTTTCAATCAAGCGATCTAAACAATACAACTCATTGAATTGAAACGATAATTTATGTTTTTTGAATGCTGGATCGGATTGCTCGCAAACGATTGCGATGATCCTTTTTGAGATTCCGCATACCATATAAATTGATAAGAAAATTTGAACTTGGCGTATTTCCGGGCCGAGTAGAGGGATTTTTGGAATGACTTGAGTAAGTAATATCGACCGTATTAGTATGGCGCCGCACCATGAGGAATGAATGGCGCCGCCGGCAATTGCCGCGGCGCGTCGGCGATGGCCGTGTCGATCGACCGCCCCCGCAGCCGGCGCCAGCCATTGCGCACTTGCAGCATGCCGCGACGTCGAGACGCCGCATTCACCGGAGAACGACGATGCCGACCGAAAAACACGTGGTCCCGCTGCCGAATGGTCTGAAGGTCTACGTCGAACGGAACGTGTTCGACCCGGCGTTCGACACGGCGATGCTCGTCAACGGCGCGCTCGCGACCACCGCGTCGTTCGGCCAGACCGTCCAGTATCTCGGCGAGCGGATGAACACGATCTGCTTCGACCTGCCGTATGCGGGGCAGTCGCGCCAGCACAACCCCGGCTGCTTCATCCTGACCAAGGACGACGAAGCCGCGATCCTCCAGTACCTGGTCGAGCATTTCGCGCCGGCGTACCTCGTGTCGGTGTCGTGGGGCGGCGTCGCGTCGCTGTTCGCGCTCGCACGCGGCTGCCCGAGCGTGCGGCGCGCGGCGATCTGCTCGTTCTCGCCGTTACTGAACGACGCGATGGTCGACTACGTGACGCGCGCCCGCGACCACATCGCGGCCGGCGAAAACCTGAAGGCCGCGCAGTTGCTGAACGACACCGTGGGCCGCTATCTGCCGCGCATCATGAAGCTGTACAACTACCGGTATCTGACGCGCCTGCCGCGCGACGAGCAGGATCAGGTCGCGTTCCACGTCGACCAGATCCTGTCGCTGCAGCCCGAGCGCTACTTCAGCGAATTCGCGAACATCGGCTGCGAGCTGCTGTTCCTGAACGGCGAGCGCGACGAATACACGACGCCGGCCGACGTGCGCCAGCTCGGCGCGCACGTCGCGCGCGCGCGGTTCGCGACGGTGCCGGACGCCGGCCACTTTCTCGACATCGAAGGCCGTGCGCAACGCGAATACACCCGTGCCGCGTTGCTCGATTTCTTCTGCGGCGAGTCGGCCGCCGCGGCCGGCGTCGCGCGTGCTGCCGCACATGCATGCGTGCCCACGCCGATGCACGCGCTGTCGTCGTGACGTCATCCGTCGTGCGGCGGGCGCGTCCCGCGCATCCGAATTCCCATCCCAACGAGGCAGGCCAGCCGTGAATATCGTTCAGACCATCGCCATCGTCGTTCCGTGGGCCGCGTGGCTCGCGTACTGGATCGCCACGTCGCAGGGCGTCAAGACCACCGTGCGCAAGGAGGCGTCGCGCTCGCGCACGCTGCAGTCGATTCCGCTGATCGTCGGCGGCGCGCTGATCATCCTGCCCGATCCGTCGTGGCAGGCGCTCGTGCCCGACTGGCAGCGCTTCGGCCTGCAGGCGCAGTGCGGGCTCGCGGTGCTGGTGGCCGGCCTGCTGTTCTCGGTGTGGGCGCGGCTGCATCTGGGCACGAACTGGAGCGTGTCGGTCACGTTGAAGGAAGACCACGAACTCGTGCGCACGGGGCCGTATGCGCTCGTGCGTCACCCGATCTACACCGGCTGCCTGATCGCGCTGGTCGGCGCCGCGCTGATCGGCGGCGAATGGCGCGGCGCGATCGGCGTGCTGCTCGTGTTCGCGTCGCTCGCGTACAAGGTGCGCGTCGAGGAGAGCTGGCTGACCGGATATTTCGGGCCGGCGTATGCGCAGTACCGCCGCGAGGTCGCGGCGCTGATCCCCGGCTTCTACTGACACCCGCGAGGCGCGCGATGGCGAAGATGATCGTGACCGCGATCGGCTCGGCGGGCGACGTGCATCCGCTGCTCGGCGTCGCGCGCACGCTGGCCGCGCGCGGTCACGACGTCGTGTTCTGCACGCATGTGCCGTTCGAGGCGGCCGTGCGCCGCTGCGGGTTCGCGTTCGTGCCGGTCGGCACCGCGGCGGAATACGACGCGGCGATGGCGAACCCGGCGCTGTGGAATCCGCGCACGTCGTTCCGCACGCTGTGGCAGGTGATCGCGCCGACGTTGCGCCCGCATTACGACGCGCTGCGCGCGCTGACCGATGCCGATACGGTGCTGGTCGGCACGCTGTGGGCGTTCTCCGCGCGCTTCATGCAGGAACTGCACGGCACGCCGTACGTATCGGTGCAGGTGTCGCCGTCGACGCTGCTGTCCGCGCATGCGCCGCCGACTCACCCGCGCCTGACGATTCCCGCGCGCTGGCCGTTGCCGGTGAAGTCGGCGCTGATGACGCTGATCGAGCGGCAGGTGCTCGACCGCGTGTGCGGCCCGGCGCTCGATGCGGTACGCCGCGAGCTGGAGCTCGCGCCCGCGCGGCGCGTGCTCGGCCGCTGGCTGCATTCGACCGACGGCGTGCTGTGCCTGTTTCCCGGCTGGTTCGCGCCGCCGCAGCCGGACTGGCCGTCGAACCATCTGCAAAGCGGTTTTCCGCTGTTCAACGATATCGCGACACCCGACGATGATGGGGCACTCGACGCGTTTCTCGCGGCCGGCGAAGCCCCGGTCGTGTTCACGGCCGGTTCGACGCTCGTCGATCATGCGGCGTATGCGCGTGCGGTGGCGGACGCGCTGCGCGCGACCGGCGCGCGCGGCATCCTGCTGACGCCGCACGATGCGGTGCAGGGCGACGACCGGCTGCTCGTGCGCCGCTTCGTGCCGATGCGCACGCTGCTGCCGCGTTGCCGCGCGCTCGTGCATCACGGCGGGATCGGCACGGCGGCGCTCGCGTGCGAAGCCGGCATCGTGCAGGTCGTCACGCCGTTCGCGCACGATCAGTTCGACAACGCGCAACGCGTCGTCGCGAACGGCTGCGGCGTGCGGGTCGACGGCCCGCTCGACGGTGCGCGGCTCGGCGCGGCGCTCGCCCGCGTGCTCGACGAACCCGCGTTCGCGGTGCATGCGGAGCGTACGCGTGCGCTGCTCGCGGCCGCGCCGGACGGCTGTGGCGCCGCCGCCGATTTCATCGAACGGTTCGTGCCCAGGCGCGGGCGCGCTGCCGCGCGGGCCGACGTCGCGGTGGCCGGCGCATGAGCACCGCGTCGCCGCTGCACGACGGGAGCGTCGCGCCGTCCGCGTTCGACGTGCCGGCGCCCGCGCCGGCCGCACAGCCGATGCGTGGTATCCGGCTCGCGCTGCTGACGTTCGCGCTGTCGCTCGCGACCTTCATCGAGGTGCTCGACTCGACCGTGACGAACGTCGCGGTGCCGGCGATCTCGGGCAGTCTCGGCGTATCGAACAGCCAGGGCACGTGGGTGATCAGCTCGTATTCGGTCGCGGCCGCGATCGCGGTGCCGCTCACCGGCTGGCTCGCCCGCCGCGTCGGCGAGCTGCGGCTGTTCGTCGGCGCGGTGCTGTTGTTTACGCTGACGTCGCTGCTGTGCGGGCTCGCGCGCGACCTGCACGTGCTCGTGATCTGCCGCGCGCTGCAGGGGCTGTGTTCGGGGCCGATGGTGCCGCTGTCGCAGACAATCCTGCTGCGCACGTTCCCGCCCGAAAAACGCACGATCGCGCTCGCGCTGTGGGCGATGACGGTGCTGCTCGCGCCGATTTTCGGGCCGGTGGTCGGCGGCTGGATCGTCGACAACTTCTCGTGGCCGTGGATCTTCCTGATCAACTTGCCGATCGGGCTGTTCTCGTTCGCGGCGTGCACCGCGATGCTGCGCCCCGACGCGCAGCGCGGCGCGGCCGGCCCGATCGACGTGCCGGGCATCGTGCTGCTCGTGATCGGCGTCGGCTCGCTGCAGGCGATGCTCGATCTCGGCCACGACCGCGGCTGGTTCGATTCGCCGCTGATCGTCACGCTCGCGGTGGTCGCGACGCTCGCGATCGTGTCGCTGCTGATCTGGGAAGCGGGCGAGGCGCATCCGGTGGTCGACCTGAGCCTGTTTCGCGACCGCACGTTCTCGTTCTGCGTGCTGATCATCTCGCTCGGGATGATGAGCTTCTCCGTGGTCGGCGTGGTGTTTCCGCTGTGGATGCAGGCCGTGATGGGCTACAACGCGTTTCATGCGGGGCTCGCGACCGCGTCGCTCGGCGTGCTCGCGCTGGTGTTCTCGATCCTCGTCGGGCTGCATGCGCACCGCTTCGACGCGCGCGTGCTCGCGACGTTCGGCTTCCTCGTGTTCGCGGCCGTGCTCGCCTGGGACGCCCAGTTCACGCTGAAGATGACGTTCGCGCAGATCGCAGCGCCCGGACTGATCCAGGGCATCGGGCTGCCGTGCTTCTTCATTCCGCTGACCGCCGCGACCTTGTCGCGCATTCCGGACGACCGGCTCGCCGCCGCGTCGAGCCTGTCGAATTTCCTGCGCACGCTGTCGGCCGCGTTCGGCACCGCGATGAGCGTGACGCTGTGGGACAACCGCGCGACCTATCACTACGATGTCGTGTCGCAGTCGGTCACCCATGCGTCGGCGAACACGCAACGCTTCGTGCATGCGTTGAACGCGATGGGCGTGGACGGCGTGCGCGAACTGACGACCTTGCATCACGTCGTGATGCAGCAGGCCTACATGATGGCGACCAACGACATGTTCTGGATGGCGAGCATGACGTGTCTCGCGCTCGCGGCGATGATGTGGCTGACGCGGCCCAAGCGCGGCGCGGCGGCTTCGTTCGGGCATTGAGGAGCGGACCATGACGACACTCGGCGCACTCGTGATCCTGTATCACCCGAGCGACGCGCAGCTCGACGCGCTGCGCGCATGGCGGCACGCATGCGAAGCGCTGCTCGTCGTCGACAACACGCCGCAGCCCGATGCGCGGGCTCGTGAACTGTGCGCACGCGAAGGCATCGCGCTGCTGCATCACGGCAATCGCGGCGGCATTGCGGGCGCGTACAACGCGGGGCTTGCGGCGCTCTTTCGCGACGGCCTCGATGCGGTCGCGCTGTTCGATCAGGATTCGTCGGTGCCGGCTGCGTATTTCCCGGCGATGCGCGATGTCTGCGCGGGGCTCGCGGGGCGTGCGTTCCTCGCCGGCCCGCGCATCTTCGACGAGAACGCGCGCAGCTTCCTGCCCGAACTCGCGACCAACGGTATCGGCTTGCGCCGCCTGCGCATCGAGCCGGGCACGCCGATGCAGCGCTGCGCGTTCCTGATTTCGTCGGGTTGCGTCGTGTCGCGCGACGCGTTCGACGTGCTCGGCCGTTTCGACGAGACGCTGTTCATCGATCACGTCGATACCGAATACAGCTTCCGCGCGCTGGCGCGCAACGTGCCGCTCTATGTCGTGCCGTCGCTGGTGCTGCCGCACCGGATCGGCGCGAAGCAGCGGCACGCGATCGGCCCTTTCGAAATGACGTCGATGAATCACTCGTGGCAACGGCGCTACTACAGCGCTCGCAATGCCGTGCAGCTCGGGATGCAGTACGGGCTGCGCTTTCCGGTGGCGCTCGTGCCGAACCTGCTGACCGTGTGGCAGGTCGTGCAGATCGCGCTGGTCGAGCGCGACAAGCGCGCGAAGCTGGCCGGCATCCTGTTCGGCGTCGCGGACGGCCTGTTCGGCCGACTCGGCCCGCTCGAGCGCACGCGACCGCGTCTGGCCGCGCGGGCGCAGCGCGTTCGGCAGGGGTGACGATGCGGCGAATGAGGAAAGCGGCGGGTTCGGCGCGTGGCGTGAAGGGCGGCTCGATGATCGCGGCCGCCGCGGCATTGCTCGCGTTGGCCGGATGCGTGCCGTCGGGATTCCTGCCGTCGCTGTCGCTGCGTGCGCCCGCCGACGATGCACTCGTGCATACCGCCGGCCCCGGCGTGAACGGCGCGTGGCCGGCGCCCGACTGGGTGAAGCAGTTGCAGGACCCGCAGCTCGACGACCTGGTCGCCGAGGCGTCGCAGCACAACCCCGATCTGCAGGTCGCGCAGGCGCGGTTGCGGATCGCGCAGGCGCAGCTTCAGCAGTTCGATTCGCTGACCGGTTTGACCGGCACGGCCGGCGCGACGATCAGCCGGGCACGGATGCCGAAACCCGGCGACATTGCCGACGTGACGGCCGGCGGCTATCGCGTGCCGGTGCAGATCTTCGGCGATCCGAACGTATCGCCGTCGTCGGTCTTCGTCGGGCTGAACTACCAGCTCGACCTGTGGGGCAAGAACCGCGCGGCGACGAAGAGCCTGATGTCGCTGCGCGACGCGGCCGGCGTCGAAGCCGAACAGGTGCGGCTCACGCTCGCCGTCGCGATCGTCACCGTGTATTGCCAGCTCGACCAGGCGTACGCGGTGCGCGACCTGTTGCAGCAGAAGCTGAAGATCAGCCAGCGCGTGACGGCCGTGCTGCGCGAGCGCACCGCGCGCGGCCTCGACAACGCGTACGACGCGAGCGATGCGTCGATCAAGCGCAGCCGTCTGCTCGAGCAGATCGCGCTGAACGACGAGCAGATCAAGCTCGCGCAACTGCAACTCGGCGTGTTGTCGGGCCGCGGCCCGGAGCGCGGGCTCGCGCTGCAGCGGCCGCGCGTCGGCGCGTTCGCGGGCGGCGCCGTGCCCTCGCGGCTGCCGGCCGATCTGCTCGGCCGCCGGCCCGACATCGTCGCCGCGCGGCTGCGGGTCGAAGCCGCGTTCGCGAATGCCGACTCGACGCGTGCGCAGTTCTATCCGGACGTGAACCTCGTCGCGCTCGGCGGCGTGTTCGCACTGACGCCCGCGTCGCTGTTCTCGCGCGATTCGCTCGCGGGTTCCGTCGGCCCCGCGATCTCGCTGCCGATCTTCGATCGCGGCCGGCTGAAGGCGAAGCTCGGCGCGGACGTCGCGCAGGCCGACGTCGCGATCGGGCTGTACAACAAGACCGTCGACGACGCGCTCGGGCAGGTCGCGCAACTCGTCACGTCGCTGCAGACGTCGCAGACGCTCGTCGCGCAGCAGCAGGATGCGGTCGCGGCCGCGCAGAAGATCGTGCAGATCGCGGCGGATCGGCATCGGCGCGGCGTGCTGATGCAGAAGGACGTCGATGTCGCGGATCTCACGCTGATCGACGAGCGCGCGCAGATGATCGCGCTGCTCGGCAAGCAGCGCACGCTGCGCATCGGGCTGATCGGCGCGCTCGGCGGCGGCTTCGACGCGGGCGCGACGCCGAACGCGTCGGCGAAACGCGGCGCCGCGTCCGCGAGCCGGAAGGCGACCGCGCGCGCAACGCCGGTGGCCCCGAGCGTGGCCGACGCGCCGTCGAATCCGATGTTCCAGCACGACCGACTGGTCGTCACGCAAAGCAACTGAATGCACCACGACAACCTTCACACCGCTCCGATGCCGGCATCGCAGGCCGATGCCGCGCTCGACGCACGGCGCGCGACGCGCCGCAAGCGCTTTCTCGTGTTCTTCGCGGCCGTGCTGCTGGCCGCCATCGCGTGGCTCGCGGTGTGGTGGCTCCGCGACCGCTACTACGAGGAAACCGACGACGCCTACGTGGCCGGCAGCATCGTGCAGATCTCCGCGCAGGTGCCGGGCACGGTCATCGACGTGCTGGCCGGCGACACGCACCCAGTGCGCGCCGGGCAGGTGCTCGTGCGGCTCGACGACACGGAGGCGTCGGTCGCGTTCGCGCAGGCGAAGGCGCAGCTCGCGCAGGCGGTGCGGCAGGTCGCGAACGCGAAGATCTCGAACACGATGTATGTGGAGGCGGTGAATGCGCGGCGCGCGGATCTTGCGCTCGCGCAGCGCGCGCTCGCGGCGCGCGCGGGCGCGTCGGTCGAGATCGTCGCGCCGGAGGAGCTGGCGCGCGCCCGCGCCGCGGTCGCCGGCGCGCAGGCGAATCTGGCGGCCGCGCAGGCCCAGCTCGACGCGGCGCGCGCGCTCGGCAGCAGGCTGCCGGTCGACGCGAGCCCGGCCGTCGTGCAGGCGGCCGCGCAGTTCAAGCTCGCGTACCGCAACCTGAAGCGCACGACGATCGTCGCGCCGGTCGACGGCACCGTCGGCCAGCGCGCGGTGCAGGTCGGGCAGCAGGTCGGGCCCGGCGTGCCGCTGATGTCGATCGTGCAGTTGAAGCGGCTGTGGGTCGAGGCGAACTTCAAGGAAGGGCAGATCCGCCACATGCGCGTCGGCCAGCCGGTCGAGATCGTGTCGGACATCTATGGCGCGCGGGTCGTCTATCGCGGCCGCGTGCAGGGGTTTTCGGCGGGCACGGGCAGCGCGTTCTCGATGCTGCCGTCGCAGAATGCGGCAGGCAACTGGATCAAGGTCGTGCAGCGCGTGCCGGTCGTGATCTCGATCGACGCGGCGGATCTTGCCGCGCATCCGCTGCGGGTCGGGTTGTCGATGCGGGCGACGGTCGATACGCATGACCGTGGCGGGCATGTGCTCGACAGCGAATCGCCGGGCACTGTACCGGCGGAGAGCACCCGCGTGCATGACGGGGTGGCGAGCGAGGCGGAGGCTGCTGCGGCGGCGGTGATTCGGGAGAACCAGGGCGGGTGAGGCGAGTGCCGTCCGTTCATCGCGCAGCACGCGTGGGGCGCCGCGCAGACCGTTCGATCCGGCGGCGGCGACGTCGATCGTCGTCGATGACGGCGGCGGACGCGACACCGGCCTCGTCATGACGAGGCCGGCATAGTCGGCACGCGCGATATCGATCGCGCATGCCGGACGCGACACGCGAACCGACGGCAGTCTGACGTGCCTGCCTGCGACGCAGGCACGCCGAGGCATCGGCCGCGTGTCGACGAACGCCGGACCCTCCGGCGTCGCGCGTTACCGGATCACTTTACCGGCATTGATCCCGATTTCGCGCACGCCCGGCGTCGAGCCGCTCGCGCTGCTCGATTCGACGACGCCGGTATTCAACCCGACGAGCGTCCCCACCGTCCCGATGGGCGAAAACGTCAGCGTGCTGCTCGACGATGAGTTCAGGATCTTGCCGCTGTTGAAGCCGACCAGTCCGCCGACCATGAAGGGCGACCCGCTGATCCGGCCGGACGACGACGACGACGCGATCAGCGCGCCGGCGTCGTTCGAACCGACCAGCCCGCCGGCCTGAAAAGCGCTGCCGGTCACGTCGCCGGACGCGACCGAGTCCTTCACCGTGCCGCCGTTCCGGTTGGCGCCGACGAGGCCGCCGATGATGCTCTGGTCTTCGGCGGAGACACGACCGCTCGCGCGCGACGCGACGACCGTGCCCGAGTTTTCGCCGACCAGCCCGCCGACCCGGCTCGACCGTTGCGCGACCACATTGCCCGTCGCCTCTGCCTCGCTGATCTTGCCGCTGTTGCTGCCGACCAGGCCGCCCGCGACGCTGTTGCTCGCGACCGTCACCATGCCGGACGCCTTGCCGCCGTCGATGCGGCCGGCATTGCGGCCCGCGAGGCCGCCGACCGTTGCCGGGCCGCTTGCGGACACGTTGCCGCCCGCGCTGCTGGCGGTGATCACGCCGTTCGACTGGTTGTCGCCGACGAGGCCGCCGACCGAGCGGCCCGTCGTCGCGCTTACCCGGCCTGACGCGGTCGACTTGTCGATCGTCGCGTCGTTGATGCCGGCGAGCCCGCCGATCGCGGCCGAATCGCGTCCGTCGACGTCGCCATAAGCATGTGAATCGACGATGCGCGCGCCAAGGTCGTTCGTGCCGACGAGACCGCCGACGGATCGCGCGCCGGTCGCGTCGACCCGGCCGTAAGCGGCCGAGCGCGAGATCGTGCCCGCCACATTCCGGCCGACGAGCCCGCCGACCACGCTGCCCGCGCCGGCCGACACGTCGACGGTCGACGTCACGCCATCGAGTTGTCCGACCAGGTTCAAGCCGACGGCGCCGCCGACGAAGTTGTTGCGGCCGCCGGCGATCCTGCCGCTGCTCGACGAATGCTCGACGACGCCGCCCTGAAGCGCGCCAACCAGCCCGCCGACGCCGTAGGCGCTCAATCCGTCCGTCCCGACGGCGGTAATGTCGACGTTCGCGGTGCTGTTCGCGATCCGCGCGGTGGTGCGTCCGTTGAGGCTGACGCCGGCGATGCCGCCGATTGCGTCGGTTTTCTGGTTGCCGATCAACCGGCCGCTGAACGATGCGCGGTCGATGACGCCGCCCTCGTTCACGCCGACGATGCCGCCGAGACGGCTGAATCGCGCGCCGGCGTGCGAGACGGTGGCGTTTGCGACGCGGACGTTCGAGATCGTGCCTTGCCGGTTGACGCCGACGAGGCTGCCCACCGCGACGAGCGGATCGGTGGACGATGCGCCGCTGGCCGAGATCGATTCGAGGACAAGGTTGCCGATGGCGCCGCTGTTCGACGCGAACAGGCCGACGGGGCCGGTGTTGTAGACGGACAGCCGGCGAATCGTATTGCCGAAGCCGTCGAACTTGCCCGTGAACGTGTGGTCGCCGCCGATGCTGCGGAAGTTCGCGCCGTTGCCGTCGAGCGCGTTGCCGAGCACGTAGCGGCCGTTCAGGTTCGCGTCGACGTTGCGCAGGTCGTCAATGGTGTGCAGCACCGTGTAGTCCTCGCCGTTCGAGCGGTACGACGCGTGCTTGCCCGACAGCGTGACGACCGCCTTGTCGTTCGTGAGCGTATGGCCCTTCGCCGAATTCAGCTCGAGGTGGGCGTTGTCGCCGGTGAGCTTGACGGCGTCGTTCACGCGGATCTTGTCGGCCGCGTTGACCACGAGATTCGCGTTCGCGCCGGTGGCCTGCAGCGTCTTCTGCAGATCGACGTTGCCCTTGCGCGAGGTCAGCGTCAGCGCGTTGTCGCTCGTCCACGATACGGGGCCGCCGACCGTCAGGTCGCCCTGCGTGTTCGCGAGTTCGACGTTCGTCGTGCCGAGGTTGCGCGACAGCGTGTCGGCGTCGATCGAGCGACCAGCGGCGTCCGTGCCGTTCACGCCCGCGTTCGCCGCCTCGATCGTCCATTTGCCGGCCGCGTTGCCGGCGCGCGTGTCGACCTGCACGTCATGCGCGACGTCGACGCGTTCGCCGCGCGTCACGACCGTGCCGGCCGGTGAACCGGCTTCGGCCGCGCTCGCGTCGAGCTTGCCGGCGACCTTGACGGTGCCGCCGTCGAGCGTGATCCTGCCGCCGCGGCTTGCCAGCCCCTTCGCCTCGATGGTGCCGGAGTTGTTGATGACCGCGCCGAGCAGGTTGCCGGCCGCGCGCGCGGTCATCAGCACCTCGCCGCCGTCGGCCTTCAGCAGGCCGCCGTTGTGCGCCTGCGCGTCGACGGCGCCGCCTTCGACCTGCAGGTTCAACAAGCCGTTGCCGTCGAAGTTGACGTTGAACGTGTTGCCCGCGCCGAGTGCGACGCGGCCGAGCTTCGCGTGGATCACGCCGTTGTTCGACACGCGCGCGCCGAGCAGCGCGACGCTGCCGCCGTCCGCGGCGGTGATCGTGCCGTCGTTGACGATCGACGCGGCCGACGTGCCCGAGAAGCGGTAGTTGCCGGCGAGGAAGTCGGCGTCGGTGAGATTCTGGGTCGATGCGACGAGGCCGCCGACGTTGATCTGCGCGCCGGCGCCGAACATCACGCCGTTCGGGTTGACGAGGAACACCTTGCCGTTCGCTTCGATCTGGCCGTCGATGCGGCTACCGTTGTTGCCGATCACGCGGTTGAGCGCGACCGATTGGCTACCGGGCTGACGGAACGACACGCGCTCGCCGCCGCCGATGCTGAAATCCTGCCAGTTGGTGACGAGCTTGTCGGTGTGCTGGTTGATGTTCATCGAGCGGCCGTCGTCGGTGCGGACGATGTCGGCCTTGCCGGCGGTGATCGCTTCGCCGGTGGGCAGCGCGAAAGCAGGCAGCGCGGCGAGGCCGAGCAGCGAGACGGCGGCGGCGGCGACGCGCTTGCCGCCGCTCGATTTGCCGCGGCGGCGCGCGGTTTCCCCGACCGCGTTCCAGCAGCGCTGGGTCGGGTTCCAGACCAGTGCGTAGGTCTTGTTCATGGTTCTTGTTTCCTCACGGTTGACGCATCGGTGCATGCCGGCGTGCGACACGCGCGATGACAAAGGAAAGCGGGCTGCGTATTGCATCCCGCTTGGGTGAAACGGACAGCATCGCTGTCCGTTGCGTCGCGGCCGGACTCCATCGATTCAAGAGCCGGCCGTTTGCAGGTGCCGGCCGCGCATGCGTCGGCCGGTCGGAGAGGGGGGATTCAGGATTGGCGCGCCGTCTCGCGGACGCTTCGCGCGGCGCGGGAGCGAGTGGCGATGGGCGTTCCCGAGCGCCGGAACGGGCAGGGTACGTATCGGATGCGCAAGCCGAACGAAGAAGGCGGCACGCGACGCGGTGATTCGACACGAATGATTAGGACAATAAAGTAATTTGACGAAGGCTCGTCAATCTTACGCAGGATCTGGAACCATTTATATTGAACAAGTACGAGCGGCAGTCCGATATCGATTTGTCTCGTCAGATATTGTTCGGACCGGTTGCATGCCGACCGCGCTGGAATGCGACGCGGGCCGTTGCCGCGCATGTCGGTGCCGGTCAATACGGTGTCGCATTTGCCACATCCATGGCGTCCCGTCCCGGTCTAACCTCAAATGGTTCGCCGTCGCCCGATGCGCCGGCGCGCAACGTATCGAAGCCAACGAGACATGGAGACAATGCGATGAGCAGCAATCGAGGGGTCGTATATCTTGGGCCGGGCCAGGTCGAAGTCCAGAAAATCGATTATCCGAAGATGGTCGACCCGAGCGGCCGCGCGATCGGCCACGGCGTGATCCTGAAAGTGGTCAGCACGAACATCTGCGGCTCCGACCAGCACATGGTGCGCGGCCGCACCACTGCTCCGGTCGGTCTCGTGCTCGGTCACGAGATCACCGGCGAAGTGGTCGAGGTGGGCCGCGACGTCGAGACGCTGAAGCTCGGCGATCTCGTGTCGGTGCCGTTCAACGTCGCGTGCGGCCGCTGCGCGATGTGCAAGGACACGCACACCGGCGTGTGCCTGAACGTGAACCCGTCGCGTGCCGGCGGCGCGTACGGCTACGTCGACATGGGCGGCTGGATCGGCGGGCAGGCCGAGTACGTGCTGGTGCCGTACGCGGACTTCAACCTGCTGAAGTTCCCCGACCGCGATCAGGCAATGGCGAAGATCCGCGACCTCACGTGCCTGTCGGACATCCTGCCGACCGGTTATCACGGCGCGGTGAGCGCGGGCGTGAAGCCCGGTTCGACGGTCTATATCGCGGGCGCGGGCCCGGTCGGGATGGCGGCGGCCGCGTCGGCGCGCCTGCTCGGCGCGGCCGTGACGATCGTCGGCGACATGAACGCGGAACGGCTCGCGCATGCGCGGGCGATGGGGTTCGAGACGGTCGACCTGTCGAAGGACGCGTCGCTCGGCGAGCAGATCGAGCAGATCCTCGGTGTGCCCGAGATCGATTGCGCGGTCGACTGCGTCGGCTTCGAGGCACACGGTCACGGCTCGTCGGGCCATTCGGAGGAAGCGCCCGCGACGGTGCTGAACTCGCTGATGGAAATCACGCGCCCGGCCGGCGCGATCGGCATCCCGGGCCTGTACGTGACGGACGATCCGGGCGCCAAGGACAAGGCCGCGCAGCACGGCAGCCTGAGCATCCGCTTCGGCCTCGGCTGGGCGAAGTCGCATTCGTTCTTCACGGGCCAGACGCCGGTGCTGAAGTACAACCGCAACCTGATGCAGGCGATCCTGTTCGACCGGCTGCCGATCGCGAAGATCGTCAACGTCGAAGTGATCTCGCTCGACCAGGCGCCGGAAGGCTACAAGAAGTTCGATGGCGGTGCGCCGCGCAAATTCGTCATCGACCCGCACGGGTTGCTGGCGGCGTGATGCACTAGCGTTCGACACGCGCGACGCGTGACGCGAGAACGGGCGGCTCCGGAGACGGGCCGCCCGTTTTTCGTTGCGAGCGCGTTCAGTGGCCGCGATAAAGCTTCGCGAGTTCGGCGTTGCTGGCGGCGGTGCGGCGTGTACGCCCGGTGTGCAGGCTGACGCGGCGGATCGCGCGCGCGGGGCGATGGGCGGTGTCGCGGTTGCCTTTCCAGTCGGCCACGCGGACTGCGCCGGCGCGGGGCCGGTCAGGCGTGCGCAATGACGGCGCGGCTTGTGCAACCGCTATCGGGCGCGTAGGTTTGCCGGCGAGCGGGGCGCTCGGTGGCGGATTGGCCGCCACTTGCGTTTGATCAGGCGAATGAAACGGGTAGACGGGTGCCGGCACGACCGGCAGCAACGGATCGTTCGATGCCTGCAGCATGGTTTCGGTCGCGACGGCGGCCGGTGCAGCGGAGCCGCGACAAACGGGATCGGCCTTGCAGGTCTGATCGACCATCACGTAGCCGCCGACCAGCAGCACGAGCGTGAGGATACTCAGGAGCGGTGCGCTCGATGCGCGCGGCCGCTGGAAAGCCGCGTTGCGCAGCGCGCGGGCGACGCGCGACGACCACGTATGGAACGATCGCGGCGCATGCACGGCACGCGCGTCGGCCGGCGTGTGGCGAATCGGCTCGAACGGCCAGTTCCACCGACCGCAGATGGGGCAGTGCTCGAGTGCGCGGAACGCGACGAAACCGCATTCGCGGCAGCGGCAGCACGTCGCGTGCCGCGATTCGGCGCGTGCATTCAGCACGGCACGCCAGGCATCGCGCGCGCGGACACTCCGGTTGGGCAGGACGCGCATCGTCAGCGACCGACGGATGCCATCGTGGGGCTACACATCGGCGGTCGTTCGCATTCGGCGTTCATTCGATTCTCCATAACATCGGACGCGTGGAACCCGTTCGTCCGCGTCTGCCTGCCGCTTCATTCTTGGTCGTTCGCGCGCGAAACGCAAGGTGCATGTCGTGCGTCGCGTGCCGCACATTTCGTGCCGCCCGTTTCGTGCTAGCCGCCGTGCCGCTGCCGGGCCGCGAGCGTGCCAAGCGTCTCCAGCGCGCGCTCGACGGCCGGGGTCCACGGCCGCCCGTAGTTGAGCCGCAAATAGCGGCGAAAACCGCCGGTCGCGGAGAAGATCGGCCCGGGCGCAATGCTGACGCCGCTTTCCATCGCGTCGTCGAACAGGTGCATCGCGTCCATGTGCGGCGGCAATTCGATCCAAAGGAAATACCCGCCGCGCGGCGCAAATACTTCGGTGTCCGTCGGAAAATACGCGCGCACGGCCGACAGCATTTGCGCTTGGTGCGCGGCGAGATTGCGTCGCAGCTTGCGCAGGAACCGGTCGTATGCGCCGTCGCGCAGGTAGCTCGATATTGCCATCTGCGCGGGTACGTCGGCGGCCGGCGCGCTCGCGCCTTTGGCCTCGCGGATCTGCCGGACGAAGCGGCCGGCCGCGACCCAGCCGATCCGGAAACCGGGCGCGAGACATTTCGAGAACGAGCCGCAATGCAGGACGAGCCCGCTGTCGTCATACAGTTTCGCGGGCCGCGTGGGCGCCGTGCCGAACTGCAGTTCGCCATACACGTCGTCCTCGATCAGCGGCACGCCGCGCGACGCGAGCAGGTCGATCAGCGCGCGCTTGCGCTCGTCGGTCAGCGTCGCGCCGGTCGGGTTGTGGAATGACGTCATGAACCAGCATGCGCGTACCGGATGCGTGTCGAGCGCCTCGGCGAGCGCGTCGAGGTCGAGGCCCGTGCGCGGGTCGACCGGAATCTCGACGGCCTTCAGATGCAGGCACTGGACGGCCTGCAGCACCGCGTAGAAGGCCGGCCGTTCGATCGCGACGATGTCGCCCGGGCGCGTCAGCGCCTGCAAGCTGAGCGTCAGCGCTTCGGTCGCGCCCGTCGTGATGACGATTTCCTCCAGCGGCAGCGACGCGCCCGCGTTCAGGTAGCGCAACGCGATCTGGCGGCGCAGTGCTTCGTTGCCGGGCGGCAAGCCTTCGAGCAGTTTGGTGCGGTCCATGTGGCGAGCGGCCGACGCCACCTGGCGCCACAGGCTGCTCATCGGGAACAGCGAATAGCTCGCGAATGCCGAGCCGAGCGGCACGATGTCGTCGCATTTGAGCGAGTCGAGCAGGCGGAACAGCGCATCGTCGTCGCCGGTTCGAGCGGCGTCGTTCTGCGCGGCGCCCGGCTTGCGCGGCGGATCGTGGCCGAACCGCACGTGCTTGTCCGCGACGTTCGCCACGAAATAACCCGAGCGCGCCCGCGCGACGATCAGGCCCTCGCTTTCGAGCGCGTAGTACGCACGAAACACCGTGGACGGGCTCACCCGATACGCGCGGCATGCCGCGCGCACGGTAGGGATGCGCGCGCCGGCCGCCAGGTCGCCGCGCCGGATCGCGTCGGCGATCGTCTGCGCCAGCACCGCATAGCGCTTCATGCGTGTCCCCCGGCCGTTGTGCCCTGATGACACAGAGTAGTACGGCAGCCGTCACGTGCAAGCGCGCCCCAAATCGCTGATCCGTATGTTTTATCGGCGCTCTGATCCTGTTCTTTCGTCTGACGAACGGGCATCCTCTCGCAAGCTTTGTTCCCGCTGTCCGACCGATACGGAATTCACGCTGCCCGACCGCGAATCCGTGACGTCCGCGCGTGTCGCGCGAGTCCTTTTTTGCGGCGTCCTTACCTTACCCGAAAGTATCCAGCGTGAAACTGCAGACCCTCGTCGCGGGCCTCGTGGCCGGCATCGCCCTCAACCTGTTCAGCGGCGTGGCCGCCGCAGCCTGCGTCAACAATCCCGCCGCCCAGCCGAACGCGACGTTCCCCGCCGCGCTGACCGGCAAGCTCGTCTACCACAGCTACGTCAAGTACGGCGACGGCACGAGCCAGCTGTTCCTCTACGATTTCTCGGCCCATACGCTGATGCAACTCAGCAAGAGCACGTGGGGCATCACCGATCCGATGAACGGCGTGTTCAGCCCCGACGGCAAGTGGCTCGCGTTCATGGGCATCAGCAACGGCGCATGGAACGTGTTCATGCTGCAGCTCGGCGCCGGTACGCCGCCCGTCAACATGACGAACAGCACGGGCGCCACGCGCAACGAAGACCCGAAGTTCAGCACGGACGGCAAGACGCTCGTGTTCAAGCAGAACGGCGACGTGAAGCAGGCGACGCTGTCGTACACGAGCGCGGGCCCGGTGTTCACGTCGGTCGTGAGCCTGACGAATGCGCCGGCCGGCGCCGAATACTCGATGCCGTTCCTCGCACCGGACGCGAGCGCCGTGTACTACGCGACCGGCACCGGCTCGAACATGGGGCTGATGAAGCGCACGATCGTCACCGGCGCGACCGCCGTGTTCGATCGTCCGGCCGGGCTGCAGACCTACTACCCGACCGTGCGTGCGGACGGCATGGTGTACTACGCGCGCTGGAAGGACAGCGGCGGGGCCGACCAGATCTATGCGAAGACGGCCGACCCGGCCTCGACGCCGAGCGCGCTGGCGCTCAACGACTGCATGAGCAACAACTCGGACCCGGCGCCGGTCAGTGGTACGAATTACCTGTTTTTCTCGTCGACGACGGCGGGTGGTTATCAGCTCTATGTCGGCGACGTGACGACCGGTCAGCGCTGGAGCCTGTCGCAGTTCGGCGTGAATGCCGACGCGACGAAGGCGAAGCTCGGCGCGAACTACTACGGCGGTCCTGCCGCAGCTCGTACGCTGCTGTCGCAGGGGCGGCCGGCCGCCGCGTCGGCGAGCTACAACGCGTCGCTCACGCCGGACAAGGCGTTCGACGGCAACACGACGAGCACGCGCTGGGATTCGCCGGAAGGCGCGGGCGTCGATCCGCAATGGATCTCGGTCGATCTCGGTGCGACGAAGACCATCAGCAGCATCGATCTGTACTGGGACGCAGGCGCGCTCGTCTACCAGATCCAGACGTCGAACGACAACGTTAACTGGACGACGATCTACTCGACGAGCAACGGCGTGTCGTACAGCCATGTGACGTTGCCGAACCTGAACGGGCACGGGCGCTACGTGCGGATGCTCGGCACGAAGCGGGCGACGCAGTGGGGGTATTCGCTCTATGAAATGCAGGTGTGGGGATCGTAAGCGCAAACGGAAAGCGGCCTTCGAGGCCGCTTTTTTGCATCAGGTACTGCCTGCCTCACGCATGCAGCACACGCGCCGGAAACGCCGGCCCCGCACTCGCCGCACCCTGCGCGAGCGGCGCGACCTGCTTGCGGCGCTCGCGCGTCGGCGCGACGCCGAACGCATCGCGATAGCTCTTGCTGAAGTGGCATGCCGACTGGAAGCCGCATGCCATCGTGATATGCATGATCGACATGTCGGTCTGCAGCAGCAGCTCGCGCGCACGACGCAGCCGCAGCGTCAGGTAGTAGTGCGTCGGCGTCATCCCGAGATGCTCGCGGAACAGGCGCTGCAATTGCCGCTGCGACATGTTCGCGAGTCGCGCGAGTTCCTCGCGCGACAGCGGTTCCTCGATGTTGTTCTCCATCAGCGAGATCACTTCGAACAGCGACTTGTTCGCCGAGCCGAGGCGAGCAACCAGCGGCATGCGCTGCTGCGCGCTCGTGTCGCGCACGTGTTCGACGATGAACTGCTCGGCGATCTGCGTGACGCGCGCGGTGCCGACGCGCGCGGCGATCAGGTTCAGCATCATGTCGAGCGGTGCGACGCCGCCCGTGCACGTGATGCGGTCGCGATCGATCACGAACAGTTCCTTCAGGAAGCGCGTGTCCGGAAACTCTTCCTTCAGCGCCGACATGTTTTCCCAGTGGATCGCGCACGCGTAGCCCGCGAGCAGCCCAGATTTCGCAAGTGCATAGGTGCCCGTGCACAGGCTGCCGAGCGGGATGCCCGAGCGCGCGAAGCGGCGCAGGGTCGACAAATGGGCGGGCGTGGTCGCGCGCTGCACGTCGACGCCGCCGCACACGAACACGATGTCGGGTTGCCCCGCGCATTCGGCCGGGCCCGTGTCGACCGTGAGGCCGTTGCTCGCCGTGACCGGGCCGCCGTCCGGGCTGATCACCGACCAGCGGTAGAGCGGCTGGCCGCTCAGATAGTTCGCCATCCGAAGCACCTCGATCGCATTGGTGAACGCGATCATCGTGAAGTTCGGTAACGGCATGAACGCGAAGTGGGACAGCGACGCTGTGCGGTCGGGCGACATGGGGAGCGTTCCTTGAATCTCTAATAGCTTTTGGCCCGGGGCACGGATCGGGCTGCGGTATTGTGTGAGCGAGTGCAACAAGCGTGCCATACGGCTAAACCCTAGCTCCGTACGTTGTCTGGGCATCGCGCCGTTGTTGCACTGCACCGTATCCGGGAGACGCCGCACGCGAACGTGCGGCAAACGCACTGCCGGTGTGCGTGTCCATAGGTGAATCAACGACACCGTTTGGGGCAGTCGCCCCGAAAAGCACGACCGGTCACTTGTACAAAACGGACGTGCATGGCGGAAAAGGCAAAGAACGCGTCTAAATTCATCAATCCGCCGAAAATCCGAACGACAAGAATAGAGCCGTCGGCAGCCTTGCACTGGAAGCGTGGGAAACCCAGGCACGGCGGGCCTTGAGCTTCGGTTGCAGCCCTTTATTCTTCGTCACGGACGCACTATGTCGAACACCCAGCCTTTCTTCTCGCAGCCCCTTGCCGAGCGCGACGCGCCGGTGCGCAGCGCCATCCTGAAGGAACTCGAGCGTCAGCAGTCGCAGGTCGAGCTGATCGCGTCGGAAAACATCGTGTCGCGCGCCGTGCTCGAGGCGCAGGGCTCGGTGCTGACCAACAAGTACGCGGAAGGCTATCCCGGCAAGCGCTACTACGGCGGCTGCGAATTCGCCGATGAAGTCGAGGCGCTCGCGATCGACCGCGTGAAGCAGATCTTCAACGCCGGCTATGCGAACGTGCAGCCGCACTCGGGCGCGCAGGCGAACGGCTCGGTGATGCTCGCGCTGGCGAAGCCGGGCGACACGGTGCTCGGCATGTCGCTGGATGCCGGCGGCCACCTGACGCACGGCGCGAAGCCGGCGCTGTCGGGCAAGTGGTTCAATGCCGTGCAGTACGGCGTGAACCGCGATACGCTGCGCATCGACTACGACCAGGTCGAGGCCCTTGCCCACGAGCACAAGCCGAACCTCATCATCGCCGGCTTCTCGGCGTACCCGCGCGCGCTCGACTTCGCACGCTTTCGCGCGATCGCCGACAGCGTCGGCGCGAAGCTGATGGTCGACATGGCGCACATCGCTGGCGTGATCGCCGCGGGCCGCCACGCGAACCCGGTCGAGCACGCGCACGTCGTCACGTCGACCACCCACAAGACGCTGCGCGGCCCGCGCGGCGGCTTCGTGCTGACCAACGACGAGGAAATCGCGAAGAAGATCAACTCGGCCGTGTTCCCCGGCCTGCAGGGCGGCCCGCTGATGCACGTGATCGCCGGCAAGGCGGTCGCGTTCGGCGAAGTGCTGCACGCGGACTTCAAGACCTACATCGACAACGTGCTCGCGAACGCACAGGCGCTCGGCGAAGTGCTGAAGGCCGGCGGCGTCGATCTCGTCACGGGCGGCACCGACAACCACCTGCTGCTGGTCGACCTGCGCCCGAAGGGCCTGAAGGGCGCGCCGGTCGAGCAGGCGCTGGAACGCGCGGGCATCACCTGCAACAAGAACGGCATCCCGTTCGACACCGAGAAGCCGACCGTCACGTCGGGCATCCGCCTCGGCACGCCGGCCGGCACGACGCGCGGCTTCGGCGTCGCGGAGTTCCGTGAAGTCGGCCGCCTGATCCTCGAAGTATTCGACGCGCTGCGGGCGAACCCGGAAGGCGACCCCGCAACCGAACAGCGCGTGCGTCGCGAGATCTTCGCGCTCTGCGAGCGCTTCCCGATCTATTGATCGACCCCACAAGAACAGTCACACGAGCGAGAGCAGATATGAGCACGCTGCATCAGGACAGCATCATCATCGACGGACTGAACATCTCCAAGTTCGAGAAGCCGGTGTTCGAGGACATGCGAAAGGGCGGTATCACGGCCGCGAACTGCACGGTGTCGGTGTGGGAGAACTTCACCAAGACCGTCGACAACATCGGCGTGATGAAGAAGAAGATCCGCGACAACGGCGAGCTGCTGACGCTCGTGCGCACGACGGACGACATCTTCCGCGCGAAGAAGGAAGGCAAGACGGGGATCATCCTCGGCTTCCAGAACGCGCATGCGTTCGAGGACAACCTCGGCTACATCGAAGCGTTCGCCGACATGGGCGTGCGCGTCGTGCAGCTTTGCTACAACACGCAGAACCTGGTCGGCACCGGCTGCTACGAACGCGATGGCGGGCTGTCGGACTTCGGCCGCGAAGTGATCACCGAGATGAACCGCGTCGGCATCATGGTCGACCTGTCGCATGTGGGCGGCAACACGTCGTCGGAAGCGATCGCGTTCTCGAAGAAGCCGGTGTGCTACTCGCACTGCCTGCCGTCGGGTCTGAAGGAACATCCGCGCAACAAGAGCGACGCGCAGCTGAAGGAGATCGCCGATGCGGGCGGCTTCGTCGGCGTGACGATGTTCGCGCCGTTCCTGAAGCGCGGCATCGAAGCGAACATCGACGACTACATCGAGGCGATCGACTACGTGGTGAACCTGATCGGCGAAGACGCGGTCGGCATCGGCACGGACTTCACGCAGGATTTCGCGAAGGAATTCTTCGACATGCTGACGCATGACAAGGGCCGCTATCGCCAGCTGACGAACTTCGGCAAGGTGATCAACCCGGACGGCATCCGCACGATCGGCGAATTCCCGAACCTGACCGCCGCGATGGAACGCCACGGCTGGAGCGAGTCGCGCATCCGCAAGATCATGGGCGAGAACTGGGTGCGCGTGTTCAAGGACGTGTGGGGCGCGTAAGCCCTCGCCGAGCCGAACCGCTCCCTTCGTTTCAACATAAAAAAATCGGGACGTGCCCGCGCAAGCAGCGTGGGCGCGCGGACGATGTCGCGCCGGCGCACCGAGCCGCGCGGCCAATTTCCTCACGGAGTCACCACGATGCAACCGCAACTGCCGATCAACGTCGATCCCGATACCGGCGTCTGGACCACCGACGCGCTGCCGATGCTGTACGTGCCGCGCCACTTCTTCACGAACAACCACGTCGCCGTCGAGGAAGCGCTCGGCGTCGAAGCGTATGCCGAGATCCTCTACAAGGCCGGCTACAAATCCGCCTACCACTGGTGCGACAAGGAAGCGAAGCAGCACGGCATCACCGGCATGGCCGTGTTCGAGCATTACCTGAAGCGCCTGTCGCAACGCGGCTGGGGCCTGTTCTCGATCATCGAAGCCGATCCGGCGAGCGCACGCGCGAAGATCGAGCTGCGCCACTCGTCGTTCGTGCTCCAGCAGCCGGGCAAGGAAGGCAAGCTCTGCTACATGTTCGCGGGCTGGTTCGCGGGCGCGATGGACTGGGTCAACGACACGACGCCGGAAGGCAAGGGCGCGCCGCGTGCGTACTCGAAGGAAGTGCAGTGCGCGGCCGAGCATCACGACCACTGCGTCTTCGAAGTGTCGCCGATCGCGCACTGATGCACTGACGCATTGATTCACTGAAGCAGAACAACACCCGCAACACGAGACATTCGAACGCCAGAGGTCGCCAGCGATGCGTTATCCCCACCTGTTCAAACCCATGCAGCTGAACCAGCTGACGCTGCGCAACCGGATCGTCAGCACCGCGCACGCGGAGGTGTACGCCGAGCCGGGCGGCCTGCCGGGCGACCGCTATATCCGCTACTACGAAGAAAAGGCGAAGGGCGGCGTCGGCCTGGCCATCTGCGGCGGTTCGAGCCCGGTGTCGATCGACAGCCCGCAAGGCTGGTGGAAATCGGTGAACCTGTCGACCGACAAGATCATCGATCCGCTCACGCGCCTGGCCGACACGATGCACAAGCATGGCGCGAAGATCATGATCCAGGCGACGCACATGGGCCGCCGCTCGTCGTTCCACGGCGAGCACTGGCCGCACCTGATGTCGCCGTCGGGCGTGCGCGAACCCGTGCACCGCGGCAACGCGAAGATCATCGAGATCGAGGAGATCCGCCGCATCATCGGCGATTTCGCGGCGGCCGCGAAGCGCGTGAAGGCGGCCGGCATGGACGGCATCGAAATCTCCGCCGCGCACCAGCACCTGATCGACCAGTTCTGGAGCAAGCGTTCGAACCACCGCACCGACGAATGGGGCGGCAGCCTCGAAAACCGCCTGCGCTTCGGCATCGAAGTGCTGACGGCCGTGCGCGAGGCGGTCGGCAAGGATTTCTGCGTCGGCCTGCGCATGTGCGGCGACGAATTCCACGAGGACGGCCTCGATCACGAAGCGCTGAAGGAAATCGCGCAGGCGATGTCGGAGACGGGCCTGATCGACTACCTGAGCGTGGTCGGCTCGGGCGGCGATACGCACAACACGATCGCCAACTGCATGCCGCCGATGGCGTTGCCGCCGGAGCCGTTCGTGCACCTCGCGGCCGGCATCAAGTCGGTCGTGAAGATTCCGGTGATGCACGCGCAGAGCATTCGCGATGCGGGCCAGGCCGAGCGCCTGCTCGCGAACGGCATGATCGACCTGGTCGGCATGACGCGCGCGCAGATCGCCGATCCGCACATGGTGATCAAGATCCGCGACGGCCGCGAAGACGAAATCAAGCAGTGCGTCGGCGCGAACTACTGCATCGACCGTCAGTACAACGGCCTCGACGTGCTGTGCATCCAGAACGCGGCGACGTCGCGCGAAGCGACGATGCCGCACATCATCGAGAAGTCGCGCGGCCCGAAGCGCAAGGTCGTGGTGGTCGGCGCGGGCCCGGCAGGCCTCGAGGCGGCGCGTGTCGCGAAGCTGCGCGGCCACGACGTCGTGCTGTTCGAGAAGAACGCGGAAGTGGGCGGCCAGGTGATGATCGCCGCGAAGGCGCCGCAGCGCGAGCAGATGTCGGGGATCATCCGCTGGTTCGACATGGAAACGAAGCGTCTGGGCGTCGACCGGCGCCTCGGCGTGGCCGCCGACGAAAAGGTGATCATGGCCGAGAAGCCGGACATCGTCGTGCTCGCGACGGGCGGGTCGAGCTTCACGTGGCAGGTGCCGGCGTGGGGCGTGGCCGAAGGTCTCGCCGTCAGCGCGTGGGACATCCTGACCGGCAAGGTCGAGCCGAAGCAGAACGTGCTGCTGTTCGACGGCGTGAGCACCCATGCGGGCGCGGGCGTAGCCGACTTCATGGCGAGCCGCGGCTCGAAGGTCGAGGTCGTCACGCCGGACGTGAAGGTGGCCGACGATTGCGGCGGCACGACGTTCCCGATCTTCTATCGCCGCCTGTACGCGTTCGGCGTGATTCCGACGCCGAACACGATGCTCGATCGCGTCTATGAAGAGAACGGCAAGATGATCGCCGTGCTGCGCAACGAGTACACCGAGGAACTGGAAGAGCGCGCGGTCGACCAGGTGGTGATCGAGAACGGTTCGTCGCCGAACGACGAGCTGTACTGGAAGCTCAAGCCGGAATCGGTGAACCGCGGCCAGATCGATCCGCACACGCTGTTCGCGGCCGAGCCGCAGCCGTGCCTGTCGGAAGAACTCGGCAACGGCCGTTTCCTGCTGTTCCGTGTCGGCGACTGCATCTCGATGCACAACGTCCACGGTGCGATCTACGACTCGCTGCGTCTCGTGAAGGATTTCTAAAAGATGAACCCGTCCTTCCTCATTACCGCCCTGTTGTGGCTGTCGGTGGCGGGGCTCGCGTTCGCGGTCGCGAAGCGCTCGTCCTACTGGCGTCTGGGCCGCGCCACGGCGCCCGGCTCGTTCGGCGTCGCGAACCTGTTCGCGATTCCGAAGCGTTATTTCGTCGACCTGCACCACGTGGTCGCCCGCGATCCGTACATCGCGAAGACCCACGTCGCGACCGCCGGCGGCGCGATCGGCGCGCTCGCGCTGGTGTTCGTCAACTACGGCCTCGCGATCTACTCGCCGTGGCTCGACAAGCTGATCTTCCTCGCGGCGCTCGCGATGCTGGTCGGCGCGGTGTTCGTGTGGCGTCGACGCGCGGCGAAGGACGTGCCGGCGCGCCTGTCGCGCGGCCCGTGGAATACGCTGCCCTGGCTGCTCGGTTCGTTCGCGCTCGGCCTCGTGCTGTTCATGCTGGTGCCGACCGGCGCGATGTCGGGCGCGTTCGCGGTGCTCTGCGCGCTGCTGATCGGCATCGGCGCATTCACGATGACGGTCGGCGCCGCGAAGGGCGGCCCGATGAAGCATGCGATCGCCGGGCTGCTGCATCTCGCGTTCCACCCGCGTCAGGAGCGTTTCGCGGCCACGCGCGAATCGTTCACCGGTAACGGCACGGCCACGCCGCCGACCGCACTGAAGCTGCCGGACATCGAGCATCAGGAGTACGGCGTCGCGAAGCCGGTCGAATTCCGCTGGAACCAGTTGCTGAGCTTCGACGCATGCGTGCAGTGCGGCAAGTGCGAGGCCGCATGCCCCGCGTTCGCGTCGGGCCAGCCGCTGAACCCGAAGAAGCTGATCCAGGATCTCGTCGTCGGGATGGCCGGCGGCTCCGATGCGGCATACGCGGGCAGCCCGTCGCCGGGCATCCCGGTCGGCCAGCATCGCGGCGAACCGAACGGCCCGATCGTGTCGGGCCTGATCGAGGAACAGACGCTGTGGTCGTGCACCACCTGCCGCGCGTGCGTGCAGGAGTGCCCGATGCTGATCGAACACGTCGACGCGATCGTCGACATGCGCCGCAACCGCACGCTCGTGCACGGCACGGTGCCGGGCAAGGGCCAGGAAGTGCTCGCGAACCTGCGCGAGACCGGCACGATGGGCGGCTACGACACGGCCGCGCGCTACGACTGGTCGGTGGACCTGAGCGCGCCGGTCGCGCAGCCGGGCAAGCCGGTCGACGTGCTGTTCGTCGCGGGCGAAGGCGCGTTCGACATGCGTTACCAGCGCACGCTGCGCGCGTTCGTGAAGGTGCTGAACAAGGCCGGCGTCGATTACGCGGTGCTCGGCGCGACCGAAACCGACACGGGCGACGTCGCGCGCCGGCTCGGCGACGAAGCGACGTTCCAGCAGATGGCGAAGCGCCTGATCGGCACGCTCGGCACGCTGTCGTACCGGCAGATCGTGACGGCCGACCCGCACGTGATGCATAGCCTGCGCAACGAATACCGCGCGCTCGGGCTGCGCGTGACGGTCAAGCATCACACGACCTATCTGGCCGAACTGGCCGACAGCGGCAAGATCGCGCCGAAGGCGGTCGAGGCGCTGCAGGAGAAGCGCACCACGTATCACGATCCGTGCTATCTCGGCCGCTACAACGGCGAGACGGAAGCGCCGCGCAAGCTGCTGAAGACGATCGGCATCCAGGTCGTCGAGATGGAGCGCAACGGCATTCGCGGCCGCTGCTGCGGCGGTGGCGGCGGTGCGCCGCTGACCGACATCCCCGGCAAGCAGCGTATTCCGGACATCCGCATCGCCGACGCGCGCACGATCGGCGCGGACGTGGTCGCGGTGGCTTGCCCGAATTGCACGGCCATGCTCGAAGGCGTCGTGGGCCCGCGCCCCGACGTGCTCGACGTCGCCGAACTCGTCGCCGCCTCGCTGGAGTGAATCGATGAATACGATCAAACGAATCGATCCGCGCCGGCCGTTCATCATCACGGCCGCCGGCCTGAAGCGCATCACGCTCGGCGAGGAAGGCAGCGCCGATGCGAACGCCGCGCAATGGTCCGCGCACGGTCATGGCGCCGCGGCCGCGAAGCCGCGCCGCGCGCTGCAGGACCCCAAGCACGTGATGCTGGTGGTCGCCCATGGCGAACGCGGCGCGCTCGACGACCATTCACGACAGGCGATCGCCGCCGCCGCGGTGCTCGCCGATGCGCAGACGGAAGTCGCGCTGCTGGCGTTCGGCGAACTGAAGGATGACGTCGCGGAACTCGGCGTCGACAAGCTGATCGAGCTGGCCGGCTTCGATCGCCGCGCGTTCGATCCCGAAAGCGAACTGCAAGCATTGCAGGCCTGCGTGGCCGCACTCGCACCGAAACACGTGTTCGTGCCGGACAACGCGACGGGCGACGGCGATCTCGGCCGGCGCTACGCGGCGGCCGCCGGCGCCAGCGTCGCGACCCACGTCGTCGAAATCGACGCGAAGCACGTGGGCGCGTATGCGCAGGCGGGGCGTGCGTTCGCGACCCGTGCGCTGCCCGACGTGATCCTGCTCGCGCAGAACGCGGTGGACGCGAAGCTGCCGTTCGTCGGCGCGGGCGAACGCCTGGCCGCCGATTTCATCCGCCCCGCGCATGACGCCGCGCAGCCGTACCGCGATCTCGGCCTCGATGAAATCGACGCAGCCCAGGTCGCGCTCGAGGAGGCCGACTTCATCGTGTCGGCCGGTAACGGCGTGTCCGACATCGGCGCGTTCGAGCGGCTGGCCGGCGTATTCGGCGCGGCGATCGGCGCGAGCCGCGTCGCGGTCGACAACGGCCACTTCACGCGCGACAAGCAGGTCGGCGCGACCGGCAAGACGGTCGAGGCGAGCGTGTACATCGCGTTCGGCATCTCGGGCGCGGTGCAGCATTTGCAGGGGATCAAGGACTGCCGCCACGTGATCGCGGTCAACCTCGACGGCAGCGCGCCGATCGCGAAGCGCGCGAACCTGACGGTGGTCGGCGACGCGCAGGCGACGATCGCCGCGCTGATCGAACAGGTCCAGGCCGCGCGGGCCGCGCGCGGCGAATCGCCGGCCGCGGTCGGTACCCGTGAACCCGAAGGAGTCGCCGCATGAACGCCCCTCGCCCCTTGCAACGCATCGCGGTGCTCGTGTCCGTCGGCCGGCATCCGGTCAGCGGCGTCGCGCGCTACAGCCGCAACGATGCGGCCGCGCTCGAAACCGGCCGCCAGCTCGCCGAGCAGCATCGCGCGACGCTCGACGTGATCCACGCGGGCGACCCCGCGAATTCGGCGCTGGCCGAGTATCTCGCGCTCGGTGCGCGGGAGGTCGAGGTGCTGGCCTGCCGCGACGGCGATGATGCCGTGCACGCGCTCGCCGCGCGTCTCGAAGGCTACGACCTCGTGCTGACCGGCACGCGCGCCGAGGGCGCGTACGACACCGGGATGCTGCCGTACCGCGTCGCCGCGGCACTCGGCTATCCGCTCGTCGGCTCGGCCGTCGACGTGACGATCGAGGGCGGTCGTGCCGCGGTCCGGCAATTTTTGCCGAAAGGGCTGCGGCGGCGTGTCGACGCGGCGCTCCCGGCCGTCGTCGCCGTCCATCCGCTCGCGGGTGTCGAGCCGCGCTATGCGTATGCGCGGCTGCGCGCCGGCACGATCCGGCCGGCGCTCGCGGCCCCCGGCACGGACGCCGACGCCACCGCGTGGACGGTCGGCCCGGTCGAGCGTAAACCCGTAAGGCTGGTCGCTGCCGAGAAGCGCTCCGGGCATGCCCGGATGCTGTCCGCGACGACGACCGAAAGCCGCGGCGGCAACGTCGTAAATGAAGGGAGTTCGGTCGAAAAAGCACAAGTGATCCTCGCGTATTTGCGCGAGCATCAGCTCATCGACTACTGATTTTGATGCCTGTCGGCAAGCAACCCAGGGATGCAAGGAATCCGGAGCAAACGATGAAAGTATCGGCAGACATTCGTGCATTGATCGAGCGGCGCAAGGAAGGGCACAGCCTCGACGCACCGTTCTACACGAGCGAGGACATCTTCGCGCTCGACATGGAGGCGATTTTCCGCCAGCACTGGATCCAGGTGGCGATCGAACCGGACATTCCCGAGCCGGGCGATTACGTGACGGTGCAGCTGGGCAACGATTCGATCCTGATCGTGCGCGACGACGACATGGCGATCCGCGCGTTCCACAACGTGTGCCGTCACCGCGGCGCGCGCCTGTGCAACGAAGATAAAGGCTCGGTCGGCAACATCGTGTGCCCGTACCACAGCTGGACCTACAACCTGACGGGCCAGCTGATGTTCGCCGAGCACATGGGCGAGAAATTTGATCGCTGCAAGCACAGCCTGAAGTCGGTGCACGTCGAGAATCTCGCGGGCCTGATCTTCATCTGCCTCGCCGACGAGCCGCCGGTCGATTTCGCGCAGATGCGCGCCGAGATGGAGCCGTACCTGCTGCCGCACGATCTGCCGAACACGAAGATCGCCGCGCAGATCGACATCATCGAGGAAGGCAACTGGAAGCTCACGATGGAGAACAACCGCGAGTGCTATCACTGCGTCGCGAACCATCCGGAGCTCACGATCTCGCTGTACGAATACGGCTTCGGCTACCAGCGTTCCGACGCGAACGCCGAAGGCATGGACGCGTTCGCCGAAACCTGCGTGCGCCGCGGCAAGGAGTGGGCCGAGATGGGCCTGCCGTCCGCCGAAATCGAAAAGCTGCTCGACGTGACGGGTTTCCGCACGCAGCGCCTGCCGCTCGACCGTCACGGCGAATCGCAGACGCTTGATGCGAAGGTCGCGTCGAAGAAGCTGCTCGGCGGCTTCGACAAGGCCGACCTCGGCGGGCTGTCGTTCTGGACGCAGCCGAACTCGTGGCACCACTTCATGAGCGATCACATCGTGACGTTCTCGGTGATTCCGCTGTCGGCCGGCAAGACGCTCGTGCGCACGAAGTGGCTCGTGCACAGGGACGCGAAGGAAGGCATCGACTACGACGTGAAGAACCTCACGGCCGTGTGGAACGCGACCAACGACCAGGATCGCGCGCTCGTCGAATTCTCGCAGCGCGGCGCGAACAGCAGCGCGTACGAGCCGGGCCCGTATTCGCCGTACACGGAAGGCCTCGTCGAAAAATTCTCGGCCTGGTATATCGGCCGGCTCGCCGAAAAAACCGGCGCGTAGTACTGAGCAGCGAACAAGCGGAGCAAGACATGATGCGAGATGCGGCCAATTTCGAGCCGGCGGACAGCCGGGTGACGCACCCGGCGTTCTGGAACGCGCTGCCCGAGCGCTGGACGAGCGACGTCGAGGAAACGCTGGTGTGCTGCCACGTGCGGCAGGAAACCCACGACGTGAAGAGTTTCTTCTTCCGTTCGCCGCAGGGCCGCACGTTCTCGTTCGAGCCCGGGCAGTTCATCACGCTCGAGCTCGACATCGACGGCGAGACGATCAACCGCTGCTACACGATCTCGTCGTCGCCGGCGCGGCCGCACACGATTTCGATCACGGTCAAGCGCGTGCCGGGCGGCAAGGTGTCGAACTGGCTGCACGACAACCTGCAGCCGGGCGCGGCGGTGCGCGTGCTCGGCCCGGCCGGCGAATTCACCTGCGCGCGGCATCCGGCGCGCAAGTACCTGTTCCTGTCGGCCGGCTCGGGCGTCACGCCGCTGATGTCGATGAGCCGCGCGCACCACGATCTCGCGGAGGATCGCGACATCCTGTTCGTGCACAGCGCACGTACGCCTGACGACATCATCTTCGCGCGCGAGCTCGACCTGATCGCGTCGAACCATACGAATTTCCGCACGTCGTTCGTCGTCGAGCGCGTCGGCGCACGTACCAACTGGCCGGGCGTCACGGGCTTCCTGACGCTGCCGCTGCTCAAGCTGATCGCGCCGGATTTCATGGAACGCGAGATCTTCACGTGCGGCCCCGCGCCGTACATGAAGGCCGTGCGCGACCTGCTCGACGAAGCCGGCTTCGATCGCAAGCAGTATCACGAGGAAAGCTTCTCGTTCGAAACGCTCGCGCAGACCGCGAGCGACGAAGTGCTCGCCGAACTCGTGCCGCCGGTCGAAGGCGGTGACGCCGCGACGAAGCAGTACACGGTCAGCTTCGCGAAGAGCAACCGCGAGATTTCGTGCGGCTCGGAGCAGCACGTGCTCGACGCGGCGCGCCAGTCGGGCGTGCGGCTGCCCGCCTCGTGCACGCAGGGCATGTGCGGCACCTGCAAGGTGAAGCTCGTGTCGGGGCAGGTCGAGATGAAGCACAACGGCGGTATCCGCCAGCGCGAGATCGACCAGGGGATGGTGCTGCTGTGCTGCAGCAAGCCGCTGTCGGATCTCGTGATCGACAAGTAGTCGAAGCACGCCATCGGCTGTCCGGGCGCGTCGCGTCCGGACAAGCATCTGTCGGAAAACAACGATACCGCGGATTTGTGGTTGAAGAACCTAGAGAGACAACGCGCACGGTGCGCAGACCAAGGAGATCGACCATGAAACTGTTCGGAAAACTGTTGTGGACCGGCGCCCTGTCGGCAATGGTGGCATTGAGCGCATCGGCACTGGCCGATACGAAGCCGACGCTGAAAATCGGCTACGTCGAAGGCTGGGACGACAGCGTCGCGACGTCGAACGTCGCGGCCCGCGTCATCGAGAAGAAGCTCGGCTACGAGGTCAAGCTCGTGCCGGTCGCCGCCGGGATCATGTGGCAGGGCGTCGCGCGCGGCGATCTCGATGCGACGCTGTCCGCGTGGCTGCCGGTCACGCACGGCTCGTACTGGGACGAGTACAAGGCCAAGGTCGTCGACCTCGGCGCGAATTTCCCCGATGCGAAGATCGGCCTGATCGTACCCGCGTACGTGAAGGCGAAGAGCATCGACGACCTGAATGCGGAGAAGGGCAGCTTCGGCGGCCGGATCGTCGGCATCGATGCGGGCGCCGGCGTGATGCGCAAGACCGACGACGCGATCAAGAGCTACGGGCTGAACTACACGCTGATGCCCAGCTCGGGCAGCGCGATGACGGCCGAGTTGTCGCGTTCGGTCGGCGCGAACAAGCCGGTGATCGTGACCGGCTGGGCGCCGCACTGGATGTTCGCGAAGTGGAAGCTGCGCTTCCTCGAGGATCCGAAGAAGGTGTTCGGCGGCGCCGAGCACGTCGACAGCGTCGTGAATCCGGGCCTCGAAACCAAGGCGAAGCCGGTCGTCGCGTTCCTGAAGAAATTCCAGTGGAAGCCGGGTGAAATCGACAGCGTGATGCTGGCGATCCAGAACGGCTCGAAGCCGGAAGCGGCCGCGGATGCGTGGATTGCGGCGCATGCCGATCGCGTGAATGCGTGGACGGAAGGCGCACAGTAAGCGCCTCGATCTACGTCGTACGAATCATCATAAAAATACGCCGGGAATGGCATGCAGGAATCCGAAGCAATCAGGATGCAATGCGGCCATATCCCGAAATTCTTTTGCGGATTCTGCAAAAAAGCGCGTAAGTTGTTACACTAGCGCCCTTGTGCGGAGTCATCTGCTTTGTATCGGAGCAGCGTAAGCGCCAACGCGCTAACACTGATCGAGAGGAGGAACTGGATGAGTCAGGCAGGACTGCGTGCTAATCGCACCAGTGATGTTGAGGCAACCATCTCACATGATTCGACGGGCCATACGCTGCACCGTGGCCTGACCTGGAAAGACGCTTTTTGGGTGACGAGCGGCGTGCCGGCAGGCGTGCTGTTCACGATCGGCGGCGTATGCGCGACGATCGGCCAGCCCGCGTGGGCGATCTGGATCGCCGCGATCACGATGGGGCTGATTCAAAGCGCGACTTATGCGGAAATATCCGGGCTATTTCCCCATAAATCGGGCGGCGCGTCGGTGTATGGCGCGATTGGCTGGGTGCGTTACAGCAAGCTGATTGCCCCGGTTTCCGTGTGGTGCAACTGGCTCGCGTGGTCGCCGATGCTTGCACTCGGCTGCGGCCTCGCGGCGAGCTACGCGCTCACGAGTCTCTTTCCCGCCAATGCGGCGGTGCTGCACTGGCAGCTCAAGGTTGCGGATCTCGGGTTCATCAAGCCGGGTCTGTCCCTGCGGATCAACGCGACGTTCATCATCGCGACGATTCTGCTTCTCATCACGTTCAAGCTTCAGCACAGCGGTGCGTCGAAGGCTGCACGTACGCAGCGCATTCTCGGCATTGCATCGCTCACGCCGCTGTTGATCGTCGGCATCGTACCGTTCGTCACCGGCGACGTGCCGATGTCGAACCTGCTCCCGCTCTTGCCGCTCGGTCACGACGCGCAGGGCAACCTCACGGCCGCGAGCTTCGGTTCGTGGAACGGGCAGGGCGTGACGATGGCGCTCGGCGCGATGTTCATGGCTGGCTGGGCCTCGTACGGTTTCGAGACGGCCGTCTGCTACACGCGTGAGTTCCGCGATCCACGTCGCGACACCGCGAAGGCGATCTTCTGGTCGGGCGCACTGTGTCTGGTCGTGATGACGCTCGTGCCGATGGCGTTCCAGGGCGCGCTCGGCACGCAGGCGATGCTCGATCCGTCGATCGGCGACGGCACCGGCGTCGCGGCCGCGATGGCGAAGATCGTCGGCGGCGGCGCGTGGGTCGCGAATGCGGTCGTCGTGATGTTGATGCTGTCGATCCTGCTGATCGTGATGACGTCGATGATGGGTTCGTCCCGCACGCTGTACCAGGCATCGGTCGACGGCTGGCTGCCGAAGTACCTGTCGCATGTGAACGAGCATGGCTCGCCCACGCGCGCGATGTGGACCGACCTCGGCTTCAACCTCGTGTTGCTGATGATGTCGGACTACATGACGGTGCTGTCGATCTCGAACGTCTGCTACATGCTGTTCGTATTCCTGAATCTCCAGTCGGGCTGGATCCACCGGATGGATCGCGGCAACTGGGATCGGCCGTTTCGCTGCCCGACCTGGCTGCTCGTCGGCGGCGCGATCTGCGGTTACGCGAACCTCGTCTACGTCGGCGCGGGCGCGAACCTGCAGGGCGAAGGCACGCTGCGCAACGGGCTGATCGCGATGCTGCTGATCGTGCCGGTGTTCCTGTTCCGCCACTACTGGCAAGATCGCGGCCGTTTCCCCGCACAGATGCAGCGCGATATGGAACTGGAAGTGCCGAAGCGCGCGCCATGGCTGAGCCTGATGCCGTATGCGGCGCTGATCGGCGCGGCGTTGACGATCTGGTTGTCGTATTACTTCGCGTGGGTGAAGTGATGCGGTAAGGCGGGCGCGCCGCCGTCGCACGACGACAAAAAGGCCCAGCCGGTGACACGCCGGTTGGGCCTTGTTCGTTTCCGCCGCGTTCGGGTGCGGCCGCCGCCCGCTTACGGAAACACCACCGTCCGGTCGCCGTTCAAAAATACCCGCCGCTCGATGAACGCCTTCACCGCCCGCGCGAGCGTGAGGCTTTCGACGTCGCGCCCCACCGCGAGCAACTGCTCCGGCCGCAGCGCATGATCGACGCGTTCGACGACTTGCTCGATGATCGGGCCTTCGTCGAGATCGTCGGTCACGAAGTGCGCGGTCGCGCCGATCAGCTTCACGCCGCGCGCATGCGCCTGGTGATACGGCTTCGCGCCCTTGAAGCCGGGCAGGAACGAGTGATGGATGTTGATCGCGCGGTTCGCGAGCTTCGCGCTTGTCTCCTGCGACAGCACCTGCATGTAGCGCGCGAGGATCACGAGCTCCGCGCCGCTCGATTCGAAGAAGTCGAGCCATTGCGCTTCCTGCTGCGCCTTGGTGTCGGCCGTGATCGGGAAGTGGCGGAACGACAGCCCGTGCTGCGCGGCGAGCGGCTCGAAATCGGGATGGTTCGACACGATGCCGACGATGTCCATCTTCAGCTCGCCCATGCGCCAGCGGAACAGCAGATCCGCGAGGCAGTGCTCGAGCTTCGACACCATGATCAGCACCTTCGGCCGTGCATTGACGTCGTGGATCGCCCACTGGTTGTCGCCATCGTGGCCGCCGAGTCCGGCCGCGATTGGCGCGAATTCCTGGCGCAGCGCGTCGATCTGCAGCGTTTCATCCGTCGGATGAAAGACGCAGCGCACGAAGAAGCGGTTGCTGAGATCGTCGTCGAACACGTTCAGCGCATCGACGTAGCAGCGATGGCGATCGAGAAAGCCGACGACGGCGGCGACCTGACCGGCCGCGCTCGGGCACGACAGTGTCAGGACGAATTGATCGGGGCGGTGCTCGGCGGTCATGAGACTCCTCGGATGGCAGGGCGCACGGCCGCGCGGCGGCGCACGACAGCGCCGCGCCGCGCGGGTAGCGGGAGGCTCAAGTAAATCAGGACGATTTCGGCGCGGATAGAACCAACGCGCCGTGTGGCTGGTATCGGTGCGCCAGCGGGCGGGAGCGAGGAAGGGGCGCGGAGAAGCGGAACGGACGCGAAGGCGCGTGCTGCGTCAGGCCGCCGCGCACGCGTCGAGCAGCCAGCGCCGGAACACGTGGGTCGCGTCCGGCTCGGGCCGCTGTGGCGGGCGCACCAGGAAGTAGCCGCGCGACGTGACGACGGGCGCATCGACCAGCTTCACGAGCTGGCCGGCCGCGACGAGTTCGTCGACGAGCGGCGCCCAGCCGAGCGCGACGCCTTCGCCGAGCAGCGCCGCATGGATCACGAGCGCATAGCTGTTGAAGGTCACGCCGCGGGTGGCGGCCGGCGATTCGAGCCCGTGCGCGTCGAACCAGCCCGACCACGACAGCCAGCGCTCGGGGCGCGTCGGCTGTACGTGCAGCAGCGGCAGCGCGAGCAGGTGCTCGGCCCGCGCGACGCCCCGGTGCGCATCGCGGAACGCGGGCGAGCAGACGGGCGTGACGGATTCCGGAAACAGCCGCGCGGCCGTGCACGACGGCCAGTGGCCGTCGCCGAACAGGACCGCGATGTCGCCGTGGTCGCGTTGCGCGTCGTAATCCTGTGACGTGACGACGCGCACGTCGACGTCCGGCATCACGCGTTTCAGCCCGGCCAGGCGCGGCATCAGCCAGTAGGTCGCGAAACCGAAGTCGGTGACGATCGTGAGTGCGCCGTGCTCGCGGCGCGCGCGCAACGTCGCGGTTGCGCCGCGCAGCGTGTCGAGGCTCAGCCGCACGGCTTCGTACAGGCACTGGCCGTCGGCCGTCAGCGTGACGCCGCGCGGGCTGCGTTCGAACAGCGGCACGCCGAGTTCGGCTTCGAGCTGGAACACCTGCTGGCTCACGGCCGGCTGCGTCGAGCCGAGCTCGCGCGCGGCGGCCGTGAAGCTCGCCAGCCGGGCAGCCGATTCGAACGCGCGCAGCGCCTGCATCGACGGTAACGGTTCGGGTTTCGACATAAGTCCCTCTAATGGCCCCATAAGGGCCGGACGCCTACCCGCGTGAATTCGGGCGGGCGATAGTGCAGCGGACGGTACGGCACATGCGCTTCGCGCGCCGCCGCGCAATGCATTCGGCAATTCTAGCCAGCGCGGCCCGTGCGCGCGGCAGTTTCTGCGGACCGCCTCCGTCATGCCGGACGTCTCGCTGCCAAGGCGGCGCGTCGTTCCATTCGAACACCGCTTTCCCCACGATCGCCGATGACGAACCCGACACCCAACATCCTGATCCTGATGGCCGACCAGCTCACGCCGTTCGCGCTGCCGGCCTACGGCAACCGCGTCGCCCGTACGCCGACGCTCGACCGGCTCGCCGCCGAGGGCGTGGTGTTCGACGCCGCGTACTGCGCGAGCCCGCTGTGCGCGCCGTCGCGCTTCTCGCTGCTGACCGGCAAGCTGCCGTCGGGGATCGGCGCCTACGATAACGCCGCCGAATTGCCGGCGCAAACGCTGACGTTCGCACACTACCTGCGCGCGGGCGGCTACCGGACGATGCTGTCCGGCAAGATGCATTTCTGCGGGCCCGACCAGTTGCACGGCTTCGAGGAGCGCCTCACGACCGACATCTATCCGGCCGATTTCGGCTGGGTGCCGGACTGGGACCAGCCGACCGAGCGGCCGAGCTGGTATCACAACATGAGCTCGGTGCTCGATGCCGGCCCGTGCGTGCGCACGAACCAGCTCGACTTCGACGACGAAGTGACGTTCGCCGCGAAACAGAAGCTGTACGACGTCGCGCGCGAGCGTGCGGCCGGGCACGATGCGCGGCCGTTCTGCATGGTCGTGTCGCTGACCCATCCGCACGACCCGTATGCGATCACGCGCGAATACTGGGATCTGTACCGCGACGAAGACATCGACATGCCGGCCGTGCGGCTCGATGCGGCCGAAAGCGATCCGCATTCGCAGCGGCTGCGCTTCGTCTGCGAGAACGACCGCACGCCGCCGACCGACGCGCAGATCCGCGCCGCCCGCCGCGCGTATTACGGCGCGACGTCCTACGTCGACACGCAGTTCGGCAGCGTGCTGGCCGCGCTCGAGCAATGCGGGTTCGCCGACGACACGATCGTGATCGTCACGTCCGACCACGGCGACATGCTGGGCGAACGCGGGCTCTGGTACAAGATGACGTTCTTCGAAGGCGGCTGCCGCGTGCCGCTGATCGTGCATGCGCCGGGCCGCTTCGGCGCCGCGCGGGTGCGCGGGCCCGTGTCGCACGTCGACCTGCTGCCGACGCTCGTCGAGCTGGCCGGCGCCACGCCCGCCGGCGGCTGGCCGGACCCGGTCGATGGCGCGAGCCTCGTGCCGCACCTGCACGGCACGCCCGCGCACGATGTCGCGCTCGGCGAATACCTCGCGGAAGGCGCGCTTGCGCCGGTCGTGATGATCCGGCGCGGCGACTGGAAATACGTGCATTGCCCGGCCGATCCCGACCAGCTCTACAACCTGTCGGACGACCCGCGCGAGTTGACGAACCTGGCCGGGCAGCCGGAAGCCGCCGACGTGCTCGCCGCGTTCCGCGCGGAGGCCGCGCAGCGCTGGAACCTGCCCGAACTGGACCGGCAGGTGCGCGCGAGCCAGCGGCGCCGACGCTTCCATTACGCGGCGACGACCCAGGGCCGCATCCACGCGTGGGACTGGCAGCCGTTCACCGACGCGAGCCAGCGCTACATGCGCAATCACATCGAACTCGACACGCTCGAGGCGATGGCGCGTTTTCCGCGCGTCGGGCGCTGAGCGTCCGACGGTGCGAACATTCATGAACGACGGAGGAAGCGGACGATGAAACGGCAATGCAATGCAGCAATCCGAAGGATCGGCGCGGCGCTTGCCGCCGCCGCGTGCGTGGCGGCGCAGCCGGCGCATGCCGCCGATCCGCAGACGTGCGACGCCGTGAAGATGGCGGCGCCCGGCTGGACCGACATCGACGCGACGAACGCGATGGCGGGCGTCGTGCTGAAGGCGCTCGGCTACCGGCAGGACGTGGCGAACCTGTCGGTGCCGATCACGTACCAGGGGTTGAAGAAAGGGCAGGTCGACGTGTTCCTCGGCAACTGGATGCCCGCGCAGGCGCCGCTCGTGAAGCCGTTCGTCGACGAGAAATCGATCGACGTGCTGCATGCGAACCTGAGTGGTGCGAAATTCACGCTCGCGGTGCCCGACTACGTGGCCGCGGCCGGCGTGCACACGTTCGCCGATCTCGCGCGCTACGCGGACCGCTTCGGTGGCAAGATCTACGGGATCGAGCCCGGCGCGCCCGCGAACCAGAACATCAAGCGGATGCTGTCCGACCACGTACTGGGGGCCGCGAACTGGTCGCTCGTCGAATCGAGCGAGACGGGCATGCTCACGCAGGTCGAGCGCGCGGTGCGCGACAAGCGCTGGATCGTGTTTCTCGCGTGGGAGCCGCATCTGATGAACACGAAGTTTCATCTGACGTATCTGTCGGGCGGGGATGCGTACTTCGGCCCGAACTACGGCGGCGCGACGGTCAACACGGTCGCGCGTGCCGGGTTCGCCGGCCAGTGCACGAATCTCGCGCGGCTGTTCCGGCAGATGACGTTCTCCGTCGACGTCGAGAACCGGATGATCGCCGACATGCTCGACAACAAGATCTCGCCCGCGCTCGCGGCGCAACATGCGCTGAAGGCCGAGCCGGCGCTGGTCGCCGGCTGGCTCGACGGCGTGACGACGGCGGCCGGCGCACCGGGCCTGCCGGCCGTGCGCTCGGCCCTCGACGGCCGCTGATTCCCTCCCTCCGGGCGGCCGATGTTTACCGTGCCGCCCGTCTACGTGTTTTCCCGATCCGTCGCATGGCGACCATTTAGTGTCGCCTTCAGACGGGTGACCTGAAATATGGGTTTGTATTTTTCGCCAATGGCTGCGTTATTGCGGAAAACGAAATACCGAAGCCAGCGGGGCGGTCTGAATTCGAATCCACCGGCGCATCGCGGCACGCGTCGGGACCAGATTCTATCCATCGAACGGTTCAGGGAGGGTGGTCGATAATGAAGCATACGAAAGTTGCCGTAGCCGCCGCGCTTGCATGCGCGGCCTGTATTCCCGCCGTCGGACATGCGCAAAGCAGCGTGACGCTGTACGGGATTCTCGACGCGGGTATCACGTACGTGAACAACACGGGCGGTTCGCACGTGGTCAAGTTCGACGACGGCGTCGCCTACGGGAACCGCTTCGGCCTCAAGGGCACCGAAGACCTGGGCGGCGGCCTGAAGGCCGTGTTCACGCTCGAGAGCGGCTTCCGTCTCGGCAACGGGCAACTCGGCTTCGGCGGCGCGGAATTCGGCCGGCAGGCGTATGTCGGGCTGCAGAACGACTGGGGCACGCTGTCGTTCGGCAACCAGCTCGACATCACGAACGAACTCGTATCGATCTACAACATCTCGGCGTGGGGCAGCGGCTATGCGATCCACCAGGGCGACTTCGACCGCTTCAACGGCGACCGCCTGCCGAACTCGGTGAAGTTCCTGTCGAACGACCTGAACGGCTTCAAGTTCGGCGCGATGTACTCGTTCGGTAACGTCGCGGGCAATTTCCATCGCGACAGCGCATGGAGCGCGGGCGCGAGCTTCACGAAGGGCGACTTCTCGATCGGCGCCGCGTACACGCGCCTGAACAACCCGCACGGCATCTACGCGTTCGACCCGTACGCGATGATCGGCACGCACACGTTCCTCGGCCAGCAGACGGTCACCGTCGATCCGGCGACCGGCGCGCGCACCGACCTGTTCGCGAACACGCCGATGGACGTCGACAGCCAGGGCACGTTCGGCATCGGCACGAGCTACACGATCGGCAAGCTGACGCTCGACGCCAACTACTCGTACACGACGATCAAGGGCTTCGGCCAGTCGTCGCACATGCAGGTGTACGAAGGCGGCGGCCTGTACCAGTTCACGCCGGCGCTGAGCTTCATCGCGGGCTACCAGCACACGCGCTTCGAAGGCCATCACTGGAACCAGGGCACGGCGGGCCTGCATTACCTGCTGTCGAAGCGTACCGACATCTACATCTCCGGCGATTACCTGCGCGCGTCGCAGGGCGTCGATGCGGTGGTCGGCTACAGCTTCACGCCGTCGACGACGCAGACGCAGGCCGACGTGCGGATCGGGATGCGGCATTCGTTCTGAGCGGAGTGGCGGGATGGTGTGACGTCTTCAGCGAGGTCTCTCTTTGGCGCGAACCGCGGTTCGCGCTTTTTTTTGTGCGATGCGCCGGCTCGATGGCGCTCGGGGCCGGCGGTCGGCCGGTTTTCGGCGGTTGGCATATCATCGCGATTTGGCCGCGTCCGCACCGTTGCCGCACGCACCCGCGTGCGTCGTCGTTTTCCCGAACGGCTGCGGTGCGCACCGCCGACCGCCGAGAACCCGATGACCACCCCGTGCCCGATTCCAGTCCGTTATCCCCGTTACCCGCCAACCTGTTTCGCCACGCGCCGTTCCAGCGTTTCTGGGGCGCGCGCGTGATGTCGTCGCTGGCCTTTCAGATCCTGTCGGTCGCGATCGGCTGGTACGTGTATGCGCTCACGCACAGCGCGTTCGCACTCGGTCTCGTCGGCCTCGCGCAGTTCGTGCCGATGTTCGCGCTGACGCTCGTCGTCGGGCAGGTGGCCGACCGCTACGACCGCCGGCGCATCGCGACGATCTGCCAGAGCGTCGAGGCACTGGCCGCCGGCGTGTTCCTGCTCGGCGCGGTGCAAGGGTGGCTGGCCGCGCCGGCCGTGTATGCGCTCGCGGCGATCGTCGGCACGGCGCGTGCGTTCGAGTCGCCGTCGGTGTCGTCGCTGTTGCCGGCCGTCGTGCCGCGCACCGACCTGCCGCGCGCGACCGCGCTGTCGACGTCGGCGAACCAGGCCGCGCAAATCCTCGGGCCCGCGTTCGGCGGCTTGCTCTATGGTGTCGGCGCACCCGTCGCGTTCGGCACGAGCGTCGCGGCATTCGCGGTCGCGGCGATGCTGAGCGGCACGATTCCGCTGCGCAGCGCGCCGCCCGCCCGCGAGCCGGTCACGCTGCGCTCGGTGTTCTCGGGCATCGCGTTCATCCGGCGCGAGCCGGCGATTCTCGGCGCGCTGTCGCTCGACCTGTTCGCGGTGCTGTTCGGCGGCGCGACCGCGCTGCTGCCGATCTATGCGCGCGACATCCTTCAGGTCGGCCCGTGGGGGCTCGGGGCGCTGCGCGCGGCGCCGGCGGTCGGCGCACTCGCGGGCACGCTGTGGCTCACGCGTTTTCCGTTGAAGGGGCGGCCGGGCCGCGCGATGTTCGGCGGCGTGATCGCGTTCGGCATCGCGACGATCGTGTTCGGGTTGTCGCGGCACTTCGCGTTGTCGCTCGTGGCATTGGCCGCGCTCGGCGCATCGGACGTGATCAGCGTCGTGGTGCGCCTGTCGCTCGTGCAACTGCGCACACCCGACGACATGCTCGGCCGCGTGAGCGCGGTCAACTCGCTGTTCATCGGCACGTCGAACCAGCTCGGCGAATTCGAATCGGGCGTGACGGCTGCGTGGTGGGGCGCGCCGGCCGCGATCGTCGTCGGCGGCGCGGCGACGGTCGCCGTCGCGCTGGCGTGGATGCGGCTCTTTCCGCAGCTCACGAACATGAAGTCGCTCGAACGCGACGCGTGACGCGCATCACACGTCACGCGTCCTGCGTCACGCGCACGGCGGTGCCGTAGCAGATGACTTCGGTCACGCCCGAGCCGATCTCGGTCGAGTCGTAGCGCATCGCGACGATCGCATTCGCACCGAGCTTGCGCGCATCGGCGAGCATCTTGTCGAACGCCTGCTCGCGCGCCTTCTCGCACAGCGACGTATAGAGCGTGATGTTGCCGCCGAAGATCGTCTGCAGCGACGCGCCGAACGAGCCGACGATCGAGCGCGAGCGCACGACGATGCCCTGTGCGACGCCGAGCGAGTGAACGGTCGTATGGCCGGGCAGGTCGAACGCGGTCGTGACGCGGGCGGGCGACAGGTCGTCGATGGAGCGAGTGGGTTCGGTCATGATGGGCAGGCGTGTAGCGAGTGGTCGAACGACGATTCTAGCCGGCCGGAGACAACGTATTCGAACGGGCGCACCCGTGCGGGTGAACGCCCGTTTCGTCGCCGAACGCGACAATCGCTCGATGAAGAGCGCTCAGTGCTTGACCGTCGCGCCGGCAATGCCGCCGAGATCGACCGCATAGGCCAGCGCCAGCTTGCCGAACTTCAGTGCATGGTTGGCCTGTCGATCCGAGTTCTCCAGCGTGTCGTTCACCGTGTGGATGTACGGGCTGTCGTTCTGGTCGGCCTCGAACGGGAACGATGCCGGATACCCCTGCGCATTCCACGACGCGTGGTCCGAGCACGCATACCCGCACTGCGACGTGCCGATCGCAAGCTCCGGCAGGTAGGTCGCAGCCAGATTCTTCACGTAGGTGTTCTGCGCCGCGCTCGTGTAGTCGGTGATCAGGTAGATATCCTTCGGATCGCCCTTGTAGTTCGTCATGTCGAGCTGCAGCACGCCGACCACGTTCGCATTCTGCGCGCGGAACTGCTTCGCGATCGCCTTCGAACCCAGCAGGCCGGCTTCCTCGGCCGCATACCCGACGAACTTGATGGTCCGTTTCGGCCGGTAGTCGTTCGCGAGCAGCACGCGCAGCGCCTCGGTGAGGCTGGCGATGCCCGACGCATCGTCGTCGGCGCCGGGCGAGCGCGTGTTCTCCGTCGTGCGGCCGACGGTCGAATCGAGGTGCCCACCGAGCACGACGGTGCCCGCGGCCGGATCGCTGCCGCGGATCGTCAGGACCACGGATTTCTGCGGAAAACCCGTATGTGCGAACTGTTCGACGGCGATGTCGGCACGCGAACCCGCCAGCTGCTTCCATTGCAGCGCGAGCCAGTCGGATGCGGCGACGCCGTGCGACGTCGTGTAGTAGCGGTTCGTGAAACCGGACAGCGACGTGATCGTACCGACGATGTTGCTGGCCTGCAGTTGCTGGACCCACGTGCCGATCTGCGGCACGTTCGACACCGTGTACGCGGGAGCGGCGGCCTGTTTCGCGAGCGTCGCCGGCAACGGTTGCAGTGCCTGCCGCGCGTCGTCGAACGAATCGTGAACGACGTAGCCGGGCCCGTGGCCGCGCGTGTGGTGGACCGCGTGGGCCAGCTCGCCGAGCCGCGCATCGTCGATCTCGACGACGTGAACGGTTTCGCGGCGCGCGGCGCCGTCGGCCGCCTTGCCGGCATCGACGCTCGTGCTGTATTGCGCGGTTGCGGACGCATCGATGCGTTGAAGCTGGCGGAACGCGGTGTCGCCGAGCGTGATCCAGACGGGTGTCGCGTGCGCGGCGGCGGTCAGCAGCATGCCGCCCAGCGCGGCGCTCAGAAGGGTCGGTTTCAGAGTAGGCATGTTCGATCTCGTGGGGATGGCGATGTCGATGAAGGGAGCGCGCCGCAGGTCGTGCGACGCGCTCCCGCCTGCTGCGGCATTACGACTTCTGCGGAACGATCACGCCGTACGTGCAGCTCTTGTTGTACGCGTTGCCGATCGCGGTGAGCTGCGCGCTGCTGTAGCCGAGCGCGGAGGCGGCCGTCAGCACGGCCTGTGCGGCCGCCTTCTGGTTGGTCGAGCTGTTGGTCATCGACAGCCCCTTCAGGAACGCCTTGTCCATCGCCTGCGCGCCGATCGCATCGCGCGCGACGAGGTTGCACGACGCCCAGTACTGGCCGGCCGTGTGGATCTCCGCGCCGCGGGCCTGCGCATAGGTGCGCCCGACGTTCCAGTTGGTCACGCGGCCGCCCCAGAACTCGTTGTGACCGTCCCAGTTGTAGACCCAGTGATACTGCGAGTCGGACGGGCTCCACTGGTTGAAGTCGCGGCTGTACGCGGCGGCGAGATAGTCGCCGGTGCCTTCCGACAGGCCTTCCTGTTGCGACAGGCCGCCGTTGGTGACCCAGTCGTGGATGCCGTGGCCGAGCTCGTGGATCACGACGTCCGCGTCTTCCGCGTCGTCGACGCCGCCTTGCCCGAAGGTCAGCCGGCCGCTGCTCGACGAATACGACGAGTTGTCGTCGCCCGATTCGCCGTGCGGGTCGTACTGCACGCCGCCCGTGTACTGGTACGGCAGCGCCTTGATGCCGAGGGTCTGGTTCACGTACCGCAGGAACGTGTCGATGTGGTAGTACACGTTCACGGCCTCGAAATACAGGTTGCCGCGCGTGAATTCGAACGCGGGCGTGGACTGCGACGGGCACGCCTTGTCGAGCGGCGCATCGAAATCGACGCATGCCGCGTACGGGCCCGTCAGCGTGTAGCGCGTGCCAGATTGCGCGAGCTCCTTCAGCGTCACGCGCACGCGTGCGGCCGTGAGTTGCGTCGAATCGGCGTCGCTGCTGTCCTTGTAGCCGGTGCTGCCGTAGCTGCTCTTCGTCGGCGACAGCGGATCGGGGCGGAACACGAAGCCGGTGCCGTCGGTCGCGTAGAACGCCTTGTCCTCGGCGCGCAGCACTTCGCCGCTGCCCGAATCGATCAGCAGTTCCCAATCGCCCTTCGGGCCGTCCTGCGGGCGGCCGCGCACCTTCCACGCGGTATGCGTGCCGGCCTTGTCGACGAACGCGACGAGTTGCGCATCGAGATGCGTGAAGCCGCTCACGCCGAGATACGCGCGGGCGCGGTCGAGCGCCTGCTGCTGGTCGACGGCCTGCGACTTGCGCGTCGTCGCGACCACGCCGCCGATCGTGTTGCTCGCGACGTACAGGATGCGGCCGTCCTTCGCGACGGTCACCGCGATGTCGCTGCCGTACACGGGTAGCCCGGCAGCCTGCTGCTGCAGGCGCACGACGGTGAAGTCGGCATCGTTGCGTTCCGACGTGACGACGAGGCTCGCGAGCGCCGCCGCGTCGAGGCCGAGCTGCGCCGCTTGCGACGCGACGAAGTCGCGCGCGGTGGCGGCGGGCGTCGCGGCGGCTTTCTTGACGCGCCAGGCCGGGTTGTACAGCGTGACGGCGACGCCGTCCGCGCGGAATTGCCCGACGGCCGTATCGGCTTTCGCGGCCGGCGGCGCGACGCCGCGCGTCAGGCTTTCGCGCAGGCTGGCGGCCTGCGGATTCGACACTTTCGTATCGGCCAGGGTGCCGCCGACGATGCCGAAACCGAGCGCGAGACTCAGGGCGAGCGGCAATGCTTTGCGTGATGTCTGCATACGTGATCCTCATCTCAACGGTTGGACACGCCCGCGCGCTCGTGGCGAGCAGGCACGACACGGCCCGCGCGCCGGTTCGATGGAACCGGTGCGGCGAAGCGGTGTGGGGAGTATCGACTGACTAAGGATGACTAAATGTCAGGTCGAAAAGAAGCGGGCAGGCAAAGAGGGAGACGCGCGTGAAGGGATGCGAACGGCAGGCAGGTGCGGTGACGGCGAAGCGAGCATCGTCATGTCATACCCCTCGGATCGATATTGGATATCGGTGGGCAGCCTGCGTGGCGCGACGTGCGCCGAGATGCAGCAGGCGTGTCGTTAGGCTGCCTATCTAACTTTGTTTGATATGTTACAGAATATTTTCATCGACATTCCAAATTATTTTCGACGACCGCTTCGGTTGGTCGATCAATTGCCGGCATTGTTCAGCGAGCGGCGGGAAACGCTGCCGGAACGTGCAATACCGCGTCGGATTGTGATCAAAAGCCGTGACGATCAGCGTGTCGCACGCCGGTCGCTGCGCGGGCTCATCCCGAATCGTGCGCGATAGGTACGGGAGAAATGCGACGGCGATTCGAAGCCGCACGCGACGCACACCGACGTGATGCTCATGTCGGTCTGCTGCAGCAGCTCGCGTGCGCGATCGAGGCGCAGGTTCAGGTAGAAGCGCGTCGGCGTGTCGTTCAGCGTCGCGCTGAACAGTCGTTCGAGCTGGCGCCGCGTGATCGACACTTCCTGCGCGAGCGCGTCCGAGCCGAGCGGGTTCTCCATGTGCCGCTGCATCGTGCCGATCACCTGGATCAGCTTGCGGTTGTGCACGCCGTAGCGCGCGGCGATCTCGAGCCGCTGGCTGTCCGAGCGCTGCCGGATGCGGCTGACGACGAACTGCTCGGAGATCGCCGCCGCGAGATCGGCGCCGTGCCGGCGGCCGATCAGGTCGAGCATCATGTCGATCGACGCGGTGCCGCCCGCGCACGTGATGCGCCGGTCGTCGATCTCGAACAGCTCCTGCGTCGCGTTCAGGCCGGGATAGCGCTCGCGGAACGCGGCCAGCGCTTCCCAGTGCAGCGTGAGCGGCTGCGACGCGTCGAACAGCCCGGCTTCCGCGAGCACGAAGCTGCCCGTGTCGATGCCGCCGAGCGTCGCACCATGCCGGTGCTGGCGGCGCAGCCAGTCGCCGAGCGTGCGCGTGTAGCACACGAGCGGATCGAAGCCCGCGACGACGAACACCGTATCGACCTGCGGGACGTCCGCGCACGCGGCTTCGGCGGCGACCGGAATGCCGTTGCTCGCGGCGACGGGCGCGCCGTCCGCGCTGATCACGTGCCAGCGATACAGCTCGGTGCGAAAGCGGTTCGCGACGCGCAGCGGCTCGACCGCGGACATGAAGCCGAGCGCGGAGAAGCCGGGCAGCAGCAGGAAGTGGAAATCCTCGGGCATCGGGGCGTGGGGTGGAAGCAGGTGGTCGTCGCGCGACGCGCGACGCGGCGAGCGGGCCGGCGCGGGCCGCGCCCGGCTCGCGGGCGCCGAACGGTCAAGCCGGAATTATCGCGGGTTTTTTGCCGGCGTTCAGCGCGTTTTTGCGCGATGCACCGTCCGGCGGGCCGTCGCCGACGGCAATTCGCCGAACTGGGCCTTGTACACGCTCGCGAAATGTCCGAGATGCAGGAAGCCCCAGCGTGCGGCCGCCTCGCTGATCGGCAGGTCGGATTGCCGCGTGTCGAGCAGCAGGCGTCGGACCTGCGCGAGGCGCAGCGAGCGTGTGTAGTTGAGCGGACTCGTCTGCACGACCGACTGAAAGCTGTTCTGCATCGTGCGCCGGCTCACGCGCAGTTGCGTGCACAGGCTCAGGATGTCGACGGGCGCTTCCGGGTGCTCGATCACGTAGTCGTGCACGCGGCGCACGATGTCGGCGTGGCAGGCGTGCGTGAGCCGGTTCGACGGCTCGGGCATCCGGTACGTGAGGAGATCGACGAGCACGTTGCCGACGTCGGCGCGGATCGCGCACTGCGCGCGTGCCGCGTCGAACGTATCGGGCGCCGACAGCACGCGTTCGAGCAGCGTCGCGAGCTGCACGCTCGCGCGTTCGCGCGCGGCGACCGGCACCTCGACGACGCCGCGTCGCAGCGCGCGTGCGTCCAGCCGGACGTCGGCGGCATCTTCGATCTGCTGCATCAATCCGGGTTCGACGACCACGCCGATCAGCGACATGTCGTCGGGTGAATGGAGTTCGAACGGTATGCCGCCCCGCGCCATCACGATCGTGCCGCGCTCGAGGCGCGCACCGCCGAACGCGAAGGTGCCGGAGCCGGTGAGCGGCATCCCGAACACCGTATGGCCGTGCGGCAAACATCCGCGCTGGATGATGCGCACGTTCGCCGTTTCCTGGAACAGCTGCACGCCGTCGAGCACCGCGTGCTTGACCGCGCTGCGATACGCGCCGGACCCGATCTGGTCGTAACGCTGATCCCAGCCGCGCAGCGCCTCGGCATGCCGGTCTGCGTCGTCGAACCTCTGATGTAACACGAGCACGGCGCCTCCGGCGGTCGTTCGGACCGCGCAAGATTAAACCGGCCGAGCGGTCGGCGCAATAAGGAGGAGCGCTATTCCGGACACGTGCTGCAGAGGGTCGGAAGGGGCGCGGGGCAGACGGCTTTCACGCGCATTTCCAATATCCCGAATCGGCACGTACGCGTTGCCGGTCCGGGTGCTGGACGGTTTTATTGTCGAACTACAGTCGCCCCACATAACGTGAATTCCCACTGGAGGCGGCATGAGGACAAGGCGACGAACCGCGGCGCTCGCGGCGACGCTGGCGTTGGCAGCGGCATGGGCCGGCGGCGCGAACGCGGCGGAAAAACCCGAGGAACTGGTCGTGCAGAAGATGCCGCCATGGCATCCGCACGAGGTCTATATCGTCGACATCTCGATGCCGTCGATGACCGACGGGCGCATCTACGTGTACGACGCCGATGCGAAGAAGCTGCTCGGCCAGATCGACGGCGGCTTCGGCCCCGGCTTCGCGATCTCGCCCGACCGCAAGACCAGCTTCGTCGCGACGACCTATTTCTCGCGCGGCTCGCACGGCACGCGCACCGACGTCGTCGAGATGATCGACAACACGACGCTCGATCACGCGGGCGAGATCGTGATTCCGGCGAAGCACGCGCAGCACGTGCCGTCGCCGTACAACACCGCATTCAGCGCCGACGGCAAGCGGCTGTACGTCGCGAACATCACGCCGTCCGCATCGGTGACGGTGATCGACGCCGTCTCGAAGAAGGTGCTGTCGGAGATCGACACGGCCGCGTGCGTGCTTGCGTATCCGTCGGGTAACGACCGCTTCACCGCGCTGTGCGAAAGCGGCAAGGCGCTGACCGTCACGCTCGACGCGAACGGCAAGGAGACGAAGCGCACGATGTCGGAGGCATTCATCGACGTCGACAAGGACCCGGCGTTCGTGAACGCGTCGCGGTACAAGGGCGAATACCTGTTCACCACCTACGGCGGCAACGTGCGCAGCGCCGATTTCAGCGGCGACAAGCCGGCGTTCGGCAAGCCGTGGCCGCTGCTGACGGACGCCGAGCGCGCCGAAGGCTGGCGCCCGGGCGGCATGCAGCAGACGGCTGTGCAGGCGAAGCAGAACCGTTACTACGTGCTGATGCACAAGGGCACCGACGGCTCGCACAAGGACCCGGGCACGCAGGTGTGGGTAGTCGACCTGAAGTCGAAGCAGCGCGTCGCGCGCTGGGATCTCGCGCAACTGAAGGTCGATCCGCTCGTGTCGATCCAGGTCAGCGAGGACGACAAGCCGCTGTTCTACGGGCTGACGGCGACCTCCGACCTCGTCGTGATGGAAGCGCGTAGCGGCAAGCTGCTGCACGTCGAGAAGCAGGTCGGCAATACGTCGACGTTGCTCGTCAACCCGTGAGGCCGCGATGACCGTCGATCCCGTACTCGCCACCAGCGCGCAGGCCGGTGCGGCCGCCATCGTGCTGCTCGGCGCCTTCGCGAAGATGCGCCGGCCCGCCGCGTTCCGCCAGGCGCTCGCCGGCTACCGGCTGCTGCCCGATGCGCTGACCGCGCCCGTCGCGTTCGCAATTCCGCTCGCGGAAGCCGTCGCCGCCGTGGCGCTGCTGTTTCCCGATACGCGCACGGCCGGCGCGACCGGCCTGATCGCGTTGCTTCTGGCGTTCGCGGCCGGGCTCGCGATCAACCTGCTGCGCGGCCACACCGACATCGATTGCGGCTGTTCCGGCTTCACCGCCGCCCGCGCCGACGCCCCGCGCGGCATCGGCTGGCTGCATGTCGGCCGCGTGCTGCTGCTCGTCGCGCTGGCCGCGACCGCGTTCGTCGAGCCGGGCACGCGCGCCGTCGTGTGGTTCGACTACCTGACGCTGTTCTTCTCCGTGCTGCTGATCGTCTGGGCGCTGCTCACCGTCGACGTGCTGCTCGCGAACGTCCCGCGCCTTTCCCACCTGAGGAATTCATGATGCAAACCGCTCTCACCGTTTCCACCGCCCTGCTGTGGGTGGCCGTCCTCGCGCTCGGCGCGATCTGCCTCGCGCTGGTGCGCCAGATCGGCATCCTGTACGAACGCATCATGCCGGCCGGCGCGCTGATGATCGACAAGGGGCCGGCGGTCGGCGCGATCGCGCCGACGTTCGAACTGACCGACATGCGCGGCGCGCAGGTGAAGGTTGGCGGTATCGACGCGGCGGGCAAGGCCACGCTGTTGTTCTTCCTGTCGCCGACGTGCCCCGTCTGCAAGAAGCTGCTGCCGCTGCTGCCGTCGCTGCAGGCCAGCGAGGCGACGCCGGTGAACATCGTGCTCGCGAGCGACGGCGATGCCGACGAACACACGCGCTTCGCGCGGAAGCACGACCTCGGGCGCTTCCCGTACGTGTTGTCGCAGGAGCTCGGCCTCGCTTATCAAATCGGCAAGCTGCCGTATGCGGTGCTGCTCGACGAAACGGGCACCGTGCGCGCGAAGGGGCTCGTCAACACGCGCGAGCATCTCGAGAGCCTGTTCGAGGCGAAGGAGCGCGGCGTCGCGTCGCTGCAGCAGTTCGTGCACGGCGATCATAGCCACGATGCCCACGACGGGCACGCGCAGCACGCGTGACCGGCCGAACCTTTTTCAACGTCATTGGAGAACGACGACATGGGCGTGTTTGATTCATGGTTCGAGCGGTCGGCGCGCGGCGTCGCGCAGCACAGTTCGCGGCGCAGCGCGATGGCAAGGCTCGGCAAGGTGCTGGTGGGGTCGGCACTCCTGCCGCTGCTGCCGGTCGACCGCACCGCGTATGCGGCCGATGCACCATCAGGGGCGTCAGGCGCATCCGGTGCCGGCGCGAGCGACGATCCGACGAGCTGCGACTACTGGAAATACTGCGCGATCGACGGCTGGCTCTGCAGCTGCTGCGGCGGCACGTCGAGCAGTTGCCCGCCGGGCACGACGCCTTCGCCGATCACGTGGATCGGCACCTGCCGCAATCCGCACGACGGTTCGGACTACATCGTGTCGTACAACGACTGCTGCGGCAAGACGTCGTGCGGCAAGTGCTTCTGCAACCGCAACGAGCGCGAGAAGCCGCTGTACAAGCTGTCATTGAACAACGACATCAACTGGTGCATGGCGAACGGTAATTCGAATTACCACTGTTCGGTTTCGGTTCTGCTGGGAGCGGCGAAGCAATGAAAGTGAAGCAAGCAGGAAAGGGCGTCGTTGTGTGCATGGCGGCCGTCGCGGCGTTCGCGTTGCCGCACGCGGCGCACGCACAGGAAATCGTGCATTACCCGGCCGGGAAAAGCCTGTTCGACGCGCAGTGCGCGGTGTGTCACCAGGCGGGCGGGAAAGGGCAGGACGGCCTCGCGCCGCCGCTGATCGAGTATCCGGGCAAGTACGCGGCGGCGGAAGCCGGGCGGGCGCAGTTGATCGCGACGCTGCTGCACGGGATGTTCGGCGAGATCGAGGTGCACGACAAGCGCTACAACTTCAAGATGCCGTCGTTCGCGAGCGCGAGCGACGACGACATCGCGCACGTGCTGAACTACGTCGTGTTCGACCTCAACGCGCGGCACGGCGACGCGAAGCCGTTCACCGCGGCCGATATCCGTGCGGCGCGAGCGAAGCAGATGGACGGCACGGCCGTGCATGCGCAGCGCGCGGTGGTGATCAAGGGGCTCGGCCTGTGAACGGCGTGCGCGCGTCCGTGCACGGCACGCGGTGCGCGTCGTCGTCGTGGCTCGGCGGTTTGTCGCATCGGCTTTCGTGCTGGCTGCTGCTGGCGGGCGCGGCGGCTGGTGCGTTCGCCATGCCCGCGCAGGCCGACGACGCGGCCGATGCCGCGCTCGCACGGCAGCACTGGGTGCTCAACTGCATGGGTTGCCACACGGCGACGGGCGGCGGCATTCCCGGCAAGGTGCCGCCGCTCGCGAATTCGCTCGGCTATTTCACGCATCTGCCGGCCGGGCGCGAGTACGTGATGCGCGTGCCCGGCGCGTCGAACTCGGCGCTGTCGGATCGGGAACTGGCCGACGTGCTGAACTGGGTGCTCACGACGATGAACCGCGATGCGCTGCCGCGCGACTTCAAGCCCTATACGGCCGCCGAAGTCGCCGCGCACCGCCGTCCCGCGCTGTCCGACGTCGCGACCGTGCGCGCCGGTCTCGTCCGTGCGTTGCAGGCGCGCGGGATCGACGGCGTCGCGGATCGCTACTGACCGACTCACTCAACGAATCAGGGAAACAGGAACATGGAGACGAACGAAACCTTTGCGTTGCTCGACGCGACGCGCGCGTTTCTCGCGAAGCCGAAGCAGATGCTGATCGGCGCCGAGTGGAGCGATGCCGCGTCGGGCCGCCAGCTCGATGTCGTGAACCCGGCCGACGGCACCGTGCTCGCCCGCGTGCCGGAAGCGGACGAACGCGACGTGCAGCAGGCGGTCGTGGCCGCGCGCCGTGCCTTCGATGCAGGCCCGTGGCGCACTGCGAAGACCACCGACCGCGAGCGCCTGATGCTCGTGCTCGCCGACCTGATCGAGGCCAATGCGCGCGAGCTGGCCGAGATCGAATCGCTCGACAACGGCAAGCCGGTGATGGTCGCGCAGGGGCTCGACGTCGCGATGGCCGCGCAGTGCTTCCGCTACATGGCCGGCTGGGCGACGAAGATCGAAGGCAGCGTGATCGACGCCGGCATGCCGTACCTGCCGGACAGCGAAATCTTCGCCTATACGCGCAAGGAGCCCGTCGGCGTGGTCGGCGCGATCATTCCGTGGAATTTCCCGTTGCTGATGGCCGCGTGGAAAATCGCGCCGGCGCTCGCGACCGGCTGCACCATCGTGCTGAAACCCGCCGAAGACACGCCGCTGAGCGCATTGCGGCTCGGTGAGCTGATCCAGGCGGCCGGCTTTCCGGACGGCGTCGTCAATATCGTCACCGGCTACGGTCGCACGGCCGGCGCGGCGCTGTCGCGCGATCCGCGCATCGACAAGATCGCGTTCACCGGGTCGACGCAGACGGGCAAGACGATCGGCTACGCGGCGCTCGACAACATGACGCGGATGTCGCTGGAGCTCGGCGGCAAGTCGCCGGTGATCGTGCTGCCCGACGTCGATCTCGACAAGGCCGCGCTGGGCGTGGCGAATGCGATCTTCTTCAACCAGGGGCAGGTGTGCACGGCCGGTTCGCGCGCATACATCCATTCGCAGGTGTTCGACGGCGTGATCGAGCGCGTCGCGAAGATCGCCGCGAGCCTGAAGATCGGCCCGGGGATGGACCCGGCGACACAGATCGGCCCGCTCGTGTCGGCGAAGCAGCGCGAGCGCGTGTGCGGGTACATCGACTCGGGGTTCGGCGAGGGCGCGCGTGCCGCCGCGGGCGGCCGCGCGATCGACGGCCCCGGCTTCTTCGTCGAACCGACGGTGCTGGTCGATACGACGCAGGCGATGCGCGTGGTGCGCGAGGAGATCTTCGGGCCGGTGCTCGTCGCGATGCCGTTCGACGACGTCGATACGGCCGTGCAGCTCGCGAACGACACGCCGTACGGCCTCGGCGCGAGCATCTGGTCGAACGATCTCGCGGCGATCCACAAGCTGATCCCGCGTATTGCCGCGGGCACCGTGTGGGTCAACTGCCACTCGCTGCTCGACAACGCGTTGCCGTTCGGCGGGATGAAGCAGTCGGGCTTCGGCCGCGAACTCGGTCGCGCGGTGATCGACCAGTACACGGAGAGCAAGTCGGTGATGATGAACACCGGGTGAGCGTCGTGGCGCGTGCATGCGTTGCCGATATGCCGGTCACGTACGCACGCGCCGCCGTCAAGCGCGGATCAGCACGACCCCGAGAATGAGGCACGCCGCGCCGGCCACGCGGATCGGGCTTGCGGAATGCTGAGCGATGCCCAGCACGCCGAAGTGGTCGAACACGAGCGCGCCGGTCATCTGCCCGACGACGATCAGCGCGAGCGTCGTCGCCGCGCCCAATCGCGGCACCATCAGGATCGCAACGCCGACGAATACCGCGCCGAACAATCCCCCCGTCCAGCTGAACCACGAGCCCGCGCCGGAGAACGTGCCGCTCAGGCGCGGGTGAGGCGACAGCAACGCGACTGCCAGCATCGCGGCCAGGCCGACGAGGTAGCTGACCGAGCCGGCCCACCACGGCGAGCCGATTTGCGCGCGCAGGTTCGCGTTGAGCACCTGCTGCAACGCAACGCTGATGCCGGCCGCCACGACCAGCAGATAAGACAGGAGGGTAGCCACGAGGATGAACGCTCCGAAAGGATGGCCGCAACGGTGATGGCGGCATGGAGGGCTTTCATTCTGCGGAGCGCGCCGGTATAACGCAAATATCGAATCTGACGCTCATCCATCTCGTTTCGGCATGCCATCACTCCGGCAAATCCAGTATTTCCTGACCGTCGCGGATCTCGGCGGCTTCACGCCGGCCGCGGGTGCGCTCCATGTCGCGCAGTCGGCGCTCAGCCGGCAGATCGGCCAGCTCGAGGACGAACTCGGGTTCGTGCTGTTCGACCGCGAGCCGAGAGGCGTGCGGCTCACGCCGGCCGGCGCGCTCTACCGCGAACGCGTGGCGTCGATCCCGGCCACGCTGACGGCGGCCGCCGACGAAGGTGCGCAGTTGTCGCGCGGGAGGCCGGCGTGCTGCGGCTGCTGCATTCCAGTACCGTGCCCGTCAGCAGCCTGATGCCGGATCTCGACCGTTTCATGCGCGATTGTTCGGGCGCGCGCATCGATCTCGATCGTGCGTCGTCGGAGGATCAGGTGACGGAGATCGCGAACGGCCACGCCGATATCGGGATCGTCCGCCTGCCGGTGCTGCGGCGCGATGCACGCGTGCGTTTCGTCGAACTGGCGGCCGAGCGCCTGTGCGCGGCGCTGCCGGTCGATCATCCGCTCGCGGGCCGCAAGCGCATCGCGATAGCGCGGTTGCGGCGCGAGCCGTTCGTGTCGGCCGTGTATCGGGAGCGCGGCGGCCTCGCGCGCGTCGTGCTCGATCTGTGCCTGAAGCGCGGCTTCGTGCCGGCGGCCGCGCGGATCGTGTCGCCGAAGACGTCGATGCTGAATCTCGTCGCGGCCGGCCGGGGCGTGGCGATCGTGCCGGCGCGGATGGCGAGCATCGGCATCGATGGCGTCGTGTTCGTGCCGATTTCGGACGAGGATGCGCAGTCGGTGTGCGCGCTGGTGTTGCCGGTCGAGCCGACGGTGCTCGCGCAGGCGTTCGTGCGGGTGGTGACGGCGGGCTAAACGCGCCGCATCGCCACCGTACCGGCCCGCGAGTTCGGCTGGCCTGCGCCCGACGTCGATACTCAGACGCGGTACCCCGCATCGTGCATCAACCGGCGCGACGCGTCGCCGCGCGGGCCTTCCGCGTCGAATCGCGCGCGAAGTTTCGCATCCGCGCCGCGCATCACGCCGCGCTGCATCGGCACGATGAGGGCGACAAGGGCGACGACGAAGAAAGCGGCAAGCATCATGGTGTTCCTTGGCGGAAAGACCGGAGACCGACATCGCGACGGCCGGCCGTGTCCGTGCGCGTCCGTTACAGCGACGCGCAACGGCCGGACACGAGGCGGCACGGCTACAGGCGGGCCGCGCGCGATCGCCCGGCGACTGCCAGCATAGGGCCGGTCAACCGGATCCGGCGACCTGTCGGAAATCCGTCAGCAAAGCCATGGCGGAATCGAAAGGTGTGCGCCGCATCCGGGCAATCCCGCCGCTCCCAAGAAAAACCCTAGACCCCCGTCCATCAAGCCTCAGACGAAATCTAGTGGTTTCCACTCATAGTCGCAAACAGGCAAGAACAGGTCGCCGCCGGTCTTCTCGCGGCGAATATGGCTCGTTACTTTTACTCCCACGATGCAGGCCGGCGCACACTTCGCGCACCGGCTGCCGCGAGACCAACCGGGAGGAACCGAACCATGAAGTCGACGAAGATCGCCGCGCTCGCCGCGGCCGTGCTGGCGACCGGCGCGTTCACGCACGCCGCGCTGGCCGAGACGGAGGCCACGACCTGCCGGACCGTGCGTTTCGCGGATATCGGCTGGACCGACATCACGTCGACCACGGCGCTCGCGTCGACCGTGTTCGAGGCGCTCGGCTACAAGCCGACCACGACGATCGCGTCGGTGCCGATTTCGTTCGCCGGCCTCAAGAGCAAGCAGCTCGACGTGTCGCTCGGCTACTGGTGGCCCGTGCAGCAAAAGCAACTGCAACCGTTCCTCGACAGCAAGTCGATCAACGTCGTCGAGCCGCCGAACCTGTCCGGCGCGAAGGCGACGCTCGCGGTGCCGAGCTACGCATACCAGGCCGGCCTGAAGACCTTCGACGACATCGCGAAACACCGCGCGGAACTCGACGGCAAGATCTACGGGATCGAGCCGGGCAGCAGCGCGAACGCGACGATCCAGAAGATGATCGACACGAACCAGTACGGGCTCGGCGGCTTCAAGCTCGTCGAATCGAGCGAAGCGGGGATGCTGGTGACGGTCGAGCGCGCGGTCCGCGACAAGAAGTGGGTCGTGTTCCTCGGCTGGGAGCCCCATCCGATGAACATCCAGCTCAGCATGAACTACCTGTCCGGCGGCGACGCGGCGTTCGGCCCGAACTACGGCGAAGCGCGCGTGTACACGCTGACCGCGCCGGACTTCATCGCGCGCTGCCCGAATGCGGGCAAGCTCGTGACGAACCTGCGCTTCTCGACGCAGCTCGAGAACCAGCTGATGCAGTCGGTGATGAACAAGACCAAGCCGGCCGAGGCCGCGAAGGCGTACCTGAAGAAGAACCCGCAGGTGCTCGATCCGTGGCTCGCGGGCGTCAAGACGTTCGACGGCAAGGACGGCCTGCCTGCCGTGAAGGCGTATCTCGGCCTGTAAGGGCCGGCGCCCACGCGCTATCTGCAATGCGACACAACCCGAATCAAGCGAGGCATCCCGCATGAACCACGAAGTCATCATCACCTGCGCCGTCACCGGCGCGGGCGATACGGTCGGCAAGCATCCGGCGATTCCGGTCACGCCGAAGGAGATCGCGGCCGCCGCGATCGAAGCCGCGAAGGCCGGCGCGACGGTCGCCCACTGCCACGTGCGCGATCCGCAGACGGGGCGCGGCAGCCGCGACCCGAACCTGTATCGCGAAGTGGTCGACCGCATCCGCTCGGCCGACGTCGACGTGATCATCAACCTGACGGCCGGCATGGGCGGCGATCTCGAGATCGGCCCCGGCGAGGACCCGATGCGCTTCGGCAAGGGCACCGATCTGGTCGGCGGCCTCACGCGCCTCGCGCACGTCGAGGAACTGCTGCCCGAGATCTGCACGCTCGACTGCGGCACGCTGAATTTCGGCGACGGCGACTACATCTACGTGTCGACGCCCGCGCAGTTGCGCGCCGGCGCGAAGCGCATCCAGGAACTCGGCGTGAAGCCGGAGCTGGAGATCTTCGATACGGGCCATCTGTGGTTCGCGAAGCAGTTGCTCAAGGAAGGGCTGCTCGACGATCCGCCGCTGTTCCAGCTGTGCCTCGGCATTCCGTGGGGCGCGCCGGCCGACACGGGCACGATGAAGGCGATGGTCGACAACCTGCCGCCCGGCGCGCACTGGGCGGGCTTCGGGATCGGCCGCATGCAGATGCCGATGGTCGCGCAGGCGATGCTGCTCGGCGGCCACGTGCGCGTGGGCCTCGAAGACAACATCTGGCTCGACCGCGGCGTGCATGCGACCAACGGCACGCTCGTCCAGCGCGCCCGCGAGATCGTCGAGCGCCTCGGCGGCCGCGTGCTGACGCCGGCCGAAGGCCGCCGCAAGCTCGGCCTGCCGGCGCGCGGCGAACGTGCGCTCGAACGTCGCGCGATCGCCGAATTCGCGTGAGCTTTTTCACCCACTGACTGACATGGCACGGCGGCGTGCGTCCACGCGCGGCCGTCGACCGATTTCCCCTGATTCGAAGGATGCGTTGACATGGCTGTGAAGACCGACATCAAGACGTTTGCCGCCATCGGCACCGGCGTGATCGGCAGCGGATGGATTTCCCGCGCGCTCGCGCACGGTCTCGACGTGGTCGTGTGGGACCCGGCGCCGGGCGCCGAAGCGCGACTGCGCGCGAACGTCGCGAACGCGTGGCCCGCGCTCGAACGCGTCGGCCTCGCGCCAGGCGCCGATCCCGCGCGGCTGCGCTTCGTATCGACGATCGAGGCATGCGTCGCCGATGCGGATTTCATCCAGGAGAGCGCGCCCGAGCGCGAGGCGCTGAAGCTCGAACTGCACGAGCAGATCAGCCGCGCGGCGAAGCCCGACGCGATCATCGCGTCGTCGACGTCGGGGCTGCTGCCGACCGACTTCTACGCGCGGGCCACGCATCCGGAGCGCTGCGTGGTCGGTCACCCGTTCAATCCCGTCTATCTGCTGCCGCTCGTCGAGGTGCTCGGCGGCGCGCGCACGTCGCCGGAAGCGGTCGAGGGCGCGATGGAGGTCTATCGCAAGCTCGGCATGCGGCCGCTGCACGTGCGCAAGGAAGTGCCGGGCTTCATCGCGGACCGCCTGCTCGAGGCGTTGTGGCGCGAGGCGCTGCATCTCGTCAACGAAGGCGTCGCGACGACCGGCGAGATCGACGATGCGATCCGCTTCGGCGCGGGTATCCGCTGGTCGTTCATGGGTACGTTCCTGACCTACACGCTGGCTGGCGGCGACGCGGGCATGCGACACTTCATGCAGCAATTCGGCCCCGCGCTCGAATTGCCGTGGACGAAGCTGGTCGCGCCGACGCTCACCGACGCGCTGATCGACAGCGTCGTCGAAGGCACGACCGAGCAGCAGGGCACGCGCAGCATCAAGGCGCTCGAACGCTATCGCGACGAGTGCATCACCGAGGTGCTGAAATCGATCGCCGCGGTGAAGGCGCGGCACGGGATGCGATTCGAGGACTAAAGGACAGGCGATGACGGGCGATACCCCGCTGACGATTTACCGCGACGTCGTGCGGCCCGAATGGGTCGACTACAACGGCCACCTGCGCGATGCGTTCTACCTGCTGATCTTCAGCTTCGCGACCGATGCGCTGCTGGATCGCATCGGCCTCGACGACGCCGCGCGCCGCGAGCGGGGGCGCTCGGTCTACACGCTCGAAGCGCACGTGAACTATCTGCACGAGATCAAGGAAGGCACGCCGGTGCGTGTCGATGCGCGCGTGCTCGCGCACGACGCGAAGCGGCTGCACCTGTATCTCGAGCTGTTCGCCGACGGGCATGACGACGCGGTATCGGCGAGCGAGCAGATGCTGCTGCACGTCGATACGCGCGACGGCGCGAAATCGGCGCCGTTCGACGACGACGTGGCCGCGCGCGTGGCCGAACTGCATGCGTTGCAGCGCGAGTGTGCGGCGCCTGCGTATGCGGGCCGCGTGATCGGGCTGCCGCCGCGCCGCTAGCGGCGCGCTTCATTTCACGATCTTCGATTTTCGACCTTCGACCGCGGAGCGCACACGATGCTCGAACCGGAAATCGCGGCGTTCGTCGCGGCCGTCGACGCGTGGTATCCGGCCGATGCGGCGGCGCGTTCGCCCGACGAGCAGCGCCGTCTCTACGACCGCTTCGCGGCCGAATGGACGCCAGCCGCGCTGCCGGCCGGCATCGTGCAGCACGACGCCGTGTGGCGCGCACCGGGCGGCCGCACGATCGCACTGCGGCGCTATACGTGCGCACACGGTACACCGCGCGGCACGGTGCTGTTTTTTCATGGCGGCGGCTTCGTCGTCGGCTCGCTCGACAGCCATGCGCTGATCACCGCGCAACTGGCAGCCGATACGGGCCTCGACGTGATCGCCGTCGACTATCGGCTCGCGCCCGAGCACCGTGCGCCGGCCGCGCTCGACGATTGCCTGGAAGTCACGCGTGCCGCACGCGACGCGCATTGGCCGCTCGGGTCGTGCGTGCCTCCGCTGACGCTCGCGGGCGACAGCGCGGGCGGGACGCTCGCGGCGGCGGTGGCGACCGCGCTGCGCGATGCGGGCGAACGCAACGTGGACGGCGTCGCGCTCGTCTATCCGATGCTCGGTTTCGAACCGCAGTCGCCCGCGCGCGACGCGGAAGCGCACGCGCCGATGCTGACGCTCGATGACGTGCATCGCTATCGAGAACTGTACTGGGGCGGTGACTTGGCCGATGTGCTGCGCGACGGCAACCCGCTGTTGCGTGCATCGGTCCCGCTCGAAGCTATACGCTTCGACGGCTTGCCGCCGGTGCTCGCGACCGGCGCGGAGCATGATCCGCTGCGCGACGATGCGCGCGTGTATGTCGAACGGATTCGCGCGGCCGGCGGTATCGCGCACTACTGGATGGGAGAGGGGCTGGTGCATGGCTGCTGGCGCGCGCTCGGGACGAGCCCGCAGGCCGCGCGGATGCACCGGCTGGTCGGCGGGTTCTTGCTCGCACCACACGCGTAGCGGGCGTTTTCCGGGAGGCAACGCTGCAGGCAGCGGCGCAACACCGTATCGAGGACTGGCGGACGTTTTCGGCCGACGCGGCGATCGCGGCGGCGACGATCGGCGATGACGTAGTGGAGGTCGAGTGGAGCGACGCGCGACGCTCGCCGTTCCATTTCGACTGGCTGCGCGACAACTGCGCGTGTTCCGCGTGCGTGCATGCGATCACGCGCGAACAGGTGTTCGAGATCGCCGATGCGCGTGAGGATCTGTCGGCGCTCACCGTGCACGTCGAGACCGACGGCGCGCTGCATGTGGAATGGAACGACGGGCACCGCAGCGCGTGGTCGCCGGGCTGGTTGCGTGCGCATGCGTACGACGACGCGTCGCGTGCGGAGCGCCTGGCCGCGCACGGGCGGCACGTATGGACCGGCGACGATGCGACGGCGATCGGCGTATTCGCGTGGCGTGACGTGATGGAGGACGACCGCGCGCTGCTCGCATGGCTCGGCGCGTTGCAGCGCACGGGGCTCACGCTCGTCGAAGGCGTACCGGCCGAGCGCGGCCGCGTCGACGAGATCGCACGACGTGTCGGCCTGATCCGCGAAAGTAATTTCGGTGTGCTGTTCGACGTCGAATCGAAGCCGCGCCCGGACAGCAATGCGTATACGTCGCTGAATCTTCCGCCGCACACCGACCTGCCGACGCGTGAATTGCAGCCGGGCGTGCAGTTTCTGCATTGCCTCGCGAACGACGCGACGGGCGGCGACAGCATTTTCCTCGACGGCTTCGCGCTCGCGGATGCGCTGCGGCGCGAACATCCGAACGATTTCGAGCAGCTCGCATCGACGCCGTTCGAGTTCTGGAACAAGAGCGCGAACAGCGACTACCGCTGTTCGGCGCCGGTGATCGGCCTCGACGCACGCGGCAACGTGACGGAAGTGCGCGTCGCGAACTTCCTGCGCGGGCCGCTCGATGCGCCGGCCGGTTCGGTCGCGGCGGTCTATCGTGCGTACCGGCGGTTTCTCGCGCTGGCGCGCGAGCCGCGCTTTCGCGTACAGCGCCGGCTGCGGGCGGGCGACATGTGGGCGTTCGACAACCGGCGCGTGCTGCATGCGCGCACCGGGTTCGATCCGTCGACGGGCCGTCGGCACCTGCAGGGCTGTTACGTCGATCGCGACGAGTTGCTGTCGCGCTGGCGCGTGCTGTCGCGGTCGGCGCCGGCCGGGGCTGCGGCCGTGGGCGGCTGACCGGCACACACGGCGTCTTCTTGCACACCTCGCCGGGAAAAAGCACCCGGACGCCGGGCGTCCGGGCGAAGCCACCCGCTGCCGGGCGGCGGAGGTATGCGTTTCACAAAACAGACGAGCCCCGCGAAGGGGGCTCGTCAGGACTGCGTGACTTCATCGCGCGACGCGCGGCGCCCGCCGAGGGTGCGTCGGCTTACTGGCCGAAGAAGATCGAGTCGCGTGCGTTCGACGAAGCGGCAGCCGGCGCGCCCGAGTGGACGAGCGGAGCCGGTTGCGCGCCGTAGCCGCTGCTGTCGACACCATGAACGCGCGCTTCGGCGCTCTGGATGTCGTTCGGGTAGTACGGGCTCGACACGCCCGGCTTGTAGCCGGCCTGTTCGAGCTGGACCAGTTCGTTGCGCACTTGAGCGCGCGTCACGGTGCTTTGTTGAGCGAATGCGCCGAACGAAGCGGACAGGGCGGCAGCGGCGACGACTGCGGAAACGAGCGATTTCATGGTGACCTCCGGTGTTTTATTGAGTTCGCTCTCGACACCATGTCTTGAGCGATTGATCAAATGTTAGTCACCGGCGTGTTCAGGGTAAACGCTGAATTTGACGATAAATTGTTTCCTGACTGGTAACAGTGAGGAGTCGAAACAGTCTTTCAACGGGCTTTCTTTTCGGTTGTCGTAATAAGTATGAAGAATGCCGTGGCCGGCGACGCGCCATTCAGCGTGCTTCGGCCGCCGTATCGAACGGCCGGCCCGACGCGCGGCCCGCGGGTGCGCCGGAACTGAGAAAGCGCACGCCCGTCGCGGCTTCCGAGGCTTCCCACAGCAACGCCGCCGTTGCCACGTTGCGCGCCGCGCGCGGCACGCTTGCCGGTGCCGGCAGCCCCCGCGATTCGAACCAGCCGGACGGGCCGATGTACGCGCCGCCGGCCAGATCGGGCGACGTGGCGGCATGAATCGCGGGCAGCGCGCCCTGATCGGCCGGCTGCGCGAGATAACGGTTCGCGGCACGCATCAGCGCGGCGCGGGTGGGCGAGCGGTCCATTGCCGGGCCCGCGAACTGCAGGTTGGTCGCCGCATAGCCGGGGTGCGCGGCGACGCTGATGCCGGCGAACGCCGCGCGCTCGAAGCGGCGCTGCAGCTCGAGCGCGAACACGAGGTTCGCGAGCTTGCTGTCGCAATAGGCGAGATAACGGTTGTAGCGATGCGCGGCGCGCAGGTCGTCCACGCGAATCCGGCCGCCTCGGTTGAAGCCGCTCGACATCGTGACGACGCGCGCCCGACGTGCGGCGCGCAGCGCCGGCAGCAGCTGGCCGGTCAGCGCGAAATGGCCGAGGTGGTTGGTGCCGAACTGCATCTCGAAGCCGTCGCGCGTGTGCCGCAGCGGCAGGAACATCACGCCGGCGTTGTTGCAGAGGATGTCGACGCGGCCGTGGCGTTCGCCGACGTCGGCCGCGAAGCGTGCGATCGACGCGAGATCGGCGAGGTCGAGCGGATCGACTTCGACGCGTGCATGAGGATGAAGCCGGCGAATCGCGTCGGCGGCCTGCGCGCCGCGGGTGGCGTCGCGGCAGCCCATCACGACCGTCGCGCCTTTCGCGGCCAGCGTTTCCGCGAGGTGCCAGCCGAGGCCGCTATTGGCGCCGGTCACGACCGCGACCTTGCCGCCTTGCGCCGGGACGTGGCGCGCGCTCCATGCATGCATGTCTGCCTCCATCGGCGCGGCCGGTCGGCCGCCGCACGTAATCGTTACATTGAGTAGTGTAACGATAGTGCGGGCGGACGGAGCAGACAAGCGGGGGAATTAGACCGGCGCTTCTAGGACTGGCTGGCGGATAGCGTGGCGCCGCCAGCCTGGCGCACGGCCGGCAGGTGTTACCTGCTGCCGGCCAGCGCGAGTACCTCGGCGGCGGAGATCATGGCGGCGGCGTTCGCGGGGGCCGGACGCTCGGCCGGGCGGAACACTTCGTCGCCGCGATGGATAACCTGGCGCGACAGCGCGCAGGTGCCGGTGCGCTGCGCGAAGCGGCGGCGCCAGCGTTGCTCGCCGTAGTGACAGCGGCCGGGCTCGACCCAGCGGACGACGAGCAGCGTATCGGAACGTTCGAGGATTTCGACGTGGACGTCGGCGGGATCGAGCGCAGGCAGGGATTGGGAGGCCTTCATTTTGCCGTTTCCTAAAGCCCGTGCGGGTTCGGCCATGGCAGTGGGTGTCACTACCCAAGGGGAATCCGTAGGGGTTTCCATGAGTGGTGCGCTAAATGTAAGCGTCTGTGACCGGAAAAAACATCCTGTCTGGCTCAAATTACCTTTTGCCGATTTAGAAACAATCCACGCTTATTTTCTTGAAAAACCAAGAACAAAAAGCCCCGGACGGAAAGCCCGGGGCGGAAAATCGGCCCGCGCGCCGTGTCTGCTCGCCCAGTCACGGGATACATCGCCAGGGGACGGAGGTGCCCGCAGGGATCCGGCGCGGGCGGGGAGGCGATGTACCGGAAGCGCGGTCCGGCAACGCCATGATGGCGTGCGCCACCCGTTGGCACCCTGACGCGAACATGACTTTTTTGTCAGTTTGGCGCGGACGCCGTCCCGAACGTCGGTGAAGAATCGGCTGGAAGGCCCGCCGGTACCGGGTTTGCGCGAATCGAGAGGCCGGACTTCAACGCCACTCGCCCGCCGCATTCTTGCGTGCCGGACGGATTGATCCGCCCCGGGTAAATACTGAATCGCGATTTCGTGACAAACGGGCGATCCCTTCCTATGATTGGTTGGACCTTTAGTCCTTTGTGCCAATCGGCCGACTGGCGGCCGGCTTTTTCGGAGAGATGCTCATGAGATTGCAGGGCAAACGCGCGCTGGTGACGGCGGCCGGGCAGGGCATCGGCCGCGCGACCGCGCTGCGGTTCGCGAGCGAGGGCGCCGACGTGCTGGCGACCGACATCAACGAAGCCGCGCTGGTGCGGCTTGAGGCCGACGCCGAACGCGCGGGCGGCCGGCTGGTCACGCGGCGGCTCGACGTCACCGCTACGAACGAGGTCGCGGCGCTCGCCGCGAGCGAACGCGCGTTCGACGTGCTGTTCAACTGCGCGGGCTACGTGCATCACGGCTCGATCCTCGAGTGCGACGAAGACGCGTGGGCGTTCTCGCTGAACCTGAACGTCACGTCGATGTACCGGCTGATTCGCGCGCTGCTGCCCGCGATGCTCGAAGCCGGCGGCGGGTCGATCGTCAACATGGCGTCGGCCGCGTCGAGCGTGAAGGGTGTGCCGAACCGCTTCGTGTACGGCACCACCAAGGCGGCGGTGATCGGGCTGACCAAGGCGGTGGCCGCCGATTTCGTCGAACGCGGCATCCGCTGCAACGCGATTTGCCCGGGCACGATCGAATCGCCGTCGCTGGAGCAGCGGATCGCCGACCAGGCGCGCACGCGTCACGTGTCCGCCGACGAGGTGCGCCAGGCGTTCGTCGCGCGCCAGCCGATCGGCCGTATCGGTAGCGCGGACGAAGTGGCCGCGCTCGCGCTGTACCTGGCGTCGGACGAAGCGTCGTTCACCACCGGCACGATTCACCTGATCGACGGCGGCTGGTCAAACTGACCGTGTCGAACTGACCACCCTTTCCGCTCACTTCCCCTTTCCGTTTCCGTTCGGATGACGCTATGAAACTGCTGAGATTTGGCGACAAACACCATGAAAAGCCGGGCCTGCTCGATGCGCAGGGCCACATTCGCGACCTGTCCGGCGTGATCGACGACATCGCCGGCGACGCGCTGACGCCTGCGTCGCTCGCGCGGCTGCGCGACATTCCGCCTTCGTCGCTGCCGCTCGTCGAAGGCACGCCGCGGCTCGGCGCGTGCGTCGGCCGTGTCGGCAAGTTCATCTGCATCGGCCTCAACTATTCCGACCACGCGGCCGAATCGGGGATGGAGGTGCCGAAGGAGCCCGTCGTGTTCGGCAAGTGGACGAGCGCGATCTCGGGCCCGAACGACGACGTCGAGATCCCGCGCGGCTCGGAGAAGACCGACTGGGAAGTCGAACTCGGCGTGGTGATCGGCCAGGGCGGCCGCTATATCGACGAAGCCGATGCGCTGTCGCACGTCGCCGGCTACTGCGTCGTGAACGACGTGTCGGAGCGCGAATACCAGCTCGAACGCGGCGGCACGTGGGACAAGGGCAAGGGCAACGACACGTTCGGCCCGATCGGCCCGTGGCTCGTGACGGCCGACGAAGTGCCCGATCCGCACGCGCTGCGGCTGTGGCTCGAGGTGGACGGCCACCGCTACCAGAACGGCACGACCGCGACGATGGTGTTTCGCGTGCCGCACCTGATCAGCTACCTGAGCCGTTTCATGAGCCTGCAACCGGGCGACGTGATCTCGACCGGCACGCCGCCTGGCGTCGGCCTCGGACAGAAGCCGCCCGTCTACCTGCGCGCCGGACAGGTGATCACGCTCGGCATCGACGGGCTCGGCGAGCAGCGCCAGCGTACCGTGCAGGCCTGATTCCCTTCAACGGACGGTTCGTCATGCCTATCATTCGATCGATGCGCGTCCTCGACGTGCGCTTTCCGACCTCGCGCCAGCTCGACGGCTCCGACGCGATGAATCCGGACCCCGACTATTCGGCGGCCTACGTCGTGCTCGAAACCGACCGCGACGGGCTCGAAGGCCACGGGCTCACGTTCACCATCGGGCGCGGCAACGAAATCTGCTGCGCGGCGATCGACGCGATGCGTCACCTCGTCGTCGGCCTCGACCTCGACTGGATTCGCGAGGACATGGGCCGCTTCTGGCGGCACGTCACGTCGGACAGCCAGTTGCGCTGGATCGGCCCGGACAAGGGCGCGATCCACCTGGCGACGGGCGCCGTCGTCAACGCGGTGTGGGATTTGTGGGCGAAGGCCGTCGGCAAGCCGCTGTGGCGTCTCGTCGCCGACCTGAGCCCGGAGGAGCTGGTGCGGGCGATCGACTTCCGCTACCTGACCGACTGCCTGAGCCCGGACGAAGCGCTCGACCTGCTGCGCCGGCAGGCGCCCGGCAAGGCCGCGCGGATCGCCGCGCTGGAGCGCGACGGCTACCCGTGCTACACGACGTCGGCCGGCTGGCTCGGCTACAGCGACGACAAGTTGCGCCGGCTGTGCCGCGAGGCGGTGGACGAAGGTTTCGAGTACGTGAAGCTGAAAGTCGGTGCGAACCTCGAGGACGACATCCGCCGCGTGACGATCGCGCGCGAGGTGATCGGCCCCGACCGCAAGCTGATGATCGACGCGAACCAGGTGTGGGAAGTCGACGAGGCGATCGACTGGGTGCGCGAACTCGCGTTCGCGCGGCCGTGGTTCATCGAGGAGCCGACGAGCCCCGACGACGTCGAGGGGCATCGCAAGATCCGCGAGGCGATCGCGCCGGTGCAGGTCGCGACCGGCGAGATGTGCCAGAACCGCGTGCTGTTCAAGCAGTTCATCGCGCGCGGCGCGATCGACGTCGTGCAGATCGACGCGTGCCGGCTCGGCGGCGTGAACGAGATTCTCGCGGTGATGCTGATGGCCGCGAAGTACGGGCTGCCAGTGTGCCCGCACGCGGGCGGCGTCGGGCTGTGCGAGTACGTGCAGCACCTGTCGATGATCGACTACGTGTGCATTTCCGGTACGAAGGAAGGGCGCGTGACCGAGTACGTCGATCACCTGCACGAGCATTTCGTCGAACCGTGCGTGGTGCGCGGCGCGGCGTACATGCCGCCGACGGCGCCCGGTTTCTCGATCGAGATGAAGCCCGAATCGCTGGAGCAGTACCGGTTCCGCGGCTGACGCAGGGCAATGCACGACGGCGCGCCATTTGCATGGCGTGCGTCGTGGGCATCGTGCGCGGCGACAACATGAACGACGGAGACGCGAAGTGGATTTGAATCTGCAAGACAAGGTCGTGATCGTGACCGGCGGCGCGTCGGGTATCGGCGCCGCGATCTCGATGCGGCTGGCCGGCGAAGGCGCGGTTCCCGTGGTGTTCGCGCGCCACGCGCCGGACGACGGCTTCTGGCGCGAACTCACGCAGCAACAGCCGCGCGCCGCGTGCGTCACTGTCGAACTGCAGGACGACGCACAGTGCCGCGACGGCGTCGCGCAGACCCTCGCGCGCTTCGGCCGTATCGACGGCCTCGTCAACAACGCGGGCATCAACGACAGCATCGGGCTCGACGCCGGGCGCGATGCGTTCGTCGCGTCGCTCGAACGCAACCTGATCCACTACTACGTGATGGCGCACTACTGCGTGCCGCACCTGAAGGCGGCGCGCGGCGCGATCGTCAACATCTCGTCGAAGACGGCCGTGACCGGGCAGGGCAACACGAGCGGCTATTGCGCGTCGAAGGGCGCGCAGCTCGCGCTGACGCGCGAATGGGCCGTCGCATTGCGCGACGACGGCGTGCGCGTGAACGCGGTGATTCCGGCCGAGGTGATGACGCCGCTCTATCAGAACTGGATCGCCGGCTTCGACGATCCGCAAGCGAAGGTCGCGGAAATTGCCGGCAAGGTGCCGCTCGGCCAGCGCTTCACGACGGCCGACGAGATCGCCGATACAGCGGTGTTCCTGCTGTCGGAGCGTGCGTCGCACACGACGGGCCAGTGGTTGTTCGTCGACGGCGGCTACACGCATCTCGATCGTGCGATCAGCTGAGGGCCGCGCGCGATGCAACCCGACCTGAACCCGAACACCACGCAGCCGCTGATCGCGCTGACCGGCATCGGCAAGCGCTTTCCGGGCGTGCAGGCGCTCGACGATTGCCGTTTCGACCTGCGCGCGGGCGAAGTGCATGCGCTGATGGGCGAGAACGGCGCCGGCAAGTCGACGCTGATGAAGATCCTCGCGGGCGTCTACCAGCGCGACGCGGGCGAGATCCGGATGGACGGCCGCGCGGTGGAAATCGCCGACCCGCGTGCCGCGCAGGCGCTCGGCATCGGCATCATCCATCAGGAGCTGAACCTGATGAACCATCTGAGCGTCGCGCAGAACATCTTCATCGGCCGCGAGCCGCGCGGCCGCTTCGGCGTGTTCGTCGACGAAGAGAAACTCAACCGCGACGCCGCCGCGATCTTCCAGCGGATGCGGCTCGATCTCGATCCGCGCACGCCGGTCGGCCGGCTGACGGTCGCGAAGCAGCAGATGGTCGAGATCGCGAAGGCGCTGTCGTTCGACTCGCGCGCGCTGATCATGGACGAGCCGACCGCCGCGCTGAACAACGCGGAAATCGCCGAGCTGTTCCGCATCATCCGCGACCTGCGCGCGCATGGGGTCGGCATCATCTACATCTCGCACAAGATGGACGAGTTGCGCCAGATCGCCGATCGCGTGACCGTGATGCGCGACGGCAAGTATGTCGCGACCGTGCCGATGGCCGACACGTCGATGGAATCGATCATCTCGATGATGGTCGGTCGCCAGCTCGATACGGAAACCCGCACGCCGCCCGATACGTCCGCGAACGAGATTGCGCTCGAAGTGCGCGGGCTGTCGCGCGGCCGCGCGATCCGCGACGTCGGCTTCACGCTGCGGCGCGGCGAGATTCTCGGCTTCGCCGGGCTGATGGGCGCGGGCCGCACCGAGGTCGCGCGCGCGGTGTTCGGCGCGGACCCGGTCGATGCGGGCGAGATCCGCGTGCATGGCCGGGCCGTGACGATCCGCACGCCGGCCGACGCGGTGAAATATGGCATCGGCTACCTGTCCGAGGATCGCAAGCACTTCGGGCTTGCGGTCGGGATGGACGTGCAGAACAACATCGCGCTGTCGAGCATGCGCCGCTTCGTGCGCCGCGGCCTGTTTCTCGATGCGCGCGGGATGCGCGACGCCGCGCAGTCGTACGTGCGGCAGCTCGCGATCCGCACGCCGTCGGTCGCGCAGCCCGCGCGGCTCTTGTCGGGCGGCAACCAGCAGAAGATCGTGATCGCGAAATGGCTGCTGCGCGACTGCGACATCCTGTTCTTCGACGAGCCGACGCGCGGCATCGACGTCGGCGCGAAAAGCGAGATCTACAAGCTGCTCGACGCGCTCGCCGCCGACGGCAAGGCGATCGTGATGATCTCGTCGGAATTGCCCGAGGTGCTGCGCATGAGCCACCGGATTCTCGTGATGTGCGAAGGCCGCGTGACCGGCGAATTGCGCGCGGCCGACGCCACGCAGGAAAAGATCATGCAGCTCGCGACGCAGCGCGAGTCGACCGTGTTGTCCTGATTGCCTTGACTGTCCCGATTCAGACGCCTAACGATCATGTCCAACGATACGCATCCCGTTCAGCCCCTTGCCACCGGCGACACGCCGGCCGCCGCGTCGAGCCTGAAATCGCGCTTCTTCAATCCGGCCGCGCGGCAGAAGCTGCTCGCGTTCGCGAGCCTCGTGCTGCTGATCGTGTTCTTCAGCTTCGCGTCGTCGAACTTTCTCGAAGTCGACAACCTCGTGTCGATCCTGCAGGCCACCGCCGTGAACGGCGTGCTGGCCGTCGCCTGCACGTACGTGATCATCACGTCCGGCATCGACCTGTCGGTCGGCACGCTGATGACGTTCTGCGCGGTGATGGCCGGCGTCGTGCTAACGAAGTGGGGGATGCCGCTGCCGCTCGGGATTCTGGCCGCGTTGTGCTTCGGCGCGCTGTCGGGCTGCGTGTCGGGCTTCGTGATCGCGAAGATGAAGGTGCCGCCGTTCATCGCGACGCTCGGCATGATGATGCTGCTCAAGGGGCTGTCGCTCGTGATCTCGGGCACGCGGCCGATCTACTTCAACGACACGCCGGGCTTCACGTCGATTGCGCAGGATTCGCTGATCGGCAACCTCATTCCAGCGCTGCCGATCCCCAACGCGGTGCTGATCCTGTTTCTCGTCGCGATCGGCGCGTCGATCGTGCTGAACCGGACCATCTTCGGCCGCTACACGTTCGCGCTCGGCAGCAACGAGGAGGCGCTGCGGCTGTCCGGCGTGAACGTCGATGCGTGGAAGATCGCCGTCTATACGTTCAGCGGCGCGGTGTGCGGGATCGCCGGCCTGCTGATCGCGTCGCGGCTGAACTCGGCGCAGCCGGCGCTCGGGCAGGGCTACGAGCTCGATGCGATCGCGGCCGTCGTGATCGGCGGCACGTCGCTGTCGGGCGGCGCGGGCAGCATCGTCGGCACCATCATCGGCGCGTTCATCATGAGCGTGCTGACCAACGGCCTGCGCATCATGTCGGTCGCACAGGAATGGCAGACGGTCGTGACGGGCGTGATCATCATTCTCGCCGTCTACGTGGACATCCTGCGCCGGCGTCGCCGCTGACGCCGATACCGAGGCGCCAGGGCATGGGCTTCACCGCCGGCCGGGCCGGCATTTCAGTCGATACCAACCAAGGAGACGCGAAGTGATCAGGAGCAAGGTGTTGAACGCGATCGTCGGGCTGACGTTCGCCGCGGGCGTCACGGCCGGTGCGCAGGCGCAGGAAACCTATATCCCGCTGATCTCGAAAGGCTTCCAGCATCAGTTCTGGCAGGCCGTGAAATCGGGCGCGACGCAGGCCGCGAAGGACTACAAGGTGAAGGTGACGTTCGAAGGGCCCGAAACCGAGGCGATGGTCGACAAGCAGATCGACATGCTGTCGGCCGCGATCGCGAAGAAGCCGGCTGCGCTCGGCTTCGCGGCGCTCGACAGCAAGGCCGCACTGCCGCTGCTGAAGAAGGCGCAGGCCGAGAAGATTCCGGTGATCGCGTTCGACTCGGGCGTGGACAGCGACATTCCGGTGACGACGGCCGCGACCAACAACAAGGCCGCGGCCGCCCTTGCGGCCGACAAGCTCGCCGCGCTGATCGGCGACGAAGGGCAGGTGGCGGTGGTCGCGCACGACCAGACGAGCCGCACCGGCATCGACCGCCGCGACGGCTTCCTCGACCGGATGAAATCGGCGCACCCGAAGGTGCAGGTCGTGACCGTGCAGTACGGCGAAGGCGATCAGTTGAAGTCGACCGAAGTGACGAAGTCGATCCTGCAGGCGTATCCGAAGCTCAAGGGGCTGTTCGGCACCAACGAAGGTTCGGCGATCGGCGTGGTCAACGGCGTGCGCGAGATGAAGCGCAAGGTCGTGATCGTCGGCTACGATTCCGGCAAGCAGCAGAAGGACGCGATCCGCAGCGGGCTGATGGCCGGCGCGATCACGCAGAACCCGATCGGCATCGGCTACAAGACGGTCGAGGCGGCCGTGAAGGCGATCAAGGGCGAGAAGCTGCCGAAGGTCATCGATACCGGGTTCTACTGGTACGACAAGACCAATATCGACGATCCGAAGATCGCGGCGGTGTTGTACGACTGAACGTGGCGGACGGGCGGGGGGCGACGCTGCGGGCCGTCGCTGCCGCGGTGATTGAACACGAGGGCATCATGGGCGCAGTGCGTATCGATTCGCATCAGCACTTCTGGCGTTATCGCGCGGCCGACTATCCGTGGATCGGCCCCGGGATGGGCGTGCTCGCACGCGACTACCTGCCCGACGAACTGTGGCCGCAGATGCATGCGCAGGCGCTCGGCGCGTCGATCGCGGTGCAGGCGCGCGCCGGCCGTGACGAGACGGCGTTCCTGCTCGATCTGGCGCGCGACGATGCACGCATCGCGGCGGTGGTCGGCTGGGAGGCTCTCGGTGCGCCGGCGCTGGCCGACCGTGTCGCCAAGTGGCGCAGCCCGAAGCTGCGCGGCTTTCGTCACCAGGTGCAGGACGAAGCCGACGTCGGCGCGTTCGTCGCCGATCCCGCTTTCAATCGCGGTGTCGCCTGGCTGCAGGCGAACGGCTATGTGTACGACGTGCTCGTGTTCGAGCGCCAGTTGCCGGACGTCCGTGCGTTCTGCGCGCGGCACGATGCGCACTGGCTCGTGCTCGACCACGTCGGCAAGCCGGCGCTGGCCGAGTTCGAGCGTGACGACACCGCGCTTGCGCGCTGGCGCGCGTCGCTGCGTGAGCTGGGCGCGCTGCCGCACGTCGCGTGCAAGCTGTCGGGGCTCGTGACCGAGGCCGACTGGCGGCGCGGCCTGCGTGGCCAGGACATCCGGCATATCGAGCAGTGCCTCGACGCGGCGCTCGACGCGTTCGGCCCGCAGCGGCTGATGTTCGGATCGGACTGGCCCGTGTGCCTGCTCGCGGCGTCGTATGACGAGGTCGCGTCGCTGGTCGAACGCTGGGCCGAAGCGCGCCTGTCGGCGGCCGAGCGCGGCGCGTTGTGGGGCGGCACGGCCGCGCGCTGCTACGCGGTGCCGGGCGATGTGAAGCGCGGCATATAAAATAGGCGCGAACGGTCAGTGCGATTTGACAGGCCGTCCGGAACGAAACCGATTACCAGCGTCAACGTATGTCCATCCAGCCGATTCAGAACCGCCGCCTCTACCAGCAGATCGCCGACAAGCTCAGTGCGATGATCGAGTCCGGCGATTTCCCGCCGGGCAGCTATCTGCCGCCCGAGCGCGAACTCGCCGAACGGTTCGGCGTGTCGCGCACGTCGGTGCGCGAGGCGCTGATCGCGCTCGAAGTGAACGGGCTCGTCAGCGTGCGCGTCGGCGACGGCGTGAAGGTGCGCCATCCCGAAGCGGCCGCGGCGCCCGAACCCGCGCCGGCTCCCGACGCGACGGTCGCGCCGTTCTCGATCGTCGAGATCGATCCCGAGCTCGGCATCGCGCTCGATCTCGACACCGAAATCCCGCCGTTCGCGCTGCTGCAGGCGCGCCGGCTGATCGAGCCGGAAGCCGCGTCGCTGGCCGCGAAGCATGGCTCGGATGCACAGATCGAAGGGATCCACGAAGCGTTCCTGCGCAACCAGGACGACAACCGCAGCGGCTCGCTCACGCACCCTGGCGACCGGCTGTTCCATATCCGCATCGCGGAAGCGAGCGACAACGCGGCGTATGCGCTGATGATCAAGCAGCTGCTCGCGCACAAGTACGACCTGATGTTCCAGCGGCTGCAGTCGCTGTACATGCCGAACGACATGCCGCACCGGTCGGAGCTCGAGCATCGCGCGATCCTCGATGCGATCCGTGCGCGCGATCCCGACGCCGCGCGCCGTGCGATGGCCGAGCATCTCGATGAAGTGATTCGCATCTTCGGCCGCGCGCTCGACTGAGCGTGCGAATCGATTCGCTGCATGGTCGGCAGCGGTGGCGCGATGCGGCGCGGTTCCGGGTGCCGATACGGCCACCATCCCTTGCGAGGACACCGGCCGTCGGTATAGAACGAACGCAGCGACGCGAGCGACGCGTGCCGGCCCACCGGCATGCCGCCCGCGCGCCGAATGGAGTGTGACGAATGCGCGTGAACGATTGCCACAATTTCCACGACTTCCGCGAACTGGCGAAGCGGCGGTTGCCGGGGCCGATCTTCAATTACATCGACGGTGCGGCCGACGATGAAACCACGTATCGACGCAACACGAGCGCGTTCGAAAGCTGCGATCTGGTGCCGAACGTGTTGCGCGGCGTGCGCGATGTCGACCTGTCGGTGACGGTCATGGGGCAAAAGCTCGGCATGCCGGTTTATTGTTCGCCGACCGCGCTGCAACGCCTGTTTCATCATGACGGCGAGCGGGCCGTCGCCGCCGCGGCCGCGAAATTCGACACGATGTTCGGCGTGTCGTCGCTCGGTACCGTGAGCCTGGAAGAAGCCCGCGCGATCAGCCCGGGCCCGCAGGTCTACCAGTTCTACTTTCACAAGGATCGCGGCCTCAACCGCGAGATGATGAACCGCTCGAGGGAAGCCGGCGTGAACGTGATGATGCTGACGGTGGACAGCATCACCGGCGGCAATCGCGAGCGCGACAAGCGAACCGGCTTCTCGATTCCGTTCCGGCTGACGCTCGCGGGGATGACCGAGTTCGCGTTGAAGCCGGCCTGGGCGATCAACTATCTGACCCACGAGCGGTTCCGTTTGCCGCAGCTCGACCGGCACGTCGACATGGGCGGCGGCGCGATGTCGATCAGCCGCTACTTCACGGACATGCTCGACCCGTCGATGTCATGGGACGACGTCGCCGCGATGGTGCGCGAGTGGAACGGGCAGTTTTGCCTGAAAGGCGTGATGTCGGTCGACGACGCCCGCAGGGCGGCGGACATCGGTTGCACCGGCATCGTGTTGTCGAACCACGGCGGACGGCAACTGGACGGTTCGCGCGCCGCGTTCGACCAACTTGCCGAGGTGGTCGACGCGGTGGGCGACCGGATCGACGTGATGATGGATGGCGGCGTGCAGCGGGGTTCGCACGTGCTGAAGGCGCTGGCGCTGGGGGCGAAGGCCGTCGGGCTGGGGCGTTATTACCTGTTCCCGCTCGCCGCCGCCGGGCAGCCCGGCGTCGAGCGCGCGTTGCAACTGATGCGCACGGAGATCGAACGCGACATGCGGCTGATGGGCTGCGCATCCGTCGCGCAGCTCGGGCGAAACCAGCTTCGTTTTCGCTGACGGCGGGTTTCGGCGCCATCCCGGCCTGCGTGCCGGCGCTGGCGTCGCGCGTTCAGAAGCGGTCCGCGCGATACGGTGCCGGGTCGGTGAACGGCGCCTCGCCGGTCATCATCTCGGCCAGCAGGCGGCCGCTGACCGGGCCGAGCGTCAGCCCGTGATGGTTGTGCCCGAACGCGAACCACAGTCCGCGGTGCGCGGGCGCGGGGCCGATCACCGGGCGCATGTCGGGCGTGCACGGCCGGAAGCCGAGCCACGGATGCGGGTCGAGCCGCTCGCCGAAACCGAACACCGGCCGGGCGACGCGTTCCGCGCGTTCGAGCTGCACGCCCGTGGGCGGAAGCCCGCGCCGCGCGATCTCGACGCCGGTCGTCAGCCGCAGCCCGCGTCGCATCGGCGCGATCACATAACCGTATTCGCGATCGACGATCGGCGCCGACGGCACGCCGCGCGCGGACGGCGCGTAGTGCATGTGGTAGCCGCGCTTCTCGCGCAGCGGGATCTTGTAGCCGAACTTGCCGAACACCGTGTCGGACCACGGGCCGAGCGCGACGACGACGGCCGGCGCGGCCGCCGGGCCGTCGTCGGTGCGCACCTGCCAGCCGGGCGACAGCGCGTCGAGGCTCGCGGCGTCGCCCGTCAGCAGCGTGCCGCCGCCCTGCACGAACAGGTGCGCATACGCTTTGACGAGCGCGGCCGGATCGACGACGCTTTTCGGGTCGAGCCAGTGCAGCGCGCCGCAGAAGCCCGGTGCGAGGCTCGGTTCGTGCGCGCGCAGCGCGGCCGCATCGAGCGGCGTGATGCCGAGCCCGTGGCGGCGCGCGGTGAGGCCGGCCTCGGCCACGCCGCGTTCGAATGCGGCCGGCGTGCGGAACGCTTCCAGCCAGCCACTGGCGCGGACCAGTTCGCCGACGCCGGCCCGCGCGATCAGCGCATCGTGTTCGACGATGCAGCGTTCGATCAGCGGCAGCATGTCGCGCGAGGCCGCCGCGTGACGCGGTGGCGCCGATTCCCACCAGAACCGTGCGAGCCACGGCGCGAACGCGGGCAGCGACGCGCTGTGCCAGTAGAGATCGGTGGAGCGGTTCAGCGCATAGCGCATCAGCGTGAACGGGCTGCGCGGGAACGGATACGGTTCGACCGACGAGCGCTCGATCAGCCCGGCATTGCCGAAGCTCGTGCCTTCGCCGGGCGCGCCGCGATCGACGAGGGCGACCTTGCGGCCGCGATCCTGCAGGTGCAGCGCGGCGGAGACGCCGACGATGCCGGCGCCGAGAACGATGACGTCGAAATCCATCGATGGTGAGTGACGGTTGGCGGGGCATCGGTGTTGCGTTCGCCGTGCCGCCGCGTGTTGGAGAGCGTTCGAGGCACAAGCATACTCGCGGCGGCGGCGACGCGCATCAACGCGTGTCGGCGAAGCCGGGCGCGGCCGGCCGCGTCAGAGCGCCATGCCGCGAGCCGTCACGCGACTGCGCGGTTCGTCGAGTCGGGCATGCGCGACAGCGGTCAGCCGGGACCGGATGGACGGCGCCGCGAGAATTTCCCGACGACGGAGCCCGGGCGATGTCCACATCGAGACAGGATTCGCGAGCCATCGCTCGAGCGCGCGATGCAGCTCCTCGTCGCGCCCGGTGCGTGACGCGTCCGGGACGCGATCACCGCGATGCAGACGAGACTGTCCCACTGGTCTCGAACATGCCGCCAGTGCGGCGTGGCGATCGCCGTATCGGTCCAGCATGGTCCTGATCTGGTCCGGTGTCACGAACGCTCCGGCATGCACGACCGCACACCGGCCTTGCGCACCCCGGCGCGCAGGATCGGGCAGTGCGCGAGAACGTATGAAGTTTATCGTGCACGGCGAGCAATCCGCTGATCAATTTACGACGTCGCACCGGACCGATGATGTCGGCCAACGCATTCGTCCACCTCATCGGGACGCAGCCCGGAATCAGCACGATTTCCGACGTTTTCGCGGGTGTTTCCCACTGCTTGGTGATCCGAATTTTTGCCTAAGATGAAGAAATCTTGCGCGTAATTCGGTGCTTGCACGCGCATGGAGGGAGGCAGGAGGCAGCGCCGGAGCGATGCCAGCGGATGTTGCCATCATGGATGCGAAAGTGTGCGCGGCGGCTGCCTGTCTTGCGACGGCAACGACGCCAACGGGCGCGGCGGAGATCGCCGCACGGACGACGAGCCGGCCCGGCCGGATCACTTCGCTGCGCCACGCCTTGCTCGCAATCGTTTGCGTTCTGGCGGCCGCGCCCGCCGTGCCCGCCGGGGCGCTGGCCGACGCGGACGGCCTGGCCGACAACGCGCACGTCATCCCCGTCGCGCGCCCCGCCGATTCCGCCATTTCGTCACACGACGCGGCCGTGCGCCAGGTCGTGCTCGGCATCATCAGCTTCACGCGCTGGCCGACGACGCCCGTCCGCCTGCATCTGTGCGTCACCGGGCGGCCCGACTACGCGCGCGGCCTGACCGACACGCTGCAGGCCGGCTCGACGTTGCTCGACGTGCAACGCGTGCGCTTCGACGATCCGTCGCTCGGCATGGCATGCGACGTCGTCTATCTCGGCATCTTGAGCAACGACGAGCGTGCGCGGGTGAGAGCCGCGTTGGCCGGCCATCCGGTGTTGACGATCGCGGAACACGACCCGTCCTGCACGGCGGGCGGCATGTTCTGCCTCGATGTCGACGGCGATCGCGTGTCGTTCGACATCAATCTCGACGCCGTCGCGCGCAGCGGCGTGCGCGTGCATCCGAACGTCCTCAATCTGGCGCGACGGCCGGTGACGCCATGACACGCGCCGCGCCTCCCATTCGCACTTCGCGCCCGACGCGCCCGACGCTGCAAAGCGTGCTGCGTCGCGCGCACCTGCGCCTCGTGTTCGTCGCCGTGACGATGGCCGCCGTGTCGTTGATCGTCGTCGCCGTAATCGCGTTGCGCGCGTATGCCGGCAACAACCTGAACCTGCTGGCGCGCTCGCTCGGTTATACGGTCGAGGCGGCGCTCGTGTTCGGCGATCGCGTCGCGGCGAACGAGGCGATCGGGATGATCGCCGGCGACGAGGACGTCGCGCAGGTGGTCGTCACCGACAGCAAGGGACAACTGTTCGCCACGTGGCAGTTGCCGGCCGGAAACGGCCTCGCGCGGCTCGAGCGGGCGGTGGCCGACGTGGCGCTGCCGGGGCCGGTGACCGTCCCGGTGATGCACGACGGCATCATCGTCGGCCACGTCGTCGTGCGTGGCCGCGGCCACCAGTTCTTCGGCTTCCTGCTCGGCGGTGTCGGCGGCATTCTCGGCTGCCTGGCCGTCAGCGTGTTCGGCGCGTATGTCAGCTCGAAACGCCTGCTGCGCGACATCGTTTCGCCGCTGCGCGCGCTGGCCGGCGTCGCGCACGCGGTACGGCGCGAGCGTGCGTTCGCGCGGCGCGTCGAGCCGGCGGCGATCGCCGAACTGAACCAGCTCGGCGACGACTTCAACGCGCTGCTCGACGAATTCGAAGACTGGCAGAACACGCTGCGCGACGAGAACGCGTCGCTCGAGCACAAGGCGACGCACGATGCGCTCACGGGGTTGCCCAACCGCGTGCAGTTCGAGTCGCGCCTCGCGCTTGCGCTTTGCGAGGCCACGTTGACGGGGCAGCGGGTCGCCGTCCTCTATCTCGACTGCGACCGCTTCAAGGAGATCAACGATGGTTTCGGTCACGACACCGGGGACGCGGTGCTGATCGATATCGCATCGCGGCTGCGCACGCGGGTGCGCGAGACCGATCTCGTCGCGCGCCTGGGCGGCGACGAATTCGCGGTGATGCTGGCGGCGGTGCCTGAAGCGGGCAGCGTGTGCCGGATCGCCGACGAGATTTTGTCCGGCATGGCGCCGTCGATCGAGCTGTCCGACGGCCGCGTGGTGGCCACCATGATGAGTGCCGGCGTTGCGCTGTATCCCGATCACGCGTTGGACGCGAGCGGCTTGCTGCGCGCGGCGGATATCGCGATGTACCGCGCCAAGCGTGCGCGGCCGGGATCGTGGCAGTTGGCGGAGAGCGTTGCAGGGCCGGTTTGAGCTCGATCGACTCGCGCCGCGGGCGAGGCCGCGGCGGCGGTTAAAAGAAGCGCCTGCAGGGCGGGCGCGATGGAAGGGGAGGCAAAATGAACCACTCGTTTCCTGTGAGCACGGGGCGGACGTGCGTCGGGAGCGCGCTGCTGCTGTGCATGCTGCTGGTGGGCTGCCAGATGCCGCCGCCGCTTCATCGGGGGCTGACGCAGACGCAGGTGACGGCGCTGAAGTCGGCCGGGTTCCAGGAGACTGGAGAGGGATTCGAATTCGGGTCGACCGGGCCGATCCTGTTCGATTTCGACCGCTACAACCTCAAGCCGGATGTGCGGCGGATCGTGGAACGGATCGGGCGGACGTTGCGGTCGGCGGGGATCAACGGAGTGCGCGTGTACGGGTACTCGGATGACGAGGGGACGGCTGCTTACGATGCCGAGTTGTCCAGGCGGCGAGCGGAAGTCGTTGCGGTCGAGCTGGTTGACGTCGGGCTGGATGCGAAGCGGATCGCGATCGTCGGGAAAGGGAAGCTCGACCCGGTCGGGGATAACAGGACGCCGGCAGGGCGGGCGCAGAATCGCCGGGCGGCGATCGTGGTTTCGCCGCGATGAGGGGGCGCCGGGATGGCGATTGCACGCTTGCCGACGAGGAGGTCGTTTCTAGTATGTTCGTTCAAACACTGACCCGGGAAGGCCTTGGCGCGGTCAGTCTCAGCTGTTTCCCGCCATTGTCACGCGGATACTCCAGCATCCGGTGATCGTCGCCGTGCCCCGCGCCGTGCGGCTTGTGGAGAAATGCGGGGTGACACGGTTTCCATTGCAGATCGTCGTGCTGCCTGGTCGTGGGCGACCGCGGTCTCGCGTCCGGCTGCCGGTCCGTTTTCCGATTTTAAGGGTCGGAAAGCAAACGTTTGCCGGAGACTTTCAAGCGGTCGGGTTTTACCCTACATTATCGTGGCTGCGGACCGGCGAGCCGGCCGATGGAACCTGAGATCACACGCAAGGAACAAGAATGAGTTTCGCTCCGAACGGGGGTATTCCCAGTGGATGGGGTGGTGGTGCGCTCGGCTCCCTGAGCGCGCTCGGCGGCCTCGCCGGCCCGGTGGCGTCGAGTGTGGCCGGCAGCCTCGGGCCGCTCGCGGGGCTGGCCGGGCACGTCGACACCGTCCAGCGCGCGCTGCAGCTCGCACAGACCGGTTTCTCGCTGATGGAGAAGACGCCCGGCGCCATCGCCGAGGCGATCAACGGCGCCGCCAACCCCGCGCGCCTGACCCAGCTCAATCGTTACGTCACGCTCGATACGCCGCTCGGCCCGGATGTGCTGCTGGTCAGCGCGGCCGTCGTCGACGAGCACGTGAACCGCTTGCCGGAAATCCACCTCGACCTGCTGTCGCATCGCCACGACCTGCGCCCGGAGGACCTGATCGGCCAGCAGGTCAAGATCCGCTTCGACCAGCAGGCGCGCCTGTCGACGCTCGAACGCGTCGTGGCGGCGGGCGGCGGCGACAACGACCGCTACTTCGACGGCTACGTCGCGTCGTTCGATCGCGCCGGCAACCCCGGCAACGTCACGCAATACCACCTAACGGCCGTGCCGTGGTTCTGGTTCCTGACGCGCTCGACCGACTGCCGGATCTTCCAGCACAAGACCGCGCAGGACATCCTCACCGAGATCTTCCAGGAACACGGGTTTTCCGATTTCACGTTCGACATCCGGACCAGCCAGAAGCCGCTCGAGTACGTCGTGATGTACCAGGAGAGCTACTACAACTTCTGCGCGCGGCTGATGGAGCAGGAAGGGCTCATCTGGACGCACCGCTACGAGAAGGACAAGCACTTTCTCGTGATCGGCGACACGAACCTGCTGTTCCGCCCGATCGACGGGCTCGCCACCGTGCCGTTCGCCGCGACCGAGGCCAGCGAAGACAGCGGCATCGACCAGTTGCACGAAGGCCGGCGCTTCGGCGTCGGCAAGGTCACGTTCCGCGACTTCAATCACCAGAATCCGTCGTCGCCGCTGATGCTGGTGGAGGCCGGCCCGCAAAACCTCAAGCACGCACGGCTCGACGCGACCGAGCGGTTCGAGCACCAGTCGCTGTACGACCACGGCGACGACGGCAACCGCTACGCCCGTTTCGCGATGGAGGCCGAGGAGGCGCAAGCCCATCGCTATACCGGCGGCGGCTACGCGTGGCGCATGACTACGGCCGGCGCCGTGACCGTCGCGAATCATCCCGTCCTCGAAAACAACCAGGAGTACGTGATCCTGCACGTGCGTCACGAGGCCGTGAACGACTATACGCAGCACAGCGCGAAGCTGCCGTACCGCAACAGCTTCTCGCTGTTGCCGAAGAAGATTCCGTACCGTGCGCCGCGCGCGACGCCGAAGCCGGTGATTCACGGCACGCAGTCGGCGATCGTCGTCGGGCCGAAGGGCGAGGAAATTCATACGAACGGCAGCGCGGTGAAAGTGCATTTCCCGTGGGATCGGCGCGGCAAGAAGGACGGCTCCGATTCGATGTGGGTGCGCGTGTCGCAGCCGTGGGCGGGCGACGGCTGGGGCGCGGCCGCGATTCCGCGGATCAAGCAGGAAGTGCTGGTGGCGTTCAATCAGGGTGATCCGGATAACCCCGTGATCGTCGGCCGCGTGTTCAACGGCGAGCAGGGCAACCCGTATCACGGCGCGGCCGGCCAGACGATGGGGATCAAGAGCCAGACGCACAAGGGGCAGGGGTCGAACGAGTTGCTGATGAGCGACGTCAATGGTGCGCAGATGCTCTACATGCATGCGCAGAAGGACATGCATACCGTGGTCGAGGATGCGCAGTGGACTCAGGTTCTCAAAGGCGACCGGACTGTCGAGGTGGGCAAGGGCAACCATACGACGGCTATCGCGGTTGGCAACCTGTCGGACGTTGTCGTGCAGGGCAATACGCTGCATCAGACGCCCCAGGGTGTGCACACGCTGGAAGCCAAGGAACTCTGGATCAAGATCGGCGGCGACGGCGGCACGCGGATCCACATGACAGCCGACTCGATCGATATCTACAAGGGCGAGTCGGTGATCCATCTGGATGACGGCAATATCAATATCCAGGCTGCTCGAACCGACATCAACCCGAAGAACGGCTAATACCAATAACCAATAAGGATAACAAAGCATGTACCAGATGCAGGAAGGCACGTTGGCGCTGCCCGTGGAATGGCAGGACAAAACGATGAACGTGTTCGTGTCGGCGGCGACTGGCACGGAGGGCGTGAGTTTCGTGATCACGCGCGAGCGGCTGCCGTGGGGCATGAAGTTCGCCGAATATGTGACGAGCGAAATCCGGAAAGTGGCGAAGCAGGTTCCGGATTACGCCGAGGTCGCGAATGAAGACGCCACGGTATCCGGGCGCGCTGCACACGTGCACGAGTTCACCTGGACGAACAACCAGGCGCTCATTCATCAGCGGCTGACGATGGTGGAATACGGGCAGGTTGTCCTGATGCTCACCTTCACCGCGCCCGGTACGCTGAGCGACACACAGCGCGAACAAATCCGGACCGTGATTCAGAGCCTTCAGTTGCGCGATCCGGTCTGAGGCCGCAATGTCGGACACGCCGAACTACAACGAGCCGAGCGGCAGCGCCCAGGAGCGTCTCGATCAGATCGCCAGGCTGGAGGATGGTGAAGCCGCGAAAGCGGCCGAGCAGCCGTTTTACGAGCACCTCAACTACGGGATGCTCGGCGCCGACGCGGGCCTGACCGCCGTCGAGGGAACGGCCGCCGGCCTGGGTGCCGCCGGTACGGCGCTGGCGGGTGGCGCGACCGGCGGGGCAGCACTGGGCGCGGGCGCGATTGCGGCGGGCACCGTCATGCTTCCGCTGGCGATTGCGGTCGGCGGCGCGTGGGCGCTCGACAAGGTTGGCGTGACCGGCTGGCTATCGAAGGAATTCACGCAGGTTGGCGACGCGCTCGGCCTCACGATCGGTCGCGGCGACCCGCACCCCGCCTGCATTGGCGATCGGATTGCGCACTCGTCGGGTTTTATGGGGATTCTCGCCGGTATTGCCGTGGGAGTCGCGATTGGCGTGGCAGTGGCGGCGACCGTGGCAACCGGTGGACTCGCCGGCGCGCTGATTGTCGGCGCGTGCATGGCGGGTGGCCTGACGCTGGGTAGTGCGCTCGCGTCGGCGAGCCAGAGCATGGGCACCAACTGTGGCGAGATCGTCACCGGTTCGAGCAACGTGTACTTCGAAGGCAAGAAAGTGGCGCGTGTCACGGACCTGGTGAAATGCGATCACCATTCCGGCGTGCCGCAGGCACTCGTCGACGGCAGCAAGACCGTGTTCGTCAACGGCCTGCCGCTGGTGCGGATCGGCCACGAAACGCACTGTAGCGGCAAGGTCAATTCGGGGCGCAACAGCATCTGGATCGACAAGACGACTGGACAGTACGGTCCGAAGAACCCGGAACTGTCCGCGACTCAGGAATTCCTGGCGGGTTTGCTCGGCGGGATCGTAGGGGGCGGAGTCGGAAAATTTGCCGGCAAGGGGCTGCGGGGGTTGCGCGAAAAATTCAAGCCCGAGCCCACCCGATCCGCGGAACAGAAGGGCATCAAGGACGAGAACCGGCCGACGTGCAAGGACCCGGTTGATCCTGTGTCCGGAGAAATGCTCGAGATTCGGACGGATCTCGTCATTCCCGGAATCCTGCCTCTCGAGTTCAAGCGACGCTATCGGACTCGATCGGACGACCACGGATTGCTCGGTCACCGCTGGTCGGACAACTGGTCGCAGCAACTGACGTTCGATGGCGGCCGCTTCGTGAGATTCCACGACGGCGCCGGCCTGGTGATCGGCTTTGACGCGCCGGATATGGCGCTCAACGGCATCAACTTGCGCGAGCCGCGTTATCGGCTGGTCGGAAGCCGGCTCGAACCGCGCATCTTCGATCGCGATACGCGGCAACTGCGTATTTTCGCGCCGCTCGTCGATGGGCGTTCGTCTCGCCTCGAACGAATCGAGGACCTCGACGGCAACAAGATCGTTCTTTCCTACGATGTTGCCGGCCGTCTGAGCGGCATGGCCCATAGCGACGGCTATCGGCTCGAGATTGCCTATCCCGGGCACGGCCGGCGGCTGCAACGGATCGTCCTCCATGATGCGGACGGTGGTTCCAGAACGCTTGTGGACTACGACTACCAGAACGGCATGCTTACCCACGTGGCGAGCTTCCAGTTTGGCCAGTTCTACTACGCATACGACGAACACGGCTGGATGACCCAGTGGCGGGATACGGACCAGACCGACGTTCGATATCGGTACGACACCGCTGGTCGTGTAGTCGAAACCGGCACGCAGCAGGGTTATCACACAGGTCGGCTCATCTACGAGGCCGGTCGCACACGGGTGATCGATGTCGACGGAGAATGGACCTATGACTATGACGATGAAGGTCTCGTAACGGCCGAAACCGATCCGCTCGGCCATTGCACTCGCTCCGAATGGGAGCTTGGTCGCCTGATGGCTCGGATCGATCCGCTGGGGCGACGGACGGACTATCGGTACGACGAGCGTGGTCAACTGACTTCGGTCGTCGAAAGCTCGGGGAGGACGGTCGAGTTCGACTATGACGACGAGCAGCGCCTTACCGGCACGCGCTTGCCGAACGGCGGCCGGATCAGGCTCGAGTATGACCATCTGTATCGATTGATTGCTCGCACCGAGCCGGACGGCAACAGAACTGCCTATCGCTACGGCCCCCGAGGCGAACTGCTGCGGGTGGTTCAGGGTGATCGCGAGACGCGCCTGGACTACGATGACCGGTTGCGGCTGACCGACATCGAGTTGCCGACAGGTGCGCGCTTCAGGCGCAGGATAGACGTACTGGGCCGGCTGCTGGAGGAGACGTCGCCCGATGGGCACGTGACGCGTTACGACTATGCTGACGGCCCGGCAAATCCGCGCGGTCTGCTGAGCGCGATCACGCGCCCTGATGGCTCGGTATCGAGGGCGCGATATAACAGCGAGAGCCTGCCCGTCGAGTGGATCGATCCGCTCGGACGTACGATCCGGCGAACCTATGGCCCCTTCGATTTGCTCACGGCGTCGGTCGACGCGGCCGGTCATGCAACGCGTTTCGAGTACGACCATGCCACCCGGCTGACGAAGGTCATCAATGCGCTGGGAGAGACTTACACGTACCGCTACGACGCGGCCGGGCGTCTCGCGGCCGAGATCGACTGGGGCGGCCGCGCGACTCGATATGAGCGCGATGCCGTCGGCCGCCTGCTGGCGAAGACACTGCCCGACGGTGGCCAGTGGCGCTATACGTACGATGCATCCGACCGGCTCATCGAGATCGATGCCGGCGACGTGAAGCTTGCTTACCGCTACGATGCGAGCGGACGACTGGCGTCGGCGGAGGTCCAGGGTGAGCACGTTCACGTGACGCGCTTTGCCTACGACAGGAATGGCCGCTTGATCGGAGAAGATCAGCATGGCGAACTGTTGCGGCATGTCTACGACGCGGACGGCCAGCGGCACCTTCGGCTGACGCCTCGGCGGGAGACGGCCTATGCCTATGATGCATTGGGTGCGCTCACGCAGGTAGCAGGGCTGACGATCCAGCGCGATGGCTTAGGGCGCGAGATCGGGCGGCAGGCGGGGGATTTTGTCGCGCAGCAACAGTACGATGCGCTCGGCCGTATACGCCGGCAGATTGCGGGGCCTGCCGTAGCCTTCGATGCGTTGCAAGCCGATCCGGCCCGGGCGCTCGAGCAATTGACGCGGCAGGTCTATCACTACGACGCAGCCGGACAACTGGAGCGAGTGGACACCGGCGCGGATACGCTCACCTACCAGCGCGATGAGCGCGGCCAGATCATCTGCGCAGAAAGTCTGCTGCAGCCGAGCGAGCACTTCCGCTACGACGCTGTGATGAACATTGCCGCGCACGGGCAACGGGCACCGGTGGATGCCCACCACTATCGCCGCGGAGGTCTGCCGGAACAGGTTGGTTACGCACGCTATCAATACGATGCACGTGGCCGCACGATCGAGAAGACGGTCGAACAGCCGGGGTTCAGGCCGAAAACGTGGCAATACACGTGGGATGGCCTCAATCGGCTCGTGAAGGTCGTTACGCCCGAGCGCGGTGTTTGGGCGTATCGCTATGACGCTTTCAATCGCCGGATCGAGAAGCAGCAAGTCGGCGGCCGCGAAACGGTGAAGTTCCTGTGGGACGGGTCGACGCTGGCCGAGCGCTGGATCGAGCAGCGCGACGGCACGACGGGCCAAGTCGTGACCTGGCATATCGAGCCGGGCAGTTTTTCGCCGCTCGCGCAGGAGACTGACGACGGCCTCTACCCGATCCTGACCGATCAGGTCGGTCTGCCGAAGGCCGTGTTTGACCAATACGGCAAGCCAGTGTGGAAGTCTGCGTATTCGTTGTGGGGCAAACTGCTGCCGGCACGGCGTGCCGCTAATGACGGCCCGTCAGCGATTGACACAACGCTGCGCTTCCCTGGCCAGTGGGTGGACGACGAAACGGAACTCAGTTACAACCTGAATCGGTATTATGATCCGGATTCCGGCGCGTATCTTAGTCAGGATCCGATCGGCCTGCGTGGCGGCACTCGCAACTACGGATACGTCCCGACTCCGACTGACGAGACTGATCCGTTGGGGCTCCAGCGATGTCCGATTCCAGGTATCCGTGAAGGCTTCGCGGAATGGTTTAATAAGTTGACGCCCGACGAGTTTGATGCCTACTGGAAGGACTATCGAGGGACGATTGAGGACAGACTGCGTTGGCCTGGCAAAATGCACGAGTGGTTGCCAGTAAGTCGCGCCCCTACCTTTAAGCGTTGGGGGCTCACTGCAGAAGATATCTGGGGAAATCGAACGCCGACGAAATCCACTGGTGGTATCAACCCTGACTGGATGCACGGAAAGAAAGGATCAGGGACGGCGCACGGCGAAATTATTGATATTGTCGATTCGTCCACGGACTATGCAACATACTTACGGCGTTTGCAGAACTGGGGAAATTATCGGCTCACTAATGGCGTCGACGACCTTCCCGCGGGTCTTCGGCCGCCGACGGAGTAACGAAGAATGGAAAAAGCTAACAAAGTATCAGTCTGGGTTGGGAAGTTCACTGACGATGATGATCTTACGGACTACATCGAGAACGCGTACGACGAGAACGGTGACTCTTTCAATCAATTTCGAGACGATACCGGAATTGATGGATTTGACGATGGCTTCCGCGAGGCGGACATGCTGCAACCGGATCTAAGCCTCCGAGAGAATCTTGTGGGATTTTCTTGGATTGATAGTTTTGCCGACGTGCTGATTCCTCAGCTCGAAGCTATGCGCAGTGCTGATGATAACGGTCTGATCCTGCTTTATAACTTCCAGTACGAGAACGCAGAAAGCGTCCGTCCTGCCTCCCGTGTGCGCTTCGTCGGGACGTTTGATTTTCAGAAGTAGGCTTGGTGGTGTAGTTCAAAACGGCGAGATCGAAGCAAACAGGGCTTACGAATTTACGGACACGCACCGTGCGATGGAGTACCGCCACGCGGAGAGCGCTTGTGTTCACATTCGTGCCCCGTGGAGGGCGGCGAACGACTACCGCGGCACGGCGGCTGAGCTGCCTCACCCCAAAAGCTTCGTGCCGAAGTGAAAGAAAGCCACATACTTTTCGACATGTCGAGTCCGGCGATTCACGGCACGCAGTTGGTAATCGTCGTCGCCCTGAAGGGAGAGGAATTTATATCAAATAGTAGCGCCGTGACGATGCAACTGGCTTGGCGATAGGGTGTTATGTGATGGTAAACAAAATTTTGATTGATATTGATGTGGAGATATCAAGGTCGAATTTCTTTGATTTTTTATCTGCCTTGGACTTCGACGACATGCTTGATAAAAGGGATGCCATCCAGTTTGACGATCTCTGGATGCAGGCATTCGACGATGTCGATGGATTTTTCCTCTCCGCTGGTGACGAGAAATTCTTGAGCTCTGTTAGAGAAAAGGCGTTCAAGCTCTCGTTTCGTGCTTCCGGAAATCTCGACATCGCAGGAAGGGTTTCCGACGACGTCGAACTGATCGCGAAGAGTATGTTGGCTGAGAAAGTGGATAGCTGGCCGGTTAAAGTGCTGTGGGATAGCTATAAAAAGGGTGATTTTCCCTGCTGAACTGAGATGATGGTAGGTCGCGGCAAGATTCTCGACGTCAATGCACAGTAGATAAACGGGGCCGAACGAGGTGAGCTGTGCACTTGTCTTTTTCGTGACGAAAATTTCTCGTGGTATGCGTAGACCAGCCCTAAGCCGCAGCTACCCCAAAACCCCACCTCACCAAGCAATATCGCAAGACGACCGCGACGTCCCCGCACCACCGGTAGCCGTGCACTTCGTCCCCGATCCATTGTCATAAAACGTCCGCGTCTCCGGCTGCGGCACCGACGGATCGAACGGATTTGGCGTCCCGTGCGGACCGCGCGGCGCATCGTACGGCCGCTGGGGCGCATACGCGCTGCCACTTCCAGCCGGCCATGAGCCGTTAGCGCGCAGGTATTCATTCCAGTTTTGCTCGCGCTGCTCATATCCAGGCATTGCGCGGCCAAAACTATCGCTCCCACCCGCGCCAAGCGCGACGCGGTTCGGAGCCGAGACAAAATCGGGTTCGTGTTTAAAAGCAGGCGGCGATGCCACGAGCGCATCGCTCGTCACCCGCAACGGCCGCGTATCCGGTGTATCGAACGGGCTACGTTCGGCAGGCGCAGCGAACTGCACCCGTCGGCGGCTCATACGTGCCGCATACCCGTCATCCCGAGCAGCCGCACGCCGCTCCGAGCGAAACACGTTCGCACCGGCCGACCGATCGGTCAGCGTATCGCGTCCTGAAGCATGGGAAGCAGAAACAGAAAGCGCGCACGCGATCGCGGCGGCGGAAGAGAGGCGGATGGGGCAATTCATGGGCGATCCGAAGCAGGTGATGTGCATTGAACAAAAACGGCAGATCACTGGCTGGCGGCTGAGCGACGAGGGTGCGTCGAAGCGGCCCTGAAGCGACTGCGAGACGCGGTGAACGCGACTTGCAGGGAGGCTGGCTGGATTGCAGAAACGAGTTCGTATTATTTCACTAAAATATCAAAAAGCTTTCAAATTGTTTAGTTTCTCAGATAAACAGTAAGACTTGCCGCCTCATCGAGCGCCCCGTCCTGGTGCGCGCTCACACAATCATCAGTCGATTGATTTCCAGCGACCAAGGTCCTTGGCAACCTAAAAAACGCATCACCGGGGAGTCTCCATCGCCGAACGCCAAGCCCAGCAAGGAACCCGCCCCACCTTCTTGCCAAAATAGCAACCCGATTGCACTCGAGGCAAACGTTCTCGCCACCCCGAGGTTGCGCCTCGATCGCCACCCGCCTATCTCAAAAGACTACGTGTTTTCCCTCGGTCGACAGGCATTTTTGACAGACGATTAAAAAACGCCCATATAATTTCGGTTGCCTTGCCAACGGCTGTCGGACCATCCCTCCGAACGAGCAGTTGGCAAGCGGGGCAGGCGAAACGCTTGCGCAATGCAAGACGCATCACGATGTCTTTCCGAACCAGACGTCCCCTTCGGGGACTGCAAGAGCCGGGCCCCGCTACGCAACATTCCGCTGGAGTTCCGTCTTCTATGTGTCTCGGGCGTGTCCCATGTCCTCGCCCCGGGTGCTGTTCGATTGCGCAAGTCATGCCGCCTTTGCCCGTATGACTAAACAACATCGAGGAGCTCCCAGATGACGCTGTCCCGTCTTACGTCCATTTCCGTCGCCGCCGTGCTGTTCGCCGCCGGCGCCGCCGCCGCGCAAGCGGAAACCGTGAAGATCGCCATCGCTGGTCCGATGAGCGGCTCGGTCGCCCAATACGGCGACATGGTGAAGGCCGGCGCGCTGACCGCGATCGAACAGATCAACGCGGCCGGCGGTGCGGGCGGCAACAAGTTCGAAGTCGTGATGATGGACGACGCGTGCGAACCGAAGCAGGCCGTCGCCGTCGCCAACAAGATCGTCAGCCAGAAAATCAAGTACGTGATCGGTCACGTGTGCTCGGGTTCGACGATTCCCGCGTCGGACATCTACGAGAACGAAGGCATCGTGATGGTCACGCCGTCGGCCACCGCGCCGCAGCTGACGGAAGGCAAGAAGCGCCACTTCATCTTCCGCACGATCGGCCGCGACGACCAGCAAGGCCCGGCCGCCGCGCACTACATCATCAACAACGTGAAGCCGAAGAAGGTCGCGGTCCTGCACGACAAGCAGTCGTACGGCCAGGGCATCGCGTCGTCGGTGAAGAAGGACCTCGAAGCGGCGAAGATCCCGGTCGTGCTGTTCGAAGGCATCAACGCCGGCGATTCGGACTACTCGGCGATCATCACGAAGCTGAAGTCGCAAGGCGTCGATTTCGTCTACTTCGGCGGCTACCACCCGGAAATGGGCCTGCTGATGCGCCAGGCGCGCGAGCAGGGCGTGAAGGCGACCTTCATGGGGCCTGAAGGCGTGGGCAACAAGGACGTGACGGCGATCGCCGGCCCGGCTTCGGAAGGCATGCTCGTGACGCTGCCGGCCGACTTCTCGGCCGATCCGGCCAACGCGGCGCTCGTGAAGGCGTTCGCGGACAAGAAGCGCGACCCGAACGGCCCGTTCCAGATGCCGGCGTACGCCGCGGTGAAGATCATCGCCGACTCGATCGCGGGAGCGAAGACGACCGACCCGACGAAGGTCGCCGCGTACATGCACAAGACGACGTTCGACACGCCGATCGGCAAGGTCGCGTATGACGCACAGGGCGACCTGAAGGCGTTCAAGTTCGTCGTGTACACGTGGCACAAGGACGCGACGAAGACCGCCGCCAAGTAAGACGGAGTACCCGCCCGTGCGCCCGCCCTGTCCGAAACCCGGACGGGGCGGGTGCGTATTGGCCGCGCATTCCCCGTGCGCGGCCAAGGAGGGCGGCCCGAGACGACACCGTGCGTTGCGCGCGGCCGACCGCCGTGATCCGGCGACGGCATGCGACCCAATGCCAACGGGAGCTTCCCGCACATGACTGACTTCTTTCCTCAATTCGCCCAGCAGCTGGTCAACGGCCTGACGCTGGGTGCGATCTATGCGTTGATCGCCATCGGCTATTCGATGGTCTACGGCATCATCGGCATGATCAACTTCGCCCACGGCGAGATCTACATGATCGGTGCGTACGTGGGCCTCGTGACCCTGACGGCCATCGGCATCTCCGCCGGCTATCCGCTGCCGCTCGTGCTCGGCGCCGCGCTGATCGTGTCGGTGATCGTCACCGGCCTGTACGGCTTCGCGGTCGAGCGCGTCGCGTATCGCCCGCTGCGCGGCGGCCCGCGCCTCGTGCCGCTGATCTCCGCGATCGGCATGTCGATCTTCCTGCAGAACTACGTGCAGATCGGCCAGGGGGCGCGCGACGTGTCGGTGCCCGTGCTGATCTCCGGCGCGTTCGAGATCCATCTCGGCGGCGCCTACGACGTGACGATTCCGTATGCGCGCCTGTTGATCGTCTGCGTGACGCTCGTGCTGATGATCGCGCTCACGCTGTTCATCTCGCATTCGCGGATGGGTCGTGCGTGCCGCGCGTGCGCCGAGGACATGAAGATGGCGAACCTGCTCGGCATCGACACGAACCGCGTGATCTCGTTCACGTTCGTGCTCGGCGCGATGCTGGCGGCCGTCGGCGGCGTGCTGATCGGGCTGACGATCGGCAAGCTGAATCCGTATATCGGCTTCGTCGCGGGCATCAAGGCGTTCACCGCCGCGGTGCTCGGCGGGATCGGCAGCATTCCGGGCGCGATGCTCGGCGGCGTGCTGCTGGGCCTGGCCGAAACCTTCGCCGCGGGCTACATGCCGGCCGAGTACAAGGACGTGGTCGCGTTCGGCCTGCTCGTGCTGATCCTGCTCTTCCGCCCGACCGGCCTGCTCGGCAAGTCGGACATCGAAAAGGTTTGAGGGAGACGCAGATGAGTCAAGTCATTTCCGTTCGCCGCCCGGCCGCCGACGCGTCGTTCGGCCAGGCGCTGAAGAACGCCGTGGCCGCCGCGATCCTGACGGCGATCCTCACGATTCCGGTGCTCGGGCTGCAACTGAAGCTCGATGGTTACCAGGTCGTGCTGACGCCGCATTGGCGCCCGGTGTGGATCGCGGTCGCGGCCGTGTTCCTGTTCCAGTTGTTCAAGCCGTGGCTGATGCGCGCGAAAGCAGCCGTGAAGCTGCCGGCGGCGCCGACGATGGGCGCGCAGCAGCAGCGCGTGATCATCTGGGTGCTGCTCGCCGTTGGCCTCGTATGGCCGTTCTTCGGCTCGCGCGGCGCGGTGGACGTCGCGACGCTCGCGCTGATCTACGTGATCCTCGGCCTCGGGCTGAACATCGTGGTCGGTTTCGCGGGGTTGCTGGATCTCGGCTACGTCGGGTTCTACGCGGTCGGCGGCTATACGTACGCGATGCTGAACCAGTATTTCGGGCTGTCGTTCTGGGAGTGCCTGCCGATCGCGGCGATCGCCGCGGCGACGTTCGGCTTCCTGCTCGGCTTCCCGGTGCTGCGCCTGCGCGGCGACTATCTCGCGATCGTCACGCTCGGCTTCGGCGAAATCATCCGTCTGCTCGCGAACAACCTGACGAGCCTCACCGGCGGCCCGGACGGCATCTCGAGCATTCCGAAGCCGACGGTGTTCGGCTTCGAGATGGCGCGCTCGGCGAGCGTCGAAGGCGCGAAGACCTTCCATGAGCTGATCGGGCTGGAGTACAGCGGCGAGCACATGGTGATCTTCCTGTACCTGATCGCGCTGCTGCTGGTGGGCTTCACGCTGTTCGTGACGAGCCGCCTGATCCGCATGCCGATGGGGCGCGCATGGGAAGCGCTGCGCGACGACGAGATCGCATGCCGTTCGCTCGGCCTGAACCCGACGCGCATCAAGCTGTCGGCGTTCACGCTCGGCGCGGCGTTCGCGGGCATCGGCGGCGCGTTCTTCGCGGCGCGTCAGGGCCTCGTCAATCCTGAATCGTTCACCTTCATCGAATCGGCGCTGATCCTCGCGATCGTCGTGCTCGGCGGGATGGGCTCGCAGCTCGGCGTGATTCTCGCGGCGATCCTGCTGACCGTGCTGCCGGAAGTCGCGCGCGGGTTCGCCGAATACCGGATGCTGATCTTCGGTCTGGTGATGGTGTTGATGATGATGTGGCGTCCGCAGGGCCTGCTGCCCGCGAGCCGTCCCCACGTGGAGCTGCCGCAATGAGCGCGAATGCAGAACTGTTGAAGGTGGCCGGGCTGCAGATGCGCTTCGGCGGGTTGCTCGCGGTGGACGGCATCGATTTCGACGTGCGCCGCGACGAGGTGTTCGCGATCATCGGGCCGAACGGCGCGGGCAAGACCACGGTGTTCAACTGCGTCGGCGGCTTCTACAAGCCGACCGGCGGCGACGTGGTGCTCGACGGCCACGCGATCGCCGGGCTGCCGAGCCACAAGATCGCGTTGAAGGGCCTGGTGCGGACGTTCCAGAACATCCGCCTGTTCAAGTCGCTGACGGTGGTCGAGAACCTGCTCGTCGCGCAGCATCGCAAGGTGAAGGCCGGGCTGCTGCATGGCCTGTTCGCGACGCCCGCGTACCGTCACGCCGAGAAGGAAGCGCTCGAGCGCGCGGCCGTGTGGCTCGACCGGATGGGGCTGACGGCGGTCGCCAACCGGCCGGCCGGCACCCTGTCGTACGGGCACCAGCGGCGTCTGGAGATCGCGCGCTGCATGATCACCGAGCCGCGCCTCTTGATGCTGGACGAGCCGGCGGCCGGCCTCAACCCGCAGGAAAAGATCGAGCTGCAGCACCTGATCGACAAGCTGCGCCGTGAATTCGGCGTATCGGTGCTGCTGATCGAACACGACATGAGCCTCGTGATGGGCGTGTCCGACCGCATCCTCGTGATGGAGCACGGCCGGCCGATCGTGATCGGCACGCCGGAAGCGGTCCGCAACGACCCGCGCGTGATCAAGGCGTATCTGGGGAAGAGTGATGCTGAAGCTGGAACAGGTCCATACGCACTACGGCGCGGTCGAAGCGCTCGCGGGCGTGTCGATCGAGGTGAACAAGGGCGAGATCGTCACGCTGATCGGCAGCAACGGCGCCGGCAAGACGACGCTGATGATGACCGTGTGCGGCACGCCGCGCGCGTCGTCGGGCCGCGTGCTGTTCGAGGGCAACGACATCACCGCGATGTCGACGCACCAGATCATGCGGCAGGGAATGGCGATCTCGCCGGAAGGGCGGCGCGTGTTCCCGAGCCTGACGGTGCTCGAGAACCTGAAGATGGGCGGCTTCTTCGCGAGCCGTCACGAAATCGACGACGGCATCGAGCACGTGTTCAAGCTGTTTCCGCGCTTGAAGGAGCGCGCGACGCAGCGGGCCGGCACGATGTCGGGCGGCGAGCAGCAGATGCTGGCGATCGGCCGTGCGCTGATGAGCAAGCCGCGCTTGCTGCTGCTCGACGAACCGACGCTCGGCCTCGCGCCGCTCGTGATCGCGCAGATCTTCGACATCATCCGCACGATCCGCGACGAAGGCGTCACGGTGTTCCTCGTCGAGCAGAACGCGAACAAGGCGCTCGGCGTGGCCGATCGCGGCTACGTGCTCGAAACGGGGCGCGTGGTGCTGGCCGACACGGGCGCGAACCTGCTCGCGAACGACCGCATCAAGCAGGCGTATCTCGGCGGTTGATCGACGGGAAGCCGCCGGCCTGCAACGGGCCGGCGGCAGCTTTTCCGGTGGTTCGTTTCTGCTTGCAAGGCCGGCTTCACGGCCTTGTCTTCCCTATCCGATCCTGAACGTGCTTTTCAATACGTCGCGCAGATGCAGCGCGGCGCGATTGCTGTCGTCCGTCAGCACCGTGATCAGGTGCGGCGGCAGGTCGGGCAGCACGATGCCGGCGACGTGGCTCGTCAGGTTGCCCGACACGCGATCGTGCTCGATCAGGCCGACCGCGAGCCCGTTCGCGATACACGCTTCGACCGCCGGCGAACTGGCGCTTTCGAGCAGCATCCGGTGCGCGATCTTCGCCTTCTTCAGCGCATTCAGCGCGGTATCGCGGTATGGGCAGCCCTGCAGCTGCACCGCGATCGGCAGCGGTGCATCGGGATTGAACTTGAAGGTGCGCGCGGCGACCCACACCGGATGGGTCTTGCTGAGCAGCTCGGCGTGCGGCAGCGCTTTCGGCACCACGGCGATCGTGATGTCGAGCTGGCCGCGCGCGAACAGCAGCTGCAACTCTTCGCTGGAGCGTGCTTCGACCGTCAGTTCGAGCAGTGGCCGGTCGGCGGCGAAGCGCGGCAGGAATTCCGCCATGAAGTGCGCCGCGTAGGAATCGGGGATGCCGAGCCGCAACTTGCCGGTCAGCATCTGCGGCGACAGCGATTCGACGAGCCGGTCGTGGCTCAACAGAAACTCGGTGGTGTCGCTCAGCAGCTTGTGGCCGAACTGCGTGAGTTCGACCGCCTGGTTGTTTCGCGTAAACAGCCGCTGCGCGACCATCTCTTCCAGCTTCTGAATCTGCGCGGTGACGGACGACGGGCTGCGGTTCACATGAACGGCCGCATCCTTGAAGCGGCCGAGCTTCGCGACGGCGTGGAAGGTACGCAGCAGGTCGACGTCCAGGGTGCGCGGCATGATTTGGTTTTTCCGAATCAGTGATTCAGGTAATGTCGATTGACGGAATTATTGGGCATCCCTATTCTCGGGTCAACAGGCAGACAACGGCAGGCAGCCGGTCGGGCGTTGCACGCATCCGGGGAACGATTCATGTCGATCAATGATTTTGTCGTAGATGCATTGGTGCGGGACAGGAAGCTGAAGGCGGAGTCGGTATGGACGGTCGAGAATCACGAAAAATATTCGACGTTGCATCGCACTGGCGATGACGCGCGGCGACGGGAAGCGGGGCGCGAAGTCTTTTCGCTGATGCGCAACCTGAACGAGCTGGGCGTGCGAAGCCCGGCGCTGTGCGCGGATCGCGACGGCAAGGGTTCGCTGCGCGAAGCGATCGGCGCATTGAGCGAGCGGCTCGCGACGTTGTCGCGCGGCCGCTATGTCCATTACATCGAGCTGGGGCCCGAGCCGGTCAAGACGACCGAGCTGATGAAAGCGGTCAGCGGCGGCGGGCCGGATCATCTGCGTTACACGGCCGTCGACATCAACGAGTCGTCGGAAGACGCGATGCGGCACGCGATCATGCCGTTCCTGAAAACGCCCGGCTGTTTCAACTACATCGCCGACGATTACCGGAACGTGCAGTGGAACCATATCGACCTGGGCCAGGACGTGACGTTCATCACGATGCTCGGGTTCCAGGAAGGCAACGAGTTGCCGGTGACGATCGGCCGGCTGATTCGCAATCTCGGCGGCAAGTCGACTTACGTCGTGTCGGAGATGCAGTTGCTCGTGGAAGGGCGCGAAGAGCCCATCTACGACTTCTACCAGAACGAGAACATGGTGCGGTTCTCCGAAATCGTCAGCCGGCAGCAGGGCTTCGAGCCGCTCGGCAAGCACCATGTCTCGATCGTGCGGCTCAATCTGCTCGGCGACCAGTTCCATGTGGCGGTCACGCTGCAGCCGGTGTCGAAGGCGGGGGCCGACGGGCATCTGATCACCAACGTCTGCCTGAAATACACGCCGGAGCAATTCCGCCACGTCCGCCTGAGCCACGGCAATTGCCGCGTGATCGACGAATTGCACAGCGGGGACGGCAGCGTCGTGTACCAGATTGCGCAGTACAAGGGCTGAATGGCGAAACGTCGACAGCGAGGCACGCGATGGACAAGGGACATGCATTGCCGGTATTTGCGCGCGGGTTCGGCCGGGTGACGCTGGCGCTGCGGACGTCGCTGTCCGTCGGCGCGAACGTCGGCGGCACGCTCGACGCGTCGGCGGAACCGATGCGCTGGAGCGGCGCGTGCCTGCGCGACGGCTACGAGGTGCGCTACCGCCGCAACCTCGACGATCTCGGTTATCGCGACGTGCCGATGCGCGGCACGCGCTCGGATGCGCTGAATGCGGTGTGTCACCTGCGCGGGTTGTTTTCCGACGAAGCGGTCGACGCGCTGCGCGAGATCGGCCGCGTGCTGGAACGCAGCGCGTCGAGCAGCAACTGGATCATCTCGAAGCGCGTGCGTGCGGTGACGAACCGCTCGCGCTTCATCGACGACATGATGCACGATCGCGCATTCCTGCTGCGGGTGTCGCGTCTCGCCGGTGTGCCGTTGATCCCGTATCCGATGGCCAATGCGCGCTCGCAGTTCAACTACTACTATCCGACGGGTCAGCGCGACGGCAAGGCGCAACTCGGCATGTGGCACACCGACGGCACCAGCTTCGTGCTGAACATCGTGCTGTCGGATCGCGCCGATTACGCCGGCGGCAACTTTCTGTTCTACGAATCGAGGGCGGAGGCGTTCGATCGCCACGGTCCCGAGCGCCGGCACGTGAGGACCGCGAATCTGGACGTCGCGGGCGATGCGCTGCTGATCTACGGCAGCAAGCTGTTTCATGGCGTCGAACCGGTCGAGGCCGGCCGTCGCATGTCGCTGGTGCTGTCGTTTCATTGCCCCTACACGCGCGAGGACGACAACGGGTTCTGGCATCTCGCGTCGGACGACGGCATTGCGCGCACCGTCGTGAACTGGCTGGCGCTGCGGCGTGCCCTCAGGGACGACGCCGAGCTGCAGTACCGCCGCCTGGGGATCGAACCGATCCGGCCGGACGATCTGGGCGACCAGCGCCTGGCTCCGGCCACTTTCTGAGAACCGTCGCGCCATGCAGCTTTTCCTGCTTCAACTCGTTTTCGTCCTGTCGTGGAGTTCCGGGTTCATCGGCGCCAAGCTCGGCGCGGAGACGGCCGGCGCGTTCAACCTGCTGTTCTGGCGGTTCCTGCTCGTCACGCTGTGCCTCGCGATCGTCCTCAATCGGCAGCTCGGGCGCCTGACGCTCGAGAAAATCCGCTATCACGCGGTGATCGGCTTCCTGTCGCAATTCCTCTATCTGGCCTGCGTGTACGTCGCGATCCAGCATGGCCTGCCGCCGGGCATCGCCGCGATCGTCGCGGCGTTGCAGCCGCTCATCACGGCGGCGATGACGTCGTTCGGCGGCAGCGAGCGCAGCGGGGCGCGCCAGTGGGCCGGGCTCGTCGTCGGGTTCGTCGGCGTGGGCATCGTGATCGGCGGCCAATATGCGCTGCCGGCCGGGTCGGTCGGGATCGTCATGTACCTGCTGCCGCTGGTGTCCGCGTTCGGGCTGTCGATCGCGACGATCTATCAGCGCCGCCGCGCGCTGACGGCCGCGCGCAGCAACGAGGACGGGCTGTTCCTGCCGCTGTTCGTGCAGGGTGGCGTGAGCCTCGTGCTGTTCGCGGCGTGCGGGATCGTCACCGGCGACCTGCACGTGCCGACGCAGCCGAACGTGTGGGTATCGGTCGTGTGGCTGACGGTGTTCTCGACCTTCATCGCTTACCTGTCGCTGTGGGCGCTGCTCAAGCGCATGCCGGCGACGCGCGTGGCGACGCTCGTCTATCTCGAACCGCCGGTGACGCTGCTATGGGCCGCGTGGATGTTCGGCGACCGGATCGCGGTGACGACCTACGTCGGCATCGTCGTGGTCGCGATCGGCGTCTGGCTGGCCGGCAAGCCCGGCGCGCGGCCCGCGCGGCCGCGCTGCGCGGACCTGGAGACGGCCGGCCGCTGACGCACTGGTTGCGCGCGCGATTCCGGTGTAGCTTCGCGAGACTGCCCGACTCGTGAAGGAACCCGATGAAAGTCAAACGGATCGTCGCCAACGTCGACACGCGCTCGATCGACGACGCAAAGCGCTTCTATCAACGGATCTTCGGTCTCGACCTGCTGATGGACCACGGCTGGATCGCGACCTACGGCAACGCCGAGCAGATGGACGTGCAGATCAGCTTCGCGTCGCAGGGCGGATCGGGCACGTCGACGCCCGATCTGTCGATCGAGGTCGACGATGTCGATGAAGCGCTCGCGCGGGTCCGGGCGGCCGGCATTTCGGTCGAATACGGGCCGGCCGACGAGCCGTGGGGCGTGCGGCGGTTTTACGTGCGCGACCCGTTCGGCAAGCTCGTCAACGTGCTCGCGCATCGCTGACCGGCGACGGCGAACCGGGCACACCGGCGTTCACGCATGCAACGCCAGCCCTTTCACCGCCTTGTCGACGGCCTTCTTCGGCCCGTGCAACGCCAGGCCGACCAGATCCGGATTGTCCGCATCCTCGGCGCGAAACGCCGCGCGGTTGGCCGCATCGTGCCCGGTCGAAAACATCGTGCGCACGTAGGGCACGATCGTCAGTTCGCGCGACAGCGCCTGCCGATGCGCGGCCTGCAATCCGGTCAGATCGGCCGCGAACACCAGTATCGGCTGGCCCAGCATCCGGCCGTAGCGGCGCCCGGCCGCATCCTCGTAAGGCTCGCCCAGTGCGTCCGGCGCACCGGCCGCGACGCCCGTCGCGAGAAACGCGACCACGTTGAGTTTTTGCCACGCGGCGAGATCGTCGCGCACGATCAGCGCTACTTTGGTATCGAACATGCTTGCTCCTGGTTGGAGCGCCCATGATCGGACCTCGTGCGCGATCAGTCTGGAACGTTTGTGCAGAGTTGCCGGTACGCGGCCGGCGTGATCCGGTACGCGCGGCGGAACCAGCGGCCGAGATGGCTCTGGTCGGCGAAGCCGACGTCGGCGGCCGCCTGTGCGGGCGTGCGGCCGGCAGCCAGCAGCTTGCGCGCGGCGCGCAGCCGCAAGCGCACGAGGTACGCGTGCGGCGACGTGCCGAACGCACGCTGGAACATCCGCGTCAGCCGGAACCGGTCGATGCCGGCGACGCGCGCGAGTTCGTCGAGGCCGAGGTTGCCGTCCATGTGTTCGTGCAGCAGGTCGCGTACGCGCGCGATGGCGGGCGGCACGACGCCGCTTTCCAGTGCGAGCGGGCCGCCCAGTTGACTGCCGAGCCGTATCAGCAGGCGGTCGAGCGTCTGGTCGCGCGCGAGCCGGCCTTCGTTGTCGTGGATCGCGAAGAACGCGTTGCGGATCGCATCGACGAGGCCGCGATCGTCGACGAGCGTATGGCCGAACGTGGCTTCGACGCTGCCGAGGCCCGGCAGGTCGAGCCGGCGCGCGGCGCGCTCGACCCACGCTTGCGGCAGGTACAGCATCCCGTACGTGAAGCCGCCGGCTTCGGGTGCATGGCCGTCGTGCATCGCGCCCGGCTCGATCAGGATCGCGCGGCCCGGTACGCTGGTGTGCAGCGAGCGGTGGCACTGAAAGCGCTGCACGCCCTGTTCGGTGAAGCCGACCAGCATGTCGTCGTGATCGTGCGCATCGTACGCATGGCCGTTGAAATGCGCGTGCAGGCTTTCGATGCCGGTTTCCGCGTCGCGGCGCGCGACGAGCCAGTGGTCGGTCGTGCCGACTGCCTTGGCGTCGGTCGTCATCGGGGGCCTCGAACGTCGTCGTGGCGTGACGGAACGGGGTTGCGGGTGGCGGAACAGGGAGGACGGGTGCGGGTCATGATTCGCTCACCATCGCTTGTTCGTCGCGCGCATATTGCGCGGGCGGCCGGCCGACGTGCCGCGCGAACGCGACGCTGAAGGTGCTCGCCGAGCTGTAGCCGACGCGCGCCGCGATCTCCGCGATGCGGCCTTCGTTGCGGCGGAGCAGATCCTTCGCGAGCGCCATGCGCCATGTCAGCAGGTATTCCATCGGCGCGACGCCGACCGCGCGGCTGAAGCGTTCGAAGAACGTCGAGCGCGACAGCGCGGCTTCCTTCGCGAGTTCGACGATCGTCCACGGATGGGCGGGGCGTTCGTGCATCCGGCGGAGCGCGGCCGCGAGGCGGCTGTCGGCGAGCCCGCGCACGAGGCCGGGCGATGCATGCGTGCCGGTCGTGAACCGCATCGCCTCGATCAGCAGCACTTCCAGCAGGCGCGCCAGCACGATCTCGCGGGCCGGCCGCTGCGCGCGCGATTCGTCGCGCACCAGCTGCACGAGCGTGGTCAGCCGCGGCTCGCCGCGTACGTGCACGAAGCGCGGCAGCAACGACACCAGCAGCGCCGCGTCGGGCGAACCGAAGCTGCAGTTGCCGGCCATCATTCGCGTGTCGACAGGATTGGCCGGATCGCCGATCCGGTATTCGCCGTGGTCGAGCATGACGGGCGGCGCAGTGTCGACGCCCGGCGGCGGTGGTTCGAGGCTCGACATCGCCACGCCGTAGGCCGCCGGAATCAGCATGAAATCGCCGGCCAGCAGCTCGATCGGCGCGTGCCCGTCGATCGCGACCCGGCACCCGCCGTCGAGGACCGCGCAATAGAACGGCTCGCCGGCGACCGTGCGATTGATCGCCCACGGGCTCGCGCCGCGCACGTACTTGGCGTGCCGCGCGCCGGGTTGCAGCAGCGTCACGACTTCTGTCAGCGGGTCGCTCATTGCCGGACTCTCGCAAAAGAAAAGCGGATTGTCGATTGTAGCGAATACGGTTCCGGCCATCTATCGTACGGACACATGCTCAACACACCCGAGGAGTTCGCATGAAGACCGTACTGATTACCGGCTGTTCCTCCGGCTTCGGCCTCGAAATCGCGCGCCATTTCCTGGCGCGCGACTGGCAGGTCGTCGCGACGATGCGCCAGCCGAACGACGACGTGCTTCCGCCGTCGGAGCGCTTGCGCGTGCTGCCGCTGGACGTGACGAACGCGGACAGCATTCGCGCCGCGATCGACGCCGCCGGCCCGATCGACGTGCTCGTCAACAACGCGGGCTTCGGCGCGGCCGCACCGGCCGAACTCATGCCGCTCGACACGGTGCGCGCGTTGTTCGACACCAACACGATCGGCACGATCGCGGTGACGCAGGCCGTGCTGCCGCAGTTTCGCGCGCGCGGGCCGGCGTGGTCGTGAACGTCACGTCGAGCGTCACGCTGAAAGCGCTGCCGCTGGTCAGCGCGTATCGCGCGAGCAAGGCGGCAGTCAATGCCTATACCGAATCGATGGCGGCCGAGCTCGAACCGTTCGGCGTGCGCGCGCATCTCGTGCTGCCGGGCCGCGCGCCCGACACGCGATTCTCCGACAACGCACGAGCCAACATGCACGGCTTCGAGCACGAAGCGTATGCGGATTTCGTCGGCAAGGCCGTCGCGCGGATGCTCGATGCGTCGGGGCCGATCACCCATGCGCAGGACGTCGCCGAAGCCGTGTGGCGCGCGGCGACCGATCCGTCCAGCCCGATGCGCATGCCGGCCGGCGCCGATGCGCAGGCGTGGGCGGCGGAAGCGGGTTGATCGAGCGTCAATCCGTCGCGCCGGCCGGTTGAGCCGGCGCGACGGATCGCGTGAGGGAGAGAACGGCGTTACGTTACAGCGCGCGCTTGATCGCCTGCTCCAGTAGCGACAGCCCGAGGTCGATCTCTTCGTCGCTGACGGTCAGCGGCGGCGCGATCCGGAACACGCCGCCCATGCCGGGCAATTGCACGATGTTCATGCTGAGCCCGAGCTTCATGCACTCGCGCGTGATCTTCGCGCCGAGCCCGTCCGCCGGCTCCTTGGTGCGGCGATCCTTGACGATCTCGACGCCGAGCAGCAGCCCGCGTCCGCGCACGTCGCCGATGCAGTCGAAGCGCTCCATCAGGTCGAGCAGGCCGCGCCGCAGCCGGTCGCCCATCGTGTTGGCGCGCGCGACGAGGCCGTCGCGCTGCACGACGTCGAGCACGCGCAGGCCGACCGCCGCCGGCAGCGGGTCGGACACATGGGTCGTATAGAACAGGTAGCCGAGCTCGTGCGCGCGTTCCTCGATGGCCGCGGACGTGACCATCGCCGCGAGCGGCAGCCCGGCGCCGAGCGTCTTCGACAGCGTCAGGATGTCGGGCGTCACGCCGTCGCGCTGGCACGCGAACATCGTGCCGGTGCGGCCGACGCCCGTCTGCGCCTCGTCGAGGATCAGCAGCATGCCGCGTTCCTCGCACTTGCGCTTGAGCGCGGCCATGTAGCCGTCCGGCAACTCGATGATCCCGCCCGAACTGAGGATCGGCTCCGCGATGAACGCGGCGAGATTGCCGCTCGACTGGCGGTCGATCAGGTCGAACGCGTAGTCGAGTTCGGCGAGCGGGTCGTACGCGCCGTTGCGCTCGAAGCGCGGCCGGTACGCGAACGGGGCCGGAATCGCGAACGAGCCGACCGCCGCGGGGCCGACGCCCTTGCGGCCGGCGCTGTACGTGGCCGACGCGGCGGCGCCCGTCATCCCGTGCCACGACTGCGCGAAGCCGACGATCTCGTACTTGCCGGTGACGAGCTTCGCCATCCGGATCGCCGCCTCGTTCGATTCCGCGCCGGTGCTGAGCAGCAGCGCGCGGTCGAGGCCGGCGGGCGTGAGGTCGGCCAGGCGCGTCGCGAGCTCGACGACCGGCCGCGACAGCATCCCGCTGAACAGGTGGTCGAGCTTGCCCGCGTATTCGCCGATCACGGACACGATTTCCGGATGGCTGTGGCCGAGCACCGCGCTCATCTGGCCCGACGTGAAATCGAGGATCGCGCGGCCGTCGGCATCGTAGACGAAGCTGCCCTTCGCGCGCTCGACGATCATCGGCTCGAACGTGCCGCCGTAGCGGACCAGGTGCTGCCTGGCGTTGCGCCAGAAGGTTGCGTCGTCGTTCAGGGACATCGGGCGGCTCCGGGCAAAAGGGCAGGGATCGCTTGCAGTCTAGGCGCGCGTCTGGTTTGATGGAATCGAATAGTTCTAATGCAAGCTAGAAATGGAGCTAATACCTTGGCGCTTTCGCTCGAAATCGACCTGCTGCGCTCGTTCGTCGTGATCGCCGAGGTGCGCGCGCTGAGCCGCGCGGCCGCGCGCGTCGGCCGCACGCAATCCGCGCTCAGCCAGCAGATGAAGCGGCTCGAGGAAGCGGTCGACCAGCCGCTGTTCCAGCGCACCGGCCGTGGCGTGGTGCTGACGCAGCCGGGCGAGCGGCTGCTCGTGCATGCGCAGCGCATCCTGCGACTGCACGACGAGGCGATGGCCGACCTGTGCGGCACGGGGCTGTCGGGGACGATCCGGTTCGGGTGCCCGGACGATTACGCCGAGGTGTGGCTGCCGTCGCTGCTGCGGCAGTTTTCGAGCCAGCATCCGCAGGCGATCGTCGAAGTCGTCTGCGGGCCGACGCCGCGACTCGTCGAACAGTTGGAGAAGCGCGCGGTCGATCTGGCGATGATTTCCGTGCCGGACGACGGCGCGACCGACGACGTCATTCGCCGCGAGCCGCTGGTCTGGATCGGTTATCCGGGGCTCGCACCCGCGCATTTCGATCCGCTGCCGCTCGCGCTGTCCGACCGCGACACGCTCGATCACCTCGCGGCGTGCGACGCGTTGACCCGCGCCGGCCGCGACTACCGCGTCGCGTATGCGAGCAGCAGCCTCGCCGGGCTGATCGCGCTGGTGCGCTCGGGGCAGGCGTTCGCGGTGATGACGCAGACGGCCGTGCCGGCCGACCTCGCGATCGTCAACGGCGATCCGCGCTTGCCGCCGTTGCCCGCCGTGGGCATTACGCTGCGGTTCGACCGGAAGCGGCCGTCGCACCTGACGGCCGCCTTCGCCGACCATATCCGGCAAACGCTGCCGTTGCTTTGACGGCCGACGTGAATCAGTCGACCATCGACGAAGCCGACGCCTGCGTGCGTCCCGGATTCTCCGCCGCCGCCGCCTCGCGCACGCGGATCGCCGCCTGCATGCCGGACAGCTTCAGTTCGGTTTCCTGATATTCGTTGACCGGCTCGGAATCGGCGACGATGCCGCAGCCCGCGAACAGCCGGCACGCGCCGCCCGCGATCAGCGCCGAGCGCAGCGCGACGATGAAATCGCCGTTGCCGTGCGCATCGATCCAGCCGATCGGCGCCGCATACCAGCCGCGATCGAAGCCTTCGTGCGCACGGATGTGGTCGAGTGCCGGTGCGCGCGGATGGCCGGCCACCGCCGGCGTCGGGTGCAGCGCCGCGACCACCTGCAACAGCGTCGCATCCGCATTCAGCGTCGCGCGGATCGGCGTGCTCAGGTGCTGGAGCTTCGGCAGCCGGTGCAGCGACGGTTGATCGGGCACGTCGAGCGCGCGCGACAGCGGTGCGAGCGCGGCACGGATGGCGTCGACGACGAGCGCATGCTCGAGCCGCTCCTTCGCGGAAGCCATCAGCGCGGCGCCGAGTGCGCGATCGTCGTCGGGCGTGGCGCCGCGCCGGATCGTGCCGGCCAGCGCATGCGTGCGCACGTCTCCGGCCGCGACACGCGCGAGCCGTTCCGGCGTCGCGCCGACGAAGCACGCCCCGTCGCGACGGACCGCGAACAGGTGCGCATGCGCGTCGCGCCGCCGCAGCCGGCGCAGCAGCGGCGCGATCGCCACAGGCCGCGCGTACTGTTCGAGCACGTCGCGGGCGAGCACGACCTTGCCGAAGGCGCCGTCGTGGATCGCGTCCACCGCACGACGGACTTCGTGCTGCCATTCGCTCGCCTGGAGCGCCTGCGTGTGCAGCAGTTGCGGTGCATCGTCTTCCGCGGCCGGTGCAAGCGTGCCGAGCGACTCGATCCGCGCGAGGCACGCATGCGCGAGCGCGGCGGGATCGTCGTGGGCGGCGACGACGTGCTGGCAGACGGCCCAGTGCGCATCCCCTTCGCGCACGATCAGCAGCTTCGCCAGCGTCATGCTCGCATCGGGAAACGATGCCCAGTGCGCGCTGCGCGGGCCCCGCGAATCGAACCGGAAGCCGCCGACCAGCCGCGGCGGCTGCGGGCCGGCCGTGATTGCATCACTCACGAGCGTGCGCCAGCGCGCATCGATCTGCGCGAAGCGCGTGTCGCCGGTGGCGCTCAGTTCGACCGCGCAATCCCAGCCGTAGAGCGTGACGGACGCATCGCCGGCTTCGTGGAAGCACCACGGCGTGACACCGTCGTCCCACGCGGCGATCAGGTCGAAGAAGTCGAGCGGGCGCAGCGGCACCGAGACCGACGCCAGCGTCGGTGTGCCGGTGGCGGCGGCGCGGCGGGCCGCACGCGCGAACGTGTCGTGCAGCAGCGGAAGGCCGGCGTTCATGCAAGCCCCCGCTGTTGTCGCCAGTATTGCGTTTGCTGCGCGATGTACCACGCGATGAGCTGGGCGAACAGCGTCTCGACGTAGTCGGCGTCGAGGCCGGCCTGTTCGGCCCAGCGGCGCCGGTCGGGCAGCATCGCGGCCACCCGCTCCGGCGCGGCGATGCTCGCTTCGTCCGGCTTGAAGCGCGACGCGGCCAGCACGTACTGCATGCGCCGGCCGAGCGCGTCGATGATGTCGGCGTCCAGCCGATCGATCGCTTCGCGAATGTCGGGCAGCCCCGTGCAGGCGTCCGGTGTTTTCATGTGTACTCCTTTCCGTAACGAAGGGATTGGTCGATCCGTTCGACCAGATGGGCGATCACCGCCGGGTATTGGTGTCGCAGGTAGAAGTGGTCGCCGTTGAACGTCTCGACGCGGATCGGGCGCGCGGCGACGTCCTGCCACGCGTGCGCCTCGTCGCTGTCGAGCTCGGGATCGGCGAGCGGCAGCATCACGCCGAGCGGCGCATCGATGCGCGGTGGGCGGTCGCGCCGATACGTTTCGATCGCGCGGTAGTCGTGGCGGATCATCGGCAGGTAGATCGCGCGCATTTCCGGATCGGCGAGCAGCGCGGCGTGCTCGCCGGACAGCCGGGCGACGTCGCCGACGAGCGCGTCGTCGGATTGCAGGTGCAGATCCGACGGGCGCTGGCGATGCGGCGGCGGCAGCGCGGACACCGCCACGTAAAGCGGCGCGGCGCCGCGCGCCTCGAGCCGCAGCGCAACCTCGTACGCGAGGGCCGCACCGAGGCTGTGCCCGAACAGCACGAGCGGTGCATGGGCATAGCGTTGCAGCGCGTCGGCGGCGGGGCCGGCGAGCGCGTCGATCGAGGGCAGGCACGGCTCGCCGAAGCGTTCCTCGCGGCCCGGATACTGCAGCGCGAGCAGATCGACGTCCCACGGCAGCGCACGGCTCCAGCCACGAAAGAAATTCGCGGTGCCGCCCGCATGCGGAAAGCAGACGAGCTGCGCGCGCGGGCACGGCGACAGCCGCAACTCGCGAATCCAGCTCGAACCGGTCGGGTGCGCGCTCATGCGGCCGCCGCCTGCAACTGGCGACGCAGCAGGTCGCGCAGCGATTTCTTGCTGGTCTTGCCGATGCCGGTTTCCGGAAAGCGCGACATGAATTCGATGCGGTCGGGGATCTTGAACGCCGCGAGCCCGCAATCGCGCAAGTAGCGTTTCAGCACGAGCCGGGACGGGGCCGGCGCGCGTGCGACCACGAACGCGCAGGTTCGCTCGCCGAGGATCGGGTCGGGCATCGCGACGACCGCCGCATCGTGTACCTGCGGATGCGCGAGCAACAGGTTTTCCACTTCCTCGGCGGAGACCTTCTCGCCGCCGCGGTTGATCTGATCCTTGTCGCGGCCTTCGACGACGAGGTCGCCGTCCGCGGTGCGCCGCACGCGGTCGCCGCTGCGGTAGAAGCCGTCGGCCGTGAACGCCGTCGCGTCGTGCTCCGCGAGCCGGTAGTAGCCGCGGATCGTGTACGGGCCGCGTACCTGCAATTCGCCGATCTCGCCGGGCGCGACCGGTGCGCCGGTTTCGTCGACGATGCGTACTTCGTCGCCTTCGGAAACGGGGCGGCCCTGTGTATGCGCGATGCGCTCGGGCGCATCGTCGAGCCGCGTGCAGCAGATGAGCCCTTCGGCCATGCCGAACACCTGCTGCAGCCGGCAGCCGAGCACGGGCGTCACGCGTTCGGCCGCATGGTCCATCAGCCGTGCGCCGCCGACCTGCAGCACGCGCAGGCTCGACAGGTCGGCCTGCCGTTGCGGCTGCTCGTCGAGCCACAGCAGCGCGAGCGGCGGCACGAGCGCGGTATGCGTGACGCGTTCCTGCGCGATCAGCGCGAAGCTCTGGTCGGGCTCGGGCCGCGCGGTCGTCACGACCCGGCCACCCGCGAGCAATGCACCGATCGTGCCGGGGCAGCACAGCGTGAAGTTGTGCGCCATCGGCAGCGCGGCGAGATAGACGGTGTCGGTGTCGAAACCGCTCGCGGCGCTGCACGCGCGCACGTTGTACAGGTATTCGCGATGGCGGCGCGGAATCAGCTTCGGCGTGCCGGTCGTGCCGCCGGACAACTGGAAGCACGCGATGTCGTCGGCGCGTGCCGAGCAGTCGAGCACGGGCGGCGCGTCGTACAGCGCGTCGAACGACGTGAACGCGTGATCGTCGCCGGCCATCACGATGTGCTCGAGCGTCGGGCAGTCGGCCTGCAACGCGGCCGCGAGCGGTCGGCAGTCGAAATCGCCGAGCTGCGACGCGCCGAGATAAGCACGCGCACCGGCGAAGCGGCAGAACGCGCCGATCTCGTAGTGACGGTGCGCGGGCAGCGCGAGCACCGGCCGCACGCCGAGCTGGAACAGCGCGAAGCACGTCTCGATGAAGCGCGCGCCGTTCGGCAACTGGACGACGACCGCGTCGCCGCGTGCCAGGCCGAGGCGCGCGAGGCCGCCCGCGAGGCGGCGAATGCGCGCGAGCAGATCGCGATAGTGCAGCCGCAGCGTGCCGTCGACGACGGCGAGCGCGTCGGGATGGCGCTGCGTGCATGCATCGAGCGCGTCGAAGAACGTCGTGTCCTGCCAGTAGCCGGCGTCGCGGTAGCGGCGCGCGAAGTCGTCGGGCCAGTCGGGCGCGTCGGCCGGCACGGCCGCCGTCAGGGAGGAAGGGGAGGATTGCATGCGCTGACCTTGGGTTCCGGCAAGTTGTCAGAAAATGTAAATGAGAGGTATTATCATTTGTAACAGGTGCTGCGATAGCGCCGTTTCTTTCGATATCGCGGCAATTTCGTTCGATCGGGCGTCGGTCGCGCGGCACCCGCCCGGTCTGGCCGGACAATCGGCCGGTTGCCGCCGGCGCGCGCCGGTCCGCGCGTGCCGCCCAACCAACGGACCTCCGATGAGATCGACCTCCTTCGCTTCGTCACGACGTCACCCGCCGGTGCTCGTGCCCGGCAATCATCCGGGTGTGGTGCACATCGACGCGGGCATGAAACTCATGAGCGGCACGCTGTGCTCGGATAGCCGCGACTGGTACGAGGAGCCGCTCGAAAAAGGGCTGAAGCTCGTCCTCGTGCAGAGCGGGCAGTTGCGCTGCCGAGTGCCGGGCCAGCCCGAGCAATGCATCAAGGGGCCGGGCCTGTGCGTGATCGCCAACGATGGCGAATTCACCACCCACCAGATCTACGACCGCGACGTGCCGCTGCGCTACACGATCGTGCAGCTCGGCCTCGATGCGCTCGACCGCAACCTGAGCCTGCTGCCGGAGAAGATGCTCGCGCCGACGGGCGGCGATCCGCGCATCGTCAGTTGCCCGGCGTCGAAGGCGCTGCAGGCGCTCGCCGTGCAGATCGCCACCTGCCCGTTCGAGGGCGCGGTGCGCGAGTACTACCTGAAGGCGAAGGCGTTCGAGCTGACCGCGCTGAGCGCGCAGCTGCTGGCCACGCAGCGGCAGCACGCGCCGGCCGACGTGCGCGTCACGTCGTCGGATGTCGAGCGCGTGTATGCGGCGAGCGACATCCTGACGCGCGAGCTTCAGCATCCGCCGACGCTCGACGCGCTCGCGAGTCGCGTCGGGATGAATTCGCGCAAGCTGACGGCCGGTTTCCGCAAGGTGTTCGGCACGAGCGTGTACGCGTATCTGCAGGAATACCGGCTGCGGACCGCGCACGCGATGCTGTGCGCGGAGGATGCGAACGTGTCGACCGTCGCATACCGCGTCGGCTACAGCCCCGCGCATTTTTCGATCGCGTTCCGCAAGCGCTACGGCATTTCGCCGAGCGATATCCGCGTGTCGTCGAACGCGATCGACAACGAGGAACTGGCGGGCGCGGCGATCTAAAACAACTGACCGGCAGCCTAAAGGAATCGACCGGGCTCATGGGCGTTAATGAGATAGATTCTCATTCACAGGTGGCCGCCGCCGCGCGGAACCGCCGTCGAACGACCCATACAAGGCGTGCCCATGAGCCAGACCGTTGTCGATTCCACTACCGACCATTCCGATCCTTCCTGTTGTTCTTCCACTGAATTTCGCGCGCGGCTCGTTGCGCTGATCGCCGAGCTGCTCGACGAATCCGTCGACGAGATCGCGTCGCTCGACGATGACGAGGACCTGCTGAGCTGCGGCCTCGATTCGATCCGGCTGATGTATCTGCAGACCCGCGTGAACCGGCTCGGCCATGCGCTGACGTTCGATGCGCTCGCGCGCACGCCGACGCTCGGCGCGTGGACCACGCTGCTCGCCAATGCGCCGCGTATCGCTCGCACGGAAGCCGTCGTCGCTGCCGAAGCGGTCGACGTGCATGCGCCGTTCGAATTGTCCGCGGTGCAGCAGGCGTACTGGCTCGGCCGCGGCGACGGCGAGGTGCTCGGCAACGTGAGCTGCCACGCGTTTCTCGAATTCCGCAGCCGCGCGATCGACCCCGTTCGTCTCGACACGGCATGCCGGCGCGTGCGCGAGCGTCATCCGATGCTGCGCGCGCGTTTCGACGGCGGCCGTCAGCAGATCCTCGCCGAATCGGACGCGCCGGTGTTCGCGCACGCGGACTGGCGCGACCGGACGGCGGCCGATGCGGAAACCGAATGGGCGTCGCTGCGCGCGTTCCGCTCGCACGAATGTCTCGACGTCGAGCATGCGCAGGTGTTCATGATGGGGCTCGCGCAGATGCCCGGCGGCGAGGATCGCGTGTGGCTCAGCGTCGACCTGCTCGCGGCCGACGTGGACAGCGTGCGGCTGCTGATGCAGGAGATCGGCGTGGCCTATGCCGAGCCGTCGGCGCTGCCGGATGCGCCGTCGACGTGGTTCCCGGCCTGGCTCGCACGTCGCGCGGCCGAGACGCGCGATGCGCGGGCCGCGGCGCGTGACGCCTGGCAGGCGCGGCTCGCGACGTTGCCGGAAGGGCCGGCGCTGCCGCTCGCCCGCGCGCCCGAAACGATCCGCGCGCCGCGTTTCAGCCGCGTCGCGCATACGCTGAGCACGGACGAGTTGACGCGTCTGCAGGCGCGCGCCGCGCAGCATGGCGTCACGCTGTCGTCGGTGTTCGGCGCGGCGTTCGCGGCCGTGCTCGCGCGCTGGAGCGGCCGGCAGGCATTCCTGCTCAACGTGCCGCTGTTCGACCGGCACGGCGATGCGCCCGATCTGGGCCGCGTGATCGCCGATTTCACGACGCTGCTGCTCGTCGAATGCGACGTGCGCGCCGATGCGAGCGCGGCCGACGCGATGCGCGCGTTCCAGCAGCGGCTGCATGGTGCGATCGCGCAGGCCGCGTATCCGGCGCTCGACGTGCTGCGCGATGCGCGTCGGCAGGGCACGCCGCGTGCGGCGCCCGTCGTGTTCTCGTGCAATCTCGGTGACGAACCGTTCGTGCCCGATGCGTTCGCGCAGGTGTTCGGCGATCTGCACGACATGATTTCGCAGACGCCGCAGGTATGGCTCGACCATCAGCTCTATCGCGTGCCGGGCGGTGCACTGCTCGCGTGGGACAGCGTCGACGGGCTGTTCCCGGACGGAATGATCGACGCGATGTTCGGCGCGTATGTCGCGTTCGTGCAGGCGCTGTGCGATCGCGACTGGCGGCTGCCGATCGCGGTCGAGCTGCCGTCCGCGCAGCGGCGCGTGCGCGACACGCTCAATGCGTTGCCGGCTCCCGGCCGCGCGCGCACGCTGCATCACGATTTCTTCGCGCTGGCCGCGCGCGAGCCGGCCGCCGTGGCGTTGCGATACGGCGATCGCACGGTGACGCGCGGCGAACTGGCCGCGCAGGCGCTCGCGATCGCGGGCGGCTTGCGCGCGGCCGGGATCGGGCACGGCGATGCCGTCGAGATCAGTTTGCCGCGCGGGCCTGCGCAGGTCGCGGCCGTGTTCGGCGTGCTGGCGGCCGGCGCATGCTACGTGCCGCTCGACATCGCGCAGCCGGTCGCGCGCAAGGCGCTGATCGAGCGTGCGGCGGGCGTGAAGGCCGTGATCGACGACACCGCGTGCGCGGGCGGGCCGCTGCCGCATGTCGGCATCGCCGCGCTGTCGCGGCATGCGCCGCTGGCCGCGCCGCTCGAGGTCGCGCCGCAGACGACCGCTTACGTGATCTACACGTCCGGTTCGACGGGCGTGCCGAAGGGCGTCGAGATGACCCACGCGGCGGCGATCAACACGATCGATGCGATCGATGCGCTGCTCGGCGTGCGCGCGGACGACCGGCTGCTGGCGGTGTCGGCGCTCGATTTCGATCTGTCGGTGTACGACCTGTTCGGCGCGCTGGGTGCCGGTGCGCAACTCGTGCTGCCGACGCAGGATGAAGCGCGCGATGCGGCGCGCTGGATCGAACTGATCGCGCAGCACAGCGTAACGCTGTGGAACTCGGCGCCCGCGCTGCTGGAAATGGCGCTGGCCGTGCCGGCGGCGAGCGGCGCGTGCCGCAGCGTGCGTGCGGCGCTGCTGTCCGGCGACTGGATCGCACTCGACCTGCCGGCGCGCGTGCGCGCGCGCTGCGGCGATGCCTGTGCGTTCCACGCGCTCGGCGGCGCGACCGAGGCCGGGATCTGGTCGAACGTGCAGACGGTGCGCGACGTGCCGCCGCACTGGCGTTCGATTCCGTACGGCCGGCCGTTGCCGGGGCAGGCGTATCGCGTCGTCGATGGCGACGGCCGTGATGTGCCCGATTACGTGCCGGGCGAATTGCTGATCGGGGGTGACAGTCTCGCGCGCGGCTACCGGAACGATCCCGAGCTGACCGCGCAGCGCTTCGTGCAGCACGCGTCCGGCCGCTGGTATCGCACCGGCGATCGTGGCCGCTACTGGCCGGACGGGACGCTCGAATTCCTCGGGCGCGAGGATCGGCAGGTGAAGGTGCGCGGGCACCGGATCGAGCTCGGCGAGATCGAGGCGGCGCTGGCCGCGCATCTGTTGATCGACGGCGCGTGTGCGAGCGTCGTTCACGGCGAGGCCGCGCGCATCGTCGCGGCGTTCGTGCCGAACGATTGCGCGGCGGCGGACACCGTGCCGTCATCGCTCGCGGCTGCCGACATGGCCGACACGATGCCGGCGGAAACGGCTGTCTCCCGCGCCGTTGCCGGGCGGCTGCTCGACGGCGACGCGGGCCTGCCGCCGTCGCTGCGTGCGCACTGGCACGCAAAGGGTGACGCATCGATTGCCCTCGTCGATGCGCTCGGTCATCTCGACTGGCAGGTAACCGATCTCGACGATCTGACGGCCGCGCTGCGCGCGCTCGCCGCCGACCCGGATACCGCCGCGCAACGCGTGCCGCTGGACCCGTGCGTGGCACCGCTCGCGTTCGCGACGCGTTTTCCGGACGGCGTTCGTACGCTGCGCGAATTCGCCGCCGCGCTGGACGCGCAGGCCGCGGCACACACAGGTGTGCTGCGCGTCGCGGTGCTCGATGCCCGCGCGGGCCAGGCGCTCGATGCGGGGCTCGGCGTGCTCGACGATCCGCGCTTCGACGTGACGCTGTTCGACGTGTCGCCGGGCCTGCTGCACAACGCGCAGGCACGGTTCACGCGAACGCTGCCCGCGTTGCAGACGATGCAGGACGGCTTGCTGCCCGCACGCCATCTCGGCGCATTCGATTGCGTGATCAGTTTCGCGGCGGCCCACCTGCGCGACGATCCGCGCGACACCTTCCGGATCGCGGCCGCGCTGCTCGCGCGGGACGGGCGCCTGCTGCTCGCCGACGTGCTGCGCGATTCGCCGCTGCGCGAACTCGTCGCGAGCGTCGCGGGCGATGCGTCGGTGCCGCGGCCGTTCGCGCACGATGCGCTCGCGGCGGCCGCCCACGCGTGCGGCTTTGCGCTCGATGCGCGCAGCTGGCGCTCGGCGGCATTCGCCTGCATCGATGCGCGCCGGGTCGGCGAGCCGATCGAACAGGCGGCGCTCGCCGACTGGTTGCGCGACCGGTTGCCCGACGCGATGCGTCCCGATGCGCTGTGGTGCGTGCCGCGCTGGCCGCTCAACGCGAACGGCAAGATCGATCGCCGGGCGGTCGGGGATGCACTCGCGCGCGCACTCGGCGACGCACCGGCCGCGCACGACGCGTTCGTGCCGGCCGGCGAACGGCACGCGATATTGCTGGCCTGTTGGGAGCAGGCGCTCGGCCGCGCGGCGAACGCGCGTGACGCGACGTTCTTCGCGCTCGGCGGCGACAGCCTGCTCGCGACCCGCCTGCTCGCGCAATTGCGCGAGCGGCTCGGCGTGCGGATCGGGATGGCCGCGTTCTATCGGCAGCCGACGCTCGCCGGTCTCGCGGCGCAGCTCGACGAACTGACGCCGGCGGCGCCCGCCGACGGCGATGCGTCGGTCGCGACGATCGAGGAGGGCGTGCTGTGAACTTCGACGACGTGCTCGATCTCTGCCGCGAACGCCAGATCGAACTGTGGTGCGACGACGGCGGCCAGTTGCGCTATCGCGCGCCGGCCGGCGCGCTCGATGCGGATCTCGCCGCGCGTATCAAGGCCGAACGCGACGCGTTCGTCCGTTTCCTTCAGGGCGGAGCATGGCGCAGCGATCCGGCGCATCAGTACGAACGATTCGCGCTGACGCCGGTGCAGGCCGCGTATGTGCTTGGTCGCCACGAATCGTTCGAGTTCGGCGGCAGCGCGTGCCATCTGTACGTCGAATACGACGAGCCGAAGGATCTCGACTGCGTGCGCTTCGAGGCCGCGTGGAATGCGTGCGTCGCGCGCCATCCGATGCTGCGCGCGATCGTCGAGGACAACGCATGGCAACGCGTGCTGCCCGACGTGCCGTGGCAGCCGCTCACCGTGCACGACCTGCGCGAGGCCGACGCGAACGCATTCGACGCCCACCTGAACCGCGTGCGCGAGCGCCTCGACCATGCGGTGCACGCGCTCGACCGCTGGCCGGTGCTGCAGCCGGAAGTGAGTCTCGGCCCGGATGGGGCGGTGCTGCACCTGTCCGTGGATTTCACGCTGATCGACTACGCGAGCCTGCAATTGCTGCTCGCCGAGTGGCGGCGTCGTTACGGCGATCCGCAATGGCAGCCCGCGCCGCTCGATGCGACGTTTCGCGACTATGTGATGCATGAAGCGCAGGCCGCGACGCGTGCCGATCATGCGCGCGACAAGGCGTGGTGGCTCAGTCGACTCGACGATCTGCCCGCGCGTCCTGATCTGCCGGTGGTGCCCGCGATGCGTACCGACGGGCGGCCGCGCTTCACGCACCGGCATGCGCGGCTCGATCGCGCGCAATGGACCGCGCTGAGCGGCCATGCGAGCCATTTCGGACTGAGCGCGGCGAGCGTGGCGCTGGCCGCGTTCGCCGAGGTGGTCGGCCGCTGGAGCCAGGCGCCGGCGTTCTGCCTGAACCTCACGGTGCTGAACCGTCCGCCCGTGCATCCGCGCATCGATGCTGTGCTCGGCGATTTCACCGCGCTGAGCCTGCTCGCCGTCGACGCGACGCACGGGCGCGATTTCGTCGAGCGTGCCCGCACGATCGGCGCGCGGATGTTCGACGATCTCGACCATCGCGCCTTCACCGGCGTCGACGTGATGCGCGAACTCGCGCGGCGGCGCGGCAAGGACGCGGCGCTGATGCCGGTGGTGTTCACGAGCGGGATCGGCAGCGTGGGGCGCCTGCTCGGCGAGCACACGGAGCACGCGACGCGCGCCGCACCGCCGCGCACCATGATCAGCCAGACGCCGCAGGTGTGGCTCGATTGCCAGGTGACCGACCAGTTCGGCGGGCTGGAAATCGGCTGGGACGTGCGCGACGACCTGTTTCCGGACGGCATGCCGTCCGCGATGTTCGACGCGTATGTCGCGCTGCTGGGCCGGCTGGCCGACGATGCCGAATGGTGGTCGCGTGAGGGTGACATCGTGCTGCCGTCCGCGGCGCCGGTCGCCGGCGCGCATCCGGATGCCGATACGCATATCGCGGCCGGGTTCGCCGCGCAGGCGTTGCGCACGCCCGATGCGCCGGTCGTGATCGATGCGCTGGGGGCACGCACGTACCGCGAGGTCGCGCAACACGCGGCGGCGCTGCGTACCGCGCTCGAGCAGGCCGGCGTCGGCGTGGGCGATACCGTCGCGGTGCTGATGCCGAAGTGTGCGCATCAGCTCGCGGCCGTGCTCGCGATCGTCCAGGCCGGTGCCGCGTACGTTCCGGTCGACAGCCGTCAGCCGGCGCTGCGGCAACAGGCCATTCTCCGCAATGCACGAGTGCGTGCGGTCGTCAGCGTGCAGGCGCTCGCATTCGAACACGAAGGTTGCGTGCGCATCGATGTCGATGCGTTGTCGAGCGATCCGCAATGGCCGCCGCGCGCCGCGTGCGACATCGCCCCCGATGCGTTGGCCTACGTGATCTACACGTCGGGTTCCACCGGCGAGCCGAAGGGCGTGATGCTGAGCCATGCGGCGGTGTGCAACACGCTTGCCGACATCAGCGCGCGCCATGCGGTCGGCGCGGGCGACGTGGTGCTGGGGCTGGCCGAACTGAGCTTCGACCTGTCCGTCTACGATTTTTTCGGCGCGACCGCGCGCGGCGCGTGCATCGTGCTGCCCGATCCGGCGCGCGGCAACGATCCGTCGCACTGGGCCGAACTGATGGCGCGCCATCGCGTGACGCTGTGGAACTCGGTGCCCGCCCAGGGACAGATGCTGATCGACTATCTCGAAGGCGAACCGGCGCTCGACGTGCCGGGCCCGCGCCGCGTGCTGTGGTCGGGCGACTGGATTCCGGTGACGCTGCCGGCCCGCTGGTGGCGCCGCTGGCCCGACAGCGCACTGTTCAGCCTCGGCGGCGCGACCGAAGCGTCGATCTGGTCGATCGAGCATCCGATCCGTCCGGAAGACACGCAGCTCGCGAGCATTCCGTACGGCCGCGCGCTGACCGGGCAGACGATGGAAGTGCTCGACGCGCTCGGCCGGCCGTGCCCGCCGGGCGTGCGCGGCGAGATCCATATCGGCGGCGTCGGGCTCGCGACGGGCTACGCGAACGATCCGGTGCGGACGGCCGAACGGTTCATCCATCATCCGGACGGGCGCAGGCTTTACCGCACCGGCGATCTCGGGCGCGTGCGCGCCGACGGCTCGCTCGAATTCCTCGGGCGGCAGGACGATCAGGTGAAAATCCGCGGGTACCGGATCGAGCTGGCCGAGATCGATGCGGCGCTGACCGCGCATCCGCTCGTCGGCGCGGCCGCGACGATCGTGCTCGGCGAAGGCGCGGAGCGCCGGCTCGCGAGCTTCGTGTCGCTGCAGAGTGCGGAAGCGCCTGCATCGGCGCGGGACGACGCGCTGCGTGACCTGGCGACGCAGGTGCGCACGGCATTCGACACCGCACGCTGGCCCGCCCAGGCAGACGTGGCGCATTCGGTCGCGCAGCTCGAAACGGCGTGCGTGGCGTCGCTCGCCGCATGGATCGTGCCGGCCGGCGGCTTGACGACCGACGCTTCGACCGGTTTCGCGACCTTGTGCGAGCGGCTGCGTGTGCCGGCGGCACGACGCCATTTGCTGCGCCACTGGCTCACGATGCTCGTCGCGCACGGCGTGCTGGAGGCGGATGCCGAAGACGGCTGGCGCATGCGTCCGGGCGCGAGCCTGGCCGACGCGCATGCGTGCTGGGACGCATTCGCGCAGCACGCGTCGCCCGAGCTGTGGCCGGCCGTGCTCGTCGACTACTTCCGCGCGAGCGCCGGATGCCTCGGCGCGCAGATCGCCGGCAGCGTGTCGCCGGCCGGCCTGATGTTCCCGGAAGGGGCTTCGCATATCGCCGAAGCGATGTACAGCGACGGCGAACATGCCCGCGCGCTGCATCGCGGGATGGCGCAGGCCGTGCGCGCCGTCGTCGCCCGCGAGCCGCAGCGCGCGTGGCGCATTCTCGAAATCGGCGCGGGCACCGCCGCCGCGACGCGTGCGATCGTCGACGCGCTCGCGCCGCTGGTCGAAGCCGGTACGCGTATCGATTACCTGTTCAGCGACGTGTCGAGCTACTTCCTCGCGGCCGCACGCGAGCGTTTCGCCGCGTATCCGTGGATGCGCTTCGTGCGCTTCGACATGAACGCGCCGTGCGACGCGCAGGGCATTGCGCCGCATTCGGTCGACCTGACGATCAGCTCCGGCGCGCTGAACAATGCGCGCGACACGGTCGCACTGATTGCCGGCTTGCGCGCACTGTCGGCGCCCGATGCGTGGTGGGTGATCCAGGAACTGACGGCCGAGCATCCGGAAATCAGCATCAGCCAGGGGCTGATGATGGAGACGCCGGACGATGCGCGGGCCGCATCGGCGCGGTTGTTCGTGCCGCACGCGCAGTGGCTCGACTGGCTGCAGGCGGAGGCGGGCGATCGTGCGCTCGGTTGTGTCGCGCCCGACACGCCGCTCGCCGCGCTCGGCTACGACATCCTGCTGGCTCACGTGAAGCGCGGCGCCGCGCGCATCGCGCCGGATACGCTGCTGGCGTTCGTGGCCGAGCGCGTGCCGAACTACATGGTGCCGTCGCAACTGCGCGTGCTCGAACGTTTGCCGGTGACCGCGAACGGCAAGATCGACCGCCGCGCGCTGGCCGGCATCGCCGATATCCGCGAACCGGCGCCGGCCGTGGTCCGGCCGGTGCCCGCACCGGCAGCCGATCCGCTGCTCGCGCGACTGATCGGCTTGTGGGAAACCGTACTCGATACGCGCAACGTCTCGCCGGATCAGGACTTCTTCGCCGCGGGCGGCGATTCGCTGCTGATCGCGCAGCTCGTGTCGCGGCTGCGCGGCGAGGAGCCGCTCGCGCACGCGCATCCGTTCGACCGGCTGCTGCGCTGGGTGCTCGCGCAGCCGACGCCCGCCGCGTTCGCGCAATGCCTGCGCGATGCGGGCGAGCAGCCGGCGAGCGCGACGCCGACGGCCGCGCCCGCCGCGTCGCGCACGTTGCCTGCATCGGCGGTCGTCCATGCGCCGGCGCCGCGCGTGCGGGCCGGCGCGCGGCCGATTCCGCTCGCGCCGGGTGACGGCGTGCCGCGCGTGATCGTGCACGAAGGGCTCGGCACCGTGCACGCGTATCGTCCGGTGCTGCCCGCGCTGGCTCGGCTGGGCCCGGTGCTCGGCTTCGCGGTGCGCGACGCGCAGGACTATCTCGACCTGCCGGTGCGCCACCTGAACGCGACGCTGGGCCGGCGTTATGCGGATGCGCTGTGGCGCAGCGGCGTGCGCGAGGTCGACGTGCTCGGCTACTGCTCGGGCGGGCTGGTCGCTCTGGAGATGGCGAAGTCGCTCGTGCAGCTCGGTGTCGCGGTGCGCACGCTCGACATCGTGTCGAGCTACCGGATTCCGTACCTGATCGAGGACGAACGGCTCGTGCTGTTCAACTTCGCGGCGACGCTCGGGCTGCCGCTCGATGCGCTCGGCTTTCCGGAAACGTACGTGCTGGCCGACGCGCTGGCTGACGCATTGAAGGCCGACCCTGCGCGGCTCGCGCCCGGCAGCCTGCAGGCGCAGCTCGAGATCTTCGGCGATCGCTGCGAGCCGCTCAACGGGCTGCGTCGCCGCGTGTTGCGCGCGGCGGCCGGCCTGTCGCTGCAGGACGCGCTCGCGCATCCGCTGCTCGACGAGCGCGAGCGGCTCTACCGGCTCTTCATGCATTCGGTGCAGGCGTGCCACTGGGCCGGCGATGCGCCGTATGCGGGTGCGCTGCGGCTGTTCGTTCCGGAGCGCTGCAATCCGCTGATTCCGCAGCAGCGCGCGGCGCTCACCGATTACTGGACGGCGCAGGCGCTCGGCGGCATCACGGCCGTCGATATCCCCGGCGGTCATTTCGACTGCCTGAACGCCGCGTTCGTCGATACGCGCCTGAAGGAGGCACGATGAAGGTCCATCCGCTGCCGGTCGTCGTGGCCGGCTCCCGTTTCGGTCAGTTCTATGCGGCGGGCCTCGCGGCGTCCGGTTCGTATCACGTCGCCGGCATCCTCGGGCAAGGCAGTGCGCGCACGGCCGCATTGGCCGCACGCGTCGGTGCGCCGGTGTTCGATCGCGTCGACGAGCTGCCGGACGACGTGCGCATCGCGTGCGTCGCCGTTGGCGGCGCGGCGCGCGGCGCGCAAGGCGCCGCGCTCGCGTGCCGGCTGCTCGAACGCGGGATCGACGTCGTGATCGAGCATCCGCTGCTGCCCGACGAATGGGACAGCGTGCTGCGCACCGCGTCGCGCCATGGCCGCCGCTGCCTGCTCAACAGCTTTTATCCGAACCTGCCGGTCGTCGCGCGCTTCATCGCGGTCGCGCGGCGGCTGCGCGAGACGAGCGCGCCGGTGCATGCGGACGTGGTGTGCTCGGTGCAGGCGAGCTACGCGGCGCTCGACGTGCTCGCGGCCGCGTTGCAGGGCGTCGGGCCGTGGTCGGTCGAACCGATCGGGCCGGCGCTGTCGTCGATGCGCGAATGCGCGATGGTGCTCGCCGAAACGCCGGTGTCGCTGCGCGTGCACAACGAGATGGCGGCGGCCGACGACGGCCGGATGAGCCTGCTGTTCGGCATCACGCTGACGACCGACGCCGGCACGTGGACGCTCGCGTCGCCGCACGGCCCGCTGTGGTGGGCGCCCGCGCTGCGCGAGCCGGCGCTGGACGACGACGGCCTGTTCCCGATCTTCGGCGAGGCGGCCGGCGACGACATGCCGAGCATCCAGATCTGCGACGACGCACAGGACACCTGGGGCGAGATTCACGCGCGCTGCTGGCCGCAGGCGGCCGTGCGCGCGGTCGACCGGCTCGTGTCCGGCGAAGGGCTGCACGCGTGCAACCAGCGCAGCATCGACGTGGCGCGCGTCTGGCAGCAGTTGACCGCGCAACTCGGTTTTCCGGCGCAGCCGCCGGGTGACGCGCGCGCCGCGACGCTCGGCATGCTGCTGGAGCGTGCCGCATGAAGGGGCCGTTGCTTTCGATGTTGCGGCCGTTCGCAGTGCCGCTCGTCGCGGCGGTGGCGTTGCAGGCGCTGGCCGGCATCGCGTCGCTCGTACCGTGGCTCGCGCTTGCGCATCTCGCCGACGCATGGCGCGTGAGCGCGCAGCTCGACGCCGCGGCGCGCGGCTGGCTCGTCGCGGCCGTGGCGGCCGGCGCGTGCTGGCTGGGCGGCCAGACGGTCGCACTGCACCTGACGCACCGCGTCGACGCCGATCTCGGCGACCGTCTGCGCAAGCGCCTCGCCGATCATCTGCAGCGTTTGCCGCTCGGCTGGTTCGCACGCGCGGGCAGCGACCGCGTCGCGCGCCACGTCGACCAGGACGTGCGCGCGCTGCATCAGCTCGTCGCGCATGCGCCGGCCGATCTCACGCAGCTCGTCGTCGTGCCGTGCGCGGCGCTCGCGTGCCTGCTTTATCTGAATCCCGCGCTGCTCGCGTTCGCGCTCGTGCCGCTCGTCGCCGGTGCGGCGCTGTTCCGCTGGATGCGCTCGGCACGCTTCGCGCCGGCCTTCGCCGCACGCAACGCGGCGCTCGAACGGTTGATGGGCGACTACGCGCAGCTCGCGCAGAACCCGGCGCTGGTGCGGCAGTATCCGCGCGCCGGGATCGAGGCCGCCGCGCTGGCGTCGGCCGGACATTTCTCGCACGCGTTCGCGGCGTGGGTCGGCCGCATCGGCGGTCTCGGCGCGTGCACGCAGGTGCTGCTCGGCACGCCGTTCCTGCTCGCGTGGGTGGTGTTCGGCGCGACGTGGCTGACGGTCGGGCAGTTGCCGGTTGGCACGCTGTGCGCGTTCGCGTTGCTGATCTGGGCGGTCGCGGCGCCGGTGCGTGCGCTCGGTCATGGCGCCGATGCGTTGCGCGAGGCGCGCGCGGCCGCCGCGCGGCTCGATGCGTTGCTCGTGCAGCCGGGCCTGCAGGAACCCGCCGACGGCGCGGCACAGGCGCCGCGCGACGCGTCGATCGAACTGCGCGGCGTGCAGGTCGACATCGACGGCGAGCCGATCCTGCGCGACCTCGACGCGACGATCGCGGCCGGCACGACCACCGCGATCGTCGGGCCGTCGGGCGCGGGCAAGAGCACGCTGCTGATGCTGCTCGCGCGCTTCATGGACCCCGATCGCGGCACGGTGCGGCTCGGCGGCGCCGATCTGCGGCTGCTCGCGTCGGACACGCGCCGCGAACAGGTCGCGATGGTGTTCCAGCAGGCCACCGCGCTCGCCGATGTGTCGATTGCCGCGAACATCGCGCTGTACCGGCCCGATGCCGATCGCGACGCGATTCGCGCCGCCGCGCGTGCGGCCTGTCTCGACGAGCGCATCGACGCATTGCCGGGCGGCTACGACTGCGTGTGCGGGCGCGACGTGCGGCTGTCCGGCGGCGAACTGCAGCGGCTGTCGATCGCGCGTGCGCTGCTGTCGCGCGCGCCGCTGCTGCTGCTCGACGAACCGGCGTCGGCGCTCGATCCGCAAACCGGGCGCGCGTTGCGCAACGCGCTGCGCGCCGACACGCGTACCCGTGTGATCGTCAGCCACGATCTCGACGCGATCCGGCACGCGGACCAGATCCTCGTGATGGAGCACGGCCGCATCGTCGAACGCGGTACGCACGCGGCGCTGCTTGCCGCGCACGGGCTGTATGCGCGGCTCTGGCGCGAACGCGGCGCCGCAGGCGGGGAGGCCGCATGATGACGACATCGCTCAAACGTTTGCAGTGCCTGCCGCGCGACACGCGCCGCGCGCTGTGGCGCGGGCTGGGCTGGGCGGTGGCCGCCGCATTGCTCGACGGCGCGTGCGGGCTGCTGCTCGTGCCGCTGATCCGCGCCTGGTTCGCCGGTGCGCAGGCGGCCGCGCTGCGCTGGACGGCCGTGCTCGGCGCGCTGACGCTGTGCCATGCGCTGGTGCTGTACGTCGCGCAACGTCGAGGCTATCGCGCGGGCGGCGCGCTGGCCGTTGGCCTCGTCGAACGCCTCGTGCACCACCTGCCGCGCATCGCGTCGTGGCAGGCCGTGCGCGACAGTCATCCGGCCGGGTTGCTGCGCGGGCCGGTGATGCAGGCGATGGGACTTCCCGCGCACCTGCTCGGGCCGTTGATCGGCGCGGTCGTCACGCCGCTCGCGGTGGTCGCGGGGCTCGCGTGGATCGACTGGCGCATCGCGCTGTGCCTCGCGGCGGCGGCCGTGCTGCTGTTCGCGCTGCTGGAACGCGGCGGCGCCCGCACGCTCGCGTTCGAACAGGCGCGCGCCGCGGGCGATCGCGACATGGCCGTGCAGCTTCAGACCTTCGCCGCGCATCAGGGGCTGCTGCGCTTCGCGGGCCGGGACGGCGACGCACGCGCGGCGCTGCAGCGCGCGTTCGACGAACAGCATCGCCGCACGCGAGCACTGATGCGGCGCTCGCTGCCGATCGAGCTCGGCTTCGCGGGGGCGGTGCAGGGCGTGTTCGTCGCGATGCTGATCGGCGGCGCGTGGGCCGTCGCGGTTGGCCGGCTCGACGCGGCGACGGCCGTCGCGGTGCTCGTGCTGCTCGTGCGCTTCATCGAGCCGCTCGCGCAGCTCACGCAGCTCGACCAGGCGCTGCGCGGCGGCTGGCGCGCGCTCGATACGGTGCTCGCGGTGCTGCATGCGCCACTTTTCGACAGCCCCGAGCGCGGCACGCCGGTACACGACGCGAGCGTCGACGCGCTGCGCGTCGGCTATCGGTCCGCCGGCGGCGCGACGCTGCTCGACGGGATCGACCTGCATTGTCCGGCGGGCGGCTTCGTCGCGATCGTCGGCCCGACGGGGGCGGGCAAGAGCACGCTGCTCGGCCTGCTCGCGCGGCTCGACGATCCGTGCGCCGGGCGCGTGCTGCTCGGCCGCGCCGACGTGCGGCACCTGAGCGAGGCGACGCTCGCCGCGACGCGCAACCTCGTGTTCCAGGACAACGGGCTGTTTCGCGGCAGCCTCGCGTGGAACGTGCGGATGGGGCGGCCCGACGCGGCCGATGCCGAACTGCGCGCCGCGCTGGACGCGGTCGGCCTGCTGCGCGACGCCGAGCGCCTGCCGGACGGCCTCGACACCGATGTGGGGCCGGGCGGCCAGTTGCTGTCGGGCGGGCAGCGCCAGCGCGCATGCCTGGCGCGCGCGCTGCTGGCGCGGGCGCCGGTGCTGATGTTCGACGAGCCGACTGCGAGCCTCGACGAGCTGAGCGCGCGACGCGTGCGCGACAGTCTCGTCGCGCTGCGTGGGCAACGCACGCGCATCGTCGTCACGCACCAGCCGGCGCTCGCGGCGGCCGCCGATACGATCGTCGTGCTCGACGCGGGCCGCGTGCGGGCGACCGGCACGCATGCGCAACTGATCGCGACCGATGCGTGGTACGCGACGTTCGCCCGTGCGGGGCGGCCCGACGGGGCGCCACCCGCCGGCGCGGACGTCGAAACGCGCCCGGCCGAGTCCGAACAGTGACGTGAACAATGCGGGCCGCCGTGCCCGGAATCGATAGGAAAAGCCCCTCGATCGAAAAATCGCCTGCCGGTTCTAATTGATAATGAGAATGATTATCAAATACGGGGGCGTGAATGCGGTACGAGGTACGGGAACCTGAGAGATCGATGATGCAGGGCGCACGCGTCGCCCGTTTCGGGCGCTGGCGTCCGTCGCTGTACCTCGGCCTGCTGATCGCCGCGCATCCGGCGGCGGCGTTCGCCGATGCGGCGCCGGCGGCCGGCGCGGAAGTCCGCCAGGACGAAACAGCCGCCGCGCAGCCTGCCGGGGGCGAGTTGAAGGCGATTGCGGTGAATGCGTCGCGCGGCGTGGCCGACGATCCGTCGGTGGCGACGGTCGGCAAGATGCCGCTCGCGTTGCGCGAGATTCCGCAGTCGGTCAGCGTGACGACGCGCGAGCGGATCGACCAGCAGAACCTGTTCTCGCTCGACGAGGTGATGCAGCAGTCGGCCGGCGTGACCGTCCAGCCTTACGTGCTGCTCACCACCGCGTACTTCGTGCGCGGCTTCAAGGTCGATTCGTTCGAATTCGACGGCGTGCCGGTCGTGATCGGCGACATGGCGAGCGCGCCGCAGGACATCTCGGTGTACGAACGCGTCGAAATCCTGCGCGGCGCGAACGGGCTGCTGCACGGCTCGGGCAATCCGGCCGCGACCGTCAACCTCGTGCGCAAGCGCCCGCAATACCAGTTCTCCGCGCATGCGACCGCCAGCGTCGGCAGCTGGGACCGCTATCGCGCGGAAGCCGACATCGGCGGCCCGCTCAATGCGGCCGGCACCGTGCGCAGCCGGCTCGTCGCCGCGTACGAGGATCGCCACTTCTTCTACGACCATGCGAAGCAGGACACGCGTTCGATCTACAGCGTCACGGAAGTCGACGTGACGCGCGACACGCTGCTCACGTTCGGCGCGCAGTACCAGACCACGACATCGGTGCCCGACATGTCCGGCGTGCCGATGGCGCGCGACGGGGCGAGCCTCGGCCTGTCGCGCTCGACGTTCCTCGACACCGCGTGGGGCCGCTTCAACTGGGACACGACGCGCGCGTTCGCGTCGGTCGAGCAGAAGCTCGGCGCCGGCTGGAAGGCGAAGGTCAGCGGCGAATACCAGAGCGTGCGCTCGGACCTGAAGTACGCAGGTTCGTTCGGCGCGGTCGATCCGGCGACGGGCGCCGGCGGCCGGCTGACCGGCGCCGCGTACCAGTTCAGCAGCTACAGCCGCAGCGTCGATGCGAACGTGCAGGGCCCCGTGCATGCGTTCGGGCTCACGCACGACCTGCTGTTCGGCGTCACCTACGCGAACAGCAGCAGCGGGCAGATGACCGCGCCGCTGCTCGGCGACGTGGCCGGCACGCCGGTGAACGTGTATCGCTGGAACCCGAGCAGCGTGCCCGAGCCCGGCATCGGGCCGTACCAGCAGTCGCAGCAGAACGACGTTTCGCAGAAGGGCGTCTACGGGCTGGGCCGCATCAAGCTCGCGGAGCCGCTGACGCTCGTGCTCGGCGGCCGGATGAGCTGGTGGAACCAGGACAGCCTCGGCGCGCACTACAACACCGGCCACCAGTTCACGCCGTACGGCGGGCTGATCTGGGATTTCGCGCGCGACTGGTCGTGGTACGCGAGCTATGCGGAGGTGTTCCAGCCGCAGACCAAGTCGATGTGGGGCGGCGGCATCCTGACGCCGGTGAAGGGGCGTACCTACGAAACGGGCGTGAAGGGCGAACTGGCGGGCGGCAAGCTCGACGTGTCGCTCGCGGCGTTCCGCATCGATCTCGACAACAACCCGCAGGTCGACCTCGCGCATCCATGCGCGGGGCCGAGCTGCTACTACGTGAACGGCGGCAGCGTGCGCAGCCAGGGCTTCGAGTTCGAGGCGAACGGCCGCATCACGCCATGGTGGAGCGTGTGGGCGAGCTACACGTACGACACGATGCGTTATGCGGACAACCTCGCGAACGCGGGCACGTTCGCGCCGCTGCTGAATCCGCGCCACCTGTTCCGGCTGTGGACCAACTACGACCTGCCGTGGCAGGAGCGGCGCTGGAGCATCGGCGGCGGCGTGCAGGTGCAGAGCAGCTACTCGGCGCAGGCGAACGGCGTCACGATGAGCCAGGGCGGCTACGCGCTCGCGAGCGTGCGGCTCGGCTACCGCTACGACAAGCACTGGAGCGCCGCGCTCAACGTCAACAACCTGTTCGACCGCAACTACTACCTGAGCCTGAGCCAGCCGGGCTGGAACAACCGTTACGGGGAACCGCGCAACGTGATGCTGACCGTGCGCGGGCAATTCTGATGGCGTCCGGCTGGGGCGCGCGGGCGGCGATCGCGATCGGCGGCGTGCTGCCGGGGGCGGTCGCGCTCGCGCTCACGCTGGCCCGTCATTACCCCGACGACGGCCTGAACCGGCTCTATGCGGCCGTGTTGCTGACGCTCGCCGCGAGCGTCGCCGCGCTGCTGTGGGTGCTCGTCGCGCCCGGCTGGCGGCAGGCCGCGTGGCGCGCGGGTGCGTGGCTCGCGGTGCTGGTGCCGTGCGCGATGTTCTGGGGAGGGCGCTGACATGGATGCTTCGTCGCGTGCGCGCTGGCGCGCGCTGCATCGCGGCGCCGGCGCGCTGTTCGGCGTGGTGCTGTTCGTCGTGCTGTTCAGCGGCACCTGGAGTCTCGCGTTCGATTCGATGCAGGGCTGGTGGCGGCCGCCTGCGGTGGCCGCCGCACGGCCGACGTTGCCGCTCGACGCGCTCGTCGCGCGCGCGGCGTCGCTCGGGTTCGCGTTGCGCGACGCGCGCATCGTGCTGCCGCGGCCGGACGATCCGGCCATCCGTTTCTGCGACGCGCGTCAGACGTGCACGCTCGCGCTCGATCCGGCGACCGGCGCGCCGCTGCCCGACGCCGTGCGGGCGACGTTGATCGTCACGCTGCACAAGACGCTGTTCGCCGGCTTCCCCGGGCGCATTTTCGTCAGCCTGTGGGGCATCGTGCTGCTCGTGCTCATCGTCGCGGGCGTGGTCGTGCACCGCAAGCGCTGGCCCGACGCGGCGCGTATCCGGCGCGGCCACGGCTTGCGCGTCGCGCTGTTCGACCTGCATGCGTGGATCGGCCTGTGGGGCACGCCGTGGCTCGTGCTGTTCGCGTTCACCGGCGCGCTGTCGGGGCTCGGCGCGCTCGGCACGGTGTCGCTCGCGGGCGTCGCGTATCCGGGGCAGCCGCAGCGTGCGTTCGCCGAGCTGCTGGGCGGACCGTCGCCCGTCGAGGCCGGCGGCCCATGGCGGCATGCGCCCGATCTCGAAGCGCTGCTGCGGCGCGACGCGGTGCGCAGGCCGGAGTTCCGGCCCGAAGCCGTCGTGCTGCATCGCTGGGGCGACGTGAATGCACGCGTCGAGATTGCCGGTACGACCGCGGGCCTGCCGAGCACGGCCGTGTTCGAACGCCACCTGTACCGCGCGACGGACGGGCAATGGCTCGCCGATGCGACGTCGCGCGGCCGCGGCTTCTGGCTGCGCGCGTTCATCGCGGTGCAGCCGCTGCATTTCGCGCAATACGGCTGGGTCGGCGCGGCCGGTGGCGTGCTGCGCGTGCTGCATTTCCTGATGGGGCTCGCCGCGTGTGCGTTGTGCGCAACGGGGCTGCATCTGTGGATCGAACGGCGGCGCGCGCAACGCGATCGCTCGGCCGACGTGCTGGCCGCCGCCGCGGTCGGCGTGTGCGGCGGGCTCGTGCTCGCGGGCGGTGCGCTGCTGTTCGCCGGGCGTGCACTGCCCGACGGCGTGCACGTCGACCATGCGCTCGCGATGCTGTTCTGGGCCGTGTGGGGCGGCGCGATCGCGCTCGCGGCTTGCGTCGCCGATCGCGCGGCATGGCTGCGCGTGCTGATGCGTGCGGCCGGTGTCGCGTACGGGCTGGCCGGCGCGACCCATTGCGCGCTCGCGCTGCTGGACGCAGGCCGACCCGTGTACTGGCTGACCGACGCGGCGCTCGTCGCCTTCGGCGCATTGCTGCTGCGTGCGGCACGCCGTCCGCGGCGCGACGCGATGCAGCCCGCGCGCGTGCCGGCCGGCGCCGAACCTTTTTAACCTCATGCAACTGGAGAATTCGATGCGCGACCTGCTCGAACATCGCCGCCTGGTCATCACGATCACGCTGCTTTACCTGTCACAGGGCATCCCGATCGGCATCGCGATGGATGCGATGCCGACGCTGCTGCGCCACGACGGCGCGCCGCTGCACGCGCTTGCGTTCCTGCCGCTCGTCGGGCTGCCGTGGGTCGTGAAATTCCTGTGGGCGCCCGTCGTCGACAACCGCTGGTCGCCCCGCATCGGCCGGCGGCGCAGCTGGATGCTGCCGATGCAGACGATCGTCGTGCTGTGCCTGGCCAGCCTCGCGCAGATCGGGATGACGGTCGCGACGGCGGGCTGGGCGGTCGGGCTACTGGCCGTCGCGTCGCTCGCGAGCGCGACGCAGGACATCGCGAACGACGGGATGGCCGCCGAGCATTTCAGCGGCGACACGCTCGCGAGGATCAACGCGATCCAGATCGCGGGCGTGATGATCGGCTTCTTCGGCGGCGGCGCCGGCACGTTGACGCTGATCGGCCTGTTCGGCCAGCCCACCGCGTTTCTCGCGCTGGCCGCCGTCCCGCTCGCGAGCCTCGTCTGCGTGCTGTGGGTGTTGCCGCGCGACGCGGATCGTGCGCGCGTCCGGCCCGATCACGACGCGAGCCTCGTGCGCTTCGCGAAGCGGCCGCGTTCGTGGTCGCTGCTGTCGCTCGCGCTGCTGTCGGCGATGACTGCCGTATCGGGCTTCGGCCTGTCGAAGCTGTTCCTCAACGATGCGGGCTGGTCGCTCGACGCGATCGGCAAACTCGGGATGGCCGGCGGCGTCGTGACGGTCGTGCTCGGATGCGGCGGCGGCGCGTGGCTCGTGCGGGCGCTCGGCCTGTGGCGGGCGTTCACGGCCGGCGTGAGCTGCGCGGGCGCGGCGGCGCTGCTGTGGTTCACGCAGGCGAGCGGGTGGCTACCGGTGTCGCCGGCGTGGGCGTGGCTGTGCACGGTGCTCGGCTCGCTGGCGACCGGCATCACGTCCGTGTCGATCATGACGGCCGGCATGCGTTTCGCGGGGGGCAGCGATCAGGCCGGCACCGACGTGACCGCCGTGCAGAGCACGCGCGATCTCGGCGAGCTGATCGCGTCGTCGACGATCCTGTCACTGACCGCGAAGGTCGGTTACACGGGCGGGTTTCTCACCGGCGTCGCGCTCGCGGTGCTGGCGGCGCTGATCGCGATGAAGCTGCGGCGGCGCGAGGCGGCGTATGCGATGAAAGGAGACGATGCGCTGGTGTCGTGACGGCTGAGCGGCCGGCGTGGGTGCACGGCGCGGGCCGCACCGCGCCGAGCCGAGCCGCGTCACGCATGGCTCAAGGGCGACTCAAGCGCCGCGCGGCCAGCAATGCGATGACGAGCAGCACCGCGACATACGCGGCGACGCTCGTCCACGCGCCGCGTTGCCAGAACGCGCCGCCGACCGAGCCGAGCACGCTCGACCCGACGTAGTAGGCGAGCAGATACAGCGAAGCCGCATGCCCCTTCGCGGCGCCCGCGAGCGCGCCGACCCAGCCGCTCGCGACCGAGTGGGCGACGAAGAAGCCGATCGTCACGAGCACGATGCCGACGACGATCGCGGCGAGTGAGTGCGACAGCGTCAGCGCGAGGCCCGCCGCGAACACGACGATGCCGCTGACCAGCACCGGCGCCCGTCCGAGGCGATCGGCGAGCGCGCCGGCGCTCGACGACGACACCATCCCGAACAGGTATGCGCCGAAAATCAGCCCGCACGCGGTCGGGCTCAGGTTGAACGGCGCCGCCATGAGCCGGAACCCGGCGTAGTTGTAGATCGTCACGAACGCGCCCATCACGAGGAAGCCGATCGCGAACACGAACGGCAGGCGCGCATGACGCAGTTGCGCGTGCCACAGCCGCAGGTGGTGACGCAGCGTCAGGTCGGTGCGCTTCACGAAGCGTCGCGAGGCCGGCAGCAGCATCACGAACGCGATCGCCGCGAGCAGGTCGACGACGCCGATCGACAGCATCGCCGTGCGCCACGAGAAGTGCTCCTCGAGCGCGCTCATCCCGATCCGTCCGATCATGCCGCCGAACGCGGTCCCGCCGACATAGAGCCCCATCGAGAAGCCGAGCCCGTCGGCGGCGATTTCTTCCGCGAGATAGGCCATCGCCACGGCCGGCACGCCGCCCAGCGCGAAGCCTTCGAGCGCGCGCCAGACCAGCAGCAGGTGCCAGTTCGGCGACCACGCGGCGAGCAGGTTGAACAGCGCGGCCAGCGTCATCGACGCGAACATCAGCCCGCGCCGCCCGACCCGTTCGGACAGCGCGCCGGCGCACAGGATCGACACCGCGAGCATTCCGGTCGACAACGACAGCGAGAGCGAACTCGACGCCGCGCCGACGTTGAACTCATGGGCGAACGCGGGCAGCAGCGGCTGCACGCAGTACAGCAGCGAGAAAGTGGAAAAGCCGGCGAGGAACAGCGCGAACGCGATGCGCTTGTACGCGGCCGAGCGCGGGGATACGCCGGCCGGCAGCGCATCGGGCGCGCTGTTCTGCGTGCCGGGGACGGAGCGGGAAATCGAAGCGGAGGACATGAAGGCACTCGATGTGCGACGGAATACACGAATTCTTGCGCACGGTCATGTATATGTCCAATATATGAAATGAACCGCAGTCATATGTTTTAACACTGGCTGACAGGCAATCCGACTCACCGCGAGGTCACGTCACGCATGGAACTTCGGCATCTCCGCTACTTTCTGGCCGTCGCGGCCGCGTCGAATTTCACGAAGGCCGCCGAAACGCTCGGCATCGGCCAGCCGCCGTTGAGCCAGCAGATCAAGGCGCTCGAGAACGAGCTCGGCGTGGAGCTGTTCAAGCGGACCGCGCGCGGCGCCGAGCTCACGCTGGCGGGCGAAGTGTTCGCGGAAGAGGCGCGACGCGTACTCGACGACGCCGAGCGCGCGGCACGGGCGGCCAGGCGCGCCGCCCGTGGGGAAACCGGCCATCTGCGGGTCGGCTTCACCGGGACGGCCGCGTTCAATCCGAAAGTGTCGGATCTGATTCGCCGCTTTCGGGAGGCGTTTCCGGATGCCGAGCTGACGTTGCAGGAAGCGACGTCGGGCGTTTTGCTGGAAGCGCTGGAGGCCGGGCGCCTCGACGTCGCGATCGTGCGGCCCGAGCGCCGCATCGCCGCGACGCTGCGGGTAGCCGACTGGGACGAGGAGCCGATGTTCGTCGCGCTGCCCGTCGCGCACCGGCTGGCGCAGCGCCGGCGCATCGAGCTGGCGGAGCTGGCCGACGAGTCGTTCGTGCAGGTGCCGCGTGCGGCCGGCGGCGCGCTGTTCGACGACATCGTCGCTGCGTGCCAGGCCGCCGGGTTCGAGCCGCGCATGGCGCAACCGGCGCCGCAGATGGCGTCCGCGGTGACGCTGGTGGCGGCCGGGCTCGGCGTGTCGGTCGTGCCGAAGGCGATTACGCAGGTGCAGGTGCCCGGCGTCGTGTACCGGCCGTTCGCGGGTAACCGGTTTCGCGCGAGGCTGGCCATCGCGTCGCGCTGCGACGAGCCGTCCGCGGTGGTGCGGAATTTTCTGTTGTTGGCGTAGCTGAAAACAAAAAACCCGCGAAGCCATCTGCTGTCGCGGGTTTCGGAAATGCTGGAATGCGAGGAAAACGCATCTGGTGCCGACGGCGAGACTCGAACTCGCACAGCTTTCGCCACTACCCCCTCAAGATAGCGTGTCTACCAATTTCACCACGTCGGCACTGCAAGGGGCGCAATTCTAACGTCACATTCCGCATTTGTGAAGGGGGTATGACAAGCTCATGTAGGGGCACGCGATCGATCCCGGTAGAATTCGTTCGATCGACCCGACGGGTCCCCGCAACCGCCACCCGTTTTTCTCCCCGTGACCCACACCCTCGAACAACTGCAGGCCGGACAACTGTCGGGCGCGCGGCAACTCAAGCTCGCGTGCGGATTGACCGAATTTCCGCGCGAGATCTTCGATCTGGCCGACACGCTCGAAGTGCTCGACCTCACCGGCAATGCGTTGTCCGCGCTGCCCGACGACCTGCCGCGGCTGCATCGCCTGCGCATCCTGTTCGCGTCGGGCAATCGCTTCACCGCTTTTCCCGACGTGCTCGGCGCGTGCGATCAACTCGACATGATCGGCTTCAAGGCGAACTCGATTCACACCGTGCCGCGCGGCGCGCTGCCGCGTGCGCTGCGCTGGCTGATCCTGACCGACAACGCAATCGAGGAACTGCCGGCCGACATCGGCGATTGTTCTCGGTTGCAGAAGCTCATGCTGGCCGGCAACCGGCTGCGCGCGCTGCCCGCGGAAATGGCCGCCTGCCGTGCGCTGGAGCTGGTGCGCCTGTCGGCGAACCGGCTGGACGCGTTGCCCGGCTGGCTGCCGCGCCTGCCGCGCCTTGCGTGGCTCGCCGTGGCCGGCAACCCGTTCGGCGCGGTGCCGGAGGCCGCGGCGTCCGCCGGGCCGGACGTCGCGGAGATCGACTGGGCCGCGCTGTCATGCGAACAGAAACTGGGCGAGGGCGCGTCGGGTGTCATTTACCGAGCGCAGTGGCGCGCGGACGGCCATCCGCCGCGCACGGTCGCGGTCAAGCTGTTCAAGGGTGCGGTGACGAGCGACGGCCTGCCCGATTGCGAAATGGCCGCGTGCCTGCATGCCGGCGGTCATCCGAACCTGATCCCGGTGATCGGCAAGCTGCGCGGGCATCCGGACGGCACGCACGGCCTGGTGATGGAACTGGTCGATCCCGCGCTGACGAACCTCGCCGGGCCGCCGAGCTTCGCGTCCTGCACGCGCGACGTCTATGCCGCCGATGCGAGATTCGAGCCGGCGCAAGCGCTGCGGATCGCGCACGGCATCGCGTCGGTCGCCGGCCATCTGCACGCGCGCGGCATCATGCATGGCGACCTGTATGCGCACAACATCCTGCACGACGGCGCAGGCGGCGCGCTGCTCGGGGATTTCGGCGCGGCGTCGCTGTACGACGCGAACGAGCGCACGCGCGGCGCAAGGTTCGAACGGCTCGAAGTACGCGCGTTCGGCTGTCTGCTCGGCGAATTGCTCGAGCGCTGCGAACCGCACGCCGGCGCGCTCGATGCGTTGGCGGCGGCCTGCGTGAACGAGGACGTCGATGCGCGGCCGTCGTTCGACGAGATCACGGCCGCGCTGGCCGCGCGCATGCGCTGACGGGTGGCCGCCGGCTCATGCCTGCCGCGCGGTCAGCAGCTTGATGCCGAGCCCGACGAACAGCAGCCCGCTCGCACGCTTGAGCGCGCGCACCGCGCGGCTCATGTCGAAGCCGCGATGCAGGCGGCGCATGCCGGCCGAATAGACGCTGTGAACGACCACGACCGTGCAGGCGATCGTCGCGTACATCACGACGAACTGCAGCGCGAGCGGACGGTCGTGCACGATGAACTGCGGCATGAACGCGGACAGGAAGATCATCGTCTTCGGATTGCTGCCCGACACGAACAGCGCTTCGCGAAACAGCTTCCGTCGATCGGGCACGGCGATCTCCGCGGCGCCGCTCGATGCGGCGGCCTTGCGCTCGCCGCGCAACTGCCGCACACCCAGAAAGATCAGATACGCGGCGCCGATCACCTTCATCGCGACGAACAGCGGCGGCATCGCGGCCAGCACCGCGCCGACGCCGAGTGCGACCAGCAGCACGACCATGCCCTGCGCGACGAGGTTGCCGGCGATCGTCGCGGCGGTGCCGTGCGCGCCGTAGCGCACCGTGTTGCGGATCACGAGCAGCACGTTGGGCCCCGGCGACAGCGTCGTGGCGAGATAGGCTGCGGCAAACAGCATCCAGGTCTGAACGGACATGCGGCGCTCCGGAGGGCGGTTCCAGCGGTCGGGATGAAGCGATGATGCCACGCCAATAAGGGCGCGGGCCGCCGCCGGAACCGTGCCTTCGCGTCAGCGTGCGTCGCGCATGCAGTACGCGGGAATCGACGGCGGCGTATCGATGGCGGCAGGCCGCGTCATCCACGCGATCCAGGCGGCCCATAACCCGCAGACGATCAGCACCGCGACATTCAGCGGCGTCCGGTAGCGAACGATCAGGTCGGCCAGCGGCAGGCGGTCTTTCATGTGCGTCTCCTTTCGTGAGGCGAGCGGCGTTACTGGCCGGCGTAGGTCGGCGCCTTCGCGTCGCAGGTCACGGACACGGTCGAGCCGTCCGCGAAGTGCAGCCGGAACGGCACCTTCGCGCCGGGCGCGACGGCCTGGCGCGGCTCCTCCAGCATCACGTGATAGCTTTTCGGCTTGAACGTCACCGAGCCGTGCGCCGGCACGACGACCGAGTCGACGTGCACCATCTTCGCGGTGCTGCCGCTCGTCTGCGTTTCATGCACCATCGCCATCCCGTAGGCGGGCGTGTCGATACCGGTCAGCGTCGCGGGCGCGTCGCCGTGGTTCTTCAGCGTGAAGTAGCCGGACGACGGCACCGTCGCCGGCATCGTGCGAATCCAGCATGCGTCGGCCTGGATGGTCGACGCGGCGAAGGTGGCGGTGGCGTGCAGCGCCAGCGCCAGCGTCACGAGCAGGCCGGTCGGAATCGAGCGTTTCATCATGCGTTCTCCTGATTGGGTGCGATGCCGCGGGCATCGATGCGCATCGCGTGCGTGACATGCGTTACTTCAGCGTGAATGCGTAGCGGCCGTGCGTGCGATGGCCGTCGCTGGCCACCGCGATCCATGCGACCGTGTAGGTGCCGGGCTTCAGGCTCGCCAGTGCGACGTGCATCCGCTTCCGGTTGCCGGCATCGACGGCCGACTTCCCGTCGACGACCGACTGCCCGTGGCTGTCGGTCACGGCGATCGAGCTGAACGCGGGCTCGAGCGCTTCGCCGAACTCGATCGTGACCGCGGGCGGCGCGCTCGACAGCGTGGCGTCGGGGGCCGGGTCCTGCGTTTTCGGGAGCGCGTGCGCATGCGCGGCGTGGATGACGACGAAGCCGAGTGCGGCGAGTGCGCCGCGAATGAAAGTAGCGGTTTTCATGGCTGGATGAGCGAGTGACGAATCGGATGAAAAAAACGGCTTCGACGGACGGCCGCGCGAGCGGCATCGATGCGGCGCGCCGTCGGCGCGGACGTGCGACACCGGACATTCGCATGCGGGCGAATGCCGGCGCGGCGATCCGAACCGGAGACGGCCAACCACGCGCGCGGCACGACGCCGTACGCGACAGGGTGCGACATGATCGTCCTTCGAAACGTGACACGTCGCGCACGCGGGCGGCGTGCGCGGGCGACGTGATGCACGACGGCATCACGCGTAATGACGACGGATCAGGACGTGAACGGCGGGGCGCGCGGTTGTGCGGCCGTGAGCGGCTGCGTGCGGCGCAGGCTTTCGAAGCGGGTGGCCGCGCGATGCTCGATCGCGTGCACGCGGGCCGCGAACGTCAGTTCGGGGGCGGGCAGCGCGGGGGTATGGGCAAGCAGGCTGCAGTAGCCGCATGCGTGGAGATGAGCCTGCAGGCTTTTCGTCGCCGCATCGGCGGACGGCGTGCCGGCGGCCGGCGCGGACGAACAGTAGCCGGCCAGCAGCGCGTCGACGCGCCCTTGCGTGGTCAGCGCCTGCGAGATCGTCGGCACGAGCGCCGTCATCAGGATGGCGAGCATCCCGATCAGACTGCCGATCTTCCGGAGGCGACGACTCAGCATGCGATGCGCGGCGGCGGGTGGACGATGATGCGGCCGATTATGCCACGCACGCCGGTTCGCCGGCCGGCACCGACGTGCGGCATCGCGGCGCGCTACGCGGGCTGCGCCAGGTACTTCGCGATCAGCGTCATCTGCGCGGCCCAGCCCTGGTCGTTCATGTCGCGCGCCGTCGCGCGACGCGCTTCGATCAACTGGTCGAAACCCGTTTCGGTGACCGTGAGCAGCGTGCCGCCGGCCTGCGGCGCGAGCGTGAAGGTGACGAGCGTCATCGGCTCGGACGCGTAATCGAATTCCGGGTCGATCGCGAACGGATGCCAGCGAAACGAGAACAGTTGCCTGGGTTCGATGCGGTCGACGACGATTTCGAACACAGTGCCCGCATAGGGCTCCTGCGCCTTGGCGACGTCGTCGTCGACGCGGGTGGGGGTGATGCGGCCGAACAGCGACTGGCCGGCTTCGAACGGGCCGTCGAACGACACGCCGAACCACTGGCCGAATTCGCCGGAATTGCTCACGGCTGCCCAGACGCGGTCGGGCGACGCGGCGAGCAGCGTCTGTTTTTCGATGCGATCGGTTGGCTGGACCATCACGTTCTCCATGCAGGATCGAGCGTTGCAGGACGACGCGCGGTCGCGCGCCGCGTCTAGTCGAGCATGACCGCGTCGGGCACGTCGAGCACGAGGTCCGACGTCGCGACGGCCACGCACGGCAGCGTATAGCCGTCGGCCTTTTCCTCGCGGGAGAGCCCCGGCCATTCGATCGTGTAGCGTACGCTGCCGCTGACGATCCGGCAAAGGCAGCTTCGGCACGTGCCGTTGCGGCACGAGCGCGGCAGCGACACGCGCGCGAACGCGGCGGCTTCGAGCAGGGTGAGCGAATCGGGCGCGTCGAAGGTCGCGCCGAGCGGCTCGATGCGCACGAGGGGCGGGTGATCTGGATCGGTCATGACTGAAGCGGGCGGCGGTTCGGCGGCAACGCGCCAAGCATACCCGAACCCGCCGGCGGCCCACGGCCGCCAGCTACCCGCCGTGGGCGTCAGTGCCGCCGCAGATACCGGTACACGGTATTGCGGGCGAGGCCGAGCTCGCGCGCGGCCGCCGATACGTTGCCGCCATGCCGCGCGAGCACCGCGTCGATCATCGCGGCCTGATGGCTTTGCAGCGTCGTGCCTTCGCGCCTGCCAGGCGACGCGGGCGATACGGCTGGCGTGTCGGCCGCCGGCGCATCGTCGCAGTCGAGCCAGAAATCGTCGGGCAAATGCGCGAGCGTGATTTCGGTTTCGTCTTCGGCGAGCATGCCGGCCGTGCGCAGCACGTTGGTCATTTGCCGCAGGTTGCCGGGCCAGCGGTGGCGCGCGAACGCATCGAGCACGTCGGCCGCGAGACGGCGCGGCATCGGCTCGCTGCGCGCGAGCCGCGCGAGGATGCGCTCGACGAGCGCCGGCAGGTCGGTGCGGGCGGCAAGCGCCGGCAGCGTGACCGCGAGCCCGTTGATCCGGTAGAACAGATCCTCGCGGAACGTGCCCTCCGCGATCATCGCGCGCAGGTCGCGGTGGGTCGCGCAGACCACCCGCACGTCGACCGGCACCGCGCGTGCGCCGCCGAGCGGCATCACCGCGCGCTCCTGCAGCACGCGCATCAGCCGCACCTGCTGGGCGAGCGGCATGTCGCCGATTTCATCGAGAAACAGCGTGCCGCCGTCGGCCTGCGCAATCTTGCCGGGGCTGCCGCGCTTGCGCGCGCCGGTGAACGCGCCGTCTTCATAGCCGAACAGTTCGGCCTCGATCAGCGAATCGGGCAGCGCCGCGCAGTTGACCGCGACGAACGGGCCGTCCGCGCGCGGCGACGCCTGGTGCAGCGCGCGGGCGAGCCATTCCTTGCCGGTGCCGGTCTGGCCGAGAATCAGCAGCGGCAGGTCGCGCCCGCGGATCTTCGCGACGCGTTCGAGCACGGCGGCCATGCGCGCGTCGCCGGTGTCGAGCGTCGCGAACGTGATCGCGTCGGGGTCCGGTGCACGCACGCGTGAGGCCGGCGCGGGCGGCGTGACGGCGACGGTCGCTTTCTGCGCTTCCGGGAATTCGCAGCGCGCGAGCACGCGCACGCCGGTCGACAGCGTGAGGCGGAACGTGGCGCCCGGTGCGCGCGCGGCCTGCTGCGCGAGCTGGCCGAAGCGCATGCCGAACAATGCGTCGCTGGCCTGATGCTGCAGTGCATCGAACGATGCGCCGAGCTGGAATTGGGCGCTGCGGTTCGCGGCGATCAGCCCGCCGTCGGGGCCGAACGCGACGAGGCCGGCGAACAGCGAATCGACGCAATCCTCGTGGGCGTGAAAGCGCAGCCGCAGCGCTTCGCCGCACTGGTTCGCGAACAGGTGGTTCTCGATCAGTTGCGCCGACATCCGCACGAGCGCGAGCGTATGCGGGCTGGCGCCGCGCGGGTCGCCGCTCACGTCGAGCGTGCCGAGCGTGCGGCCGAACGGATCGACGATCGGCGCGCACGCGCAGGTGAGGATGTGGTTCGCGCGCAGGAAATGTTCGGCACCGTGCACGACCACGGCCTGGCCCGACGCGAGCGCGGTGCCGATCGCGTTGGTGCCGCGCGCGCCCTCGGCCCACGACACGCCGTTGCATAGCGCGACGCGGTTGGCTTTCTCGATGAAGTCCGCGTCGCCGATGCTGTGCAGGATCACGCCGTCGGCGTCCGTCAGCAGCACGAGGCTTTGCGTTTCGGCGATCTGCGCGTGGAGGTCCTCCATCACCGGGCGGGCGTGCGAGAACAGCGTGTGGTTCGTGTCGAGCAGTTCGCGCAGCGCGATGCGCGACAGCGGCGAGAAATCGGGGCGTTCGTGCGCGCGCAGGCCGACCGCGGTCGAACGCGCATGCGCCTGCGCGAGCAGGTCGGTGCGACCCGTGGTGGCGGGCAGCACGTAGGGTTGCGGCATGGTTTGTCTCCTGTTCCCGGGGCCGTCGGGGCGACCGGATCGGAATCGGCGGCGGAGTGCGGCTCCGCTCGCGGTGCACCATTCGGCGCGACAGCCGACCGTCCGGGTACGCATCATCATACAAGCGCCACGTGCGATGCGCGACTGCCGACAAAATCCCCTTGCTTTCAGGCGCCCGCCTGCAATGATGGAAATGGAGCACGCACGCGCCGTGTTCCGCAGTGCAACATGCATGCGACGCGACATGCATCCGTTCGGGAGACGCATCATGGTTCGGGCGGAACTGAGAGTCGTGCTGGCGGCCATCGCCACTTTCATCATGCTGGGCGGCATTGCCGTGGCGATCCACGGATTGCTGTTCGATCTGACCGATGCGGTGAGATACGGGGCGGCCGCGATTGCGGTGGGCGTCACGACCGCCGCGATCGCGCTCAACGTCTGGCCGACCGATCCGCACTGACGGCCGTTGGCGAAACGGTGCCGGATGCCGCGCAGATCAGACGAAATGCGCGTCGGAACGACGCACACCGAAATTTTTGTGTCCCGCGCGAAACCGTCTAAAGTGGAATTCAACCGGCATGCATCGACCGCGCCACACTCCGCGGCCGGGGCCTCCGCCGGCGAGCCCGCGTACATTTCGTCCGGCCGGTAGCGGACGACGGACGCGGTCATTCGTTTTCTACCGGTCGAGGCGGCTCCATGCAGATCCATTTCACGAACGAGAAGCCGGAGTATTCGGGGCGTGACCTGATGCTGGCGTTCACGGCACTGGTCAATGGCGAGCGCGTCCAGTGTCAGATCACCGCCGAGGCGCTGGAAGACCACTTCGGCGCGGCATCGCCGCGCTTCGAGGACATGGTCGGCGCATTCGACCAGCACCGCGAGCGCATCGAGGCGGCCGCGCGGCGCCTGCTGTCGGAGACGCGTGCGCAATGCGTGACGCTGCGCAGCGGCTACGTGCGCTTCTACGAGGCCAACTGGCGCTGACGACACGACGCTCGTCCGGCGGCGCGCGCACGCGAGCGGCGCACGCGCGGACGTGGCCTTCATGCAATGCCGTTCGGCGGAGTCGGGCGGCATTTTCGTATGCGGGCCGGGCGGGGTGGCCTGAACGTCGGTGCAGTCATGCGCGTCGCTTCTTGAGGATCACGGAACAATCGTGCGAAAAAAAACGCCACCCGAAGGTGGCGTTTTTTCGTTTCATCGTGCGATGCGCTTCGCTTACTCGCTGCCCAGATAGAAGAAGCGGAACAGGAACACGGCCGCGATGATCCAGACGATCGGCTTGACCGTGCGTCCCTGGCCCGTCAGCAGCTTGAGGCCGCCGTATGCGATGAAGCCGAATGCGACGCCGTTCGCGATCGAGTACGTGAACGGCATCAGCAGCGCGGTCAGCGCGGCCGGCACGGCTTCCGTCGCATCGTCCCACGGTACTTCGACCATTTCGCGCAGCATCAGGCACGACACGTACAGCAGCGCGGGCGCCGTGGCGTACGCCGGCACGACGCCGGCGAGCGGCGCGATGAACAGGCACGCGAGGAACAGCACCGCGACGGTGATGGCCGTCACGCCGGTGCGGCCGCCGGCCTGCACGCCCGACGCGCTTTCGATATACGCGGTGGTCGACGACGTGCCGAGCACCGAGCCCGCGACGATCGCCGTGCTGTCGGCGAGCAGCGCCTTGTTCAGGCGGTTCATCTTGCCTTCGACGAGCAGCCCCGCGCGATTCGCGACACCCATCAGCGTGCCCGTCGCATCGAACAGCTCGACGAGGAAGAACACGAGGATCACGTTGATGATGCCGGTCGACAGCGCGGCGCCGATGTCGAGCTTGAACAGCGTCGCATCGATCGACGGCGGCGCGGAGAACACGCCGTGGAACTGGTTGCCGGCGAAGAAGAACGACAGGATCGTCACGCCGATGATGCCGATCAGGATCGCGCCGCGCACGCGCAGGTGGTCGAGCGTGACGATCGTGAAGAAGCCGACGATCGCGAGGATCGTCTCGTGCTTGTGCAGGTCGCCGAGCGTGACGAGCGTGGCCGGGTTGCCGACGATCACGCCCGACGTCTTCAGCGAGATGATGCCGAGGAACAGGCCGATGCCGGCGGTGATGGAAATCCGCAGCGATTTCGGAATGCCGTTGACGATCGCCTCGCGCACGCGGAACAGCGTGACGAGCAGGAACAGGCAGCCGGAGATGAACACCGCGCCGAGCGCCGCCTGCCACGTGAAGCCCATCCCCTTGACGACCGTGTACGCGAAATACGCGTTCAGGCCCATGCCGGGCGCGCAGGCGATCGGGTAGTTCGCGTACAGCCCCATGATGATCGATGCCAGCGCCGCGACGAGGCAGGTCGCGACGAACACGGATTCCTTCGGCATGCCGGCGTCGCCGAGAATCGCGGGGTTGACGAAGATGATGTAGGCCATCGTCAGGAACGTGGTGACGCCCGCGAGTATTTCGGTGCGGAAATCGGTGCCGGCTTCAGCGAAGCCGAAATACCGCTTGATGGATTCCATGAAGGCGTTTCTCCGGTCGGGTTGTCGTGTTGATTGTTGTGCCGAATTGTTGTACAGGCAGCGCGGCCGGCTAACTGTAACCAGCCACTATTGTCCGGCTATCGGCGGATTGTAATAGCGCGGATAGCTCGGACGATATAGTGGGAGGGCACGATCGGTTGTCTGCGCACGAACGGTCTGGCGGCTCGTCCGTGCGGCGAAGGCGCGCATTTTACCGGTTCGCGCGGCACGGGCCGGCAGAAATGGCTGAAACGGCGGGAGCGGTGGAAACGACGGGAGGCGGCGCGGGGAGGCGGGCGGATGCGTGCGCAACGGCACGCCGGCTGCGTCGCGCGCGGGCGGTGCACGATGACATGCGACTGAAACGGAGCGCCCGCATGCTGCACGAACGCGGTGCAGGTGGCGGGTGCGCATGTCCGCACGTGTGCTGCCGGCGCGGATACACGGCGCGGCAGCGGCGTGCCGCGGCCATTCGTCAGTCCAGGCGCGTGCAGGGATCGGGTTATCGTGCGCCGAAGCCGTCCCGTCCGCAACCGTCATTTCGCGATGCGGGCGCGACTGTGGTTTCTGTGTAAAAGATTGCAAGACCCCATCGCGTAAACCGGCAAGTCTTTCTAGGATAGATACACCGCGCATGCACACGCCGGCCGGTCATTGCCGATGCGGGGGAGTCGCAGTCCGTGCAGGCCAGGCGGTGAATGGCGGTCAAGGTCGTTGCGCGTTTGGGCAGGCACGGCCGGTTGCGATTGCCCGATGCGGGTTCGTCCGTAATCACGGAGGTCAGCATGTTGAACTGGATCAGCCGTTGGGCGATGCGACACGCCCCCACGCCGGAAAAAACCGCTGCGTCGATGCTCGTGACGGCGCGCATGGAACTGTTCGCAGCCGAACAGCGCGTCATCGATGCGAAATTACAGGCGGATTACTGGCGCACACGTGTGTCATTCCTCGAAGAGGTGCAGAAACAGGGCATCGATCCCTGGGTGACCTCGCAGGCCGCGCAACGTCCCGACCTCGATTCCACTCCACGAAGCACGGGCCCGCGTCTCGCCGCCAGCACCTGATGCACCTGCTGCATCCTCTCGCTGCGCACGGCGCGCGATCGCTCGCGGCACGCACCGGCGTGCCGCGTCCTTCGATGCGCACCCGCGACGCGTTGCGCCGCGGGTGCGTCCGTTTCCGGTCGCGGCCGTTGCGCGTGTCGTGTATTTGACGCACGCGTAACGGCGCGCCGCTCATCCGCTCCTTCTCCCTATCCCGACGAGCAAACGTTGCACTTGCGCGAGCATGCGCCTGACGCGTTCGCCGCGCCGCACGTACGCGGTCGTGATCGTCGCTTCGGCCGACCGGTCGGCATCGGTGCCGAGCCAGATGCGCTCGCCGCGCGCGATGCGCAGCACGTCGCCGGGCTGTACCCAGTAATCGTCGACATTCGGCGGGCGCGTGATCCACAGCGCCGCGCCGTGCGCGCGGATCTCCGCGTCCTGCGGCGCGCGCCAGGTCATCGTCGTGCGCGGCGCGACCGCGAAACGGATCACGACGGTCGGTAATGCGATCGTGCCGGCGGGGCGCCGATCGCGGCGTTCGAACAGCGGGCTTGCCTGGTCCATCGTCTGCTCCATTCAGTGAGCCGGACGGATGACGTGCACCAGAACAAAAAGGCCTCATCCGTTTCCGGCGAGGCCTTGTGTGACATGCGGTACTGCTCGATTGCTAACGCACAAGCGCCTCCCGTGATCCATTCTTTCGAATGTTCACCGGGCAATGAATCGCGATGGCGACGAGCTTGAACGTAGGCATGCGAACGAGTGTGTCGTCGCGGCGCAGCGCTGTCAACGGAAATTTCGAGATACTTGGCGGTTACGCGTCGCGTTGCGCGAGGCCGTTCACGAGGAGTTCGGACAGCAGGCCCGTCATTCCTTCCGGGTGCGTGGCCGCGCGTGCCTTCAGTTGTTCGACGAGCTCGGCGTTGAGCTTGCACGCGAACGGCACGAGACCCTGTTCCTGGTCGAGCTTGCGCTGCGCGCGGCGGTCCAGCTTGGCTGCTTCGTCGGCGCCCTTGCCGAAACGCGCGGAGCTCGACTGTTTCATCGCGTGCGTCAGCTTGAGCGCCTTGTTCTTTTCGAGATCGGTTTTCTTCATGGCCATCGCGGCACCTCCGGGAAATTGAAGCCGCGATTGTACGCATTTCGGCGGGCGCCGCCCGCCGAGCCGGCCGGAAGCCCGGTCACGCGCCTTTCGCCGCGCCCCAGTTGCCGCCGTGCGCGGCCGCCTGCGCGGCCGGCGAGCGGGCGAGGTAGGCGAGCGCCTGCTCGGTCGAGCCTTCGTGATGCGGCGTATAGCCCGGCTTGAAATAGCGCAGCGCCGCGCCGATCACCTTCCAGAACGACGGCAGGTGCCCGCGTCGCGAACCTTGCCACCACGCGAGCGCGAAGCCCGGGTAGCGGCCGGCGTCCGGGTCGCGCCGGTACATGAACTTCGCACCGGTCGTGATGTAGTAGAGCAGCAGCAGGATCACGAACGCCATGTGCACGCAGCGCTCCGGATAGGTGCCGCCCATATGACGGTAGATGTCGAACGCGACGGTGCGGTGCTCGACTTCCTCGGCGCCATGCCAGCGCAGCAGGTCGACCATCGTCGGGTCGGCGCGGCCTTCGTCGAGGCCGTGCGCGTTGAGCACCCAGTTGCCGAGATAGCCGAAGAAATGCTCGAGCGACGCGATCACGGCCAGCTGCTGCCGCAACCAGAAGCGCGTATGGCCGATCTTCAGCCCCAGCGGCTGCTCGCCCAGCACGCGCGTGAACAAGCGGTTGAGCTTCTGCGTAAACGGCTTCGTGTCGATGCCGTGGCGGTCGTAGTAATGCTTCAGCACGCCGCCGTGCGAGCGCGAATGCACGGCTTCCTGCCGCAGGAAGCCTTCGGCTTCGTCGCGCAGGCGCGCATCGGTGATCAGCGGCAGCGCCTTGTTGTACACGCGGCAGAACCACAGCTCGCCTTCCGGGAACAGCAGGTTCAGCGTGTTGATGATGTGCGTGCTGCCCGGATCGTTCGGCACCCAGGTGACCGGCGTGTCGCTGAAGTCGAACTTCACGTGCCGGGCCTTGATCTTGTGATAGTCGGCGGTATCGGTCATGTTGTCTCCCTGTGCGGCGTCGTGCGCCGTCAATGCGATGCCATGCTGACGCGGGCGATCATCCGGCCGAGCCACGGCATGAAGCGGCCGACGAAGCGCAGCGCGTGCGCTTCGCCGCCGACCGCGACGACGGGGCGGTTGCGCAGCACGCCGTCGACCATCGCCTGCGCGACGGTTTCCGGTTTCAGGCCGCGCATCTGGTACAGCTTCGTCGCGCGCTTGCGCAGCCGCGCTTCATCCTGTGCGTTGGCGCCCGCGTAGTGCGTCGACGCCATGATTCCGGTTTCCGCGAAACCCGGGCACACGGCCGTCACGCCGATGCCTTGCTCCGCGAGTTCCGCGCGCATGCATTCGCTGAGCATCAGCACCGCCGCCTTCGTCGTCGCATACGCGGGCAGGTCGCGCGACGGGCCGAACGCGGCGGCCGACGCGGTGTTGACGATGTGCCCGCCGGTGCCGCGCGCGGCCATCTGCTGCGCGAACAGCCGCGAGCCGTGGATCACGCCCCACAGGTTCACGTGCAGGATGCGCTCCCAGTGCCGCGCGCTCGTGTCGAGGATGCCGCCGGCCATGCCGATGCCCGCGTTATTGATCACGACATCCGCGCCGCCGAGTTCGCTGCCGACCCATGCCGCGAGCGCTTCCATCTCGTCGGCGGACCCGACGTCGACGCGTTTCGCATGGGCCTGGGCGCCGGTCAGCCCGATCAGCAGCGCGGTGCGCTCGGCGCTCGCGAGATCGATGTCGCAGGCGACGACCGTTGCGCCTTCGCGTGCGAAGGCCAGCGCCGCGCAGCGGCCGATCCCGCTGCCCGCGCCGGTGACGACCGCGACCTTGCCGCTGAAGCGTCCGCTGGTGGCGCGACGGCGCGCGTTCGCGAGCGCGGGCGGTTCGTCGCCGGATTCGACCGCGTCGATCAATTGCCCGGCGAGCGCCGCGAAGCGCGCGGGATCGGCGAGCGGCAGCCAGTGGCCGGCCGCGACTTCGCGGCGGTAGTACTGCGGCACCCAGCGCGACAGGTTCTCGGACAGCGCGGGGCTCACGTATTTGTCGCCGAGCGGCACGATCGTCTGCACCGGTGCGTGCGCGTAGCGTTCGCGCGGCGCGAACAGGCAGCGGATGAAGTTCGCGCGATAGAGCCGTACGCCGCGCGCGCCATCGTCGGCCTGGGTCGGGCGCGGCGCGGCGGGCGTTTTCTCGAGCCGGCGCAGCAGGCCCGGCCACGCGCGGCCGAGCCACAGTCGCCAGCCGAGCTCCGGGATGAACGGCAGGTGGAACAGATAGACGTACCACGAGCGCACGAGCTGGCCGCCGAGCTTGGCCAGCGACGCGGGCGTCGGGCGCAGCACGCGTTCGCGCAGCCAGAAGCCGACGTGGTCGAGGCACGGCCCCGAGCACGACGTATACGACGCGATGCGGCCGGCCAGGCGCGGGTCGGTGACGAATTCCCAGCCCTGGATCGAGCCCCAGTCGTGCGCGACCAGATGCACGGCGCGGCCGGGGCAGAGCGCATCGATCGCCGCGACGAAATCGTCGGTCAGCTTCGCGAGATGGTAGTCGGCCGTGCGCGTCGGCACGCCCGACAAGCCCGCGCCGCGTACGTCGTACGCGATCACGTAATGCCGGCGCGCGAGCAGCGGCGCGACGTGCTGCCAGACGCTGCTGTCGTCGGGATAACCGTGTACCAGCACGACCGGCGAGCGGGCCGGGTCGCCCCAGGTCCGGACCGCGAGCGTCAGGTCGCCGGAGGCGACCGCCGTTTCGCTGTGAACCGATTCGAACAGGGCCAGCGGCGCTTCGTCGGAAAGAGGCTGCATCGTGAGTCCGTCGTTCAGGGAGTCGGGAGGTGGGTGGTTCGTCAGGCGGCGGCCGACAAGGTCGACGCAGGCTGCGCGCGCTCGGCCTGGCGGCGCTGCCAGCGGCGCACGTGCGGCAGATCCTCGTCGAGCCAGTACGCGTCGTCATCGGTGATCACGAGCAGCTCCTCGAATTTCGCGCCGACGCCGGCGAAGCCGAGATGCGGCTCGACGGCCCACAGGCCCGGCACCGGCGCATGCTCGGAGCGGCGGTCGATCGACCACAGCGGCGACCAGCCCTGCTGTTTCGCCGCGCGGCCCTGGTCGAGCAGCAGGTTGCGCGTCGCGTTCAGCCCGAAGCGCGCGACGAAGCGCGGCTTCGACAGCTTGTGGATCTTCGCGACGCGATGCGCGAGCACCTTGAACGGATAGGCCTTGTGGCGCGGCTCGACGCCCTGGCGGCGGCACAGCGCGTCGACTTCCTGCGCGACTTCCGCCATCGGCCGGCGCGCCTTCACGAGCCGCACGATCATGTCGCGATGGTCCATCAGGTCGTCCTGCAACTGCTCGAGGATCGGGTTGCGGCCCAGGCAGTGCGCGTAGCCGACGTCGGCGACGATGCCGTCGAGCACCGGCGCGACATCCAGGATCACCGGCATGTCGGTTTCGAGCTGGCGGTTGCTCGGGAAGAACGCGAGATTGAAGCCGCCCATGTGCTTGAGGCCGGAGAAGCCCTCGAACGCGGTGCGGTCGCCGAACCACGCGAACGGCTTGTGCAGCCAGTCGTGCACGCCGTTGTCCTGCAGCCATTCGGTCAGGAGGCGCGCGGCCTCCTTCTCGGTGATGCCGGGGTAGAGCATCGCGCCGACGGTTTCGACGCAGCGGTAGGCCAGTTGCTGGACCGCGCGGAATTGCGGCAGCTCGTCGAGGTGGACTTCCGGCAGCGGATGGTGGGCGGTCATGATGCGTCTCCATGTGTCGGCCCGCGTTTGCGTCTCGGCGTAGGGCGGGTCCTGGGCAAGGCTTGGGGTGCTGATCTGGATGCATCCGCCGGCGTCCATCGCCATACGGCTTATTCAGTCAGCATTTAATGTGTCATTGAGTAATGTAATGATCATAGCCGGTTCGCGGTCGCGCGCCAGCCCTTGGAGATGAGGACTTCTCCTAATGAAGGGCCGAAATGGAGGGGAAGCTCTAGATTTCAGGCGCTCGGGGCGGGATGGGCGTTGCTTGTCCGTGCGTCCTCAGCGGGGAAGTCGACGGGGATCGCCAGGCAAGGCTTCCGCACGGCCCGGCATGTCGCGCCGGATCAACTCCCCGTCGCGTCGCGGCGGGACGCTGTCAAATTGCCGAAATAATTTCGTCACATCATCCGCCCCGATTCGAAGCCTTTGCGGCTTCGCGAGGCCGGCGTGCCGCGCGTCGCGCGGGGCAGCGACCGAAGCCGATTCGGCATTTCAACGGAGAGACCATGCAACGCCGCCAGTTCATGAACACCCTTGCCGCGGCGACCGCTGCGACGCCGCTGATGCTCAAGGCCGGCATCGCCGGCGCGAAGAGCGCAACCGCCCCGGACGCGCTGGACCCCGGCCGCTGGTCGCCGTTCAACGCCGCGCGCCTGCAGGCGGTGCTCGACCAGCATGGCGTCGCGAGCGCCCGCTACGACGGAAAGCGCCGCCCGTATGCGGTGTTCGACTGGGACAACACGTGCATCATGAACGACTGCGAAGAGGCGTTGCTGATGTACCAGATCAACCATCTGCAGTACAAGCTGACGCCGGACGAATTCGTCGCCGTGATGTGGAAGGACGTGCCGAAGGGCGCGTTCATGAAGGACTACACGACCGTCGACGGCAAGCCGGTGACGATGGAGGATCTCGCGGCCGACGTCGAGTCCGACTACCGCTGGCTCCATGCGAACTACCAGGGCCTCGGCGGCGACAAGAGCCTCGACGAGATCCGCGAGACCGACCCGTTCAAGGATTTCCGCGCGAAGCTGTACTTCATGTACGACGCGATCTGCGACACGCATCCGCTCGAAGTCGGCTACAAGTGGATCATCTACTTCTACCAGAACATGACGACCGCCGAGCTGCAGGCGATGGCGCAAGCGTCGAACAACTACGGGATCGGCGACGCGCTGCGCAAGGTCCGCTACGAAAGCCCGAAGACGCTGCCGGGCAAGGCCGGCGTGGTGGCCGACACGCATTTCCACGGCATCCGCATTCACGAGGAAATCCGCGCGGTGATGCACACGCTGCGGGCGAACGGCATCGACGTGTACGTGAGCACTGCGTCGCTCGACGACGTCGTGCGCGTGTTCGCCGGCAATCCTGACTATGGCTACGGCGTGCCGCCCGAGAACGTGATCGGCTTGCGTCTCGACATGCAGGACGGCAAGTACACGAGCACCTATCCGGCCGGCTGGCACTTCAACTGGGGGCCCGGCAAGACGGTGGGCATTCGCAACGTGCTCGTGTCGAAGAAGGGCTACGGGCCGCTGCTGGTGTTCGGCGACAGCGACGGCGATGCGTGGATGCTGCGCGATTTCAAGGACACCGCGGCCGGCGTGATCGTCAACCGGATGAAGAAGGGCGAGATCGGCGCGGACAGCAAGCTCGCGGCCGAACAGATCGGCAACCCGGACGCGCGTTTCCTGCTGCAGGGCCGCGACGAGCACACGGGGCTGATGATTCCGGACGAGAAGTCGATCAAGTACGGCAAGGCCGAGCGCAAGCTGTTGGCCTGACGCGGGCGGGCGCGGGCCGCCGGGCGCTGGTCGCGGCTCCCGCGCTCATCGACCTCGGCCCCGGGGCGTCTCGCGGGACGGCGCACGCGCGTCTCAAGGCTCGCGCGACGGGCCCAACCGATCCAGCAACGCCCCCAGCAGATCGACCGGCAGCGGAAACACGATCGTCGAATTCTTGTCCGCCGCGATCGTCGTCAGCGTCTGCAGATAGCGCAACTGCATCGCCTGCGGCTGCAGCGCGAGCCGCTGCGCGGCCTGCAGCAGTTTCTCCGACGCCTGCAATTCGCCTTCCGCATGAATCACCTTCGCGCGCCGCTCGCGCTCGGCTTCGGCCTGCCGTGCGATCGCGCGGATCATCGTCTCGTTCAGGTCGACGTGCTTGATCTCGACCGTCGATACCTTGATCCCCCACGCATCGGTCTGCGCGTCGAGCGTCTTCTGGATGTCCGCGTTCAATTGTTCGCGCTCGGCGAGCAGCGCGTCGAGTTCGTGCTTGCCGAGCACCGCGCGCAGCGTCGTCTGCGCGAGCTGGCTCGTCGCCTCGAAGAAGCGCGCGACCTGGATCACGGCCTTTTCCGGATCGACGACGCGGAAATACACGACCGCATTGACCTTCACCGACACGTTGTCGCGCGTGATCACGTCCTGCGCCGGCACGTCGAACACGACGGTGCGCAGGTCGATCCGCACGACCTGCTGGACGATCGGGATGATCAGCACCAGCCCCGGCCCCTTCACTTTCCAGAACCGGCCGAGCATGAACACGACACCGCGCTCGTACTCGCGAAAGATGCGGATCGACGACGCGACGAGCACCACGACGAAGACGATGAGGACGCTGCTGAAGCCGAACGTGTAACCGATCATGAAGGTTCTCCCTGCGGATGGGCGGGTGCGGGCACGTCGTAGAGCGGCGCGACCGTCAGCGTCAGCCCGTGGCGACCGGTGACGCGCACGCGGCAGCCGGCGGCCAGCGGCGTGCTGCTCGCCACGCGCCAGCGCTCGCCGTGCACGCGCGCCCAGCCGGCGGCCGACGAGGGTGCGCCGGCCGCGCCTGGCGGCTGGTCCGGATGCAGGCCGTCGTCGAGTACTTCGCCGATGCTGCCGAGCATCGCCTCGGCGCCCGTCACGACCGGGCGCTGCCGTGCGCGCAGCGCGACGCTCGACACGCCCGCGACGAGCAGCCCGCCGCCGAGCGCGAGGCTCGCGATCACGGGCCACGGAATCCCGTAGCCGGGCACGTCGGTGTCGATCAGCATCAGCGCGCCGATCGTGAACGCGACGATGCCGCCGAACCCCAGCACGCCGAAGGTCGGCAGGAACGCCTCCGCGACGAGGCAGCCGAGCCCGAGCAGCACGAGGCCGAGGCCCGCATAGCTGACCGGCAGCAACTGCATCGCGAACAGCCCGACCAGCAGGCATATCGTGCCGGCGACGCCCGGCAGCACGAAACCGGGGTTCGCGAATTCGAAGAAGAGGCCGTAGATGCCGATCGTCAGCAGGATCAGCGCGACGTTCGGATCGGCGATGATCGCGAGGAACCGGCTGCGCCAGTCGGGCGCGAGCACGACGAGCGGCGCGTGCGCGGTCGCGAGATGCAGCGTGCCGGCGGTCGTCGTCACCGCGCGGCCGTCGAGCTGGCGCGCGAGATCGGCCGGGTCCTGCGCGATCAGGTCGACCACATGCTGCGCGCGCGCCTCGTTTGCCGACAGGCTCACGGCCTCGCGTACCGCGCGCTCGGCCCATTCGGCATTGCGCCCGCGCAACTGCGCGAGGCCGCGGATGTAAGCGGATGCATCCTGCATCGCCTTGCGGATCTCGGTCGATTGCGTGTCGGTCGGCAGCGCGGCCGCCGCGCCAGGCGTATCCGAGGCACCCGATGCACCAGTCGGCCGCGGCGCAGCCGGATTCGCGCCCGGCGGTGCGGCGCCGCCGATGCCGAACTGCACGGGCGACGCCGCGCCGAGGTTGGTGCCAGGCGCCATCGCTGCGACGTGGCTCGCATAGACGATGTAGGTGCCCGCGCTCGCCGCCCGCGCACCGCCCGGCGCGACGAACGCGGCGACCGGCACCGGCGAGCCGAGGATGGCCTTGATGATCTGCCGCATCGACGTATCGAGGCCGCCGGGCGTGTCGAGCTGCAGGATCGCGAGCGGCGCGTGCTCGCGGGCCGCGCGGTCGACCGAACGCACGATGAAATCGGCGCTGGCCGGCCCGATCGCACCGTTGACGGGAATCACGACGACGGGATGCGCGGCGGGCGCGTCGGCCGATGGCGGCGCGGCAAGTGCAGCGCACACGACGAGCAGCGCCGCGAACAGCGCGGCGCGCGCGGACAGCGGGTGACGGGGGCGGCCGTCGGGCGCGGCAGGCGCCGGCGGCGGGGCATGACGATGAAAGCGCATCGGGACGTCCGGGCGGCGCACGGCCGCGTGCCGTCCGGCTGGCGGAAAGGGCGTGGGCCCGATGCTTGAAGATTAGGCGGTTTCGGCCGAAAGCGCGAAGGCGAGGCAGGGCCGATCGCGCATTCAGCCGGCGCCGCCGCCGCGCGCGAGCGCTTCTTCCCGAAACTCGGCCGGACTGCGCCCGCTCCACTTGCGAAACGCGCGGTAGAACGCGCTCGGCTCCGCGAAACCGGTCGCGGCCGCGACGTCGGCGATCGTGCGGGCGGGGTCGGCCAGCGCCTCGAACGCGAGATCGCGCCTTAGCGTGTCCTTGATCGACTGGTACGCGTGGCCTTCCTGGTGCAGCTTGCGGCGCAGCGTGGCCTCGGCCACGTGCAGCCGCGCGGCCATCCCGCCCGCGCCCGGCCATGCGGCGGGCGGCATTCCGCGCAGCACCGCGCGCACCCGCTGCGCGAGCGCGTTCGGGTTGCGGTACTTGACGATGAAGCTGGCCGGCGCGTTACGCAGAAACGTTTTCAGCGTCTTCGCGTTCTGCACGACCGGCAGCGTCGCGAATTCGGGATCGAAATCGACATACGAATCGGGCTCGTTGAACCGCATGTCGTCGCAGAACATCGACGGGTATTCGTGATCGGCGGGCGGCGTATCGCAGCGGAAGCTCGCGTGCAGCAGCGGTATGCGCCGGCCGATGAGCCAGCAGGTGAGCCCGTACACGATGATGAAATAGGTCGCGTACGTGAACATCGCGGGCGTCGCGCCGTTGTTGCGGTGCACGAAACGCAGCCGCACGCGCTGCGGATTCGCGTCGAGCTCCGCGTGGAGGTCGTCGAGCACGCAGTGCATGAAGTTCACCGCGCGCGCCATCGCGTGCAGCCCGTCGCGTGCGGACAGCGCCGCCTGGCTCATCGCGATGAAGCTGCCGCTGCGCATCGGATGGCGATCCTGCCCGAAAAACTCGTCGTCGAGCGTGCGCGCAATCGCGTTCCACAGCGCGCCGTATTGCTGCGCGGACACGCGTGCGCGCGGCTGCCCGAGCAGCGCCGGTGCGATACCGGCCTGCGCGAGCAGCGGCTCGGCCGCGACGCCGCGCCGCGTGGCCAGCGCGACGCTGTACGCGACGAGGCTGATCGCGACGGTTCCCTTGTCTTCCTGCTTCATCGGTGTCGCCGGTGTGGCAAAAACGCTCAGTGTAAATGAGCGACGCGAGCATCGAACAGTCGCGCGCGCTTGCCTACACTTGTTGCATCGAAACGCAAGGACGGTCGCGCCCGGCGGCCGCGGGAGACTGCAGCACCATGGACGAGCTTTACACCGAAGACCAGCGGATGATCCGCGACGCCGCGCGCGCGTTTGCCACCGAGATGCTGGCGCCGAACGCCGCGCAGTGGGACCACGACGCGCACCTGCCCGACGCGATCGTCGCGCAGCTCGGCGAGCTCGGCCTGCTCGGGATGATCGTGCCGCAGGAACTGGGCGGCTCGTATACGGATTACGTGGCGTATGCGCTGGCGATGGAGGAAGTCGCGGCCGGCGACGCCGCGTGCGCGACGATGATGAGCGTGCACAACTCGGTCGGCTGCGGGCCGATCCTCGGCTTCGGCACGCCCGCGCAAAAGGATCGCTGGCTGGCCGACATGGCGGCCGGCCGCGTGATCGGCGCATTCTGCCTGACCGAGCCGCATGCCGGTTCCGAGGCGAACAACCTGCGCACGCGGGCCGAACTGCGCGACGGCAAATGGGTGTTGAACGGCGCGAAGCAGTTCGTGACCAACGGCCAGCGCGCCGGTGTCGCGATCGTTTTTGCCATGACGGACCCGGAAGCCGGCAAGCGCGGCATTTCCGCATTCCTGGTGCCGACCGACACGCCGGGCTTCATCGTCGGCAAGCCCGAGAAGAAGATGGGCATCCGCGCGTCGGATACGTGCCCGATCACGTTCGAGAACTGCGCGATTCCGGAGGAGAACCTGCTTGGCAATCGCGGCGAAGGGCTGAAGATCGCGCTGTCGAACCTCGAAGGCGGGCGCATCGGCATCGCCGCGCAGGCGCTCGGCATCGCGCGCGCCGCGTTCGACAAGGCGCGCCGCTATGCGGGCGAGCGCGTGCAGTTCGGCAAGCCGATCGCCGAGCATCAGGCGATCCAGCAGAAGCTCGCCGACATGGCCGTGCAGATCAACGCCGCGCGCCTGCTCGTGCATCACGCGGCGAAGCTGCGCACGGCCGGGCTGCCGTGCCTGTCGGAAGCGTCGCAGGCGAAGCTGTTCGCGTCCGAGATGGCCGAGCGCGTCTGTTCGGATGCGATCCAGATCCACGGCGGCTACGGCTACCTGGTCGATTACGAAGTCGAGCGTCATTATCGCGACGCGCGCATCACGCAGATTTACGAAGGCACCAGCGAAGTGCAGCGGATGGTGATCGCGCGGCAGCTGTGAGCCGCGACGTGCGCCCATCCGGCATCACGCAGTCGAACAAACGGTCGAACAGGCAGGCACACGAGACAGGCACGAGGGCAGCGCGGCAAACGCGGCACGCAACGACGTGACCGTGCGCCGTGCAACACGGAACCGGGCAAGTGCCGCAGCACCTGCGCCGGTTGACCGCTGGGCATGGAGACTGGACGGAGACGACACATGACGGTACAGGCATTCCTGGACGCACGCGACTTTCTGCTGCGCCATCGCACCGACTACGACACCGCGTATCGCGATTTCGCATGGCCGGTGCTCGATGCGTTCAACTGGGCGCTCGACTACTTCGACCCGATGGCGCGCGGCAACGACCAGCCCGCGCTGTGGATCGTCGACGCGGCGACCGGCACGGGCGACCCGTATTCGTTCGCGCAGATGTCCGAGCGTTCGTCGCGGATCGCGAACTGGCTGCGCTCGATCGGCGTCGGGCGCGGCGACCGCATCCTGCTGATGCTGCCGAACCGGGTCGAGCTGTGGGACGCGATGCTGGCCGCGATGAAGCTCGGCGCGATCGTGCTGCCCGCCACCACGCAACTGTCGCCCGACGACGTGCGCGACCGCGTGCAGATCGGCGGCGCGACCTACGCGATCGTCGACGAGAACGAAACCGCGAAGTTCGAGCAGGCCGGCCTCGGCCTCGAGCAGAAAATCGTCGCCGGCGCGCCGCGCGCGGGCTGGCTCGCGATGAACGACGGCTATGCGGCGAGCGCCGCGTTCGAGCCGGATGCCGTCACGCACGCAAACGATCCGATGCTGCTGTACTTCACGTCGGGCACGACGTCGAAGCCGAAGCTCGTCGAGCATACGCACCGCACCTATCCGGTCGGGCACCTGTCTACGATGTACTGGGTCGGCCTGCAACCGGGCGACATCCATTGGAACATCAGCTCGCCGGGCTGGGCGAAGCACGCGTGGAGCTGCTTCTTCGCGCCATGGAATGCGCAGGCGTGCGTGTTCGCGTTCAACTATGCGCGCTTCGAGCCGAAGGTCGTGCTCGATGCGCTCGTCAAGTACCGGGTGACGACGCTGTGCGCGCCGCCGACCGTGTGGCGCATGCTCGTGCAGCAGCCGCTCGCGTCGTTCGACGTGAAGCTGCGCGAGATCGTCGGCGCGGGCGAGCCGCTGAATCCCGAGATCATCGAGCGCGTGAAGAAGGCCTGGAACATCTCGATTCGCGACGGCTACGGCCAGACCGAGACGACCTGCCTGATCGGCAATTCGCCGGGCCAGCCGGTGGTCGCCGGCTCGATGGGCCGGCCGCTGCCCGGCTACCGGATCGCGTTGCTCGACCCGGACGGCGCGCCGGTGACCGAAGGCGAGGTCGCGCTGCCGATCGGTGACGACGTCACGCGCCCGGTCGGGCTGATGAAGGGCTACGCGAACAATCCCGATGCGACGGCTCACGCGATGCGCGACGGTCACTACCGTACGTCGGACATCGCGATGCGTCGCGACGACGGCTACTACGTGTACATCGGCCGCGCGGACGACGTGTTCAAGTCGTCCGACTACCGGCTGAGCCCGTTCGAACTGGAAAGCGTGCTGATCGAGCATCCGGCGATCGCGGAAGCGGCCGTCGTGCCGAGCCCGGACCCGGTGCGGCTGTCGGTGCCGAAGACCTTCATCACGCTGCGCCAGGGCTATGAAGAAAGCCCCGCGCTCGCGCTGGAGATCTTCCGTTTCTCGCGCGAGAAGCTCGCGCCGTACAAGCGCATCCGCCGGCTGCAGTTCGCGGAACTGCCGAAGACGATCTCGGGGAAGATTCGCCGCGTCGAGCTGCGCCGTCGCGAGATCGAGCGCGGCGACGACGCGACCGCGCGCATGCCCGGCGAATACTGGGAAGAAGATTTCGCCAACGAACTGAAATGACCGGCTGCGGGCCGCGTGCCGCGGCCGCCGTCCATCGACTGACTGAACTGAACGGGCCACGCGTTGAATGACGCCACCCGGCCCACTGCAAGGAGAGTGCACTGATGAACGCGAATCCGACGCCCCGCACGGGGCAAGACGTGCCGACGGTCAAGCTGCTGATCGACGGCGCCTTCGTCGAGTCCACCACCAGCGAGTGGCGCGACATCGTCAACCCGGCGACGCAGCAGGTGCTCGCACGCGTGCCGTTCGCGACCGTCGCGGAAGTCGACGCGGCCGTGCAGGCCGCGCACGCCGCGTATGCGACGTGGAAGAACACGCCGATCGCCGCGCGCATGCGCATCATGCTGAAGTTCCAGGATCTGGTGCGCGCGAACCAGCAGCGCATCGCGAAGACGCTGACGGCTGAACAGGGCAAGACGATTCCGGACGCCGAAGGCGACATCTTCCGCGGCCTCGAAGTGGTCGAGCACGCATGCTCGATCGGCACGCTGCAGCTCGGCGAATTCGCGGAGAACGTCGCGGGCGGCGTCGACACCTACACGCTGCGCCAGCCGCTCGGCGTGTGCGCGGGCATCACGCCGTTCAATTTCCCCGCGATGATTCCGCTGTGGATGTTCCCGATGGCGATCGTGTGCGGCAACACGTTCGTGCTGAAGCCGTCCGAGCAGGACCCGATGTCGACGATGGAACTCGTCGAACTCGCGCTCGAGGCCGGCATACCGAAAGGGGTACTGAACGTCGTGCACGGCGGCAAGGAAGTCGTCGACGCGATCTGTACGCATCCGCTCGTGAAGGCGATCTCGTTCGTCGGCTCGACCGCCGTCGGCACGCACGTGTACAACCTCGGCAGCCAGCACGGCAAGCGCGTGCAGTCGATGATGGGCGCGAAGAACCACGCGATCGTGCTGCCCGACGCGAACCGCGAGCAGGCGATCAACGCGCTCGTCGGCGCGGGCTTCGGCGCGGCCGGCCAGCGCTGCATGGCGACTTCCGTCGCGGTGCTGGTGGGCCAGGCGCGCGAATGGTTGCCCGACATCGTCGCGAAGGCGAAGACGCTGAAGGTCAACGCGGGCTCGGAAGCGGGCACCGACGTCGGGCCGGTCGTGTCGCGCGGTGCGAAGGCGCGGATTCTGTCGCTGATCGACATGGGCATCAAGGAAGGCGCGAAGCTCGAACTCGACGGCCGCGACGTGAAGGTCGCCGGTTTCGAGGAAGGCAACTTCATCGGGCCGACGATCTTCTCCGGCGTGAAAACCGACATGACGATCTACACGCATGAAATCTTCGGGCCCGTGCTGGTCGTGATGGAAGTCGACACGCTTGACGACGCGATCGCGCTCGTCAACGCGAACCCGATGGGCAACGGCGTGGGCATCTTCACGCAGAGCGGCGCGGCCGCGCGCAAGTTCCAGAGCGAGATCGACGTCGGCCAGGTCGGCATCAACATCCCGATTCCGGTGCCCGTGCCGTTCTTCAGCTTCACCGGTTCGCGCGGCTCGAAGCTCGGCGACCTCGGCCCGTACGGCAAGCAGGTCGTGCAGTTCTACACGCAGACCAAGACGGTCACCGCGCGCTGGTTCGACGACGACACGACGGCCGGCCCGGTGAACACGACGATCCGGCTGCATTGAGCGGCGGAGGACACCACCATGAAAATCGGATTTATCGGCCTCGGCCACATGGGCGCGCCGATGGCGCTGAACCTGCTGAAAGCCGGCCACGACGTGCATGCGTTCGACCTGAGCGCCGACGCATTGCGCGCGCTGCAGGACGCCGGCGCGCAGGTGGCAGCTTCCCCGCGCGATGCGGCATCGGGCGCGACGTTCGTGATCACGATGCTGCCGGCCGCGCCGCACGTGCGCTCGGTGCTGTCCGGCGAGAACGGCGTGCTGGCCGGTCTCGGCGCGGGTGCGACGGTGATCGATTCGAGCACGATCGACCCGGCGAGCGCGCAGGCGTTCGGCGCGCTGGTGCGCGAGCACGGCGGTGCGTTCGTCGATGCGCCGGTGTCGGGCGGCACCGGCGGCGCGGCGGCCGGCACGCTGACCTTCATGGTCGGCGGCAGCGACGCGGATTTCGAGCGCGTGAAGCCGGTGCTCGCCGGGATGGGCAAGAACATCGTCCATTGCGGCGCGACCGGGATGGGGCAGGTCGCGAAGGTCTGCAACAACCTCGTGCTCGGCATCTCGATGGCGGCGGTGTCGGAGGCGATGTCGCTCGGCGTCGCGCTCGGCATCGACCCGAAGGTGCTGGCCGGTATCGTCAACACGTCGACGGGCCGCTGCTGGAGCTCGGACACCTACAACCCGTATCCGGGCGTGATCGAGACCGCGCCGTCGTCGCGCGGCTACTCGGGCGGCTTCGGCACCGACCTGATGCTGAAGGATCTCGGCCTCGCGAACGACGCGGCGAAGCAGGCGCGCCAGCCCGTCTATCTCGGCGCGCTCGCGCAGCAGCTGTATCAGACGATGAGCAGCCGCGGCGACGGCCAGCTCGATTTCTCGGCGGTGATCCGCCTGTATCAACCAGCCACGAAGAAGGACGCGTGATGATCGAACTCGACTATGTCGACGACGGCGCGATCGCGTGCGCGACGCTCAAGCGTCCGCCCGCGAACGCCTTTACCGCCGACGGGCTTCAGCAGTTGCAGGCCATCGTCGCCGAACTGAATGCGAACCCGCGCGTGCGTGCGCTGGTGATCACCGGCGACGGCCCCAAGTTCTTCAGCGCGGGCGCCGACCTCAACACGTTCGCCGACGGCGATCGCGCGGTCGCGCGCGCGATGGCGGCGCGCTTCGGCGCGGCGTTCGAAGCGCTGCACGACGCACGCGTCGTGACGATCGCGGCGATTAACGGTTACGCGATGGGCGGCGGCCTCGAATGCGCGCTCGCGTGCGACCTGCGGATCGCGGAGACGCATGCGCAGATGGCGCTGCCGGAACCGTCGGTCGGCCTGCTGCCGTGCGGGCTCGGCACGCAGACGCTGCCCTGGCTCGTCGGCGAAGGCTGGGCGAAGAAGATCATCCTGACCGGCGCGCGCGTCGACGCCTCCACCGCGCTGCGGATCGGCCTCGTCGAGGACGTGGTGGAAAGCGGCGCCGCGCGCGATGCGGCACTCGCGCTGGCGCGCAACGTCGCGCGGCAAAGCCCGCATGCGGTGGCTTACAGCAAGGAGCTGATCGGCCTTGCACGTCGCGGTGTGCCGCGAAGCGCGGCGCTCGCGGTCGAACGCGAACGCTTCGTCGACCTGTTCGACACGGCCGATCCGCGCGAAGGCGTGGCGGCGTTCCTGGGCAAGCGCGCGCCGCAGTGGCGCACCGATGGAGAATCGCAACGATGAGTACGCCGATGACGAATCACGACGCATTCGCCGAGCACGCGCCCGAGGTGCTGTTTCGCGTGGTGAACCGCGTGGCGCTGATCACGCTGAACCGGCCTGCCGCGCTCAACGCGCTGTCGTACGCGATGATCGGCGAGCTGACCGCGCTGTTCGAACGCTGCCGCCACGACGACCAGATCGTCGCGGTCGTGCTGCGCGGCGCGGGCGAGAAGGGCTTCTGCGCGGGCGGCGACGTGCGTGCGTTGCACAAGATGGTCGCGCAGCGCGAGACCTGGCTGCCGTTCTTCGTCGACGAATACCGGCTCGACTATGCGATCCACACGTTCCCGAAGCCGGTGGTCGCGCTGATGGACGGCGTGACGATGGGCGGCGGCATGGGCCTCGCGCAGGGCGCGGCGCTGCGCGTCGCGACCGAGCGCAGCAAGATCGCGATGCCGGAAACGCGCATCGGCCTCGTGCCCGACGTGGGTGCGACGCATTTCCTGTCGGGCATGCCGGTTGAACTCGAACTGTACGTGGGGCTGACCGGCGCGATGCTGTCGGGTGCCGACGCGCTGAGCGCGAAGCTCGCGGACCTGTGCGTGCCGTCCGCATGGCTCGACACGTTCGAGACGCGCATCGAGAGCGTCAAGTGGGACGGCGATGCGCTGCCGTTGCTGCGCAAGGTGTTCGAGCCGCCGTGCAACGTGGTGCCGCATGCGGCGCTCGACAGCCAGATGCCGTGGATCGTCCGCCACTTCGACAAGCGCTCGAGCGTCGAGCGGATCGTCGCGACGCTCACGCAGGAGCTGGCGCGTGACGAGCTGGCACGCGAGCACCGCCAATGGCTGCAGGCGACGCTCGATGCGCTCGCGAGCCATTCGCCGACGATGCTCGCCGTGACGCGCGAGGCGCTGCTGCGCGGCCGGCAAATGACGCTCGCGGAATCGTTCCGGATGGAGCTCGGCATCGTCGCGCGCGCGATCGAGGAAGGCGACTTCTGCGAAGGCGTGCGCGCGCATCTCGTCGACAAGGATCGCAAGCCGCGCTGGGCGCCCGCGTCGCTGGTCGAGCTGCGCGCCGAACGCGTGCGGCATTTCCTGACGTCGCCGTGGAAGCTGTTCGCGCATCCGCTCGCCGATCTCGGCGCGGCGTGATGCGATGAACCGACGCGCCCGGGCGGCGCGTCGGTTGCCGCGTATCCCTTTCCTGTTCTTCCGCGTTCAGCGCTCGATCATCGGCGGTACCGCCTCCACGAGCGCATCGATCACGCAGCGGGTCTTGCGCGGCAGGTAGCGCGTTTTCGGCCAGATCGCATGAATGTCGCCTTCGCAGACGAAGCAGCGATCGAGCACGACCACCATCTCCCCGCGCTTCACGTAGTGATCGAGCAGCCAACTCGGCAGCCACGCGATCCCGAACCCCGACGCGCCGGCCGCCGCGATCGCCTGCACGTCGTCGAAACTGAGCTGGTGCGGCATGTCGATGTGGACGCTCGAGCCGTCCGGCGCACGCAGGTACCACGGCTGGACGACGCCCGAGCGTGAATACGCGATCGTGCGGTGGTTTTTCAGATCGTCGAGCGATTGCGGTGTGCCGTGGCGAGCGAGATACGACGGCGCCGCGCCGAGGCTCCCGTATTGCGTGCCGAGCCGCCGCACCGCGAGGCTCGTGCTGTCCGCGAGCGGGCCGATTCGCACCGCCAGATCGATGCCTTCCTCGACGAGATCGACGAAGCGGTCGGTGATCGACACGTCGATCCGCAGGTGCGGGTAAGTGCGCGCGAGGTCGAGCACGATCGGCGTCACGCAGTGGTGCCCGAATGCGAGCGGCACGCTCAGCCGCAACTTGCCGCGCGCCTCGTGGCGGCCGCAGTCGAGGTCGGCTTCCGCCGCTTCCAGTTCCGCCAGCGCGCGCACGCAGCGGTCGTAGTACGCCTGGCCGTCATCGGTCAGGCTCTGGCTGCGCGTCGTGCGCTGCAGCAGCCGCGCGCCGAGCCGCTTCTCGAGCCGCGCGATCGCCTTGCCGACGGCCGAGCGCGTCATGTCGAGCCGTTCCGCGGCGAGCGCGAAGCTGCCGGATTCCACGACCTGGACGAAGGTCGTCACGCCGTCGAGTCTGTCGGTCATGGCGGGTGGTGTGTTGCGTCTATTGGGTCCTGAGATTCCCCAGTGCATGGAAACGGGTGCGTCAATGGGGAGGTGAATTCTCACTATAGTACCGATTCCCGCCCAGCGTGCGTCGCCGGCCGCGCGCGGCGAATCCTACTCACCTGGAGGTGCGCGGCCTGTCGCCGGGCCGCCGCGCAATACGCATGACGCTATCCGACTCCCGCAGGAATGCGGTCGCGCTCGCGGCCGTCTGTCTCACGTCGCTGATGTTCGGCCTCGAAATCTCGAGCGTGCCGGTGATCCTGCCGACGCTCGAACACGTGCTGCATGGCGATTTCAACGGCATGCAGTGGATCATGAACGCGTACACGATCGCGTGTACGACGGTGTTGATGGCGGCCGGCACGCTCGCGGACCGGTTCGGCCGCAAGCGCGTGTACGTGATCGGCACCGTGCTGTTCGGCGCGACGTCGCTGCTGTGCGGGCTCGCGCCGAACGTGCCGGTGCTCGTCGCGGGCCGGCTGCTGCAGGGCGCGAGCGGCGGCGCGATGCTGATCTGCCAGATCGCCGTGCTGTCGCACCAGTTCCGCGAAGGGCGCGAGCGCGGCCGCGCGTTCGGGATCTGGGGGATCGTGTTCGGCATCGGGCTCGGCTTCGGGCCGATCGTCGGCGGCGCGATCGTCGCGCTGGCGAGCTGGCCGTGGGTGTTCCTCGTCCATGCGCCGCTCGCGGCCGTCGCGCTCGTGCTGATCGGCGGCGCGGTGCAGGAGTCGCGCGATCCGCATGCGGGCGCGCTCGATGTGGCGGGCATCGTCACGCTGTCGCTCGCGGTGCTCGGCCTCGCGTTCTACATCACCCAAAGCGCGGAACTCGGGCTGACGAGCGCGGCCGGCCTCGGCGTGCTCGGCGCGACCGTGCTCGCGGTGATCGGTTTCGTCATCGCGGAGCGCGCCAGCGCACGGCCGATGTTCGACTTCTCGGTGTTCCGGATTCGCGCGTTCACCGGCGCGATCTTCGGCTCGATGGGGATGAACTTCAGCTTCTGGCCGTTCATGATCTACCTGCCGATCTGGTTCCAGATCGCGCTCGGTTACGACAGCGTGACGGCCGGCCTCGCATTGCTCGCATACACGTTGCCGACGCTGATCGCGCCGCCGTTCGGCGAACGGCTCGCGCTGCGCTACGGGCCGGGCGTCGTGATTCCGGCCGGCCTGTTCACGATCGCGGCCGGTTTCGTGCTGATGCGGTTGGGCAGCGCGGCCGATCATGCGAGCTGGCTGACGATGCTGCCGGGCTGCGTGATCGCCGGCATCGGGCTCGGCTTGACCAATACGCCCGTCACCAACACGACGACGGGCGCGGTGCCGAGTGCGCGGGCCGGGATGGCGTCGGGCATCGACATGAGCGCGCGGATGATCTCGCTCGCGCTGAACATCGCGACGATGGGCTTCGTGCTCGTGGCGGGGATCGTCGCGAGCCTGAAGGGCGGGCCGGCCGGCGCGATCGGCGACGCGGCGCTGCGCCGGCTCGCGCAGGAGATCGCGGCGGGCCGCACCGACGGGCTGCAGGCGATCGCGCCGGCGCTCGCGCAGGCCGACCCGAGCGGCGCGGCGTTGCACGCGGCGCTCGTGCATGGCTTCGGCTGGGTGATGGTGTACGGCGCGGCGGGTGTGGCCCTGCTCGCGACCGCGAGCGCGGTGGCGTTCGCGCCGGCGCGGCGTGGAGCGACCGTGTGCGAATGACGCGGCCGGCGCGCGGCGTGTGAGGTGCGGCGTGTGACGGCCGGTCAGGAAGTCCCGCCGCCGAGCGCGCGGTAGAGCTTCATCTGGTTGTTGAGCCGGTTCAGGCGTGTCAGTTCGTCGGCGCTTTGCGCGCTCCTCAGCACCTGCTGCTGATCGAGCCACGGCTGCACGGCGGTCGCGCCGGCCGCGAAGCGCGCGGCGGCCAGCCGTTCGGCGCGCTGGGCCTGGGCGAGCGACAGCGCACGCTGTTCGGCTTCGCGTTCGAGCTGCACGCGCGCCGACAGTGCGTTCTCGACTTCTGCGAGCGCCGTGTAGAGCCGCTGGCGGAACCCGACGACCGCTTCCTCGTACTGCGACTTCGACACCCTGATCTGCAACTGCATCGTGTTCCACTGGATGAACGGCAGCGCGAGGCCGAGCCCGAGCGTGCCGACCGGATTCGTCAGCACGCGCTCGAGACTCGTGCTCGTCGTGCCGGCGCTGCCGGTCAGCGTGAAGGTCGGATAGAAGCTGGTGCGCGTCGCGTCGACCTGCGCAAGCGATTCGCGCAGCCGGAATTCCGCCGCACGCAGGTCGGGGCGCCGGCCGAGCAGGCTGGCGGGCAGGCCGGCCGCGACGTCGGGCGGTGCGGCATCGGGCAGCGCAGCCGGTTCGGCCGCGCGCTGCTGCGGCGGCCGGTCGAACAGGATCGCGAGCGCGTGGCGGTTCTCGGTGCGCTGCTGAATCAGCTGCGTCTGCGCCGCGCGTTGCGCGGCGAGGCTCTGTTCGGCCTGCGCGAGGTCGAGCCCCGACACGGCGCCGGCCGTGTGCCGCGACCGCACGAGCGCGAGCGTGCGCGCCGCATACGCGATATTCGCGTCGCCGAGCGCGATCTGCCGGTTCAGATAGCCGATCTGCCAGTACAGCGCCGCGGTCGTGCCGATCAGCGACAGCCGTGCGGCTTCGAGATCGGCGGCGGTCGCGTCGGCCTCCCAGCGCGCGGCGTCGCGCAGCGCGGCCAGCCGGCCCCACAGGTCGATTTCATAGCTGAGCGAACCATTGACGCCGCTCGAACGGCTCATCTGGTGCGTGTCGAGCGTGCGCGATACGGCGCCGTTCGCGCCGAGCGTCACGTTCGGCGTCAGGTTCGTATCGACGAGCCCGGCCTGCAACTGCGCGCGATACACGCGGATCGCCCCGATCGCGAGGTCGTTGTTGGCGCGCAGCGCGTCGTCGATCAATGCATCGAGTTGCGGATCGCCGAAACTGCGCCACCAGTCGCCCGTGGCGGCCGGCGCGTCGGCCGCGACCGGCGCGGCCCAGTTGGCGGGCATCGCGACGGCGGGCAGCGGGTCGTGGCGCGCACCCGCGCAGCCGGCGAGCAGTGCGGCCGCGCATGCGAATGCGCCGAGACGGTGAAGCGGGGAGGAGTGCGTCATGGCAGGTTTTTCGTCAGTCGCGCGCGAGCGCATCGATCGGGTCGAGCCGCGACGCGTTGCGCGCGGGCATGAACCCGAAAATCACGCCGGTGAGCGTCGAGCACACGAAAGCCGTCACGATCGCGCCGGCCGAGAACACCATCTTCCACTGCGCGACGAACACCGAGAACAGCGCGCCGAGCCCGAACGACAGCGCGATGCCGATCGTGCCGCCGAGCAGGCACACCAGCACGGCCTCGACGAGGAACTGCTGCAGGATGTCGGACTGGCGCGCACCGACCGCCATCCGGATGCCGATCTCGCGCGTGCGCTCGGTGACCGACACCAGCATGATGTTCATCACACCGATCCCGCCGACCACGAGCGAGATCACCGCGATCAGCGACAGCAGCAGTGTGAGTGACTGGCCGGTCTTCTCGACGGTCTTGACCACGCTGTCCATGTTGTACGTGAAGAAGTCCTTGCGGCCGTGGCGCTGGATCATCAGCTTCTCGAGGCTTTTCTCGGCGGCCGCGCTCGGCTGCCCGTCGCGCACGCGCACGGTGATGCTGTCGAGATAGCGCTGGCCGAACAGGCGACCGCTCGCGGTCGTGTACGGCACCCACACGTTCAGGCTCTTCACGCTGCCGAACGCGCTCTTCTTGTCGGCGGTCACGCCGATCACGACGCACGGTACGTTGTCGACCAGGATCGCTTCGCCGACCGGATTGCGCGTCGCGCCGAACAGCTTGCGACGCGTGTTCTGGTCGATCACGGCCACTTGCGCCTGGCGGCGCACCGCATCGTCGTCGAACGGGACACCGAGCGCGAAGCGCATTCCGCGCGTTTGGAAGTAGCTGTCGCCGACGCCGCTCACGAGCGCGTGGACGTCGACGTTGCGGTAGCGCAGCAGCAGCGTGCGCGACGTTTCGGGCGTCGCGCTGTCGACGTACGGCTGCTCCGCGAGCGCGGCGACGTCGGCGGGCACGAGCGTCTGGATCGTGTCCGCGCGGCTGTCGCCCCAGTCGGAGCCCGGATAGAAGCTGATCGTATTGGTGCCGATGCTGCCGATCTCTTCGAGCATGTAGCGCTTCGCCCCTTCGCCGACCGCGACGATCGATACCACCGACGTGATGCCGATGATGATGCCGAGCATCGTCAGCAGCGTGCGCAGCCGGTGAGACACGAGCGCGATCCATGCCATCCGGCATGCTTCGGCGAAACGGCCGGTGCCGGCCGCGAAGCGTCGGGCGTGCGGGGTGGGATCGGTGGCGGTATCGTTATCGGTGGGTGGCGGTGCATCGCCGGAAGCCGGTGCGGGCGGCGCGGATGGTGTGTCGGCCGCCGTTTCCGTCGTTGCGGCCGCGCCGATGCCCACTTCCGCGAGCGCCTCCGCGTAGTGGCGGTTCGGCCGGTCCGCGACGATCTCGCCGTCGCTGATCTCGATGATGCGCCGCGCATGGCGCGCCACGGCCTTGTCGTGCGTGACGATCACGATCGTATGGCCGAGCGCGTTCAGCTCGTGCAGGATGCGGATCACGTCCTGGCCGCTTTTCGTGTCGAGCGCGCCGGTCGGTTCGTCCGCGAGGATCACCTGGCCGCCGTTCATCAGCGCGCGCGCGATGCTCACGCGCTGCTGCTGGCCGCCGGACAGTTGGCCGGGCCGGTGATGCGCGCGATCCGCGAGCCCGAGGCGCGCGAGCAACGCACGGGCGCGTGCATGCCGTTCGGCGCGCGGGGTGCCCGCGTAGATCGCCGGCATTTCCAGGTTCGCGACCGCGTCGACGTGCGGCAGCAGGTGATAGCGCTGGAACACGAAGCCGAAGTGCTCGCGGCGCAACTGCGCGAGTTCGTCGCTGTCGAGCATGTGCGTGTCGCGTCCGCCGACCGTGTACGTGCCTTCGTTCGGATGATCGAGGCAGCCGAGGATGTTCATCAGCGTCGACTTGCCGGACCCCGACGCGCCGACGATCGCGACGATCTCGCCCGCGCCGATCGACAGGTTGACGTTGTTCAGCACGACGACGTCCTTGTCGCCGGCCGGAAAGCGTCGCGTGACGGCGGCGAGTTTCAGCAGGGGCTGGCGCATCGTTACACCATGTCCGACAGCGGCGCGCGCTCGTCAGCCGACGCTTCGCCGATCACGACGCGCTCGCCGTCCTTCAGGCCGGCCAGTACTTCGACGCGCACGTTGTTGTTGATGCCGATGCGGACGTGGCGCGTTTCCGTGCTGCCGTCGGCACGCAGCACGCGTACCGCGACGGTGCCGTCCTTGCGCTTCTCGCCGAGCGCGGCGGCCGGGATGCTGAGCGCATTGCGCGCGTTGCCGAGCACGATGTTGACCTGCGCGGTCATCGCGATGCGCAGCCGGTGCTCGGGATTCGGCACGTCGAACAGCGCGTTGTAGAACACCGCGGCGTTCGGCTTCGCGCCGCCGCCGGCCCCTCCGCCGAGCGCGCTTTGCGCGTCGGCGTAGTTCTGCGGTGCCGGTTCGATCGCGCGCAGCTTGCCGTAGTGACGCTTGTCCGGTTCGCCGAGAATCGTGAAATAAGCGGTCTGGCCGGCGCTCACGCGGATCACGTCCGCTTCCGACACCTGCGCCTTCACGGTCATCGTGTCGAGATTCGCGAGCTTCAGGATCACCGGCGCCTGCTGCTGCGCGATCACGGTCTGGCCTTCCTGCGTGACGATCGCGACGACCTCGCCGTCGATCGGCGCGACGATGCGCGTGTAGCCGAGGTTCGCCTGCGCGGTCTCGATCTGGATGCGGGCCGAACGAATCTGCGCGGCGAGCGATGCGAGGGTCGCGCGCTGCACGTCGAGCGTCGCCTTCGCGGCTTCGAACGATTCGCGCGACGTCGCATCGTCGGGCAGCATCGCCTGCTGGCGGCGGAACGCGAGTTCGGCTTGCGTCAACTGCGCGGTGGTCGATTGTTGCTGCGCGCGCAGGCTTTCTTCGCTGGCGCACGCCTGGCGCAGCGCGTTTTCCGAGATCACCGGGTCGATCTCGGCGAGCCACTGGCCCTTCGTGACCTTGTCGCCGAGCTTGACCTTCAGCGTCTTCAACTGCCCCGACACCTGCGCGCCGACGTCGACCTGCCTGAACGCCTGCAGCGCGCCGGTCGCGAGCACCGCGTTCTCGAGATCGCCGCGCGTGACCGGCGCGGACAGGTATTGCGGATGCTTGGTCGGCGCGCAGGCCTTCAGCGTGATGCCGGCGGCGATCGCGGCGACGGCAAGGGTAGCCAGCACGATGCGCCGGCGGCGATGGGTCTTCTGGGTCATGAGAATGCGGCGAGGATGAAGCCGGCGCCGGCGATGCGTGCGGCCGAGCGGAACGATCCGGTCGGCGTCGCATGCCGGGCATGTTGCCCGCGACGGGTTCCGCGTACGCATCGCGCGGGTGTGCCGAATCGAATCAGGCGCTCATGGTAAGCGAGGAATTCGCGCCAAAACGTGTGGAAATTGTGCTGAATTGTGTGGACACCGTACCGATACGCGGGCCGGAGGGCGCAATTGTCTCGATCTGTGAAAAGGCAGTGATTCGCCGTGCCCGCACTACCGCCGTGCGGCGACGATCGCCATCATCGGCCGGTCGCGTTCCTCGTCGAGCGCGGGCAGCCCATCGACCTGCTCGGGCGTCGGCCCCAATCGTACAAGGGGTATGAGCGTGAAGTTCCCCGATCCTGCGAGCCTATGCGCGGTACCCACCCGTGTCGATCTTGCGCTGCGTATCGGCGTCGACGATTTCGCGGATCGCGCGGAACAGCGGCGCGGCGTCGGTATAGCGGCGGCCGTAGCCGAGATTGAACGCATAGTCGAAATCGGGCGGATTGCTGCCCTGGTTGTGCTGCAGGATCGTTTCGAGCTTGTCGAGCGCTTTCGCCGCGCGGGCTTCGGGTGAGGCGGCCGCCTCGTATTCGTCCCACAGCGCGACGATCTCGTCGCGCACCGCACGGTCGAGCGACGCGGTCAGCGTCAGCAGGTCGTCGCGTTCATGTGCGCTCTTGTCGGGATGCGCGGCCTGCTCGATCGCAGGGATGTCGCCGTGCAGCGCCTCGCCGAGGTCGTGGACGACGCACAGTTTCAGCAGCTTCAGCGTATCGACGCCGGGCAGCGCGTCGGCGAACACGAGCGCCATCAGGCATAGCCGCCAGCTGTGCTCGGCCGTGCTTTCCGGGCGGCCGGCCGACGTGTGGCCGCTGCGCAGCACGTCCTTCAGGCGTTCGGCTTCGCGCAGGAACGCGAGCCGCGCGTGGATCGTATCGGGGTTCATGGTCGGCGTCGTTGCGATGAACCGCCAAGCGTACGCCGGCCGGCCGTGGTGCGTCCACGCATGAAATATGCGCGACTGTCAGTGTGCGTCGAGCGTCTCCACGAGCCGCACGGCCGAGCCGTCCGACAGCGTCAGCCGTGTCCACCGGCATCGGCTGCCGCGAATCGGCACGACGCGCGACGCATTCGCGCCGGTGTCGAACTCGACGCTCGGCGGCCCCGCGCGGTCGTGCCAGCCGAGCGGGTCGAGCGCGGCTTCCATGCGGGCGATTTCCGGTGTCGCGTAGCGCCACAGCGACGTGCCGAGCAACGTCGAAAGCGGTTGCGAGAACTCGGCCGCGCGCGCCGGGGAACTGGCCAGCAGGCGGTGCGTGAGGTCGCACACGAGATGCATGCGGCCCGCGCTGCCGGCGATCAGCCGCGCGAGTGCGTGGTCGCCCGCGGAATCGAGGCGCGCGGCGAGCAGCCGTTCGGCCGTCGCGCGCTCGGCGGGCGACATCTGCTGAAGGCCGGCTTCCCAGCGCGAGATCGTCGATTGCGCGACGCCGAACAGCTCGGCTGCATGGCTTTGCTTCACGCGGTGCAGCGTGCGCCAGCGCTTGAGTTGCGGGCCGAGCGAGGATGGATGAAGCGGCGGGTGGGGCATGTCGATGCTCCTGTTTCATGCGTCGGCCAGCGCCATGGCGGACAGGGGCCGGCGTGGAACCCGGCGAGCGGCGGCCAGCATGTGCCGGCGTTGAATCGGTCCATGCATGTGTTCTTGCCCCGTCTGCGCGGTTCGGTTGGGTGGCTTTCGCCCTCGGAAGCCGGATTCTCGCGTATCCGCCGCACGTTGTCGAACCCGAACCCTGCCGCGGCAGTGGGCAGCTGCGCCCGTCCGCGCCCCGTCGAAAACGTTTTCGCGAGGCTTTCAAGCGGCCCCTTCATATCTTATTATTCGCCCAGAGCGGCGCGCGCCGGCCGCCATCGAGCATGTCGACGACATGACGCGCCGGCAACGATGACCGCCTTCCGGCCGGCGCGTCGCCCGACACGCGGTTGACACGACAGGGAGCGCGAGGCCGCGCGTATCCCGAAAAAGATACGAGGGCGCAATGGTACGACTGGTGTTGCTGCTGCTGGGCATCGAATATCTGCGAACCCGCTGGCGCGGGCTGACGGTGCTCGGCTGGCTGTGGGTCGTCGCGGGCGTCGGCATTTTCGTCGATGCACTCGACGGCGCGTTGCATTTTCCGATCGAGCTGTTCGCGTGGCTGTTCCTGATCGAGGGGCTCGCGACGCTCGCGGTGGCCGGCAGCGGTGTCGGCGGGCAGCGCATCCTGCGCTACGTGAAGGGCATCGCGGTCGTGGTGGCGGCGGGGCTCGTGTTCGCCGGCCATCATCACGGTCACTTCCTGCTGTCGATGATCTTCGGCACGCTGTTTCTCGTCGACGGGCTGCTGCAATGCACGTCCGCGTGGATGGTGCGCTATCGCCGCTGGCATGTCGCGTTCGCGTGGGGCGTCGTCGAGATCCTGCTGGCGATCTTCTTTTTCCAGCCGTACCCGACGCACTACGCGGGCACCGTACCGTACTGCCTCGGCCTGCTGCTGATGTTCGGCGGGATGCACCTGCTGAGCCTCGCCGCACGTGTGAAGCGGCTGACGCGCAACCCGGCGTTCGCGACGTCGCCCGCGCCGGCGCTTGCACCGGATCTCGACGACGCACCGGACCGGCCGCAGTTCGCGCAATCCGAATGGGACGGCCCGCCGGCCGACAGCGAGCGGGCGCTCACCGTGCACGTATGGACGCCGACCGGCACGTCGAAGGCCGAAGCGCAGCGCTACCCGGTGATCGACCGCTACATTGCGGCGGTGGACGTCAACGGCGTGATCTCGACCGGCCATGCGGCGCTGGAGTCGCCGGAGGGCATCTACATCAGCCTGTATCCGGGCGTCGAAATCGATCGTTCTCCGGACGAATTCACGCGCATCCTGCGGGCGACGCGCGAGAACGACGTGCCCGGCCTGTTCCAGCCCGACTATGCGACCGAGTCGAAAGCGTGGTGCCCGTCGACCGTGCGCGTGCGCATTCGCAACTACGATCCGGCCAAGCTCGACGCGTTCTGGTCGTCGTACCGGCAGAACACGACGTACAACCTCACGTACCGCAACTGCTCGAGCACCGTGTCGAATGCGCTCGAGGCCGCGCTCGACGGTGCGGTGTGGCGGCTGAAGGGCGCGCGGGCCGGATGGGGTGCATTCGTGCGGCTGCTGCTCACCCCCGAGCTGTGGGTAGCCGCGCAGATCCGCAAGCGCGCGGTGACGATGGCGTGGACGCCCGGCCTCACGCTCGACTATGCACGCGCGCTCAGCATGCTCGCCGATCCGCGTCCGTTCGCGTGGTGGAAGGTCGCGCGCTCGGCGGTGAGCGCGATCATGGCGTCGCGGCGTGCATGGCGCGAGCAGGACAGCGCAGCGCTGTCGCCCGGCGGATCGGAGGCGGCGTCGATGAAGTAAAACGCGTGGCGCCGGAAGCGGGGCCGGCATCACGAGGGACGCCTGCGCGCGGTGCGGCCCGCCGATATTGCCCGCGATAAAAACCCACGGACGACAACGATGAACGAGACGACCGCGTTTCGCATCCTGATTCCCGCCGCGTTGACGCTGGCGCTGGCAAGCGTCTGCTTCGCGCAGGCGGGCACCGACGAAGTGCCGCGCATGAGCAACGACGTGTACCGGACGTCGGTGTCGTTCTGCTCGAACGTCCCGGCCGCCGAGAAGATCGCGTGCCAGGGCGACATGATCGCCGCGGGCAGCCGGATCGTCGCGGCGATCGGCGGCCTGCCGCCGGCTTCGGCCACGGCGATCGACGAAGGCGCGCGCAACAAGCTGCCGCCGGAGGAGCGCAACGGGCTCGCGCCGGTCGAGCCGGGTGCGATCGACAAGGACGACACGCTGGCCGGCCTCGCCGGCATGGTGCGCCTGTGCGACGTGTACGAGCCCGAACCGGCGTCGCGCGCGCGGCATCACGCTGCGCTGCAGCAGAAGGCGCCCGATGTCGCACCGCGTGTCGAGGCGTTGCTGGCCGATGCGTCGACCGCGGCGCGCCGGCGCGTCAGCATCGGCGTGTGGCAGATTCTCGCGCTCGAGGGACCCGAAGCGTCGGCGCGCGCGTGTACGCAGCTGGGCACCTGAGCGAAGCGCGCATTCTTTCGTGCACCTTCACATTTGTGCCACGTTGCGGCAGCAACAATCGCGGGCAGACATTCGACAACCTTGCGGCGCATCCCGCGACCGCAAGCCTTTTCCGAGGAAACACGCCATGCTCAAGACGCTCGCCCGCGCCGCTGCCGCACTCGCCGTCGCTTCCGTTTCACTGCACGCCGCCGCGCAGACCAGTTACGACTACCTGTTGCTCGCCGCATCGTGGGAGCCGGGTTTCTGCGCGTCGCACGACACCCCGGAATGCACGAACCTCGCCGGGTCGTACGCGGCGACGAGCCTGTCGCTGCACGGGCTGTGGCCGAACCGCTACGACGGCAACCAGCCGTTCTATTGCGGCGTGCCGCAGAACGACATCGACCTCGACAACGCGCACCAGTGGTGCAGCATGGACGCGTACCCGATCAGCAGCGCGACCCGCAACACGCTGTCGACGTACATGCCGGGCGTTGCTTCGTGCCTCGACAAGCACGAGTGGTTCAAGCACGGCACGTGTTCGAATTCGGCGACGCCCGATGCGTACTGGAACCAGGCGTCGGGCATGATCAGCCGGCTGGGCAACACGTCGTTCAACGCATTCCTGCAGGCGAACGCGGGCAAGACGGTCACGCGTAACCAGTTGCTGTCGGCGTTCGAAGGCGCGTTCGGCAGCAACACGCGCAGCGCGGTGTCGCTGAAGTGCACGAAGACGAACGGCGTGAGCTACTTCACCGAAGCATGGATCGCGGTGAAGACGAATGCGACCGCGCAGTTTCCGAGCGCCGCGTCGCTCGTGACGGACGGCAATACGCAGGGCACGTGTCCGACGTCGGGGGTGTTTATCGCGAAGTGAAGCGGATGCTGCGGCTCGCCCGTCGTTACGCCAACAGCCGCAGCGCATCCGAGAGCGACAGTACCGTCGTGCGCGATTCGAACGCGGTGGCGAACAGATGCTCGTGAACGATCGGGTCCGGGTCGTAGCAGCAATCCTTGACCGTGTAGAGGCGGAAATCGGCGTCGCTCGCATGGGCGATCGACGACAGCATCACGCCGGTCGATGCGATGCCGACCATGATCAGCGTATCGACGCCTTGGGCAATGAGCCGCGCCTGCAGGTCGGTGCCGAAGAATACGCTTGCGCGGTGCGCGATGATCAGCGGTTCGTCGGGTCGTTTGGCCAGTTCGGGACACGGGGCATCGTCGATGAAGAGGCCGAGTTGCTTGATGCCCTGGCCGTTCTTGTTGAGCGGGCTGACTTCCGGATAGCCGGGGCTGAAGCGGAGATTCGCGAACCAGACGCCGACGCCGGCGGCGCGTGCCGCGTCGCAGAGACGGCGCGTATTGGCCAGCAGTTCGGGCGCGACCGACGGGAACAGGCCGAGGATGTCGGTCTGGTAATGCATGACGAGCAGCGCGGTTTTCGATGGCGCGATCGGGGGAATCTGGTAGAGCGTGCTTTGAGCAGGCGTGTTGTCGCCATGGGCGGGCGTGTGGGTTGCCATTTCGATATCCGGTGTGGTTTCCTCGTTCATGAATGACGTTCTCCGTGCTGTTGGCGAGGTGCATCTGAATTTTTCGCGTACGTACTTCAAAAAACCGACCGCCCCGCCGTATATGTCGTCGCCCCAACGCCAACGTGCCCGTGCCCTGGAAATATAAACCCGGGCGTGATTCCTTCAGAACGGCCCGTGCGGGCAGCCACGCCGCCGTCAACGGCCGGGATCGGCAAAACGGACACGCGTGGCCGTTGCAACCCGACATCAAAAATGCCGCGCGCCACGGACGCATTTTGTCCTTTCCGTCAACCGCTATCATGGACGTTCATCCTAAAGGAGAACCCCGATGAGCCGGCCAGATTTCATCAGGCACTGGACTGAACTCGAAGAACCGGATGCGCATTCCTATCGCGGCGATACCGAGCCCATGGCGCTCGACGCGCCGCTTTCCGCCGCACTCGGCATTACGCGTATTGGAATCCATCATGTCAGGCTTCTGCCCGGACGGCGGACGTCATATCCCCACGCCGAAAGTACCGAGCAGGAGTTTGTGTACGTGCTCGAAGGCAAGCCCGACGTATGGATCGACGGCGTGCTTCACCCCATTGCCGAGGGCGATTCCGTCGCGTTTCCGGCAGGCACCGGAATTTGTCACACCTTCATCAACAATACGAAGGACGAAGTGAGGTTGATGGTGATCGGCGAACGTCCTCGCGACGACAACCGCATTCGTTACCCGCTCAACGAAGCGTACGAACTGACCCGCGCGGACCGATGGGTGGACTGGCCCGACAGACCGCTCGGCGACCATGACGGGATGCCGGACTGACGCTCACCGGAAGACCGCATCGGCCGACCCCTGCCAGCGACAGTATCCGGACGAGTGACCGCCGTACTTTTAGGATTCAACCCGCCGATGCAACGAATGGGTGAAATCGCTTGGCCGATGTATCGAAGTTCGGTGTGCTATTTCTTTGAAATCAATCCGGTCATATATTGATTCAAATCACGAAAATCTTTGACCGTCCACGGATGCGGCGGCAGTTTTACGCCATTTTCTCGCAAGGTTTTGGGAATCAGGTCGCCGTTCGGGCGAAGTATGACTGATGAAACGATAACGCCCGGGTAATCGCTCAGCCGTTTTTTGAAAGCGGGCGTCGTAAGATCGGGCGTGGGCGGGTTGCTTTTATTGGCCAATGGCCCCGTTCCTCTGGCGTCTGCTCCGTGACACATGGCGCATCTCGCCAGGAAGATCTTTTTTCCGTTATCACTATCCGCAAAGGCTTGGGATGTTTGAAAAAACAATGAAACTCCTAGCGAGGCGATGAGCAATATTTTCATTTTTGTTGATTTTTTGTATAAGCCTTCGGGTGTTTCTCAGGGCCGATTGTTGTCGGATGACGCGTTCTCCATTGAGTATGCCGATATTAATCTGCCGCCGTTGTGCCGGGTGAGGTGTGTCTAACTTCGCCACCTCAAAAAATCGACCGCCCCGTATAAGTCGTCAACCACTCCAGCGCCAATGTCCCCGCCAGCGAGTTCCCGTTCGCATCCAGCCCCGGCGCCCACACGCACACGGCCATCTCCCCGGGCAGCACCGCAACGATCCCGCCGCCGACGCCGCTCTTCGCCGGCAACCCGACGCGATACACGAAATCGCCCGCCGCATCGTACGTCCCGCAGGTCAACATCAGCGCCGACAGCCGCTTCGCCGAACTCGAATCGACGACCCGTTCGCCGGTCGCCGGCGCGACACCGCCGTTCGCAAGAAACAGCGCGGCGGTGGCAAGCTCGACGCAGTTCATCTCGATCGCACATTGGCGGCAATACGCATCGATCACCGTATCGGGCGGCATCTGCATGTTGCCGAAGCTCGCCATGAAATGTGCCATCGCGCGGTTACGCTCCGCGTGCTGCAACTCCGACAACGCGACGCGCGAGTCGTAGTCGATATCGTTCGAGCCGATCAGCCGCCGAACGAACTCGACGAGCGCCGTCTCGGCCTTCACGAAGCGGCGGCACAGCACGTCGGTGACCACCAGCGCGCCCGCATTGATGAACGGATTGCGCGGCTTGCCGCGCTCGCTTTCGAGCTGGACCAGCGAGTTGAACGCGGTGCCGGACGGTTCGCGGCCGACCCGTTCCCACAGTTCGTCGCCCAGCAGCTGGAACGCGAGCGTGCACGCGAACAGCTTCGAGATGCTCTGGATCGAGAAGCGCTCGTACGCATCGCCGACCGTGTAGACGTTTCCGTCGAGCGTCACGACGGCCATTCCGAACTTGTCGGCGGGCACTTTCGCGAGCTCGGGAATATAGTCGGCTACCCGTCCCTGGCCGATCCAGGGGGCGAGTTCGGTGTGGATGCGTTCAAGAATCGATTGGTAATTCATCACGTCGGGCAGGGTAGAGGCACGGCCGGATTCCGGCGAGCCCGTATGGAACCGTCCCGGCACCGATTCGTCAAGCGCGGCCTGAATCGCGCCCTTATTTTCAAGACCGGCAAACAGGCAGGCGGCGGGCGCAGTATCATGCGGTACGTTTCGGCCGAGGGCCGGCGTCCGGCACCGGCCGGCGCCGCCGCGGCTTTCCCGATGATCCGACCGCTACCCATGTCTTTTCGCATCCTGCTCGTCGAAGACGACACCCGCCTGTCCACGCTGATCGCCGGCTACCTGCGCAAGAACGACTATGAAGTCGACACCGTGCTGCATGGTGACGCCGCGGTGCCGGCGATCCTGTCCATTCGTCCCGATCTCGTGATCCTCGACGTGAACCTGCCGGGCAAGGACGGCTTCGAAATCTGCCGCGAGGCGCGCAAGCAGTACGACGGCGTGATCATCATGGTGACGGCGCGCGACGAACCGTTCGACGAGCTGCTCGGCCTCGAATTCGGCGCGGACGACTACGTGCACAAGCCGGTCGAGCCGCGCATCCTGCTCGCGCGGATCAAGGCGCAACTGCGTCGCGCGCCGGCGCGAGCGGCCGAGAGCACCGCGCCGCAGCCGGAGCGCTACGCGTTCGGCAAGTTCTCGATCGACCGCACCGACCGCACCGTCGTGCTGCCCGACGGCAGCATGCCCGATCTGACGTCGGCCGAATTCGACCTGCTGTGGGCGCTGGTGTGTCATGCGGGCGAAGTCGTCAGCCGCGACGATCTGATGCTGCAGCTGCGCGGCGTCGAATTCGACGGCCTCGACCGCACGATCGACGGGCGCATCTCGAAGCTGCGCCGCAAGCTGCGCGACGACGCGAGCAACCCGCAGCGGATCAAGACGATCCGCAGCAAGGGTTATCAATTCAGCAAGCACGCGTGGGAATGACGCCGCGCTCGCGCGACGCCGTCACGTTCCGCGCGGGCATTCCGCCCGCCGGCCGGGAGCCGCGATGATTCGACGAACCCGTTCGCACCCCGATGCACCGCCGCTGCCCACGCTGCGCTACGTCAAATGGCGCTGGCTGCATTTCCGGCGCGCGTGGACCGACACGCGCGCCGACCGCATTCCGAGCTGGTCGCGCCTGTACCTGCGCACCTACCTGCATCTGCTCGGCCTCGTGTTGCTGACCGCGCTGGTGCCCGCGCTCGCGCTGTGCGTCGAATTGTCGCCGCAGGTCGTGTGGCATGCGTTCGACTCGCTGCCGGGCGACATCTGGATCGTGCTCGCGTTCGTGTTCACCGCGCCCGCGCTCGCCGCGTACCGGTGGATGCGGCCGGTCTGGTCGGATCTCGTGATGGTGCGCGAGCGCGCGATCGACTTCACCGGCGGGCGCTTCAACACACGCGCGCGCGAATCGCACAGCGTGATCATCGGCCCGCTGGCGCGCACGCTGAATGCGCTCGCGATGCGCATGGAGCGGCTGATCGCCGCGCAGCGCGATCTGACGAACGGAATCTCGCACGAGTTGCGCACGCCGCTCGCGCGCGTGCGCTTCGCGCTCGAAATGCTGCGCGAACCGGGTTCGGCGGCCGAATACCAGGGCGCGCTCGAGAGCATCGCGCAGGACGTGACCGAGCTCGAGGAGCTGATCGACATGAGCCTCACGTATGCCCGGCTCGAATACAGCTCGCTGCAGTCGAACCTCGAGATGACGGCGCCCGTCGCGTGGTTCGAGCACCAGGTGAACGACGCGCAACTGCTGTATCCGGACCGGGCGATCGAGTCGCGCATCGAGATCGGAGCGGATTTGCGCGTGAAGATGGACCGTCGGCTGATGTCGTATGCGATGCGCAACCTGTTGCGCAACGCGAGCAAGTACGCGAAATCGCGGATCGTCGTCGGAATCTCGCTCGTGCACGGCAACATCGGCATCTTCGTCGAGGACGACGGCCCCGGCGTGCCCGAGAGCGAGCGCGAACGGATCTTCGACGCGTTCGTGCGCCTCGACCGTCGCACCGGCGGCTACGGGCTCGGCCTGTCGATCACGCGACAGGTGCTCCACGCGCACAACGGCCGGATCGCGGTCGTCGATCCGGTCGAACTCGGCGGCGCGCGATTCGAGATCAGCTGGCCGGTCTAGCACGACGTCGCGCGAGGCCCGGCCCGCGGCCCGCCGTGAAGTCGACAGCTGCCGCCGGGACGGCGCCACGGATGCCGCCGCAGCGGCATCCGCGCATGCTCAATAAGTACGGCCGAGCTGCAGGTAGAAGTTGCGTCGGCCGCTGGGGGCGAGCGCCACGCCGATATAGACGGGCCCGAATGCGGTCGACAGGCTCGTGAAGAACGTGTAGCTCTGCTTGAGCGCGCCGCCGCCGATCTTCTGGCCGCTCGACCAGACGTTGCCGACTTCCGCGCTGGCGCCCACCGACAGCGCCTTGACCGGCGACGCGTTGAACGTCATCAACTGGTTCATGTACGTGATCTGCCCGTACGCGAGCTCGTTGCCGTTCAACTGGTCGGCCGCATAGGCGGACAGATGCTGGAAGCCGCCCAGCGTGAAGTTGAACGCATTGATCAGGTTGGTGCCGCCGATGCTCTTGCCGCCTTCGATCGTCGCGCTGACGCTGTGCCGGCCGAACTGCTGCGCGATCATCGCCTTGCCGTAGATCTCGGTGTAAGGCGCGTTGCTGATCCCGTCGGCGAAATCCTGCGCCGAGCCGCCGTTGCGCGACACCAGCGAGCGTTCGACCCGCAGTTCGCCGAAATAACCCTTGCGCGGGAACATCGGATCGTCGAGTTGATCGATGACGAGCCGCGCCCGCGCGATCAACGCCTGCGACGTGAAGCTCGGCCACAGCAGCGCCTGGCCGCTGCCGTCGTCGAACGGCAGGTTGTAGGTCGGCGAGCCGTGCCCGGTCACGTAGCCGAGACCGATGCGGAAATCGCCGAGCCGCGCGATCGGCAGGCCGAGGTCGATCCCGGCGCGCGCCGTCTGCATCAGGTACTGCGTGATCTTCACGTCGCCGGAGTCGTCGTACAGGTTCGCGTAGCGACGCTGATATTCCGCGTACGGCGACAGGTAGACGCCGTACGCGGTCGACAGCGGCTGGCGCAATTCGACGCGCGCCGACTGCAGGTCGCTGCCGATCGTCGTGTCCGCGCGGAATTCGAGCCCCGATTCCGTGAGCCACGGCCGCCGGTAGCCGACGTGCAGGCGGAAGCCGCCTTCATCGGTCGAACTGCTCGACATGCCGAGCCCGAACAGCAGGAAGTTGGGCCCCCAGTACTTTTCGCGCGCGTCGATTTCGAGCACGTTGTCGTCGCCGCGGCTGACGATCTGCTGCGTGACGCTCTCGAAGTTGCCGCCCGTCGTGAGGCCGAGCAGATCCTGGCTGACGGTCTTCGGATCGTAGATGTCGCCCGGTTTCACGTGCAGCGCGTTGCTGACGACGCGCTTCGGTACGCCGCCGCTGGTCTTGATGTCGATGCGCGTGATCCGGATCGGCGGCGGCAGCGGCTGCGCATGTGAGGACCGGTAGGCCGCGTACTGTTCCGGCGTGAGCGCGAAACGCCGCAGCTTCGGCAGCGCGGCGGTCGCGGCGGCCGCGCCGGCGGCAATCGCCTGCTTCGCGTTCTGGAAATCGGTGAACGCGAGCGAGCCGAGGTCCGGCGTGAGCAGCACGTCCCGCGCGTCGAGCTGCTTGCGCTGCGCGGTCACGTTCTGGCGGATCAGGATGCCGACCATCTGCTGCATCACGTCGGCCGGCGACGCGAGCGCGTCGAGCGGGCGCAGTTGCGAGCCGATGTCGACGGCGATCACGACGTTCGCGCCCATCTGCCGCGCGGTGTCGACGGGCAGGTTGCTGACGAGGCCGCCGTCCACGAGCGCGCGCCCGTTGATCTCGGCCGGCGCGAACAGGCCCGGCATCGCCATGCTCGCGCGAATCGCGAGCGGCAGCGAGCCGTGGTCGAGCACGACCATCTGGCCGGTCTGCAGGTCGGTCGCGACCGCGCGGTACGGGATCGGCAACTGGTCGAACGGCTGGTTGGTCGGCACGGCGGCCGTCCAGTTCGCGAGCAGCGCCTGCAGCCGGTTGCCCTGGACGAGGCCGACCGGCGCCTTGACGCCCTTCTTGCCGAAGCCGAGCGTCAGCCCGTTGATGTACAGGCGTTCGTCCTCGCGGCTGGTTTGCGGCAGGTCCGCGCGGTCCGTCACGTCGAACGCGATATCCGCCAGGTTGACCTCGGACAGCCGCTTCTGCATCTCGTCGGCCGCCATCCCGCTCGCATACAGGCCGCCGACCACGGCGCCCATGCTGGTGCCCGCGATGCAGTCGATCGGAATCCGGTTGTCCTCCAGGACTTTCAGGACCCCGAGATGTGCATAGCCGCGCGCACCGCCGCCGGACAGCACGAGGCCGATGGACGGGCGGCCGGCCGGGCCGCCGTCGGCGGTGCAGGTGTGCGCGGACGCAGCGGGTGCGGCGGGCGTGGCGGCGGCCGGCGCGTTGGCTGCAGCGGCAACGGTCTGGGCAGCGGCGGATTCGGTGGCCGGCAGCGGTTGCGCGGCGAGCGTGCAGCACCAGAAGGCAACGAGCGTCGTGCAGAGCGGGCCCAGCGGCGCCCAGCGGAAGAAAGCGGTCGCTGTCATGGTGAAGATACCTGGCGTGATCGTGCGTCTGAGGCCTGCCGGGAGCAGGCAAGACCGAGAGATTACCGTGTTTTACAGGCCCGACGCGAGAGGCCGTTGCGTAGCCGGACGTGCCCGGAACGCCACATTCGGCAAATTCGTCGCGAAAAAATCATGGGAATTGCCTAAAGTATCGGAACGATTTGCCGCTAAGCTCGTGATGGGGCGGTATGGACGCGCGGCAAAAAGTGCGGCGCGGCTGTCCCGGCCCGTTCCCTCACCAAGGTTTGATATGTCGACACCGCTGTTCGGAAAGTTGTTTGCGCAACCCGTTGCGATCGATCCGGGAACGGCGAGTACGCGGATCTATACGCATGAACGCGGCGTGGTGCTGAACCAGCCGTCGGTCGTGTGCTTCCGCAAGGGCGGCGCGAGCGACGCGCGGCCGACGCTCGAGGCCGTCGGCGAGCTGGCCAAGGCGCTGCTCGGCCGCGAACCGGGGCATCTGGAAGCCGTGCGGCCCATGCGCCACGGCGTGATCGCGGACGCGCACGCGGCCGAGCAGATGATCCGCAGCTTCATCGACATGTCGCGCACCCGCTCGCGCTTCGGCCGCCGCGTCGAGGTCACGTTGTGCGTGCCGTCCGATGCGACGGCCGTCGAGCGCCGCGCGATCCGCGAGGCCGCGTTCGCGGCTGGCGTATCGGAGGTCGAACTGATCGAGGAGTCGCTCGCGGCCGGGCTCGGCGCAGGTTTGCCGGTGACCGAGCCGGTCGGCTCGATGGTCATCGACATCGGCGGCGGGACCACCGAAGTCGCGGTCATCGCGCTCGGCGGCATCGTCTACCGCGAGGCGATCCGCGTCGGCGGCAGCCAGTTCGACGCGGCGATCGTCAACCATGTCCGCAACCTGTACGGCGTGCTGCTCGGCGAACAGACGGCGGAGCACGTGAAGAAGACGATCGGCTCGGCCACCAGCGCGGTGCCGCGCACGTCGACCCGCGCCGTCGGCCGCAGCATCGGCGACGGCCTGCCGCGTTCGGTCGAGCTGTCCAACCACGACGTCGCGGACGCGCTGGCCGCGCCGCTCAAGCAGGTGATCGGCGCGGTGAAGTCGGTGCTGGAAAACGCGCCGGCCGAACTCGTGACCGACATCGCGAATCGCGGCGTGGTGCTCACCGGCGGCGGCGCGCTGCTCGCCGATCTCGAGCGCCTGCTGTACGACGAGACCGGGCTGGTCGCGCGGATCGCCGACGAGCCGGCCACCTGCGCGGTGCGTGGCGCCGGCGAGGCGATGGGGCGGCTCGCGATGTGCCCGGCCGATTGAGCCCGGGCGGTGCGGTTTCGCGGCGCGGCGCATCCTTCACATTCTTTCGATCTCCCTATGGCCGGCCTGCGTGGCCGGCATCGGTTCGTCGCATGGACAGGCGCGAGCGCGCCGTGCTAGCGTGACGCGCCCGTTCGGGGCCGGGCCGGCCGATGCGCCCGACGACACCTGAGAGACCGAATACCTTGAAATATCGAACCAAACGGAGCTTTGCGGCCCGGGCCGGCCGCGTGCTGGCCGTCGTTGCGTGCGTCTGGGCCGCGGCGGCCGCCGCGATCGTAATCCATGGCATGCGGATGCCGAGCGACCCGGCGGACGTCGCCGTGATCTTCGGCAACGCGCTCGACGACACCGGCGCGCCGAAGCCCGTGCTCGCGGCCCGGCTCGATGTGGGCGTGCGCTGCTATCACGCGGGGCAGTGCCCGGCGTTTCTGGTCAGCGGCGCGATCGACGGCCCCGGGCTGAACGAGGCGACGGTGATGCGCGACTACCTCGTTGCGCGCGGCGTGCCGGCGGACCGGATCGCCGTCGACGACCAGGGCGACAATACGCTCGCGACCGCGCAGCACACGCTGGCCTACCTGCACGCGCATCGCCTGTCCCGCGTGCTGATCGTCAGCCAGTATTACCACCTTGCGCGGGCGCGTCTCGCGTTCGAGCGCGTCGGCATTGCGCGGTCGAACATCTCCGCCGCCTATCCGCGCCGCTTTCAGTGGCGCGATGTCTATTCGAGCTGGCGCGAGGTGCCGGCCTACGCGGTGTATGCGGTGCGGCTGTGGGTGAATCCCGATGCGCGGCCGGTTTCGTTTCGGCCGATGCTTTATTTGATGCGGCTGTTTTCGTGAGGCGGCGGGGCGACTTTTCACTTCTTTCATGCTCCGTACCCGAAATCGCAAAAGCGGCTCGGATGCACCGCGGTTTCGATTTTCAACGGGTGAAACCGACTCATCGATCATTTACATCGATGACGTGCCGTCATGAAAAAATATTGCTCTGCAAAATCCTCATGACCGGGATCAAAAGAAAAATATCAGCGTTTTCACTGATGCGCCGGTTTCGGTTGTTTTGAGAAGGATCAAAATAACCTGGCGGTGAATATGCCTGATTGCGTGTTCCGGCGGGCTTCGGCAAGTAAAAAATACATATATGCCGGCCGTCGATCATCTAGGTAAACATTAGCTGGAAAATGATCGGCGTTTGATATAGCCTTGTCTGACAAAAAGCAGGGCAGTAATCAAATCAACCAGAAAGTCGCTGCAGAAAAACCAGGGGCCGCCATCATGTCATTCGACTAGTGTTGCACCTGCAGTCCAGGATCGATGAAAAAATTCATCCGTGAATAAACCGACGTCGTATTGCGACGGCCGGAGTGGACGCTTTTACCATGATTCACCGCGGGTGATTGCCATATTCCGCGGCAATACCAAATCCAATGACGAGAGAAAGCATGGACCTTGCGCGCTCAAAAAAGGCCGGTGAACCGTTTCCGAGACTTCTGTTGCCGACAGGCATGTTCCTCGCGCTGGCTGGCGCGGGCATCGTTCCCGCGCACGCGGCCTGTACCACGGCGGGCACCAACGTGGCATGTTCGGGCGCCGCGAATCCGCTGGCGCCCAGCTATGCGAATGGCGCCAACAACCTCAACGTGACGGTCAATCCGGGCGGGAGCGTCGGTGTTCTCCTGGGCGTCGGCGGTAACGCGATGACGCTGACCGGCAGCAACGACACGCTGACCAACAACGGCCGGATCGATCCGACGCTGCTCGGAACGGGCCTGGGCGTGTTGTCGTCGGGCGTGGTGATGGGCAATGCGGCGGCCAGTACGCAGACCGTGACCAACAACGGCATCATGGCGGGCACCACCGGCCTGTCGATCGGCCTGACCGGGATGGCGCTGGCCGTGCAGAACGGCGCGGGCGGCACGACCAGCATCACGAATACCGGCACGATGTCGACGACGGGCATCGTCGGCGCGACCCTGTTGGGCCCCGATGCGGGCGTGATCGCCGCGTATGGCGGCGGCCAGGTCAACGTCAACAACTCCGGCACGATCACCGGCCGTGTCGCGTTGGGTACTTCGGCAGGCGGCAACACGTTCACGAACTCCGGTACCGTGAACGGCAGCGTGTCGATGGGCACGAACAGTACCAACCGGTTCATCGCAACCACTGATTCGTCGGTCAACGCGGCTGGCGGCACGGGCCTGGCCGTCAATCTCGGCATCGGTGCGATCACGATCGGCTTTGCGGCGACGGGCACGGTCGACGGCGGCGCGGGCGGCAACAATACGCTGACGCTCCAGCAGGGTACGTCGACCACCGGCACGATCGACAACGGCAACTACATCAACTTCAACCATCTTGATGTACAGGGCGGCACGTGGACGCTGTCGGGCGCATCGAGTGCGACCGATGCGACGCTCGGTAACGGCGCCACGGCGATCGTGAACAATACCGCGTCGCTCGGCACCGGCACGATCAACGCGAACGGCGGCGCGATCCAGTCGGCCACGCCGGGGCTCACGTTGTCGAACAACATCTCGACGAGCGGCGGCGGCTTGGGCGTGAGCGGCTCGTCGAGCCTCGACCTGTCGGGCACCATCTCCGGCGCCGGGCCGGTCACGCAGTCGGGTACCGGCACGCTGACGCTGTCGGGTGTAAATACCTACAGCGGCGGCACGAACCTGAATGCCGGCACCATCGTGGTCGGTAACAACCAGGCGCTCGGCACCGGCACGCTGACGGTCGGCGGCAATGCGACGCTCGACAGCAGCCAGGCGGTGACGATCGCGAATCAGGTCGCCCTGAACGGGGGCGCCGCCCTGGCGCTCGGCGGCAGCAACGCGATGACCGTCAGCGGCGCGATTTCCGGGGCTGGCGGTCTCGTCAAGAACGGCGCAGCCACCACGACGCTGACCGGCTCCAATAGCTACACGGGCGGCACGACGATCAATGCGGGCACGCTGGCACTGGGTGCGGGCGGCTCGCTCGCGGCGACGGGTGCGGTGAACCTTACCGGCGCGGGGGCCGCCTTCGACATCAGCGCATCGGGTGCGAACCAGACGATCGGCGCGCTGACGGGTACTGCTGGCACGACCGTCTCGCTCGGCGCCAACTCGCTGACGATGGGCGATGCGGCGAACGCAACGTTCGGCGGCACGATCACCGGCACGGCCGGCGTGACGAAGCAGGGCAGCGGCACGGAAACGTTGACGGGGGCGAACACGTACACGGGCGGCACGACGATCAACGGCGGCACGCTGGCGCTGGGCGCGGGGGCTCGCTTGCGGCGACGGGGGCGGTCAACCTCGGCACGGCCGGGGCCGGTTTCGACATCAGCGGGGCGGGTGCGAACCAGACTATCGGCGCGTTATCGGGTGTGGGCGGCACGACCGTATCGCTCGGCGGTAATACGCTGACGTTCGGCGACGCGACGAACCAGACCTTCGGCGGATCGATCGGCGGCACGGGCGGGATCGTGAAACAGGGCGCCGGTACCGAAACGCTGAGCGGCGCGAATACCTACACAGGTGGCACGACGGTCAACGCTGGCACGATCGCGATCGGTGCGGGTGGGTCGCTGTCGAGCACCGGGACCGTGAATCTGGCGAACGCGGGCACGGCGCTCGACCTCAGCGCGGCGACCACGCCGCAGGCGATTGGCGGTCTCGAAGGTGCGGCCGGCGCGTCGGTCAACCTCGGCGCGAATGGCCTGACGCTGGGCGATGCGGGCAACCATACGTTCGGCGGCACGATCGGCGGCGCGGGTGCGATCACGAAGTCGGGTACCGGCACGGAGACGCTGACGGGCACGAACACATATACGGGCGGTACGACGATCGCGGGCGGTACGCTCGCGCTGGGCGCGGGCGGCAGTCTCGCCGCAGGCGGCGCCGTGAACCTGAGCGGCACGGGTGCGGCGTTCGACATCAGCGGGGCGGGCGTGCCGCAGACGATCGGCGCGCTGAGCGGCGTAGCGGGTACGACGGTCGCGCTCGGCGCCAACTCGCTGACGATGGGCGATGCGACGAACGCAACGTTCGGCGGCACGATCGGCGGCACGGGCGGTTTGACGAAGCAGGGCAGCGGCACGGAAACGTTGACGGGTGCGAACACGTACACGGGCGGCACGACGATCAACGGCGGCACGCTGGCGCTGGGCGCGGGGGGCTCGCTTGCGGCAGGCGGTGGCGTGAGCCTCACCGGTGTGGGTGCCGGCTTCGACATCAGCGGGGCGGGTACGAACCAGACTATCGGCGCGTTGTCGGGTGTGGGCGGCACGACCGTGTCGCTCGGCGGTAATACGCTGACGTTCGGCGACGCGACGAACCAGACCTTCGGCGGATCGATCGGCGGCACGGGCGGGATCGTGAAACAGGGCGCCGGTACCGAAACGCTGAGCGGCGCGAATACCTACACAGGCGGCACGACGGTCAACGCTGGCACGATCGCGATCGGTGCGGGTGGGTCGCTGTCGAGCACCGGGACCGTGAATCTGGCGAACGCGGGCACGGCGCTCGATCTCAGCGCGGCGACCACGCCGCAGGCGATTGGCGGTCTCGAAGGTGCGGCCGGCGCGTCGGTCAACCTCGGCGCGAACGGCCTGACGCTGGGCGATGCGGGCAACCATACGTTCGGCGGCACGATCGGCGGCGCGGGTGCGATCACGAAGTCGGGTACCGGCACGGAGACGCTGACGGGCACGAACACGTATACGGGCGGCACGACGATCGCGGGCGGTACGCTCGCGCTGGGCGCGGGCGGCAGTCTCGCCGCAGGCGGCGCCGTGAACCTGAGCGGCACGGGTGCGGCGTTCGACATTAGCGGGGCGGGTGTGCCGCAGACGATCGGCGCGCTGAACGGCGTGGCCGGTTCGAACGTGGCGCTCGGCGGCAACACGCTGCAGTTCGGCGACAGCACGAACGGTACGTTCGGCGGCACGATTGCTGGCACGGGCGGGATCGTGAAGCAGGGGGCGGGCACCGAAACGCTAACGGGCGTGAACACGTACACGGGCGGCACGACGATCAACGGCGGCACGCTGGCGCTGGGCGCGGGGGGCTCGCTTGCGGCGACGGGGGCGGTCAACCTCGGCACGGCCGGGGCCGGTTTCGACATCAGCGGGGCGGGTGCGAACCAGACTATCGGCGCATTGTCGGGTGTGGGCGGCACGACCGTGTCGCTCGGCGGTAATACGCTGACGTTCGGCGACGCGACGAACCAGACCTTCGGCGGATCGATCGGCGGCACGGGCGGGATCGTGAAGCAAGGCGCCGGTACCGAAACGCTGAGCGGCACGAATACCTACACAGGCGGCACGACGGTCAACGCTGGCACGATCGCGATCGGTGCGGGTGGGTCGCTGTCGAGCACCGGGACCGTGAATCTGGCGAACGCGGGCACGGCGCTCGACCTCAGCGCGGCGACCACGCCGCAGGCGATTGGCGGTCTCGAAGGTGCGGCCGGCGCGTCGGTCAACCTCGGCGCGAATGGCCTGACGCTGGGCGATGCGGGCAACCATACGTTCGGCGGCACGATCGGCGGCGCGGGTGCGATCACGAAGTCGGGTACCGGCACGGAGACGCTGACGGGCACGAACACGTATACGGGCGGTACGACGATCGCGGGCGGTACGCTCGCGCTGGGCGCGGGCGGCAGTCTCGCCGCAGGCGGCGCCGTGAACCTGAGCGGCACGGGGGCGGCGTTCGACATCAGCGGGGCGGGCGTGCCGCAGACGATCGGCGCGCTGAACGGCGTGGCCGGTTCGAACGTGGCGCTCGGCGGCAACACGCTGCAGTTCGGCGACAGCACGAACGGTACGTTCGGCGGCACGATTGCTGGCACGGGCGGGATCGTGAAGCAGGGGGCGGGCACCGAAACGCTAACGGGCGTGAACACGTACACCGGCACGACGACGATCAACGCCGGCACACTGGCGATCGGCGCGGGCGGCAGCATCGCGGTGTCGGGCACGGTCGACCTCGGTGGTGCCGGCACGACGCTCGACCTGAGCGGTGCGGGCGCCAACCAGACGATCGGCGCGCTGAGCGGCGTGGCCGGTTCGACGGTTGCGCTCGGCGGCAACGGGCTGACGCTTGGCAGCACCGCGAACCAGACGTTTGCCGGGGCGATCGCGGGTACGGGTGGCGTGACGAAGCAAGGCAGCGGTACGGAAACGCTGGCGGGCGCGAACACGTATACGGGCGGCACGACGATCAACGGCGGCACGCTGGCGCTGGATGCCGGCGGTTCGCTCGCGGCGACGGGGTCGGTCAGCCTCGGTGCCGCGGGTGCCGGGTTCGACATCGGCGGGGCGGGTGCGAACCAGACCATCGGCGCGTTGTCCGGCGTGGGCGGCTCGACCGTATCGCTCGGCGCGAACACGCTGACGTTCGGCGACGCGACGAACCAGACCTTCGGCGGTTCGATCGGCGGCACGGGCGGGATCGTGAAACAGGGCGCCGGTACCGAAACGCTGACCGGCACGAACACGTATACGGGCGGCACGACGATCAACGCCGGCACGCTGGCGCTTGGCGCGGGAGGCAGTCTCGCGGCGGGGGCTCGGTCAACCTGAACGGCACGGGCGCCTCGCTCGATGTCAGCGCCGCGGGTGCGAACCAGACGATCGGCGCGCTGAGCGGCGTCGGCGGCTCGTCGATCGCGCTCGGCGGCAGCACGTTGACGTTCGGTGACGGCACCAACCAGACCTTCGCCGGGACCATTGGCGGCGCGGGCGGAATCACGAAGCAGGGCAGCGGTACGACGACGCTGACGGGCGCGAACACATACGGCGGCGCGACGACGATCGACGCGGGCAACCTCGTGATCGGCGCGGGCGGCAGCCTGTCGGGATCGACGACCGTCAACCTGGTGACGGCCGGCGCGGGCTTCACGCTCGGCACGGGGGCCGGCGCGCAGACCGTCGGTGGCCTCGCCGGCGTGAGCGGCACGAGCGTTGCGCTGGGCGGCAATACGCTGACGCTCGGCGGCGCGGCGAATACGTCGTTCGGCGGGTCGATCGACGGCACCGGAGCGCTCGTGAAGAGCGGCACGGGTACGCAGACGCTGTCGGGCAACAACACATACAGCGGCGGTACGACGGTCGCCGGCGGCACGCTCGTACTCGGCGGCAACGGCGCGCTTGGGACGGGTGCCGTGACGGTCGGCGCCGCGAGCACGATCGACACGACAAGTGCGGTGAACCTTCCGAACGCCGTCACGCTGAATGCGAACGCAACGATCGGCGGCACGCAGGACCTGGCGCTCTCGGGCGTCGTATCGGGCGCGGGCGGCCTCGTCAAGGATGGCCTGGCTACGCTGACATTGAACAACAGCAATACGTACCAAGGCGGTACGGTGGTCAACGGCGGTTCGCTCGTGCTCGGTAACAGCCAGGCGCTCGGCACCGGCAGTCTCACGCTGAATGGCGGCAGTCTCGATCTGGGCAGCACGAACGTGACGCTCGGCGGCCTGAGCGGCGCGGCGAACAGCACGCTCGATACGGGCACGGGCGCACTCACGGTCGCGGGCGGCGGCACCTTCGGCGGTACGCTGACCGGCGCCGGTGCGGTGACCAAGAGCGGCAGCGACACGCTCGTGCTGACCGGCACGAACGACTACGCCGGCGGCACGACCGTCGCGGGCGGCACGCTGCAGATCGGCAATGGTGGCACGTCGGGCAGTATCGTCGGCAACGTCGCCGATTCGGGTGCGCTGGTCTTCAACCGCTCGGACAACCTGTCGTTCGGCGGTGCGATTTCCGGCACCGGCTCCCTCACCCAGGCCGGCAGCGGACAGCTGACCCTGACCGGCACGAGCACGCTGAGCGGCCCGACCACGGTCGGCGCGGGCACGCTGGCCGTCAACGGATCGCTCGGCCAGTCGACCGTCACCGTGCAGAACGGCGCGACGCTGACGGGTACCGGCACGATCGGCGGCCTCGTGGTGCAGGGCGGCGCGACGGCGGCCGCCACGCAACCGGGCGCGGCGCTGAACGTGGGCGGCAACGTCACGTTCCAGCCGGGTTCGACGTTCCAGGTCGCCGCGACGCCGCAGCAAAGCGGCAGTCTCGCGGCGAGCGGCACGGCGACGCTGAACGGCGGCACCGTACAGGTGCTCGCGAACCAGAGCGGCTATCAGCCGAGCACGACGTACACGATCCTCAGCGCGTCGTCGGGCGTGCAGGGCGCGTTCACCCAGGTGAGCGCGAACTACGCGTTCCTGACGCCGACCCTCAGCTACGATCCGGGCCACGTGTATCTGCGGCTGGTTCAGAACGGCACGTCGCTGCCCGACGTCGCGACGACGCCGAACCAGCGCTCGGTCGCGACCGCGGTGGCCGCGCTCGGCGCCGGCAATCCGCTGTACGACACGGTGCTGACGACCGACGCGCCGACCGCACGCCGCGCGTACGGACTGCTCGGCGGCGAACTGCAGGCGAGCCTGAAGAGCATGCTGCTGATCGACAGCCGCTATGTGCGCGACGCGGTGACCGATCGCGTCCGTCAGGGCCTCGCGCCCGGCTCGGGCCCGCTCGCGGCCCTGTCGTCGGGCGGCGCCGCGCTGTGCGGCGACAACACGGCCGGCGTGGTCGACCCGACGCTGCCGCCGGAACGCCGGATCGGTTCGCGCGACGGGTGCTACGGCGGGACGCCTTATCAGCCGGTCGTCTGGGGGCAGGCGTTCGGCGGCCGCAGCCGGCTCGCCGGCGACGGCAATGCGTCGTCGATCAACCGCAGCATGACGGGCTTCATCGCCGGCGCCGACATGGCGCTCAACGACAAGTGGCGCGCGGGTCTGGCCGCCGGCGTCACGCACAGCTCGCTCGACAACGACCAGAGTTCGTCGGCAGCGGTGAACAGCTACTACCTGTCGCTGTACGGCGGCGCGCAGTACGGCGCACTCGGCGTGCGCGGCGGTGCGTCGTACACGTGGTATCGCATCAACAGCGACCGCTATCCGGGCTTCGCGGGCTTCTCGGATCACGATTCGGCCGGCTACAACGCGAATTCGGCGCAGGTGTTCGGCGAAGTCGGCTACGCGCTGCCGGTCGGGCCGGTCGCGATCGAGCCGTTCGCGGGCCTCGCGTATGTGAACCTGCATACCGACGGCTATACCGAAAGCGGCGGCGCGGCGGCGCTGCGTGCCGGCGGCGAGACGACCCACGTCGGTTTCTCGACGCTCGGCCTGCGCGCGGCGTCGCAGCTCGGCTCGATCGCGAGCGGCACGTTCACCGCGCGCGGGACGGTCGGCTGGCGGCATGCGTTCGGCAACGTGCGGCCGTCGTCGGCGTTCACGTTCGCGAACGGCGGCACGTCGTTCCAGGTGTCGGGCGTGCCGATTGCGCGCGACAGCGCGGTGCTCGAAGCCGGCATCGACGCGAACATCACGAAGCGCCTGACGCTCGGCCTCACGTACAGCGGCCAGTACGGCAGCGGCGTGCGCGACAACGCGATCCTCGGCAACATCCTGTGGAAATTCTGACCGGCAACTGAGGAGCCCGTGCGCGGCGCGCTGCGACGAAGCAACGTCGCAGCGCGCCGCGGCCGTTTCGGCGCTGCGCACGTTCGCCGTTCTGGCCTATCCTGTGCGAAACACGCGACGCGCGCCGCGCGTTGCGCCTCGACACAGGAGCATCGATGCCGAATCACGCCGAAGCCACGACGACGCAGGCGCCGCAAGTCGCGCCGGTTCCCCCGACCTCCGCATCGGGTCCCGCTTTCATCGCGCCCGAAGCCGATCCGCAGGTCCTCGCGCGCAACAACCAGTACGTGCTGAAATCCGGCGACGCGTTCGTGGTCAGCGACGCGCTCGGCGACATCGGCGGGCATGACGACGGCCTGTTCGTCGACGACATGCGCGTGCTGTCGAAATGGCGCCTGACGTTCGGCGGCCGCGCGCCGTCGCTGCTGTCGGGCGCGACGAGCGCCGACAACGCGTCGTTCACCGCGCACCTGACGAACCGCCCGCTGCCGCCGCTCGGCGGCCACGAGACGCCCGAGGGCGTGATCCACATCGAGCGGCTGCGCGTGCTCGCGGGCGACGTGCTGTACGAAGCGCTGACGCTGACGAACTACGGCGCGAGCGAAGCCGAGGTGCCGCTGTCGCTGTCGTTCGCGGCCGATTTCAAGGACATGTTCGAAGTACGCGGCACGCAGCGGCCGAAGCGCGGTACGGTGGGCGCGCCGCGCGTCGACGCGGGTGCGGTGCGGCTGCGCTACGACGGCCTCGACGGCGTCGAGCGCAACGTGACCGTGCATTTCTCGCCGGCACCGGACGCGCTGTCGGTCGATCGTGCCGACTACACGCTGACGATCCCCGCGCAGGCGTGCGTGTCGATCTACCTGACCGTCGATGCGACGCTCGGGCCCGCGCAGGCCGAAGGGCCCGGTTGCGGCCGTGTCGCGTTGCGCACCGCGCTCGTCGGCGTGCATCGCGAGATGCGGACGCGGCGCGAGTCGATGGCGCGCGTGAACACCGGCAATCCGCTGTTCGACGCGTGGCTCGATCGTTCGCTCGCGGATCTCGGGCTGCTCACGACGCAGCTCGACACGGGGCCGTACCCGTATGCGGGCATTCCGTGGTTCTCGACGCCGTTCGGCCGCGACGCGATCATCACGTCGCTGCAGATGTTGTGGCTGCAGCCATCGCTCGCGCGCGGCGTGCTGCGTTTTCTCGCCGAGCACCAGGCGCGCGAGACCTCCGCGTTCCGCGACGCGGAGCCCGGCAAGATCATGCACGAGTTCCGCCGCAGCGAGATGGCCGCGACCGGCGAGGTGCCGTTCGCGCTGTACTACGGCGGCGTCGATACGACTCCGCTGTTCATCGTGCTCGCGGGCGCCTATGTCGAACGCACCGGCGACGACGCGCTGATCGACGAGCTGTGGCCCGCGCTCGAGCGTGCCGCGCAATGGGTGATCGACAAGTGCGACCGCAATCCGTACGGACTGCTCGATTACCAGCGCACGTCGGAGCGCGGCCTCGCGAACCAGGGCTGGAAGGACAGCCACGATTCGGTGTTCCATGCGGACGGCCGTTTTCCGGATGGGCCGATCGCGCTCGTCGAAGTGCAGGCCTATGCATGCGCGGCGCTCGACGCGATGTCGGCGTGCTCGCACCGGCGCGGCCATGCGGCCGACGCGACGCGCTACGCATTGCGCGCGAAGACGCTGCGCGACCAGGTCGACGCGCTGTTCTGGATGCCGGAAGGCGATTTCTACGGGATCGCGCTCGACGGTCATGGCGAGCTGTGCCGCGTGTTCGCGTCGAACGCGGGCCACCTGCTCGCGTTCGGGCTGCCCGACGCCGAGCGCGGCGCGGCGGTCGCCGGCGTGCTCGGCTCCGCGCTGTTCCAGACGGGCTGGGGTATCCGCACGCTCGCGGCCGGCCAGCCGCGCTTCAACCCGATGGCGTACCACAACGGCTCGGTGTGGCCGCACGACAATGCGCTGATCGCGCGCGGGCTGGCGCGCTACGGCGACAAGACGGCCGCGGTGAATCTGTTGCGCGCGCTGTTCGAGGCGGCGGTGAGCTTCGAGATGCGCCTGCCGGAGCTGTTCTGCGGGTTCCCGCGCCGGCGCGGCGAACCGCCGACCGCGTATCCGGTGGCCTGCCTGCCGCAGGCGTGGGCGGCCGGCGCGCCGTTCATGATGCTGCAGGCGTGCCTCGGCGTGAGCATCGACGCGTCGCGCCACGAGGTGCGCGTCGAGCGCCCGGCGTTGCCGGAAGGCGTCGACTGGCTGCGGATCGACGCGCTGCGCGTCGGCGACGAAACCGTGTCGTTGACGTTCCGCCGCGTCGATGGCCAGGTCGTCGCGGCGGCGGAGCAGCCGGGCCGCGTGAAGGTGGTCGCGGTGCTGTAGCGGCCGGCTGCGCGAACGTTGCGCGATGTCGCGCCACGTTCGCGCGCAGCGGCATAGAATCGTGACATGACCCTTGAACGATGGCGGAGGTAGACGATGACGACCGACAACCGGCCCGACGACGGCGAGCACAAGCTCGAGCATCTGGAAGCGGCGGTCGACCACCTGCACAAGTCGATCGAATCGCAGAGCATCGCGGTCGGCGCGGCGAAGGGCATCCTGTTCAGCCTGATCGAAACGCTTGGTGCGCTGATCGGCGATCCCGACCTGCCCGAGCATGCGCGTTCGGGCTACGAAGCGCTGCGCGACAAGGCGAGCGAATTGCGCGGCGGGCTCGACCGCCATTGATGCACGGGCGGCGCACGCGCTGCCCGATTCGGCAGACGAAGCACAAAAGCCCGTGCGCTCAATCAGTTAGGTGCCCGATACGCAGGATATCCACAAGCTTGCCAACACAATCTGTGGAGAACCGCCCGGCCGTCGGCCGGGTGCGCCGCGCGTGCGCGGTGTGCGGTTCGACCATCGTTCCGGTGCCACACCCTTGACCGGTCAAGGTCCGTGGATCGAATCCCCTTGTGTATCAAGATGTTACGCGTCTGATCTGACGGATATCCACAGGCTTGCCAACAAAATCTGTGGACAACTCGCAATCGATTGCGTCGCAGTGGTTGAGGATCGGGCCGGAATGCCGCAGGCCGCGAAGCCCGTGCGCAAAGGCTGCCCGCGCCGTGAATCGGCGCGCGAATGCGTGCACGATCAAGGGCTTAGGCGCCGGGTACCCAGGATATCCACATCCTTGCCAACACTTTCTGTGGACAAGCGCGGCCGCGCTATTCGGTGGGCGCGGCGCTCGCCGCTTCCGCCACGATCCAGTCGCGAAAGAGCGTCATCGCGGGCGTCAGCGGTTTCGACTTCAGCGACGTGAGCCAGTAGCCGCCGGCGCGCACGTCGATGTCGAGTGGTCGTGCGAGCAAGCCGAGCTGCAGTTCGCGCGCGAACATGCAGGCGGGGGCGAGCGCGACGCCCGCACCCTGCATCGCGGCCTCGACCATCAGCCGGGACGAATCGAACACGGGCCCGTTGACGGCCCACGGTTCGAGCTGCGCGGCGTCGAACCAGCCGAGCCATTCGTCGGTGCGATACGAGCGCAGCAACGTTTCGTTCGCGAGATCGGCCGGCTGCGCGAGGCGCCGTGCGATGTCCGGCGTGCACAGCGCGGTGAGCGGCGCATCGAGCAGCCGCTCGTTGCGCGTCGCCGGCCAGTTGCCAACGCCAAAGCGGATCGCGAAATCGAGGCCCTCGGCGGCGAGATCGACGACGTTGTTGTTGGTCCGCAGCCGCAGCTCGACGAACGGGTGCGTGTCGCCGAACTGCTTCAGCCGCGGCATTAGCCAGCCTAGGGCAAAGGTGCCGACGACGCCGAGCGTCAGCACCTCGTGGAAACGCCCGCCGTCGAACTGCTTGAGCACCGTCTCGATGCGGCTGAACGCGTCGCTCAGCACCGGCAGCAGCGCGCGCCCCTCGTCGGTCAGCCCGAGGCCGCGCGGCAGGCGCGTAAACAGCGTGCAGCCGAGCCGCTCCTCGAGCGAGCGCACCTGCTGGCTGACGGCGGCCTGGGTCACGCTCAGTTCGAGGCCGGCGCGCGTGAAGTTCAGGTGGCGCGCCGACGATTCGAACGCGCGCAACGCATTGAGCGGAAGATGAGGGCGGAGCTTAGTCATAAGAATTTCTTTTGTCAGCGCTCAATTATCGTTGCTTGTCAGGCAACCGTAAAGTCTCGATAGTGCGGTCTCGGCGGCCGGCCGTTTTCAAACCCTCGACGCCGTTTCTCCGCCATTCCACCACGAGACAACCGACATGACCTACTCATCGAAACGTCGAACCCTGTTGCTGGCTGCCGCGACGGCGCCGCTCGTTCTCACCGTCACCGCGTGCGCGTCGCGGCAGGGCGCTGCACCGGACGAAGCCACGCGGGCAGCGGCGGCTGCCGCGGACGCCATTGCCCCCGCGGCGGCGGCGACGACGCTCGCCGATCTCGAGCGCGACGCGGGCGGCCGTCTCGGCGTGTGCGCGATCGACACGGCGAGCGGTCGCGTCATCGAGCATCGCGCGGGCGAGCGTTTCCCGTTCTGCAGTACGTTCAAGGCGATGCTGAGTGCGGCGTTGCTCGCGCAGAGTGTCGAGCGGCCGGGCTTGCTGCAACAGCGCGTGACTTATACCAAGGCCGACCTCGTCAACTATTCGCCGGTGTCGGAGAAGCACGTCGGCTCAGGCATGACGGTCGCCGCGCTGTGCGAGGCTGCGATCCAGTACAGCGACAATTCGGCCGCGAACCTGCTGATGAAGCTGATCGGCGGCCCGTCGGCGGTAACGGCCTACGCGCGCTCGATCGGCGACGATGCGTTCCGGCTTGATCGATGGGAGACCGAACTGAATACCGCGCTGCCGGGCGACCCGCGCGACACGACGACGCCCGCCGCGATGGCCGCCAGCCTGCGCGTGCTGACGCTCGGCGACGCATTGCCGGCCGCGCAGCGTGCGCAGCTCGTCGCGTGGCTGCGCGGCAACAAGGTCGGCGACAAGCGGATTCGCGCGGGCGTGCCGGCCGGGTGGGTGGTGGGCGACAAGACCGGTACCGGCGACTACGGGACGACGAACGACGCGGGCGTCATCTGGCCGACGTCGCGCGCGCCGATCGTGCTGGCCGCGTACTACACGCAGACGCGAGCCGATGCGCGGGCGAAGGACGACGTGATCGCGTCGGTCGCGCGCATCGTCGCGCAGACGTTCGGTTGAGCGGCGCGGCGCGGCACGGCGTGCGTGGCGAGCGCCGCGGGCGCGCCGTGCCGCGGTCGTGACCCGCGCGATCAAACGTTGTGCGATCAACGACTTAGATCGCGCATGCTCAGGATATCCACATGCTTGCCAACAAAAATTGTGGACAAGCCCGCGAACGGCGGCGTGCGGCGCGACATGCGCCCTCGTGGCGGGTTTGAAGCAGCGCGGACAAAGTCTTTCGGATCAAGTGCTTGACCGCGGTATGCGCAGGCTATCCACACGCTTGCCAACACAATCTGTGGACAAGCATGGCGGCTGGGGTGGCTGGCGGGGCGTCACGCGCCGAGAAGGTACGCAACCGACGATTGACCGCCCGCGTGCCGCTTTCGAGGCGGCGCGGACAAAGTCTTTCGGATCAAGTGCTTGATCGCGGTATGCGCAGGCTATCCACATGCTTGCCAACACAATCTGTGGACAAGCCCGCGCGCTGCCGCGATGGCAACGCTCAGGGCTGCCGATCGCCGACGGCGGGCCAGCGCGCGAACGCGAACACCCACAGCATGACGAAGTTCAGCACCGGGACGAACATCGTCAGGATCCACCAGCCCGAATGCCCGGTGCGCCGGACGATGCGGACGTACGGATAGACGACGATGGCGACGAGCACGAGCGAGATGAGCAATTGCCACGCGGTGAAGTGTTCCATGGTCTTCCTCGGATTGAAATGTCGTCATGCGGTGCCGGCGGAACGGCCGGCCCGTGGCGCCGACGCGCGTCCCCGGCGCTGCGCGGCCGCGTGCGGCTTGCGTGATCTTGATGGGTGACGGGCGGGGGCGTCAAGGCATCGGCGCCGCGCTGCGATCGCACTGAATCGTCCGTGTTCGCGCGGGCCGCTACCGCGCGCTGCCGAAACGGTGACACGCGGCACGAACCGTAGACCGATCAACGGGTTAGCGCAGGCTTGCGCAGGATATCCACAAGCTTGCCAACACAATCTGTGGGTAAGTGGCGCAGCGCCGGCCCGGTATGCGTGCGGGGTTAGACGAGCATCGGACGTGCATCGGGACGACATCATCGTGGCGTCGTGATGCGAAGTGCGGCGAAGCGGTGTGCGCGATGGCCATGACGCACGCCGCGTCTGCATCACGCGTGCCAAAGTCCATCGGATCAAGGGTTTAGCGTCGTGGTGCGCAGGATATCCACAAGCTTGCCAACATTTTCTGTGGAGAAGTCCGCGTGCGCGATTTGGCCGACGCCACACGCTGCCACGCTTCGCACGCGGGCTCACGCCGTACAGATACCGGCCACGCCGACCTTCTGGAACAGGTGCGGGCTGGCGACGGCGGACGACGGATAGGCCGACAGCTTCGCGACGAACTCCGGGTGCGTGAAGGCCGCGCGAAACGCGTCCGTCGATTCCCAGATCGCGTAGTTCAGGTAGGTCGGGCTGTCGCCGAGCGCGCGGTGAAGCTGCGTCGAGATGAATCCCGGCTGCCGCTTCATGAATGCCGCATCGTCTTGCCATACGGCGAGAAAATCGGCTTCGTCGGCGGCTGCGAGCGTGAACACGTTGACGAGCACGACCGGGTCGGCGTCGATCGCAATCTGTTGCTGGATCGGAAAGGCCGGGTCCATCGGCTTGAACTGGGGCATGGGTGCTCCTGGGGTAGGTAGAGGGCAAGCGGGCGGCTACGCGTGGCCGTCCTGGCCGTGCGCGCCGGACATCGCCGACAGCACGCGCAGCGCCGCGTCGAGGTCGGTCGAGCTGAAGTCGCCGGCGATGTCGCGGACATGCCGCTGCCACTGCTCGACCACGGCCTGATAGGCCGCTTCGCCGCGCGGCGTCAGCGCATACAACGGCGAGCGCTTGTGCGCCGGATTGGGCAACGACAGCACCAGCCCTTCGTCGGTCAGCACGTTGATCTGTTTCAAGACGGCCTGCCGCGTGATGCCCATCGCGTCGGCGATCTGCGGGATGTTGGGCGCGTCTGGCGCCATCGAGATCGCGCCCAGCACCTGCCAGCGCGCGCTGGTCAAGCCGTGCGGCCCGGCGAAAGTGTTGCCCCATTCGATCAGCAGGCCGTTCAACCGGAATACGGACAGCGCGACGGCGGTCAACTTGTCGGATTTCGTCATGTCCAGCTCGGATCGTAAATTGACAACCATTTTACGTAATGGACAACTGGTTGTCAAATTGACGGGCGAGCGTCCACAGACGAAGGGGTTTCTGTATTGCAGCGTGGGAGAGCACGCGAACATCTACGAGACCTCGACCGGGCTTTGGGTCGGGTGGATCGTTCGCGATAACTGACGCGCATGCGTGCTTGCTTGCCCCGGGCCGGCGCATTTGCCGCGCACGCACGACAAACCCTTTCCGATCAAGGGCTTGGTGCCGTTAATGGAAGGTTGTCCACAAGCTTGCCAACATTATCTGTGGACAAGCCTTCGGGCCGCCCGCGCGTCAGGCCGGCGGCGGGAAGCGCACCGTAACGGTCAGCCCGCGCCCGCCGCGCGTGGTGCCGAGCGAGACGGTCGCGCGATGCTGTTCGGCGATCCGCTTGACGATCGACAGCCCGAGCCCGCTGCCCGACGACGTGGCGGCCTGCGCGCCTTCGCCGCGATAGAAGCGTTCCCACACGTCGGTGCGTTCGGCTTCCGGAATGCCGGGGCCGTCGTCGGCGACTTCGAGCACGGGCGTCGTGCCGTCGATGCGCGCCGACACGTCGACGCGTGCGCCTTCGCCCGCATAGCGGATCGCGTTGTCGACGAGGTTGTTCAGCAGCACGCGCAGCGTGTCTGCGTTGCCCGCGGCGATCACGGGTGCGTCGACGATCGCGCCGAGATCGATCCGGTGCGCGTCGGCGACGCGCGCGCGGTCCGACACCACCGAGCGGCACAGCGCGGCGAGATCGACCGGCGCCGATGCGGAGACGACCGCCTGCGCATCGGGTTCGAGGCGGGCGAGCGTCAGCAATTGTTCGGCGAGGTGGCCGAGCCGCGTCGTGCCCGCATGGATCTGCGCGAGGATGTGCTCGCGCTCCTCGGCCGTCGCCGCGCGCCGCAGCAATTGCGACTGGATCGACAGCCCCATGATCGGCGTGCGCAGCTCGTGCGCGGCATCGGCGATGAAGTGCCGCTGCAGCGTGAACGAGCGGTCGAGGCGCGCGAGCAGGTCGTTGATCGCCTCGGCGAGCGGGCGGACCTCGTTCGGCATCGACGCGACGTCGACCGGCTCGAGGTTGTTCGCATTCCTGCGTTTCAGGCCGGACGCGATCGCCCGCAGCGGCCGCAGCCCCGCGCCGATGCCGAACCACAGGCCGAGCGCGAGCAGCGGCAGCATCGAGAACACGGGCCAGAGCAGATGGACGGCGATGCCCGCGATCGCCTCCCAGCGCGCATGCCGCGCCTGCGCGAGCCGGATCGTCGTGCCGCCGCGTTCGGTCACATAGGTGCGCCACGGCTGGCCGCCGACGTCGACGCTCGCGATGCCCTGCTGCGCGGGCGCCGGCAGCTTCGAATCGCGGTCGGTCGAATACACGAGCGTGCCGTTGCGCCACACTTGCAGCAGCACCGCATCGGGGTCGCTCGCTTCGAAGCCGTGCTTGCCTTTGGCGTGGTTGCTGAACGACAGCTCGCCGTTCGGGCCGACGACGATCTGTTTCGACATGCTGCGCATCTGGTCGTCGAGCAGGTCGTCGAGTTCGCGCAGCGCGCCCCAGTAGGTGCCGGCGCTCGCGACCAGGCCGATCACGCACGCGGCCGGCAGCAGCCACGTCAGCAGGCGCCGCCGCAGCGACGCGTTGCGCCAGCGCGCGACCGCGCGTTGCATGCGCGTCACGTGCCGTCACCGATCCGGTAGCCGACGCCGCGCACCGTGCGGATCATGTCGTGGCCGAGTTTCTTGCGCAGGTTGTGGATATGCACCTGCACCGCGTTGCTCTCGATTTCCTCGCCCCAGCTGTACAGCCGTTCCTCGAACTGTTCGCGCGAAATCACTGCGCCCGGTTCGCGCATCAGCTCGTGCAGCAGCACGAATTCCTTCGGCGACAGCGGCACTTCGTCGTCGTCGAGCCAGACAAGGTGCTTGACGGGATCGAGCCGCAGCGGGCCGATCGCGAGCGTCGTCTGCGCGCGGCCCGCATGGCGGCGGTTGACCGCGCGGATGCGGGCGAGCAGCTCGTCGAGCTCGAACGGCTTGACGAGATAGTCGTCCGCGCCGCTGTCGAGGCCGGCGATGCGGTCGGGCACGCCGTCGCGTGCGGTGATGATGATCGCGGGGAGGTTTTCGTCGCGGCGGCGCAGCGCGGCGAGCACGGACAAACCGTCGCGGTTCGGCAGCCCGAGATCGAGCAGCAGCAGCCCGTAGCCGGTCGCGCGCAGCGCCAGCGACGCGGCGTCGCCGTCCTTCACCCAGTCGACCGCGAAGCCTTCCTGTTTGAGGCCCTGTTCGAGCCCGCTGCCGATCAGCGGATCGTCCTCGACGAGCAGTACGCGCATGAATTCGTGTCTCTCCAACGGGGGCGCCGTGGCGCCCGGGATTCCCATGATAAGCGTACGTGTCTTAGGCCGAGCTTAAATGCGCGCGGTGCGCGGCGCGGTTTTCGTACTCGTCCAATGCGGCACCGTGTCACTTCGGCATGCCCTTCAGGTTTGCTTAATCTTACGGTCCGTAATCTGGCGCCGTCGCGTTCAACGGAGCGCGGCGCCACATCGAAGAAGAGGACCGAGATCATGAAACACCTGGCCAGAATCCTGGCGGTCGCGCTCGTCGCGCTGCCTGCCGCCGTCTACGCGCAATACACGGGGCCGTCCGCGCTGACCACGACCACCGTGAAGGAGCTGCTCGCCAACGGCAAGGATGACCAGCACGTGCAGTTGCAGGGGCGCATCGTCAAGCACGTCGGCGGCGAGGATTACGAGTTCGCCGACGCCACCGGCACGATCCGCGTCGAGATCGACCACAAGCTGTGGGCGGCGGGCCAGCCCGTCAGCGACAAGAACGAAGTGAAGGTGACCGGCGAATTCGAGCGCAAATGGTCGGGCCGCGTGAAGGTCGACGCCGATCACGTCGAAGTGCTGCGCTGACCGGTGGACGCGGGGCCGGTGATACCATGGACGACCGGTTCCCGTTCCCACCAAGATGGCCGCCAATTTCGACGAACTCGCGTCCCGGATCCGGACGCAATTTTCCGAGCTGAGCCCGCAATTCCAGGCGGGCGCGGCCTTCCTGCTCGATCATCCCGACGAAGTCGCCACGTCGTCGATGCGCAAGGTCGCGCAGCGCGCGCAGGTGCAGCCTGCGTCGCTCGTGCGGCTCGCGCAGCAATTCGGCTTTCCCGGCTGGAACGAGCTGCGCGACCTGTGCGTCGCGCGCGTGCGCACGCGGCCCGAGCCGCTCACGCAGCGCGCTCGCTCGCTCGTGCGGCCCGACGCGAAGGCGTCGCTCGCGCACGACCTGCTGGCCGCGCAGCAGCACAACCTGTCGGCGACCGCCTCGCAGAACGAGCACGCGCTCGCCGATGCCGCGAAGCTGATCCGCAAGGCATCGCACGTGCATGTGGCGGGGTTCCGCTCGTGCTATCCGGTCGCGTTCGGTTTCGTCTACGGCTACCGGCTGTTTCGTCCGACCGTGTCGCTGCTCAACGGCGTCGCCGGTTCGCTCGAAATGGAGCTGCGCACGATCGCGAAGCAGAGCGTGACCGTGATCGTCAGCTTCGCGCCGTATTCGGCCGAGGCGACGCGCGTCGCGCAGGCCGCGAAGGCGCAGGGCAGCAAGATCGTCGCGATCACCGATAGCGCCGTGTCGCCGATCGCGCTGCACGCGGACGCGCAACTGATCTTCACGCACGACAGCCCGTCGTTCTTTCCGTCGCTGGTGGCCGCGCATGCGATGGCCGAGACGCTGGTCGCGCAGTTGCTGGCGCTCGAAGGCAGCGACGCGATCGCGGCGCTCGAGCGAACCGAAGCGGAACTGCACGCGAAGGGCGCGTACGTCGTTTGACGTGTGCGGGGATGTGCGGCTGGTTGAACCCACTTTCATTGACTACCCGACGTAACCGATGACGTTGACCTATGCAGTGACCGACGCGGCGGACGCGGAGGTGCGCAAGCAGATCGTCGCGCCGCTCGTCCGCTTCAACGAAAGCCAGGCCGGCCCGGCCGACTTCCGGCCGCTGGCCGTGATCGTGACCGACGCGGCCGGTTCGGTGGTCGGCGGCCTGTGGGGCGGCACGGCGTTCGGCTGGCTGCATGTCGACCTGCTCGTCGTGCCCGAGGCCGTGCGCGGCCAGGGCGCGGGCACGCGCATCATGGATCTGGCCGAACGAGAGGCCGTCGCGCGCGGCTGCCACAGCGCGTGGCTCGACACGTTCGATTTCCAGGGGCGGTCGTTCTACGAGAGGCGCGGCTATGTCCGCTTCGGCGAGCTGCCCGATTATCCGGTCGGGCACACCCGCATCTTCCTGACGAAGCAACTCGCCGGCTGAGCGGCGCCGCGCGGCACGGTTGACGATGCCGACGGCCGTCGCCTACGATACCGGGCAGCGATGCAGGTCGCTTCCGGGTCCGCGGAAAGGGTTCAACCCACCTGTCGCGGCAAATCCAGTCTTTCCCCATCCTTCGTGCTGGCGGTATTGCGGACCTTCGGCCATCCATGCACAAGGATTCGCATGAAAAAGCTGCCTCCCGACGCTCATCCCGATCATCTGAAAAAGCAGGCCAAGGCATTGTTGCGCCTGTACCGGCAGGGCGATGCCGGTGCCGTCGCGCGCTTCGTCGCATCGCTGCCGGTCGCCGCGCATCGCACGCATGACGAAACGCTCGCGCTCGGGCTCCGCCTGCACGACGCGCAGTCCTGCATCGCACGCGAGTACGGCTTTGCTTCATGGGCCGATCTCGGCGCGTTCGTCGAAACGCATGCGCTCGCGCGGCAACCGCGCGCGCTGTTGAGCCGGCGCTGGCTCGACCTCGCCTACGGCGCCGACGTGACCGGCGGTTTCGACGCGGCCCGGCCGCGCGTCGCCGCGCAACTGCTGCGCGATCATCCCGAACTCGTGTCGGCGGACCCGGCGATTGCATGCGCGGCGGGCGATCTCGACGCGGTGAAGGCGGCGCTGGCCGCCGATCCCGGCTGGATCGCACGCGCCGGCGGTGCGCTGAAGTTGCCGCCGCTCGTCGCCGTCACGCATTCGCGGCTCGGGCAGCTTCCCGAATTCGCAGTCAGGCTGCGTGCGTGTGCGCGCCATCTGCTCGATGCAGGCGCCGATCCGAACCAGCGGATCGGCAACCGGTATCCGCCGGCCTCGCTCGCCGAGCCCGACGCGTCGGAACCGTTGTCGGCGCTGTATGGCGCCGTCGGCGTCAATCGCGATCCGGCGCTCACCGCGATGCTGCTGGAAGCCGGCGCCGATCCGAACGACGGCGAATCGTTGTATCACTCGGTGGAGAATCCGGCGTGTACGCGTCTGCTGCTCGAGCACGGCGCACGGGTGGGCGGGACGAATGCGTTGCGGCGCGCGCTCGACGTGCCGGACGCGGCCGCGCTCGAGTTGCTGCTCGCGCACGGCGGCGACCCCAACGAACCGGCCGGCGAAGGGCCGACGAAGACGTGGGGCGCGCCGTTGCTGCGCGCGATCGCCGTGCGTTGCCCGGCGCGCCATGTCGCCGCGCTGCTGGAAGCCGGCGCCGACCCCCGCGCGCGGACCGCGACGGGCGTCAGCGCGTACCGGCTCGCGATGCAGGCCGGGTTGTCCGACGTCGCGGCGCTGCTGCGCGCTGCCGGAGCCGAGGAGACGCTCGACGCACAAGATGCGTTCGTGGCGGCCTGCGCGCGCGCCGATGCCGACGACGCACGGCGCATTCAGGCGAAGCATCCCGAGCTGCCCGGTGCGCTGGCCGACGAGCAACTGCGGCTGCTGCCGGACGCCGCCGCGTGGGGTTCGCGCGAGGCGGTGAAGGTAATGGTGGAGCTGGGCTGGCCGATCGCCGCGCGAGGCGGCGACTGGGACGCGAGCGCGCTGAATCACGCGGTGTTCCGCGGCGATGCCGAACTTCTGGCGTTCCTGCTCGCGCGCGGCGCAAGCTGGCGTGAGTTGCACGGATTCGGCAGCGACGCGCTCGGTACGCTGTCCTGGGCGTCCGTCAACGAACCGGAGGGCGTCGGCGATCCCGACTGGGAAGCGTGCGCGCGCGTGCTGATCGCGCACGGCGTGCCGCAAGCGGTGCGCGATCCGTCGAATCCGGATCGCGTGCTGATCGACGGTCGCGCGATGCGGTTCTCCGAGGCCGTCGCCGACGTGTTGCTCGGCATCGACGGCGGGGCGTCCGCATCGACGTAAATTGACGCGAGCGGCCCGGCGCGGTGGCCTGCATTCGGCTTTGGCGCGCGTTCTTCCGGGTTGCGCGACGACATTTCGGCAAACGCTGAAACGTCGCGTGCACGACCGGCGTAAGCTCACCGTCAACACCTTCCCGGAGTTCACGATGACCCGTTCCGACCAGCAAGCCCGCCACGCCGAAGCTTTCCGCGCGCTGCACACGCGCCCCGGCGCGTTCATCATCCCGAACCCGTGGGACGCCGGCACCGCGCGACTGCTCGCGATGGCCGGCTTCGAGGCGCTCGCCACGACGAGCGCCGGCTACGCGTTTTCGAAAGGGCGGCCCGACAACGCGATCGACCGCGACGCGATGCTCGATCACATCGCCGATCTCGTCGCCGCGGGCGGCCTGCCGGTGAGCGCCGATCTCGAGAACGGTTTCGGCGACGCGCCCGACACGGTGGCCGAGACGATCCGGCTGGCGGCCGAGGCGGGCGCGGTCGGCGGCTCGATCGAGGATGCGACGGGCCGCGCCGATACGCCGATCTATGCGCGCGACGCGTCGGTCGAGCGCATTGCAGCGGCCGTCGACGCGGCGCGCGCGTTGCCGTTTCCGTTCACGCTGACCGCCCGCTGCGAAAACTACCTGCACGGCCGCCGCGATCTCGACGACACGATCGCGCGGCTCGTCGCCTATCGCGACGCCGGCGCCGACGTGCTGTACGCGCCCGGCATCACCGACGCCGACGAGATCGCGGCGGTGACGCGGGCGGTCGGCGCGCCGGTCAATGTCGTCATGGGCCTGCAGGGCGGGTTGCTGAGCCTCGACGAGCTGGCGGCGCTCGGCGTGAAGCGCGTCAGCGTCGGCGGCGCGCTGGCGCGGGCCGCGCTCGGCGCGTTCCTGCGCGCGGCGACGGAGATGCGGCGCGACGGCACGTTCACCTTTAGCCGGGCAGCCGTGGCGGGAAGCGATATCAACCGCTGGTTTGCGGCGCCGGATAATTCGCCGATTTTGTCAGACGAATGAACCCTAATAAAATCAGAAATCGTTTCCACCGAAACATTGATTGACAATAATCAACCGATTTCGCGTCCGAATAATCGTCGATGACGACGCGAAAATCATCGTCCATTCTCCGCATTTCCGCCCGTTCTGCTGCCGCCGGCGCGTCAGCCGCGCCAGATCTGACGCCCGGCGGGCCGTCATACGTGACGATATCGCGCATTGTTGCAGGTTCTCGTTCAGAGCGTTTCCGTGCGCGGGAGTTGCCGGATGATTTTTTGATTGATAATCTGCGGCACGTTCCAATGACCGGTGAGCGGGCTGCCGGGAATATCAATATATTCAATATATAAAAAGCTGAGAGAGCGATGACGATCCGAGAAAATCACCGCGTCAGGTTTCGCGTGGGCGATGTCGTGACGCTGAAAACGGGCGGGCCGCGCATGACCGTCACGTATGCCGGGCCGGTCGTGTTCGACGACGACGACTGGCTGATCTGCCAGTGGTTCGACGAAAGCGGCGAGTTCCGGCAGGAAATGTTCCATCACGACACGGTGGTGCCCGAGCCGCGCGCGATTTCGGCCGGGCGGGTCCGGCTGCGCATGCAGTCGCACCGCTATCGATCGGCGGCCTGACGTCGGCCGGCCGCCGCGATGCGCGGCGTCCGCGCAGCGACATTTCACGCCATCCCGAAACATGCGGCGGCGCACTGCGCCGATACTGAGCGCATGAACCCGACCGATCCCATTGCCGCGGTCACGCACCGCGATCCCTATCCCTATTACGCCGCGCTCGTCGACGGGCCGCCGCTCGCGTTCGATGCCACGCTCGGCCTGTGGGTCGCGAGCCGCGCGGCGGCCGTGACGGCCGTGCTATGCCATCCGGCCTGCCGCGTGCGCCCGCTCGACGCGCCGGTGCCGCCCGCGTTGCGCGGCACGACGGCCGGCGCGCTGTTCGGCGAACTGGTGCGCATGAACGATGGCGCGTCGCGACACGACGTGCCGAAGCAGGCGTTGCGCGCGGCGTTCGCGCCGATCGATACGGAGGCATTGCGCGATCGCGCGGAGGTGCTCGCCGCGCGGCGGTTGCCGGCGCCCCGCGATGCCGACGCGCTGAACGCGTGGTGCATGACCGTGCCCGTGTGCGCGGTGGCCGATCTGCTCGGTTTCGACGAAACGCAGCTCGACGACATCGCGGCGCGCGTCGTCGAGTTCGTCGCTGCGCTGTCGCCGCTGTCGGATGCCGCGGTGCTGGCGCGCGCGAGCGACGCTGCGCGGCATCTGCTCGACCGGATGACGGAACGTGTCGCGCAGTCGCGTGCGCACGACGGCACGTTGGTCGCCGCGGTGCAGCAGGCGGCCCGCGCGTCGGGCTGGCACGCGAGCGGCGCGCTGGTTGCGAATCTGGTCGGGTTGTTGTCGCAGACGTGCGAGGCGACCGCCGCATGGCTCGGCAATGCGCTCGTGGCATGGAACGGCGACGTGGGCGACTCAGGCGGGGTGCCGGACGCGGCCGCGCTCGATGCATTCGTCGCCGAAGTCGGGCGTTTCGATACGCCGGTGCAGAACACGCGCCGCTTCGTCGCGGCACGCACGACGATCGAAGGCGTGAGCGTCGAAGCCGGCGACGCGATCCTCGTCGTGCTGGCCGCGGCGAACCGCGATCCGGCCGTGCATCGCGATTCGCACCGGCTGACGCCCGGCCGCCTGGCGGGGCCGAATTTCGGCTTCGGCACGGGGCCGCATGGGTGTCCGGGAGAGCGGATCGCACGGGCAGTGACGGCGGGGGCGTTCGCGGCGCGGTTGCGCGCGGGCGGCTGGCCGCCGCGCGACGCACTGAAGTGGGATTACCGCGCGTCGACCAACGTCAGGATGCCGAAGTTCAACGCGAATCGGTGAAGGGGAAGGCGGGACTTAACGGCAGCCTTGCTTTTCCGCCCATTGCTCCTGGGCGGCGACGCGGCGCTGCACGCGTTCGACGAGGCCGGTCGAGAAGGTCCGCATGCTGACGCCGCGGCGCTTTGCCAGGATCGTTTGCGCGACGTCGGTGCGCGGGTTCGGCTGGCACGCCCAGTACAGCGTCATCAGCCAGCCGATGCCCGTCCACGCGAACAGCGCGTTGAACATCGCGATCGTCAGCTTGTCGTGCCGGCCGCGCCGGTCGGCAATGACGGCCGGCAGGAAATAGAGCGCGATCGCCGCGACTGAACCGGCCACTTGAATCAGGACTGCATCATGCATGGTGCTGCTCCGTCCGAACTGCAATGAGGCTGATTGTCGCGCTTTTTCCATTTGTGTGCCGGCAATTGATTGTTGCGCTTTTGGTGACGATCAGGCGGCTTCGGCGTCCGCCGGCTGCACGTCGTTGCTCAGCGCGAAACCTTCGTCGAGCCAGCCCGTCACGCCGCCGATCATCAGCTTGACCGGGCGGCCGAGGCGCGCCAGCTGGATCGCCGCGCGCGCGGCGCCGTTGCAGTGCGGCCCCACGCAGTAGACGACGAACAGCGTATCGGCCGGATAACCGGCGAGCTTGCTTTCGATGATCTTGCGGCGCGGCAGGTTGCGCGCGCCGGGCACGTGGCCGGCGGCGAACTGGTCGGGGCCGCGCACGTCGAGCAGCACGAAATCGGGCGTGCCGGACGCGAAGGCGTCGTGCACGTCCCAGCAATCGGTCTCGAAGCGCAGCGACGCCTCGAAATGCGCGAGGGCGGCGGCGCTGTCGGCGGCGGGGACGTCGGTGACATGGGACATGGTCGGGCTCTCCTGGTTGAGCGGGCACGGAACGCGCCGCAATGAAGGGCAGTATCGCGGTTCGGCGCGTTTCGCGGCAGTGGCGCGATCGACAAGTTCCGGTAACATCGCGCCATGCACAATCATCTCGTCGTCGCGCTCGCCTACGATCGCCTCTGCACGTTCGAATTCGGCTGCGTGGTCGAGCTGTTCGCGCTCGAGCGCCCTGAACTCGGCGTCGACTGGTATCGCTTCGCGGTATGCGCGAGCGAGCCGGGGCCCGTGCGCGCGGCGGGCGGCATTACCGTTGCCGCGCCTTACCGGCTCGCGACGCTCGATCGCGCGGACACCATCGTGATTCCGGGCTGGCGCGACCCGGACGAACTGCCGCCCGAGCCGTTGCTGAAGAAACTGCGGGCCGCGCATCGGCGCGGCGCGCGGCTTTGTTCGATCTGTTCGGGCGTGTTCGTGCTGGCGGCGGCCGGCGTGCTCGACGGCCTCACCGTGACGACGCACTGGCGGTATGCGGAACGTCTGCAGGCGCGTTATCCGGCGCTGCGCGTGAATCCCGATGCGCTGTACGTCGACGAAGGGCAGATCGTCACGTCGGCCGGCTCGGCGGCGGGGCTCGACATGCTGCTGCATCTGGTGCGCCGCGATCATGGCGGCGCGATCGCCAACCGCGTCGCGCAGCGCCTCGTGCTGCCGCCGCATCGCGACGGCGGACAGGCGCAGTTCGTGCCGCGTCCGGTCGCACCGGGCGGCACCGACCGGCTCGCGAAGCTGATCGACTGGATGCGCGCGCATGCGGCCGAGCCGCACACGCTGGCCTCGCTCGCCGCGCAGGCCGCGATGAGCACGCGCACGCTGCAGCGTCAGTTCGCGGATGCGACGGGGATGTCGCCGCTCGCGTGGCTGATCCGCGAACGCGTGAACGTCGCGAAGGACATGCTCGAAGCGCAGCCCGCGTTGCCGCTTGCGCAGGTCGCGGCGCGCGCAGGGTTCGGTTCCGAGGAATCGCTGCGCCGGCATTTCCGGCGCGTCGCGGCGACGAGCCCGGCCGCGTACCGGCGCGGGATGGATCGCGGCGGCACGTAGCGGGCGCGCTCGGTGCGGCCGCTCGTGCGCGACGATGAAAAGCACCACCGATGTGGCGAGGGCCACTCATACTAAAAGGGATTCCGATGACGATGCTGCCTTCCCGTTTGCCGTTGATCCAGGCGCCGATGGTCGGCTCGCTGAGCCCGCTCGCGATCGCCGTGTGCGAAGCCGGCGGGCTCGGTTCGCTCGCGTGCGCGGCGCTCGGCCCGCAGCAGTTGCGCGACGAGATCGCGGCGATCCGCGCGCGCACGGTCGCGCCGTTCAACGTGAATTTCTTCTGCCACGCGCCGCCCGCGCCCGATGCCGAGGTCGATGCGCGCTGGCGCGCGGCGCTCGCCGGCTACTACGCGGAAGCCGGGCTCGACCCGGCCGACGTGAAAGGCGGCCCCGGCCGCGCGCCGTTCGACGATGCGATGTGCGCGGTCGTCGAGGAACTGCGGCCGGCCGTCGTGAGCTTCCACTTCGGACTGCCGGACGACACGCTGCTCGACCGTGTGCGCCGCACGGGCGCGCAGGTGGTGTCGTCCGCGACGACCGTCGAGGAGGCGCGCTGGCTCGATGCGCGCGGCGTCGACGCGATCGTCGCGCAGGGGGCGGAGGCCGGCGGCCATCGCGGGATGTTCCTGACCGACGATATCCACGCGTAGCCGGGCCTGTTCGCGTTGCTGCCGCAGATCGTCGATGCCGTACGCGCGCCGGTAATCGCGGCCGGTGCGATCGCCGACGGGCGCGGCATCGCGGCCGCGTTCGCGCTCGGCGCGAGCGCGGTGCAGATCGGCACCGGCTATTTGCTGACGCCGCAGGCCGGTCGTTCGGCCCAGCATCGTGCGGCCGTGCGCGCCGCCCGCGACGACGGTACGCGCATCACCAACCTGTACACGGGCCGCCCCGCGCGCGGGCTGCTGACGCGCTTCATGCGGGAACAGGGGCCGATGAGTGCGCTCGCGCCCGCGTTTCCGCTCGCGACGGCCGCGGTCGATCCGCTGCGCGGCGCGTTCGAGCGGCAGGGCCGCGACGATTTCTCGCTGCTGTGGTCGGGCGAGGCCGCGGCGCTCGCGCGCGAAGAGGATGCGGGTGAGCTCACGCGACGCCTGTGGCGCGACGCGCTCGCCTGCGCGGCCGGGCTGCGCGACGCGTTTCCGAACGCTGTCTGAACGGCCAAGCGGGGCGCCGGCAGGGGAGCATCGGCGTATGATCTGGGTTTTCGTCAGCCCGATCCAGGCACCCCACCATGACTTCCGTCGACACTACCCCCGTCCTCGACCATGACAAGCTCGTTACCTTCATCGAGCGCAAGTGGAACGATGAAATCCTCCATGCGCTGACCGACTACATCGCGATCCCCGCGAAGAGCCCCGCATTCGACCCCGACTGGGCGAAGCGCGGCTATCTCGAACGCGTCGTCACCGACGCCGCGCAGTGGGCCGAGCGGCAACCCGTGAAGGGCCTGAAGCTCGAAATCGTGCGCCTGCCGGGCCGCACGCCGGTGATCTTCTTCGAGTCGCCGGCCACGCGCTCGGGCAGCACCGACACGATCCTGCTGTATGGCCACCTCGACAAGCAGCCCGAATTCGACGGCTGGCGCGCGGACCTCGGCCCGTGGACGCCGAAGTTCGAGAACGGCAAGCTGTATGGTCGCGGCGGCGCGGACGACGGCTATGCGATCTACGCGAGCCTCGCGGCGCTCGGCGCGCTCGACGAGCAGGGCATCGAGCGGCCGCGCTGCGTCGGCCTGATCGAGACCTGCGAGGAGTCGGGCAGCTACGACCTGCTGCCTTACGTCGACGCGTTGCGCGACCGGCTCGGCCAGGTATCGCTGGTGGTGTGCCTCGATTCGGGCGCGGGCAACTACGACCAGATGTGGCTCACCACGTCGCTGCGCGGCCTCGTGTCCGGCGACCTGCAGGTCGAGGTGCTGGAAGAAGGTATCCACTCGGGCGTGTACGGCGGCATCGCGCCGTCGAGCTTCCGCGTGATGCGCCAGTTGTTCGAACGCCTCGAGGACGCGAAGAACGGCAATCTGCTGCCGGGCGCGTTCCATTGCGAGATTCCGTCGAGCCGCGTGCGCGAAGCCGAGGCCGCCGCCGCGATTCTCGGCGACACGGTATGGAAGGGGCTGCCCTGGGCGTGCGGCCAGGACGGCAAGCCCGTGCTGCCGACCACGACCGACCCGCGCGAGGCGCTGCTGAATTCGACGTGGCGTCCGTCGTTGTCGGTCACCGGCGCGGCCGGCATGCCGGCGCTCGCCGATGCGGGCAACGTGCTGCGTCCGCGTACCGCGTTCAAGCTGTCGCTGCGGCTGCCGCCGCTCGTCGACGCCGCGCAGGCGGTGCAGCAGCTGAAGGAATTGCTCGAACTCGATCCGCCGTACAACGCGAAGGTCACGTTCAAGCCGGACGCCGGCGCCGCGACGGGCTGGAGCGCGCCGGATCTCGCGCCGTGGCTCGCGTCGTCGCTCGACGCCGCATCGCGCCGCCACTTCGGCGCCGACTGCGCGTACATGGGCCTCGGCGGCACGATCCCGCTGATGAACGTGCTTCAGGAAGGCTTTCCCGCCGCGCAATTCATGGTGTGCGGCGTGCTCGGGCCGAAGTCGAACGCGCACGGCCCGAACGAGTTCCTGCACGTGCCGTACGCGAAGAAGCTCACGGCGGCGGTGGCCGACGTGATCGCGACCGCGCGCTGATCGTCGCAGCATCGGACGTACCGATTGCCCGACCCGAACCGACTGGATGGAGTGTTGCCGATGACCGCACTGCCGACGCCCGATACCGCACCGCTGCGCATGCGCGCCGAACCGCTGCATGCGTTCGTCGCGGCACTCTGGGAACGGGCCGGCAGTAACCCGCGCGAAGCGACGCTCGTCGCCGATCACCTGGTCGGCGCGAATCTCGCGGGCCACGATTCGCACGGGATCGGGATGATCCCGAATTACGTCGCGTCGTGGCGGGAAGGGCAGTTGCAGCTGAACGGGCACGCGTCGATCGTGCGCGACGGCGGCGCGGTGCTGACGATCGACGGCGGGCGCGGCTTCGGCCAGGTGATCGCGTTCGAGGCGATGGTCGAAGGGATCAAGCGCGCGCGGCGCATGGGCATCTGCGCGATCGGGCTGCGCGACGTCCATCACCTCGGCCGCATCGGGCACTGGGCCGAGCAGTGCGCGCACGCGGGGCTCGTGTCGTTCCATTTCGTCAACGTGCCGGGCGACCTGCTGGTCGCGCCGTTGCACGGCACCGATCCGCGTTTCGGCACGAACCCGTTCTGCGCCGCGTATCCGCGGGCCGGCAAGCCGCCGCTGCTGCTCGATTTCGCGACGAGCGCGATCGCGTACGGCAAGACGCGGGTCGCGTACAACCAGGGCAAGCGCGTGCCGGCCGGGTCGCTGATCGACCATCGCGGCGAGCCGACCGACGATCCGGCCGTGATGCACGAGCAGCCGTTCGGCGCGTTGCTGCCGTTCGGGCTGCACAAGGGGTATGCGCTCGCGGCGATGTGCGAGATCTTCGGCGGCGCGCTGGTGGGCGGGCATACGACCTACGGCGATACGCTGCAGAAGACGAGCGCGATCGTCAACGGGATGCTGTCGGTGCTGATCGATCCGAAAGCGTTCGACGCGGCCGACGCCGAACGCGAAGCCGATGCGTTCGTCGCGTGGGCGAAGGCATCGCCGCAGGCCGGCGATACCCCGGTGCAGGTGCCCGGCGAACCGGAAGAGGCGAGCCGTGCCGCGCGCGGCACGTCGGGTATTCCGGTCGACCGTGCGACGTGGCGGCAGATTCGCGAGAGCGCAGCGGCCGTCGGTTTCGACGCGGCCGAGCTCGATGCGTGGACGCGGCGCTGCGAGGCATCCGCATGAGCTGGCAGGCGGAGAAGGCGCACGGCGAGGAAATCGCGTATCAGCTTGCGCCGCTGGGTACGGTCGCCGTTGCACGGTTCTTCAGCGGCGCGGCGTTGCGGCTCGACGGCGTGATGTTCGGCTTCATGTCGCGCGGGTCGCTGTTCCTGCGGGTCGACGATGTGAACCGGCCGGCGTTCGTCGCGGCCGGGATGGGGCCGTTCTCGTATGCGCGGCCCACGCGCACCGTCTCGCTCGAGGGCTATTACGAAACGCCGGCCGACGTGCTCGAGGACGCGGGTGCGCTGTTCGACTGGTGTCGCAGCGCGTATCGCGCGGCGCTGCTGGCCGGGCCGCCGAAGCGCAAGGCGAGGGCGGCGTCGAAGACGGTATCCGGGGCGGGGCCGAAAGCCGCGCCGAAAACTGCAGTGAAGGCTGCGCCGAAACCGGCGACGAAGCCTGCAACAAAACCGGCAACGAAACCCGCGTCGGCCCAGAAAACGAAGCAGGCGGCGAAATCCACATCGAAACCGGCGTCGGCGCAGAAACCGAAACCGGCATCGAAATCATCGCCCGCGCCGGCACGGAAACCCGCGGCGAAGCGCAAACAGGCGTAGTCCCCATCACGAGGAGCGACGATCTCGCGATTTTCGCTTTCCTTACTTTCCGACTCGCCTGTCGCTCCCGACCCGCACGCTGCGCGGCCGACTCGCGCGCACGATCCGGCGCCCGAACGCATCGAGCTTGACGCCCCGCACGTCCTGCATGCTTCACAACCGCGCCGCCGGCGTTTATGATCGGCGCGGGTTGCGCCCGTGCCTCGCGCGACCCGCGCCGGCCTCGCCGCCGGCCCCGCGAACGGCGCACCGGACGCCGCGCGGCACGCTTCCCCACTCATCATTCCAGACGGAGACAGCCGATGCTCGTCCTGATTCTCGGTTTAGCGATCTTCCTCGGTGTGCACTCGATCCGGATCGTCGCCGACGGCTGGCGGTCCGCGACGATCGAGCGGATCGGCGAGAAGGGCTGGAAGGGCGGTTACGCGATCGCGTCGATCGTCGGCTTCGTGCTGATCGTCTGGGGGTACGGGGTCGCCCGTGCGGGCGCGACGCTGCTGTGGGTGTCGCCGGTCGGCGTGCGCCACCTGACGGGCATGCTGACCGCGGTCGCGTTCGTGCTGATCGCCGCGTCGTACGTGCCGCGCAACCGGATCAAGACGCTCGTCGGGCATCCGATGCTGGCCGGCACGATGGTCTGGGCGGTCGCGCACCTGCTCGTGAACGGTACCGTGCACGCGGTCGTGCTGTTCGGTGCGTTTTTCGTGTGGTCGATCGTCGATTTCGTCGTGTCGCGTGCTAGGGATCGCCGCGACGGTGTCCGCTATCCGGCCGGCGGGCTGGCCGGCGACATCGCAACCGTTGCGGCTGGCCTCGTCGCGTGGGCCGTGTTCGCGCGGTTCCTGCACGGCCCGCTGATCGGCGTGCGGCCGTTCGGCTGAACGGAACGCGCACGCCGGTCGGCCTGCCGCCGGTCAACGACCCTTCGCGCCGGCGGCCTGCCCGAACGACGGCTGCCTGCGCCGCAGAAAGTACGCCGCGACGATCGCGAGCGCCGTCAGGACCGTGAACCAGAACTGGAAGCGCGAATCCGGGTTGAACGCCTGCGACCCCAGCACGGCCACCAGCGCCAGCAGCGCGACCCAGTTCGACACCGGATAGAACCACGCGCGGAACGCCGTCGGGTCGCGTTGCTCGTGCTTCGTCTGCCGACGCATCGCGAAATGCGCGACGATGATGAAGATCCACACGATCATCACGAACGCGCCGCTGCTCTTCGCGAGCATCAGGAACAGATCGCCGCCGCTCACGAAGTGAATGCCCAGGATCGACACGCAGATGGCGAGGCACAGCACGAGCGCGTTCATCGGCACGCCCTTCGCGTTGGTGCGGCCGAACATCGCCGGCGCGTGGCCGCGCTGGCTCAGCGAGAACAGCATGCGCGAGTTCGAGAACAGGAACGAGTTCATCACCGACATGAACGACACGAACAGCACGATCTTCATCGCGACGGCGGCGCCCGTGAAGCCCGCCATGCCGAACAGCGACACGTACGGCGATTTCAGGTTGACCTTGTCGGTCCACGGCATGCACAGGATCAGGATCGACACCGAGCCGACGTAGAACACCATCACGCGCACGATCACGCTCTTGATCGCGCGGATCACGTTCCTGCTCGGGTTTTCCGATTCGCCCGCGGCTACCGCCGCGATCTCGCTGCCGCCGAGCGAGAAGATCACGACCATCACGCCGGCGAGCACGGGCGAGATGCCGTTCGGCATGAAGCCGCCGTGATCGGTCAGGTTCACGAGCCCCGGAGCGGGAATGCGCGGCTGGAAGCCGAGCAGGATCGACGCGCCGAGCGCCATGAACACGATGATCGTCGCGACCTTCGCGAACGACAGCCAGTATTCGGCTTCGCCGAACGAGCGCACCGAGTACGCGTTGCTCGCGATCAGCGTGACCAGCATGAATAGCGCGCCGCCCCAGACCGGCAGCCACGGCAGGAAATCGTGGAGGATCGCGCCGAGCAGGATCGCTTCGACGGTGATCGTCATCATCGACTTGAACCAGTACAGCCAGCCGACCGCGAAGCCGGCCCATTCGCCGAGGTAGCTGCTCGCGTACGTGGAGAACGAGCCGCTGTCGGGATTGCGGGACGCCATTTCGCCGAGCATGAACATGACCAGCGTGACGATCACGCCGCCGATCAGGTACGACAGGATTGCCGCGGGGCCGGCCGTTGCGATGATCGCGCCGGAGCCGACGAATAGGCCCGCGCCGATCACGCCGCCGAGCGCGATCATCGTGATGTGCCGTTGCTTGAGGCTCTGCCTCAACGTGTTGTCCTGCATCTCCTACCTCTAGTTATTGTTGGCCGGGAACGTATCGGGCGGCACGGCGGCAGGCGTTCCGCCGCCGCGGGGGCGCCGATGTCGAGGGAGCGTGTGCGACGCGATGTGCGGGCCGCCGGCGGTGAGTCGGGATGGCGGCTACGGTGTGCCGATCGGTGCCCGCGAGAGGGCGATGATCGCGACAACCCGGATTGTGGTCGGACGTGGCCGCGACGGCAAACGAGATATGCGAAAGACGTCTTGCGGTTTGCTCATCAATTGCCGCGGTCGCGGCAGGATGAGCGTGGGTTCAGATCGGTTTGACGAACAACCCGATGGTCAGCAGCGCGCCGATGCAGACGATCGCGATGCGCAGCACGCGTTCGTTCACGCGATGCAGCGCCCACGCGCCGAGCAGGCCGCCGACGATTGCGCCGCCGCCGAGCGCGATCGCCTCACGCCAGTGCAGGTGCGGCGAGGTGACGAACAGCACGACCGCCGACGCGTTCATCACGCCCGCGAGCGCGTTCTTGGTCGACATCGCGTGACGCGGCGGCAGGCCGGCCATCGTCAGTGCGGCCATCATCAGGAACCCGATGCCGCCGCCGAAGTAGCCGCCGTAGATCGCGATCAGGAACTGCGAGACCCCGGCCGCGACCGGGCCGAGATGTTGCGCGCCGGCACCCGGCTTGCGGAAGAAACTGCCCCACGCGAACACGATCGTCGCGAACAGCACGAGCCACGGCACCAGATGCGAGAAGATCGACGACGGCGTTTTCAGCAGCAGCAGGCCGCCGAGCGCGCCGCCGGCCACGCTGATCGCGAACAGTGCGCGAAACGGCAGCCTGCCCACGCCGCTCACCATGTTGCGGCTCGCCCAGCCCGTCGTCACCTGGCCGGGGAACAGGGCGACCGTCGACGTGATGTTGGCCGCGAGCGGCGACATCCCCGACACGATCAGTGCGGGCAGCGTGACGAACGAACCGCCGCCCGCGAGGGCGTTCTGGAGGCCGGCCCACAGGCCGGCGATGATGATGAGAGCGAGCATTGGTGCGCAACGGAAGAGGTGGGGGAGCCCGCTTGCCGGACGAGCGCAGGCATGACGGTCGCACGATGGTAATGCAGGATCGCGGCCGCCGGAAGCCGGTGCGCACGCGGGTGCGTGACGTCACGCGTCCGGTTGGGCACCTTTGGCCGGTGCGGCGTCGTCGTGGTCGTCGTCGACATTCGGATAGACGATCGTGCCGTCGTCCCGGACCACCGCGCCGGCGGTCAGGCGCGCGAGCTCCACGCGGTTGCGGCCCATGATGTGCAGCACCGTTTCGCCGCGCGCGATCAGGTAGTCGGACACGATACGCCGGTGGCAGCGCCACCACACGGCTTCCGAACACATGATCGCGCAGCGCTGCTCGTGCCCCTGGGCGATCAGTTGGTCGAGGCCCGCATGAAACGCCGGCGACAGCGCGTAATCCGCGTAGCGGTGAAAGCTGCGGTTGGTCCAGAAATCGTTGACGTCGTCGGGTACGCCGTGCGACTTGCCGCGCAGGCCGCCGAGTTCGGCGATGTGTTCGTACGCGATGTCGGCGGCGGCGAGCGCATCGGGCAGCGTCGCTTCGTTGAATTGCGGGTTGGTGCGCGAACGCGTCATCTTGCGGATATCCGCGAGCAACGTGATCTCGACCGCGTCGAGCAGGTCGACGAATTCGTCGAGCGTGCGGTTCGAATGGCCGATCGTATAGAACGGGAGCGTCATGCGCCGTCCTTGCCGGCGATGCGTTCGAGTACGCGGCCGCGATGCGCGGCGACGTGGTCGGTCCGGTCGCTCTTGATCTCGTACTGCGGATCGTCGGGCGACGCGCGATGGCGATGCCCCTTGTAGTCGAAGTCGGCGGTATGGATCGCGATGATCGTGCCGGTCACGTAGCCGGCTTCGGAATTCCAGCGGACGTGGTCGCCTAGCTTGAATCGCGTGGTCATGCTGGGCTGGCTCCTTGGGGCGATGCGGGGTGGTCGGCCCTAGCGGCTTTGGCAGTGCGCGCCGGGAAGCCGGCCGCGAGGGAGAACGTGCATACATTCATTATCGGCCGCGACCGCACACGGTAAAGACACGGACGGTGGCGGGGCGACCCGGTGCTGCATGCGCAATTGGCGTGCCTTTCATTTCAATGACGACACGGGCGCCGATCCTCCCGCTTGCCCGCATGAAATTGCCATGCTAGTTTTTCATGAAATTTCTCGGCGTAATTTTCACGGGAGTCCGCATGTTCGTGCAGTCCGACCGTCACGTCGCCAGCTACTACGCCGGCACCTACCCGGCGCCGATCCCGCTTCGGCCGACGCTGGACGAGCGCGTCGACGCTGACGTGCTGGTCGTCGGCGCGGGCTTCAGCGGGCTGCATACGGCGCTGCGACTCGCGCTGGCCGGCAAGCGCGTCGTCATGCTCGAGGCGAGCCGCGTCGCGTGGGCCGCATCGGGCCGCAACGGTGGACAGGCGCTGCTCGGCTGGTCGTGCGACATGCAGCCGCTCGAGGATGCGCTTGGCCGCGACGGCGCGCGCCTGCTGTGGGACAGCATGCGCTGGGCGGCGGCCGAAGTGCGCGAACTGCCGGCGCGGCACGGTTTCGACATCGACTACCGGCCCGGCAGCCTGTGGGCCGCGGTGCGCCCGCGGCGCGTCGCGATGCTGGCGCACGCGCGCGACGAGGCGGCCGAACGCTGGGGCTATGATCGGCTGCGCATGATCGAGCGCGACGAGATGCCCGAATGGATCGGCGGCACGCGCTATCTCGCGGCGCTTCACGATCCGGAGGCCGGCCACCTGAACCCGTTGAAGCTCGCGCTCGGCCTCGCACGGACGATCGAGCGCGCGGGCGGCCGCATCTTCGAACAGAGCCGCGTGCTCGACTGGCGCGAGACGGCCAGCGGCTACGTCGCCCGCACGGCGCGTGGCGAAGTGCGCGCGGACGTGCTGGTGCTCGCCTGCAATGCATACGTCGACCGGCTCGACCGCGATCTCGCGCGCCGGCTGCTGCCGGTCGGCACATATCAGGTCGCCACCGCGCCGCTCGCGGCCGACGTCGCGCGTGCGCTGCTGCCGCGCAACAGTTGCGTGATCGACAACCAGTTCGTGCCCGACTACTTTCGCCTGAGCCCCGACAACCGGCTGCTGTTCGGCGGCGGCTGCACGTATCTCGGCGGCATCCCGGCCGATATCGCGGCGGCGACGCGCCCGCACCTCGAACGCGTGTTTCCGCAACTGGCCGGCGTACCGCTCGATTACGCGTGGGGCGGTCACATCGACATCAGCATGCGCCGCACGCCGGACATCGGCCGCCGCGGGCAGCGCTTCTGGCTGCAGGGCTTTTCGGGGCATGGCGTGCTGCCGACGCTCGCCGGCGCGCGTGCGGTGGCCGACGCCGTGCTCGGCGACGCACGCCTGCTCGCGCAGTACCAGCGCATCCGCAACCCGCGCTTCCCCGGCGGCGACCGGCTGGCCGCGCCGCTCGAAGCGATCGGCAAGGCCTGGTACCGTCTGCGCGATACCGTCTGATTACATCGGAATCCATCACATCATGAATGAACAGGAAGAGATAGAAAGTCTGGCGATCCTGATCCGTGACCTGCGCAAGCATCGCAAGGTGACGCTGAACGATCTTGCCGAACGGATCGGCCGCTCGGTCGGCTTTCTGTCGCAGGTCGAACGCGGGCTGTCGCGCCCGACGGTCGCGGATCTCACCGCGATCGGCGAGGCGCTCGGCGTGCCGACCACGTATTTCTACAGCCTCAGCAAGCCGCGCAGCGTGCCGTGGGTCACGCGGCCCGACGAGCGGCGCACCGTGTATTACGCGGCCGGCATTACCGACATCCTCGTGTCACCGAACATGCATTCGCGCTTCTCGATCCTCGAAAGCCATCTCGGGCCGGGCGCCAGCAGCGGCGAGCGGCCGGTCGACGACAGCGACGAGCAGGGCGGCTTCGTGCTCGAAGGAGAACTGACGATCTGGATCGACGGCGACGACACGCCGGTCACGCTCGGCCCGAACGATGCATTCCAGCTTCCCGCGCACAAGCGGTTCCGTTACGCGAACCTGACTGACGCGCCGACGCGCGTGATCTGGGTATTCACCTGAATTGAGTGGTCGGCGGGGCGGGCTGGAGTGCTGGTCGCCTCGTCACGTAGCCTTTTTGCACTACTGAGCGACATGCGGCATGCGTTGCCCCGTGCGTCGCATGAATCCGGTTCGCCGCGCCGCGGCACCGCCATACAAGACATGGAAAGGATGAGACATGGCTGACGTCGTTTCCGCGCTGGTCAGTGAAGTCCGCGCATTCCGGCAGGCGCACCCCGAGATCCGTTATGTCGACCTGATCTGCCTCGACCTGCCCGGGCACTTCTACGGCAAGCGCTATCCGATCGATGCGCTCGAAAAGGTCGCGGCGGGTTCGCTGCTGAAGCTGCCGCAGAACTGCATCCTGCTCGGCACGCAGGGCGGGCTCTACAAGATCGGCGACTACTGTTTCAACGACGGCGACCCGGACGCCGTGCGCCGGCTGATTCCCGGCACGCTGAAGCCGGTGACCTGGGAGAAGCAGCCGCTCGGCCAGATGCTGATCACGACCGACGGCACCGATTCGCCGGTCGAGTTCGAGCCGCGCGAGGTGCTCGCGCGGGTGCTGAAGCGGCTCGCGCGGCGCGGCATCCGGCCGGTCGTCGCGTTCGAGCTCGAGTTCTACCTGTTCGACGCACAGCTCGAGGAGGGGATGCCGAAGTATCCGCGCGACCGCCTGTCCGACGATCGCGACGATCAGCCGAACATGCATATCGAGCGGCTGTCGCGTTTCTCCGACGTGCTGCACGAGATGGTCGACGTCGCGTGCGCGCAAGGGATCGATGCGACCGTGATCACGGCCGAGCTCGGGCCCGGCCAGTTCGAGATCAATTTCGGCCATTGCGATGACGGGCTGCGCGCGGCCGACTGGTCGGCGATGTTCTGCCGCAGCACGCGCGGCGTCGCGCTGCAGCACGGCTATCGCGCGAGCTTCATGGGCAAGCCGTACCTGCATGCGCCGGGCAGCGGGATGCACGTGCACGTGAGCCTGTACGACGATGCCGGGAACAACCTGCTCGCGGCGGACGGACAGCGGCCGCTGCGGCATGCGGTGGCCGGCTGCCTCGCGCTGCTGCCGCATTGCATGCCCGTGTTCGCGCCGAATCACAATGCGTTTCGCCGTTACGGATCGATGGTGAACGCGGCGAGTCGCGCAAGCTGGGGTTTCGAGGATCGCGACGCGTGCATCCGCATTCCCGAGTCGGATGCGCGCAACCTGCGGATCGAGCATCGGCTCGCGAGCGCCGATGCGAATCCGTACCTGGTGCTCGCGGCAATTCTGTCGGGGATGGAGCACGGGCTCGATGCCAAGAGCGAACCGATCGCGCCGCTCAACGACGATCGCGGCAGCGGCATCGATTTTCCGAAGGAGATGCTGTCGGCGGTCGCCGCGATGCAGGATCATCGGGCCGTGCGCGAAGGGCTCGGCAGCGAGTTCGTGATGGTGTATTGCGAGAACAAGCGGCAGGAGGAGCTGGATTTTCGCAACGAGATCGGCGCGCGGGAGTATCGGTGGTTTCTGTGATTGCCGCGCGTGTCGAAGATGCCGGTCAGGGAAGTGCGCGCCAGTAGCGCACTTCCTCGATCGGCGTACCGTCGATCTCGAAGGTCTTGATGTCGTCTTCGGCGACGAAACCTTCGCGTTCGTAGAACATCCTCGCTCGACGGTTTTTGGCGAGCACCCACAGCGACACCCACGCATGACCCGCGTCGTGCAGCGCTCGGCATGCATGGTCGACCAGCCGCGCGCCGATCCCTTGCCCGCAATGCGACGGGTGCAGATAGATCGCTTCGATTTCGCCCCACGCATCGTCCTTGTCGGCGTCGCGCGTCGGGCCGTACGCGATCCAGCCGGTCGGTGCGTGGTTCGCGAAGGCGAGCGCGACGTGCGGTCGTCCCGCGTCGAGCGTCTCGCGCCACGCGGCCGTGCGTTTTTCGACCGACAGGTCGGCGAGGAACGGCGCCGGCATGATGTCCATGTAGGTGGCTTGCCACGACGCGACGTGAATGCTGGCGATGGCCGGTGCATCGGCGGAGGTGGCCGCGCGGATGTCGATCGTCGTCGTGTTCGGTGCCATGCGTTCCCCGTGTGATCGGTTGCCGTCTGCCGCGCGGCTGTCCGCCGGATTCATGCCGCCGGATCGAGACTGCCGTCGATGGCGAAACGGTAGTGGATGTCCACGTGCGATGCGTCGCCCGGTGCATCGGTTTTCTTCAACACGAACTCGAACGCGGGTTCGAACCAGCCGTCGCGTGCGATTTCTCCGCCGAGGATCTCGACGTCGTACCAGCCGTTGTCGACTTCAATGACGGGCCGGCCCGGTTCGCGATAGCGCGCAAGCAGCGCATTCACCGTGTCGTCGGTGAAACGTTCGAGAATGCGCCACGTGTAGAGCATCACCGCACGATGCTCGACGCGCAATACGTATCCGCCGCGCCGATGTTGCACGCGACTGCCTGCTTTCAGCAATTCGGGCGTGTCGTCGTCCAGCGTGAAGATGACCGTATACGGATGATTCTCGATGCCGGCCAGCGGAATGACGATGCCTTCCAGTGCCGCGTGGTCGCCGCTGTCGCCGGTCGTGAATGCCGATGCGACGTCGTCCGGCAGCCCGTGTTCGTCCTTGTACCGTTTCAGCAGCAGAAGATCGCCGACGAGAAAGTAGTCGATCAGATCGTTGAGGACTTCGGAGAATTCATGCCGCATCGTCGTTCCTTTCGAACAGCGTGCCGTGCCGCGACATGCTTCGCGGCACGGCACGCGTGGCGACCTTACTCGCCGAGCTTCGACGTCACGCAGCCAGTGCTCGAGCATTCGCGCTCGCGTTCGCGCAGGAACGACAGCCGCGACTGCGTCATGTCGTTCGCGCACTGGATATCGACGAGGTAGCTGCTGCCGCGCGTTTCGCTGCACTGCGCGTCGCGCTGTTTCAGCCACGCGAGCTGGCCGGCCTTCAGCGTCGCCTGCTGGTCGCCGCTCAGTTGCTTGCGCAGCCGGCCGTATTCGTCGTTGAGATCGCGATCGGATTGCGAGAACTGCGTGCTCGTGCAATACACCTGGTCGAACGCGCTGCGCGGCTTTCCGCAACCGGCCGCGTGCGCGGCGAACGGAACGGCGAGCGCGAGCAACGCGCAGGATGCGAGCAGATTCTTTTTCTTCATGGTGAGGCTCCTGGCTGGGTGAAAACCGTTGAATCCGAAGGGAAATGCCGTCGTTATTTGGGCGTCGTACACGCGTCGATGCCGCTTGCGATTGCGGCGGACACGCGCTGGATCGTCTCGCGCCGTGCGAACCGCGCTTCTTCGTCCGGATTGACGATTACGCCGGCTTCGACCAGCACGGCCGGAATCGGCGCGGTGCGCAGCACGACGAGATCGTCGAAGCGGTGGATGCCGAGTTGCGGGTCGATCAGCGGGCGATTCTCGCCGCGGATCGGCTGCGCGTGATACAGCGACGGCCGTTCGCCGGCCGCGACCAGCCGCTCGGCGATCGCCTTCGCGCAACGCAGGCTCTCCGCATAGTGCGGATTGCGCTCCGACACGAATACCGAGAAGCCGCGGAATTCGCGCTGCCGGCCCGCGTCGATGAACTGCTGCTGCATCGAGTCGTGATGGATCGACACGAACAGGTTCGCGTCGGGCGCCTGCGTCGAGCGCTGATCGAGCTTGATCTCGCGGCCGTCCGCCGACGTGCGCAGCACGCGGTCGCCGTGCGCGGCGAGTTTGTCGGCGACCGCGCCGGACAGATCGAGGTTGTACAGGTATTCGACGCGGCCGCTCGCACCGGTGGAGCCCGGATGCGCCGGCGTATGGCCGGTGTCGACGACGATGTAGCGTCCGGACGCGGGCTCGGCAGCGGTCGTGGTGGCGATGTCGGCCGCGTGCAGCGCCGGCGGCGCACCGAGCAGCGGGGCGCACGCGAGCACGCGCGCGGCGGCGCGCACGAGCGGAAGGCGTCGGAGGATTCGGTTCGTCATTGTTGTTGTCGAGAAGGGCGTACGGCACGTCGCACGGCGCGCCACCGTCGGCCTGCTCAATGCAGTCGGAATGTCGCGCGATTATAGCGGGTGGCGGCGACGCCGCAATGACGCGCGACGGCTGTCAGGCGAGCACGCGGTGCGCCGCACGCATGCCCCAGTACGACGCTTCCTCGAACAGCGACAACCCGGACAGGTCGGCATGCGCGAATACGACGGGGCCATCGGCATCGCGCAGTGCGAGCAGCCCCGGCCGGCTCAGGAAGCCGACGTCGGGCGTGGCCATCGCATGGCCGCGCACGGTGATCTCGAGCGCGGTCGCATGCTTCCACAGCTCGCGTCCGTACACGGCCTGCAGGTCGAGCGCCGCCTGCTCGCGCAATGCGTCGGGCTTCGCCTGCGCGAGCCAGCGGCGCGTATCGTCCGGCGTTTGCGTGCTCAATGCCTGATACGCGGAGAACACCGAGCGCGTCGGCGGCGACATCCGGATCAACTGATGCGTCGACACGACGTAGCCAAGCCCCGCGCCGTCGTAGACGACGTTGTCCCACGCGAGCGGTACGCCCGCTTCCTCGGCCGGCATGCCATCGAGCAGGAAGTTGGATACGAGCCACGGCGCGCGCGGCGGCAAGTCGCGTGCGGGTTCGAAACCGTACGCGGCAAGCTGCGGAAACACGCGCGCCGCGACAAACAGCGGCATCGCGCACACGACCCGGCGCGCCTTCAGCGTGAACGTCGACAGCGTGCCGTCATGGCCGACGCGTGCGCACAGCACGTCGACGCCGCCTGCGCGTTCGGTCGCGCGCACCGCGAAGCCATCGCGTGACCACGCGTTCGAGCCGGTGCGCGCGGTGATCGAATCGCTCAGCTTCGTCACCATCGTGTGCAGCCCGTCGGGCCAGGTCAGCACCGCGCCGTCACTCGCATCGCCCGCATGACCGCCGCGCGACGAGAAGTAGTGCAGGCCGGCCCAGGCGGAGACATGCTCGTAACCGGCGCCGTAATCGTCGCGGCAGCAGTAGTTCAGATACCAGTGCAGCGCCTTCGCGGTATAGCCTTCGTCGAGCAGCCACCGGCGGAACGAGCGCCGGTCGAGTGCGCGCCAGCGTGGGTCGCGCGACGATTCCGCGATCGGGATGCAGAACACCTTGCGGCCGTCGGCGCCGCGCGCGGTGCGCAGCTCGTCCGTGTACGCGAAGAAGCGCGCCTGCTGCGCGAGCGCGTCGGCGTCGAGGCCGGTGGCCGGCACGATGCCATCCTGCCACTGCCCGCCGATGAACAGGCGCTCGTCCGGTGCGTGGACGAGTGCGCGTTCGTCGTACACGGGGCGCACGGAGAACGGCGCGGATTCGATTATGCCAAGATCGGCGAGCATGTCGCGCAGATGGGCGGATTCGAGCGACGGCAGCGGCAGATAGTGCGCGCCCTTCGGATAGCCGAGGTCGCCGAAGCGCCCGCCGGCCGCGTTGCCGCCGAATTCGGGGCCGGCGAGCACCGTGAAGCGCGTATGGCCCGCGCGCGCGAGCTGCCATGCGCACGACAGCCCGGCCGCGCCGGCGCCGAGGATCGCGACATCCGTCTCGATCGTGCCGGACGGCGCGGGCAGCGCGGCATGGTCGCGCAGCGCATGGCCTTCGCGCATGCCGGGGTAGCCGACCTGCGGCGTCGTCTCGATCCAGCCGGTGCGACCGCAGGCGGCGAGCGACGCGGCCGCCGACGCGACGAGGAACGTGCGGCGATCCATCAGCGCAGCACGTGCTTCCAGTCGTCGTCGAAGCGGCGCACGAGCGGCTGGTCGTTGAGTTCGTTCGGCGACATCGACAGCGCCGGCATGTCGGCCGGGAAGTGGAACATCTCGGCGGCCGTTTGCGCATCGAGCCAGCGCGTCGGCACCGAGTAATGCGTCGGCACCGTGAAGTCGCGGCGCTTGCCGGCGATCACGAAGCCCCAGTCGCCGAACGACGGCACGTAGCAGTGGTATGGCCACGTGTTGAGCCCGGCTTCGTGCAGCGTCGCGATGATGGTCCAGTACGCGTGCGGCGCGAAATACGGCGACGTCGACTGGATCACCGTGTAACCGTTCTCCGACAGGTGGCGCGCCAGCAGCCGGAACACCGGCACCGAATACAGGCGGCCGAGCCCGAAGTTGGTCGGATCGGGGAAATCGACGACGATCGCGTCGTACACGTCGGCATTCGATTCGAGCCAGCGCACCGCGTCGTCGTTGATCACGTGCACGCGCGGGTCCTTCAGCGCGCCCTGGTTCAGCTTGACGAGCGGTGCCGACGTCGAGAACAGCTTCGTCATCGCCGGATCGAGATCGACGAGCGTGATCTGCTCGAGGTTGCGGTGCTTGAGCAGTTCGCGCACCGCGAGGCCGTCGCCGCCGCCCAGCACGAGAACGCGCTTCGCCCACGGCAGTGCCTCGATCGCCGGATGGATCAGCGCCTCGTGATAGCGGTGCTCGTCGCGCGACGAGAATTGCAGGTTGCCGTTCAGGTACAGCCGCATGTCGTCGTGCCACTGCGTGAGCACGATGCGCTGGTACGGCGTCGTTTCCGAGTAGATCGTCTCGTCGCCGTACACGCCGTGTTCGGCCCAGTGCGTGATGCGATCCGACAGCGCGAACCCGGCGACCAGCAGCCCGATCACGAGCGACGCACGCATCAGCTTGCCGCGCACGTTGCGGATCTCGTCGCGGAACAGGTGGGTCGTCCACAATGCGACGAATGCATTCAGGAGACCGAACAGGAAGCTCGTACGCAGCAGGCCGAGGCGCGGCGCGAGCACCAGCGGGAAGATCAGCGACACGGCGAGCGAGCCGAGATAGTCGAAGGTCAGCACCTCGCTGACGGTATGGCGGAACGCCTGGCGCCGCTGCTGGAACGCGCGCATCACGAGCGGGATTTCCATCCCGATCAGCAGGCCGAGCGCGAGCACCAGTGCGTAGAGCGCCGCGCGAAACGGCGCGGCAAGCCATGCAAACACCACGAACAGGAGCGCTGCCGACACGCCGCCGAGCAGGCCGACGAGCAGCTCGATGTCGACGAAGCGGTCGAGCACGTCGTCGTCCTCGACGAACTTCGCGAGCCACGAACCGATCCCCATCGCGAACAGGTAGCAGCCGATCACCGACGAGAACTGCAGGATCGAGTCGCCGAGCAGATAGCTCGACAGCGCGCTGCTGATCAGTTCGTAGCCGAGCCCGCACGATGCGAGCACGAGAATCGACAGGACGAGCGCACGCTTATGCAGCATCGCGCATCCGTTGTGCAGTGTTCGGCAATGTGGATATACTGGCGCGGATTTTCGTCTGGCGGCCCCGTGCGGGCCGGCCGGCGACGGGGCGGCGAACCGAGCACAAAATCCGAGGAAAAGAATGAATAGTGCCTATCTTTATGCGGTTCATTTACTGTCGGCGTTCGTGCTGCTTCTCGTGTTCGCGGCAGTGTACCTGAAGGTCACCCCGTTCGACGAACTGGCGCTGATCCGCGACGGCAACGCGGCCGCGACGCTGTCGTTCGGCGGCGCATTGATCGGTTTCTGCCTGACGCTCGCATCCAGCATCGCGCACAACTCGACGCTCGGCGAAGTCGTGATCTGGGCCGTCGGCGCGATGATCGTGCAACTGATCACCTATGCGGTGCTGACGCGCGTGATGCCCGGCATGAATCATGCGATCGAGGATCGCAACGTCGCGATGGGCGGCCTGATGGGCACCGCGTCGCTCGTCGTCGGCATCATCAATGCCGCCTGCCTGACCTGACGCGCCACGCGTTTCGAGGAGACCGACATGAGTCTGGGTTCATTCATCCGCAAGCAGTTCATCGACGTCCTGCAATGGACGGAAGACACCGACGGCGTGCTGGCCTGGCGCTATCCGATGGAAGACCAGGAAATCCAGTACGGCGGCAAGCTGACCGTGCGCGAAACCCAGGTCGCGATCTTCGTCAACGAGGGCAAGGTCGCCGACGTGTTCCAGCCGGGGCTCTATACGCTGGAAACGCGCACGCTGCCGGTACTCACGAACCTGAAGAACTGGGACAAATTCTTTCAGTCGCCTTTCAAGTCCGACGTCTACTTCTTCAGCACGCGGCTGCAGCTGGGCCGGCGCTGGGGCACCGCGCAGCCGGTGACGATCCGCGACCGCGAATTCGGCTTCGTGCAACTGCGTGCGTTCGGTATCTATTCGTATCGGATCGTCGATGCGGCTGCGTTCCACCGCGAGGTGAGCGGCACGCGCGCGGCATACACGGTCGACGATCTCGAGCAGCAACTGCGCAATCTGGTCGTCACCGCGATGAGCACGACGTTCGGCTCGGCCGACGTGCCGTTCGTCGACATGGCCGCGAACCAGTCGCTGCTGTCGCAGCGCGTCGCCGAGGCATTGGTGCCGGTGTTCACGCGTTACGGGCTGGCGCTCGACGCGTTCGCGGTCGAGAGCGTGTCGCTGCCGGCCGAGCTGCAAAAGGCGCTCGACCTGCGGATCGGTGCCGGGATGGCCGGCGATCTCGCGCGGGCCACGCAATACCAGACCGCGCAGGCGATTCCACTCGCCGCGCAGAACCCGGGCGGCATCGCCGGGGTCGGCGCGGGGCTCGCCGCGGGTGCAGCGATCGGGCAGGCGATGGCCGGCCAGATCGCGGGCGCCGCGCAACCGGCGCAGGCTGCGCCGCCCGCGCCCGTTGCCGCGCCGGTGGCCGCCGCAGCGGCCGAGAGCACCGATTACGTGCAGCGGCTCGAGCAGCTGAAGGCACTGTTCGACAAGGGCCTCGTGACCGAAGACGAATATTCGCGCGCGAAGGCCGAGATCCTCGCGAAGCTCACCCGGTAAGCGGCACGCATGTTCCGTACCTCGTGCCCTCAGTGCGGCGCGCCGGTCGAGTTTCGCTCGGCCGCGGCGGTGATGGCCGTCTGCGCGTTTTGCCGTAGTACGTTGCTCAAGCGCGGCGCCGAGGTCGAGCGCATCGGCGAACTGGCGACAGTACTCGACGATGCGTCGCCGATCCAGATCGGCACGACCGGGCGCTACGGCAAGCGCGCGTTCACGGTGCTCGGCCGCATCCAGATGACCTACGACGCCGGCGCGTGGAGCGAGTGGTACGTCGTGTTCGACGACGGCGCGTTCGGCTGGCTGTCGGATGCGTCGGGCCAGTACGCGATCACGGTGCGCGAACCCGACGATGCGTCGGGTACCGCGTGGCCGGCATTCGATACGCTCGAACCGGGCATGCGGATCGACCACCGCGGCCGCGCGTATCTGGTGTCGGACGTGCGTACCGCGCGCTGCACGGGCGGCGACGGCGAGCTGCCGTTTCGCGTCGATGCCGGCTGGGAGGCGCGCGTTGCCGACCTGCGCACGGGCAATGCATTCGCGACCTACGACTATTCCGACGCCGGCTCGAACGGCGGCAGCCCGGCAGTCTATGCGGGCGAGGCGCTGGAATTCGACGCGCTCGCGTTCACGGGGCTGCGCGATATCGAAAACGACACGCGCGACAAGCGCGGCGCGGAGCTGGTGCCGTTCGCGTGCCCGAGCTGCGGCGCGCCGCTGTCGTATGCGCCCAACGTGGCCGACTACGTCGTGTGCGGCAGTTGCCACGCGGGCGTGCAGTGCACGGCCGAGCAGCAGACCGTGTTCGCGGCCCAGCGCAAGCTCGAAGCGGTGAAGGGCGCGCTCGAACTCGGCGCGATCGGCACGTTCGACGGCGTGAAGTACACGGTGATCGGCATGATGCGCTGCCGCGTGCCGGGCGACGACGAGACATGGGACGAATACCTGCTGCTGAACCCGAAGCGCGGCTTCCTGTGGCTCGTGCAGAGCGAAGGGCGCTGGGAACGCGTGCAGGTGCTCGACCACTGGCCGACGATCGGCAGCGAATCCGGCAACGTGACCGACGGCGGCAAGACCTACCGGCTGCGCGAGGAATACGAATCGGAGGTCGTCTACGTGGTCGGGGCATTCAACTGGCGCGTGCAGGCGGGCGATCGCACGTCGATCATCGACTACGGCTGGCAGAAGGACAAGCTGACGCGCGAGCGCAGTGACGCGGAGATCGTCTGGTCGCGTGCGCGACCGCTGTCGGGCGGCGCGCTCGCCGAACGCTTCGGCACGCCGGCGCTGGCCGCGGCCACGACGGCCGCCACGGGCGCGACCGAATCGATGGGTCTGTTCGGCAGCAAGGGGCCGCACAGTTTCGCGCCGCTGCCGTTCATGTTCAGCGCGTTGCTCGTGATCTTCAACCTCGGTTCGCTGTTCTCGTTCACCGGCCGCTCCGTCTACGTGCTGGTCGGTCTGCTGGTGCTGTGGCTGCCGGAATGGCTGTGGAAGCGGTTTGCGTCGGACGGGGGCAACGCGTGATCCGGTACATCCTCTACGGCGTCTACGGCCTGATCGTCGTCACGCTGTTCAGCTGCGCATCGATCGGCGGCAGCGGTTCGGGCGGCGGCGGGTGGGGCAGTTCGTCGGCGCGCAGCGGCTACTCGTCGTACGGGTCGCACAAATGACCGCGCGCGACGGGATCGCGCCGCCGTGCGCGACGCTCGGCTCGCACGTGCTGGCCGACCTGGCGGGCATCGATGCGGCGCTGCTGCGCGACGCCGCGCGGCTCGAAGCGATCCTCACCGATGCGGCGCAACGGGCCGGTGCGCGCGTGATCGGCGCGCACTTCCATCATTTCGGCGGCGAGCATGGCGTGACGGGGGTCGTGCTGCTGGCGGAGTCGCACATCACGATCCATACGTGGCCCGAGCATCGCTTCGCGGCCGTCGATGCGTTCATGTGCGGCGCGGCGCGCGCGGCCGATGCGGTCGATGCGATCGCCGCGGCGCTCGGCACGCACGCGCAGGTTCGGCAGCAGGTGGCGCGCGGCAGTGCGCTGGCCTGAGCCAGGATGCCGCGTGCCGTGCATCGGCCACGGCGGGTCGTCGGGATGGCGGCCGCCGGTCGTTTCCCCGGCTCGGTGAATCCGGAAAATAGCGGGCGGCGCATGCCGGTCAGCGCGGCAGCGCTTCGGCTTCGGCCCAGCGCTTGAACGAATCGAGACGCCGGCGCGTCTGCACGAGATAGAACGCGCCGATCAGCGGTTCGAGCAGCCAGCGCAGCCACGACGGCTGCACGCGGAAGTGGTACGTGAACTTCACCTCGGTCGACCCGGGCGTGTGCTCGACGAAGTTCCAGCTGCCGCTGAAGCGTTCGAGCACCTTCGGGCCTTCGACCATTTCGATGGCGGCGACCTGCGGCGGACGGTACGAGATGTAGCGCGACACCATCGTCGCGCCCGACTGGCTGCGGCAGAACGCGTCGACGCCGACATCGGCGGTCGTTCCGTCGAGCAGATAGGCGTCGCTGAGGAAGTTGTCCCACACGAGCCGCCGTCCGTAGTCCTGCGACCACGTGAACAGGCGCCTGCGGTCGACGCCGACGGTCCGGCTGACTGAGATCCTCATGAGGGCGGGCGCCACGGCGCGGATTGGGATGAAATCGAGTGTACCGCGCCAATAACCTGTGTTTCGTCAGACTTCGTCAAGTCGAGCATGCGCTCGAACGAGCGCGATTGACGCACCTCGGGAATTCCCCTAGGATTTATCCCAACCCTTCGGGACAGACCCGGAGCGTTTCAATCTCTTGAGGGAGCCTCATGAGTACGCAACAGAACCGGCGCTTCGACGCGCTCGTTTTCATTGGTCGTTTCCAGCCTCCGCATCGTGGTCACCTGAACGTGCTGAAGTCGGCACTGAGTCGGGCCGAACGCGTGTGCGTGCTGATCGGGTCGACCGACAAGCCCCGCACCATCAAGGACCCGTTCTCGTTCGACGAGCGCCGCCAGATGCTGGCTTCGCTGCTCGACGCGTCCGAGCGCGATCGCGTGACGATCGCCCCGCTGCAGGATTCGACCTACAACGACGGCGACTGGGTGCGCTGGGTGCAGGATGCGGTGGCCGTCGCGCTCGGCGACGTCGCGCAACGCAAGGTCGGGTTGATCGGCCACGAGAAGGACGCCACGTCGTATTACCTGCGGATGTTCCCGCAATGGGAGCTCGTCGACGTCGACGCGACGGAAGACATTTCCGCCACCGAGATCCGCGACCAGTATTTCGCCGAACGCACCAACAGCTTCGTGCAGTGGGCCGTGCCGGAACCCGTGTTCGGCTGGCTCGAGCGTTTTCGCACGCAGCCGGAATTCGCGCAACTGAAGTCGGAAGCCGAATTCATCGCCGCGTATCGCAAGGCGTGGGCGGCCGCACCGTATCCGGTCACGTTCGTGACGGTCGACGCGGTGGTCGTGCATTCGGGGCATATCCTGCTCGTGCGCCGCCGCAGCGAACCGGGCCGCGGCCTGTGGGCGCTGCCGGGCGGCTTCGTGAACCAGGACGAGCGGCTCGATGCGGCGTGCATCCGCGAGCTGCGCGAGGAAACCGGCCTCAAGCTGCCCGAACCCGTGCTGCGCGGCTCGATCAAGGATCGCCAGGTGTTCGATCACCCGACGCGTTCGCTGCGCGGCCGCACGATCACGCATGCGTGCCTGTTCAACTTCCCGACCGGCGAGTTGCCGCGCGTGAAGGGCAGCGACGACGCCGACAAGGCGCGCTGGGTCCCGCTCAACGAATTCGCGCAGATGCGCAACGTGATGTTCGAGGATCACTTCGACATCGCGTATCACTTCCTGGGGAAGCTGTGACGCGCTGATTCCCCGCATCCGGTCCGCCGCGACAGACGCGGCGGCACTTCAACGGCCTAGAGGAGCTCTAGCCATGCAAAACGATCTCGGCGGCTTTGCCGCGGTTCTCGCCAATCCGGTTCTCAACACGGATTCGTACAAGGCTTCCCACTTCCTGCAGTATCCGCCGGACGCATCGGCGATGTTCTCGTACGTCGAATCGCGCGGCGGCCGCTACGACCGCACGCTGTTCTTCGGCCTGCAGATGCTGCTGAAGGAGTATCTGTGCAAGCCCGTGACGCACGCGATGATCGATGACGCGCGCGATTTCTTCACCGTGCACGGCGAGCCGTTCAACGAAGCAGGATGGCGTCATATCGTCGAGCGCTACGACGGCTACCTGCCGGTGAAGATCCGAGCGGTGCCGGAAGGCTCGATCGTGCCGGTGCACAACGTGCTGATGACGGTCGAATGCGACGATCCGCAGGTGTTCTGGCTCGCGTCGTATCTCGAGACGATGCTGTTGCGCATCTGGTATCCGGTGACGGTGGCGACCCGGAGCTGGCATCTTCGGCAAACGATTCGCCGTTTCCTCGAACGGACCGATGACGATCTCGCGCAACTGCCGTTCAAGCTGCACGACTTCGGCGCACGCGGCGTGTCGAGCGCGGAATCGGCTGCGATCGGCGGCGCCGCGCACCTCGTGAGCTTCATGGGCTCGGACACGGTGCTCGGCGTGCTGGCCGCGAACCGCTTTTATCGCGAGCCGATGGCTGCGTACTCGGTGCCGGCGGCCGAGCACAGCACGATCACGTCGTGGGGGCGCGAAGGCGAGGCCGATGCGTACCGCAACATGATCAGGTGCTTCGGGTTGCCGGGCGCGATCGTATCGGTCGTGTCGGACTCCTACGATCTGTTCGCCGCGCTCGATCTGTGGGGCGGCGAACTCCGGCAGGCGGTGATCGATTCGGGCGCGACGCTCGTCGTGCGCCCCGATTCCGGCGACCCGGTGACGATCGTGCTGCAGACCGTTCGTGCGCTCGATGCGTCGTTCGGTTCGACCGTGAACGGCAAGGGGCGGCGCGTATTGAATCGTGTGCGCATGATCCAGGGGGACGGGGTCGACGAGCAGTCGATCGAAGCGATCCTCGTCGCGCTCGACGAGGCGGGCTATGCGGCCGGCAACGTGGTGTTCGGCATGGGCGGTGCGTTGTTGCAGCGGGTGAACCGCGATACGCAGCGCTTCGCGATGAAGTGTTCGGCGATCCGGCGCGGCGACGTGTGGCACGACGTCCGCAAGGATCCGGTCACCGATCAGGGCAAGCGCTCGAAGCAGGGGCGGCTGACGCTGCTGCGCAATTGGCGCACCGGCGAGTATCGGACGGTGACGCTGCCGGTTGCGTGGGACGATCGTGCGCTGGAAGGCGAATGGGACGAGGCGCTCGAGACGGTGTTCGACACGGGGCGCCTGCTCGTCGATACGTCGTTCGCCGAGGTGCGGGCAAGGGCGCATGCGGGGAGGTGTGATGCAGGCGGCGGGGCATCCCGCCGCTGTGCAGCCGGCTCGCGTCACTTGCCGGTCAGCACCCGGCTGCCGGCATCCGTCGGCGCACCGCCATGCTCCACCACCCGCGTCGCCTCCATCGCCCGCGCCAGCGCATCGAACACCGCCGGCCCCTTGCAGCGCGACACGTTGAAGCGCAGGTACGACGTCGCGCTGCGCGACGCGCTGAACACGTTGCCGGGGGCGAGCACGACGTCGTGGTCCAGCGCATGGCGTGCGACGCGTGCGGCGTCGAGCCCGTTCGGCAACTCCGCCCACACGAACAACCCGCCGCGCGGCTCCGTCCAGATCGCGAGCCCGGCCCGCGCGAGGCGCCGGATCGTTTCGCCCATCGCATCGGCGAGACGCGCGCGCAGGCTGTCGAGATGGCGCCGGTACGTGCCGTCGATCAGCAGCCGGTGCACGACGTTCGCGCCGATCTGCGCATTGCCGAACGACGTCGCGAGCTTCAGATCGACGAGCGCGTCGATCCATTCCGGGCGCGCGGCGATATAACCGCAGCGGATCGCGGCCGACAGCGTCTTCGAGAAGCTGCCGATCGACACGACGCGCGACAGCCCGTCGAACGCCGCGAGGCGCGGCGCGGGCGTACTCTCGAAATCCGCGAAGATGTCGTCCTCGACGATCAGCAGCCCGTGCTCGGCCGCGAGCGTCAGCAGCCGGTGCGCGACGGGCGGCGCGAGCGTCGCGCCGGTCGGGTTGTGCAGCGCGGCGTTGGTGATGTACAGGCGCGGCCGGTGCTCGGCGAGTACTTGCTCGAAGCGCACGAGATCGGGGCCGTTCGGCGTGAACGGCACGCTGACGATCCGTGCACGGTGCGCGCGCAGCAGCGCCTGGAAGTTGAAGTAGCACGGATCGTCGAGGACGACGGTATCGCCGGGCTCCAGCAGCAGGCGACACACGAGGTCGAGCGCGTGCGTGCCGCCGTCGGTCAGCATGATCTGTGCGGGTTCCGCGTGGACACCGTGCTGCGCGAGCCGCCACGCAAGCTGCTGGCGCAGCGCGGGCAGGCCGAGCGGCGTCGCATAGTCGGTCAACGCATCGGCTTCGTCGCGCGATACGGCGCGCAGCGCGCGGCGCAGGCTTTCGTCGGGCAGCCACGACGACGGCAACCATCCGCAGCCGGGCTTCACCGACGTCGGCGCCGCTTCGAGCGACTGACGCGACAGCCACAGCGGATCGAGCTCGCGATCGAGGCGCGGGCCCAATTCGGCGAGCGCGAGCGGCGGTGCGTGGCCCGACACGTAGAAGCCCGAACCGCGCCGTGCGACGAGCACGCCTTCGCTCGCGAGCCGCTCGTACGCATCGACGACCGTCGATTTCGACACGCCGAGCGCGTCGGCCATCATCCGGATCGACGGCACGCGCGCGCCGGGCATCAGCGCGCGGCTCGCGATCCGCGCGCGCAACGTATCCATGACGGTTTCCACGCGCGTGCGCGACGGCGCGGGCGGGACGGGAATCGGGGCGGAATGGCGCATGGTGAACGATGAACTGTACGGCCGGTTGTCCAGTACAGTTTGTCTGAATTGTATTGGGCTGTAGCTTACGCCGGTTTCGCCGGCGGCGGATCATCGGTCATCCACTTTCCATTCAGGATTGACCGTGCAAAAGACGACCGACGGGTGGCTCAGCGGCTTGCTGGGCGTCATCATTTTCAGTGGCTCGCTGCCCGCGACGCGGATCGCGGTGCAAGGGCTCGACCCGCTGTTCCTCACGTTCGCCCGCGCGACGATCGCCGGCGCGCTCGGCCTGCTGCTGCTCGTCGTGCTGAAGCAGAAGCGGCCGTCGCGTGCCGAGGCCGTGTCGCTGGCCATCGTCGCGCTCGGTGTGGTGGTCGGTTTCCCGTTGCTGACGGCGCTGGCGCTGAAGCACGTGACGTCGGCGCATGCGATCGTGTTCGTCGGGCTGCTGCCGCTCGCGACTGCACTGTTCGGCGTGTGGCGCGGCGGCGAACGGCCGCGGCTGCCGTTCTGGATCTTCTCGGTCGTCGGCAGCGGCGCGGTGGCCGCGTTCGCGCTGCGCAACGGCGGGCAGGCGTCGGTGGTCGGCGATGCGCTGATGCTGGCCGCGATCGTCGCATGCGGGCTCGGTTATGCGGAAGGCGCGCGCCTGTCGCGCCAGCTCGGCGGCTGGCAGGTGATCTCGTGGGCGCTCGTGCTGTCGCTGCCGCTGATGCTGCCGCTCACGTGGCTGACCTGGCCCGCGTCGTTCGACGGCGTCGACGCCGCCGCGCTGTGGGGGCTCGCGTACGTGTCGCTGTTCAGCATGTTGATCGGCTTCGTGTTCTGGTATCGCGGGCTGGCGCTCGGCGGGATCGCGGGCGTCGGCCAGCTGCAGCTGCTGCAGCCGTTCTTCGGCTTCCTGCTCGCGGCCGGGCTGCTGCACGAGACGGTGCCGCCGTCGATGGTCGTCGTGACGGTCGTGGTGGTCGGCTGCGTGGCGGGCGCGAAGTACTTCTCGAAGATGGCGCCCGTGCAGCGCGCAGGGTGACGCAGGGGCAGCGGTGGGTCGCGCATCAGGCCGACGCCCTCCGGTGCGAGGCTGGCGGCAAGCCGGTTGCCGCCGATGCGCACGATCGCGACGTGCATCCGATCCGGCACCCGATGACGCGGCCCAAGGCAAAACGGCCAGGTTGCCGGTAGCGGCAAGCCTGGCCGTTGGCGTTCGTCACGCCGGGCGCGGGTTACTCGAACGTTTCGAGCGCGAGCAATTCGCCGATCGTCTGCCGGCGGCGGATCAGCCGCGGCGTGCCGCGATCGACCAGCACCTCCGGCGCGAGCGGCCGGCTGTTGTAGTTCGACGACATCGACGCGCCGTACGCGCCCGCGTCGTGCAGGAACAGCAGATCGCCGATCTGCGGCTGCGCGAGCTTGCGGTGCGTGACCGCGCCGCCGGCATCCTGCGTGAACACGTCGCCCGATTCGCACAGCGGCCCGGCGATCGCGAGGTCGACGAGCGGCCGGCCGGCGGGCAGCGCGCCATCGTGCGCGTGCACCGACACCGCGTGATAGCTGCCGTACATCGACGGGCGCATCAGGTCGTTGAAGCCGGCGTCGATCAGCACGAAATCGTGCTTCGGCCGACGGTTGACGGCCTGCACTTCGGTGACGAGCGTGCCGGCCTCGGCGACGAGGAAGCGGCCCGGTTCGATCTCGATGCGCACCGGGTGGCCGAGATGCCGTTCGATCCGCTTGCGCGCGGCGTCCCACTGGCTGAAGTAGTGACCGACGTCGACGCGCGGCTCGCCGTCGCGATACGGGATCGACAGGCCGCCGCCGGCCGAGATCGCGTCGATGTCGTGGCCGAGCGACGTGACGAGGTCGACCATCGCATCGCACACCTGCGACAGGTGGCCGTAGTCGACGCCCGAACCGATGTGCATGTGGATGCCGACCAGCTTCAGCCCGTACTGGCGCACGATCTCGATCGCGCGCGGTACGTCGTCGATCCAGATGCCGTGCTTGCTCTGCGGGCCGCCGGTGTTGGTCTTGTTGCTGTGGCCGTGGCCGAACCCGGGGTTGACGCGCAGCCACACGCGGTGGCCGGGCGCGTGCTCGCCGATGCGCGCGAGCATGTCGAGCGAGCCTGCGTTCACGGTCACGCCGTGCTCGAGCACCGCCGCGAGCGTCGGGCGGTCGATCAGGTCGGCCGTGAACACGACGCCTTCCGGCTCGCCGCCCGGGCTGAAACCGGCCGCGAGGCTGCGCTCGATCTCGCCGAGCGACACGGCGTCGACGCACGCGCCTTCGTCGCGCATCAGCTTGAGGATATGGACGTTCGAATTCGCCTTCTGCGCGTAACGGATCACGTCGAACTGGCGCAGTTGGGCGATGCGGTCGCGGATGACGTCGGCGTCGTACACCCACAGCGGGGTGCCGTATTGCTGCGCGAGGGCCGCGAGCTGGCGGGAATCGAGGGACATGGCGGATGAATCGGATCGAATGAACGGATAGCGCGATGATGCGCCCGATTGGCTATCCAGTAAAATGCCTGTTTATCTTCATTCGATTCATTTCTGATATATACGATCATGCTGACGCACCGTCATATCGAGGTGTTCCGCGCGCTGATGGTCACCGGCAGCACGACGCGCGCGGCCGAGATGCTGTACACGTCGCAGCCCACCATCAGCCGCGAACTGGCGCGGATGGAGCAGGTCGTCGGCTTTGCGCTGTTCGAACGCGCGCATGGCCGGCTGCGCCCGACGATGGCCGCGCTCACGCTGTTCGACGACGTGCGGCTCGCGTATGTGGGGCTCGAACGCGTCGCGGCGACGGCCGCACGCCTGCGCGAGTTTCGCGACGGGCAACTGTCGGTAATCGCGCTGCCGGCGTTTTCGCACGCGATCCTCCCCGGTGCGTGCCGGCGCTTTCACGATGCGCATGCGGGTGTGAGCGTGTCGGTCGCGACGCAGGAGTCGCCGGTGCTCGAGGAGTGGTTGACCGCCCAACGCTACGACCTCGGACTGACCGAGCACGACGTCGCGCCGGCCGGCACGGTGCTCACGCCGCTGCTCGAAGTCGATGAAGTGTGCGTGCTGCCCGACGGCCATCCGCTGCTCGCGCAGGATGCGATCGACCTGCTGGATCTCGTCGACCGCCCGTTCGTGAGCCTGTCGCTGAACGATCCGTACCGCATCATGATCGACGAGGCATTCGCGCAACTCGGCGTCGCGCCGCGCTCGGTGGTCGACACGCCGTCGGCCGTATCGGTGTGCGCGTTCGTGCGGCAGGGGCTCGGGGCTGCGATCGTCAATCCGCTCACGGCGCTCGATTTCGTCGGCCGCGGCCTGCACGTGCGACCGCTGACGCGGTCGTTTCCATACCGGGTCAGCGTGATCGTGCCCGAGCACCGGCCGAAGAGCCTGCTCGTCGACGCGTTCGCCGATGCGCTGCGCGGCGAGGCGAAGGCGATCCGCCGCCGGCTCGCCGCGCACCTCGGCTAGCGGCGCCGCCTTATGATGGGGGGTCACCGCCATCGCCGTCATTTTCCGGAAATCCCGTCATGACCGACGCATCGTCTTTCCTCGAACAACCGACCCTCACCGGCGAACGTGTCGTCCTGCGCCCGCTCGGCGCATCCGACCGGCAGGCGCTGCTGGACGCTGCCGCCGACGGCGAGTTGTGGAACCTGAAGGTCACGGTCGTGCCGGGCGCGCAGACGGTCGACGCGTACATCGACACGGCGTTGCAGGGGCGTGCGGCCGGCACCGTGATGCCGTTCGTGATCGTCGATCGCGCGTCGGGCCGCGCCATCGGCAGCACGCGCTTCTGGAAGATCGATCGCAAGAATCGCAAGCTGGAGATCGGCCATACGTGGCTGAGCGAATCGGCGCAGCGTACGCGCGCGAATACCGAAGCGAAGTGGTTGCTGCTGGCCTATGCGTTCGACACGCTGCGATGCGTGCGCGTGCAGTTCACCACGGACGAGCTGAACGAGAAATCGCGCGCGGCGATTCTGGGGCTCGGTGCGAAACAGGAGGGCATCGTGCGTCACGAACGGATCATGCCGGATGGCCGCAAGCGCAACTCGGTGCGCTTCAGCATCATCGACGACGAATGGCCGGACGTGCGTACGCGACTCGAGGCGAAGCTGGCGACGTAACGGGTGATGCGGGACGCTTGATGCTTCAGACGTGCATCGCGCCGCCGGCAGGGGAGTCGGCAGCGCGACGACGGGGGGAACGGTGCGCCGCGCACGAGGCGCGGCGCTGCATCGCGTTACTGCGCCGATGCGAGGTGATGACGCTGCGCGAGCTTCTGCGCGTCCGCGTAGTGCGCCTGCAGGATCGGCAGCGCCTGGCGTGCGACTTCCTTCAGCTTGGCGTCGCGGCCCGATGCGATTTCGGCCTGGAATGCCGAGATCGTCTTCTGCTGGCCGGCGAGCGCGACCTGTTCGATGTACGCCTTGTCGAACTCGGCGCCGCGCAGGCTCTTGATGCTGTTCAGCACGGTCGTGTCCGGGTCGTTGGCCGGCACGTCGACGCCGCGCGGGCTCGCCGCGCGCATCGCCTGGATGATCTTCGCATCGTCGGTCGACACGCGTTGCGCGAACGCCTTGACCTGGCTGTCCGACGTGCGCGAATCGGCGATGCGCGCGGCGTCGTGCTGGGTCGACACGGTCTTCGTGCCGTCCGTGATGAAGGTCTGGTCGGCTTCGTGGATGCGCGTCGCAGTCGCGGCCGGCGCGGCGGATGCCGCGGGTGCCGGTTGCGCGGTTTGCGCGGTCGCCGTCACGGCGACGAGAAGCAGGCCGGCGGCAGACAAGGCAAGGCGCGAAATGGGGGGAAAGCGGTTCATGGGACCTCCTTTCGATCGGGGCTCTGGTTGAAAAACGGATCGTGTGATCCGTCGCTGTGCGAGAGACCGGGCGCGCCCGGGCCGGATTCGACTGCCGCTCTGCCGCGGCGGCGTTCGAAGTGTTTTCCGGCCCGACTGATTCTAGGAGAGCGGTCGGGTAGCAGGTGCAACCGTGCTGTGGCTTGTGTAACGGTTGGTAAGACGAATCGATGGGCACGCGCGCAGGCCGGTAGTGCGTACCTGATGCGCGTGCGGCGGCGGCAATTTTTGCGCGCACGTGGCGCATGCAATGCATGAGATGCGCGTGCGTGTCATCGGCATTTCATCGGTGCGATGTCGTCGCGGCCGTTGCTGTGGCGGCGCGTCGGCGGCGAGTGGTGCGTGTGTGCGTGGCGTGCGTGGCGTGCGTGAAGCGTTACACGCGATCGAGCAGCGCATCGAGGCGCGGCAGCAACGGCGTCGCGCAATGTGCCTGCAACGCGTCGGGCGCCGTGTAACCCCACGCGACGCCCTGGAAGGCGATACGCGCGCGCCGTGCCGCGTCGGCATCGCGGATTTCGTCGCCGACGTACAGCACTTCGTCGGCGCGCACACCGGCCTCGTGAACGAGCGCGCGCAGACGGCGCGCTTTGCCGAACAGCGGAATGCCGCAGGCGAAATGGTCGACGCGTGCGCCGGCGCGCGGGCCGAGCCGGTCGCGCACGATCTCCTCGGTGTTCGACGTGGCGATCGCGATGCGGATGCCGCGCGCGGCGAGCGCGTCGAACGTTTCGTCGACGCCGGGAAAGAGCCGCACGTTCGCGATGCGCGGCCGCATCAGGCGGCGCATGTCGATCGTCACGCGCGGCACTTTCCACATCGGCACGTCGAGCGCGCGGATGATGTCGCGCGCCGACATGCCGCGCAGCGCGGGGCGCAGTTCGGGCGTCGCGTCGCGAAAGCCGTGCAGGCGCGACGCTTCCGACAGCGCGGCGAGAAAGCTGTCGAGCGAATCGGCGAGCGTGCCGTCGAAGTCGAAGGCGATGAGGCGGTAGGTCATCGGGCGACGCATGCGAGGCGGAACGTGGCGAGATTGGTTGGCGGCCGTGCTACTCGTAATGGTAGCGGCAGGACACGATGCTGAGTTGAAGGTCGTCAGCCTCGTAGACCAGGCGGTTCGTATCGTCGATACGGCGCGACCAGAAGCCGGAGAGATTGGCTTTCAACGGCTCCGGCTTGCCGATGCCTTCGAACGGCGTGCGCTGGGTTTCGCGAATGAGCTGGTTGATGCGCTTGAGCGTCTTGCGATCCTGTCCTTGCCAGTAGACATAGTCATCCCATGCGTCGGAAGTAAAGAGCACGCGACGTACGCTCATTCATCATCCTCGGCGAGCTTGTGTTCTTTCGCCTTGCCCTTGCGCAGTTGCGCGATCGAACGTTCGAGGTGAGCGACGTTGGCTGGCGAGCGCAGCAGGTGAACCGTCTCCATCAGGCTGTCGTAATAGTCCTGCGACATGATGACGGCGTTCGGTGCATCGCGGCGCGTAATGAGCGTCACGTCCGCATCGTCGACGACCTGGTCGATGACGGTCTTCAGATTGCCGCGGGCATCCGAAAAATGAATCGTGCGCATGGCGTGCCTCACTTGTACTTTTAACGGTACAAGTATAGCACTATTCGAATATATGTACGGAATGTTGTACAGGTATCGAGGCGCCGTGCGGCAGGACGACACGCATCTGTTTTCCCGCGGCGGCTCGGCCATACCCTTGTCCCGCACCCCACGGCGCGGTATCGTCGATGCTCCGCCTTCCGCCCCCTCCAACCGGAGAACAGACGTGCCCGCAGCCACCCCCGCCACGCTGAGATTTTCCACCGACAAGCGCGAACTCGACATCGACGCGATCTTCGACTTCCTGCATCGCGACGCGTACTGGTCGCAGGGCATCCCGCGCGACGTGGTCGAGCGGGCGATCGAGGGTTCGCTGTGCTTCGGCGCGTATGTCGGCGACCGGCTTGTCGGGTTTGCGCGGCTCGTCACCGATCACGCGACGTTCGCGTACCTGTGCGACGTGTTCGTGTTGCCGGCCGAACGCGGCAACGGCTACGGCCGCGCGCTGATCGACCACATATTCGCGCAGGAGATGGTGCAGCGCCTGCGCCGCATCATGCTCGCGACGACCGACGCGCACGCGCTGTACCGGCCGGTCGGTTTCGGTCCGCCCGCGAACCCCGAGCGGTTGATGGAGATCCGCCGCCCCGACATCTACACGAAACGCTGACGCGCGGCGCAGCGCATACAATACGCGCTTTCCGTTTTTGCCGAAGAGAAGCACATCATGACCGAACAGGAAGCCGAACAGCTCGCGACGCACCGCCACTACAAGGGCGGCCTGTACCGCTACATCGGCGTTGCCCGCCATTCCGAAACCGAGGAATCGGTGGTCGTCTACGAGCATCTGTGGCCGCATGCGCGCGGGCTGTGGGTGCGGCCGGAGGCGATGTTCAACGGCAATCTCGAAGACGGCACGCCGCGTTTTCGCAAGCTGCGCGACTGAGCGGGCGGCACCGGAGCCGCGGCTAGCCGGCGCTGCCCGGCTTGTCGTGCGGCGTTTGTTGCCGCAGCGCCATCGCAAAGAAGCGCCGGATTTCCTCCATCAATTCCGCGCGGGCCGACGCGAAATCGAACGCGCGCCGGTTTTCGTGCGCGTAGCGCTGGCGCCAGTCGTCGGCCGCATGCCGCGCTTCGCGTGCGCGCAGCTCGTCGAGTTCGGGCGTACGCAGCGCGTGATCGGCGATCAGCGTCACGCCGTCACGGCTGACCTCCAGCACGCCGCCCGCGACGAGGAGGCGGCGATGCTCGCCGGTCGGCGCATCGACGAGCGTCACGACGCCGGGCCTGATTCGCGTGAGTAGCGGCGCGTGGTGCGGGTAGATCCCCAACTCTCCGCTTTCCCCCGGGACGACGACGAAATGCGCGTCGCCGGCATACAGCACCGCTTCCACGCTCACGATGTCGAGCTTCATCGACGTCTTCATGCGGACTCCTTCAGACTGCCGCCGCGCCGGCGACGATTTCGCACAGCTCGGTGGTGATCTGCGCCTGTCGCGTCTTCTGGTACAGGTGCCGCAGTTCGCGCAACACGCGGTCGGCGTTGTCCGTCGCGGTCTGCATGCTGAACATCCGCGCGCATTGCTCGCACGCGTAGTTCTCGACGACGGCCTGATAGAGCGTCGCCTCGACGTAGCGCAGCAGCAACGTGTCGACCGCCGGTTTGGGCGCGGGCTCGTACAGATAGTCGGACGCGGGCGCGCCATCGGTCGGCGCGTCGGCCCCGGTGTCGAGCCCGATGATCGGCAGCATCGCATCGATGCGCGGCTCGTACGCGAGCGGGCTCGTCAGCCGGTTGTATGCGACGTGCACTTCGTCGAGCTCGCCGTTGACGAACGCGGTCAGCGGCACGAGCAGCGCCCCGAGCAACTGCTCGAAGTGCGGCTCGGCGGCCAGGCCGCTCGCACGGGCCGCGATGGTCGCGCCATGGCGCACGAGCGGCGCGAGGCCGCGCGCGCCGATCACGCTCAGTTCGCACGCGACGCCGGCCCGGTCCCAGCGTTCGAGCGCATCCACGCATTCGACGAGCAGCCGCGCATTGAGCGGGCCGCACAGCCCGCGATCGGTGCTGACGACGATCAGGCCGACGCGGCGCACGGTATCGCGCCGCGCCATCAGTGCCGACACGTGGTCGGGACGGTCGCGCAGCACGCGCTCCGCCATCGCGCCGATACGTGCCGCGTACGGACGGAACTCCCGCGCACGTCGCTGCGCGCTCGCCATCTTGGTGCGCGCCATCATTTTCATCGCCTTGGTGATCTTGCGCGTGGACGAGGTACTGGCGATCTTCGAGCGGATTTCGCGTATGTGCATGTCAGGGGTGGGCGTCGCGGCCATCCGGATGTCATCGTGCGGCTTCATGCTATCGGGACTTCACCTGAAACGATTGACGGAAATCAAACGACGTCGCCCGGTCCCGCACCAGAATCCGTTCACGTGATTCTTGCGAAGGGGCAGTCGATGACCGAGTTGCGCACGCATCAGAAATACGAAGCGCTGATTGCGCGTTGCCGCGCATTGCGCCCGGTGACGGTCGCGGTCGCGCATCCCTGCGACGAGGTCTCGCTGCACGCGGCGGCTGCCGCCGCGCGGGCCGGTATCGTCGTGCCCGTGCTGGTCGGCCCGGTGGCGCGCATCACGATGCTCGCCGCGACGCTCGGTGTCGACCTGTCTGGCTATCGGCTCGTGGATGCGCCGCACAGTCATGCATCGGCGGCACGCGCGGTCGAGCTGGTGCGCGCGGGCGACGCGCAGGCGCTGATGAAGGGCAGCCTGCACACCGACGAGTTGCTGGCCGAGGTGGTGCGCGCCGATACGGGATTGCGCACCGGGCGGCGCCTGAGCCACGTGTTCGTCATGGACGTGCCGACTTACCCCAAGCCGCTGTTCATCACCGACGCGGCCGTCAATATCCGTCCGACGCTCGAACAGAAGGCCGACATCGCGCAGAACGCGATCGATCTCGCGCATGCGCTCGGCATCGCCCGGCCGAAGGTGGCGATCCTGTCGGCGGTCGAGACGGTCAGCTCGAAACTGCCGTCGACGCTCGACGCGGCCGCGCTGTGCAAGATGGCCGAGCGCGGCCAGATCACCGGCGCGTTGCTCGACGGGCCGCTCGCGCTCGACAACGCGATCAGCCCGGAAGCGGCGCGGCTCAAGCATCTCGATTCCGCGGTCGCGGGCGATGCGGACATCCTGCTCGTGCCCGACCTCGAGGCCGGCAACATGCTCGCGAAAGAGCTGACGTTCCTCGCGAATGCCGATGCGGCCGGCATCGTGCTCGGCGCGCGCGTGCCGGTGATCCTGACGAGTCGCGCGGACAGCGAACGCACGCGCCTGGCGAGCTGCGCGGTCGCGGCGCTCGTCGCGGCGGCGGCGCGTGCCACGGCGACGCCCGTGACCGCCGCGGCGATTGCGGCCGACGCACACTGACGGGGCCGCGATGCGACATCCTGTCCTGGTGCTCAACGCCGGCTCGTCGAGCCTCAAGTTTTCGGTCTACGACACGCGAGAGGATCGTTCGCTCGATGCGGGCCTGCACGGGCAGGTCGAGAACCTGCATGACACCCCGCATCTGTTCGTGACCGATGCAGAGGGCGCGACGCTCGCCGACAGCGCCGTCGCGCGACCGGGGCATCAAGGCGCGATCGAGGCGCTGCACGCATGGTTCGCCGCGCACGTCGGGCGGGAGGCCGCGTTCGACGGCGTCGGGCACCGGGTCGTGCATGGCGGCCCGTATTTCACCGCGCCGGTGCGGATCGACGCGCGCGTGCTCGATGCGATCGCGTCGCTTGCACCGCTCGCGCCGCTGCACCAGCCGCATCACGTCGACGCGATTCGTGCGGTGGCAGCGGTAGCGCCGAACCTGCCGCAGGTCGCGTGTTTCGACACCGCGTTCCATGCGACGGTGCCGGCGCTCGAACGGGAGTTCGCGTTGCCGCGCGCGCTGACCGAGCAGGGCATCGTGCGCTACGGGTTTCACGGGCTGTCGTACGAGTACATCGCGATGGCGCTCGCGGCCCTCGATCCGTCGTGGATGCAGCACCGGACGGTGGTCGCGCACCTCGGTAACGGCGCAAGCCTGTGTGCGCTCGCGAACGGCCGCAGCGTCGCGACGACGATGGGGTTCACGGCCGTCGACGGGCTGCCGATGGGCACGCGCACGGGCGCGCTGGACCCCGGCGTGATCCTGTACCTGCAGCGTCACTCGGGCCGCTCGCTCGACGAGGTCGAGTATCTGATCTATGCCGAATCGGGCTTGCTGGGCGTGTCGGGCGTGTCGAGCGACATGCGCACGCTGCTCGCGAGCGACGCACCGTCGGCCGCGCATGCGGTCGAGCTGTTCGCCTATCGCGCGGCCCGCGAACTCGCCGCACTGGCCGGCGTGCTCGGCGGTCTCGACACGCTCGTGTTCACGGCGGGTATCGGCGAGCACGCGCCGCGCGTGCGTGAACGGATCTGCCGACGCGCGGCGTGGCTCGGCATCGTACTCGACGACGCGGCGAACGCGGCCGGCCTGCCGGTGATTTCGAGCGACGCGTCGCGCGTGACGGTGCGCGTGATCCCGACCGACGAGAACCTGATGATCGCGCGCCACACGCGCCGCGTGCTGGACGACGCGATTCCCTCCACGCCGTATCCGACCCGGTGAGACCTTCGATGACAGCACGCGACACGCCTTCTCCTGCCGTCAGCGCCCCCGCGCTGCCGATTTTCTGGCCGATGGCCGCCGCCACGGCGATGTTCGCGGCCGGCGCCGAGATCGCGGCGCGCAATCTGCGCTTTCTCGCGGAAGAGGAGAAGCTCCATTTCGAAGCACATCCGGCGCTGGCCTCGCCGAACCGGCCGTTGCTGGAACTGCGGACGATGACGTTTCGCGATTATTCGGCCGCGCCGGCGCACGGGCTGCCGACGATCGTCGATGCGCCGTACGCGGGACACAGCGCGATGATCGCCGACTACCAGCCGGGGCAGAGCCTGATGCAGACGCTGCGCGAGCACGGCGTGACGCGTCTGTACCTGACCGACTGGCGCTCGGCCACCGAGGACATGAAGGACCTCGAGATCGACCAGTATCTGGCCGAGCTGAACGTGTGCGTCGACGAACTCGGCGGCCGCGTGAATCTCGTCGGGCTGTGCCAGGGCGGCTGGATGTCGGCGATGTATGCGGCGCGTTTCCCGCACAAGGTCGCGAGCCTCGTGCTGGCGGGCTCGCCGATCGACACCGACGCGGGCGACGGCCCGATCAAGCAGATGGTGCACACGTATCCGACGTCGTTCTACGAGGAACTCGTCGCGATGGGCGGCGGGCTGATGCGCGGGCGCTTCATGCTGCGCGGCTGGAAGAACATGCATCCCGACCAGCACTATCTCGCCGAGCACGTCGACCTGTACGAGCATCTCGACGATCCGGAATACCTGCGCAAGCGCGAGGTGTTCGCGAACTGGTACGAAAGCCCGATCGACCTGCCGGGACGCTGGTACCTGCAGGCGATCGTGCAGATCTTCAAGGAGAACCGGCTCGCGAAAGGTACGTTTGTCGCGCTCGGACGCACGCTCGACCTGAAGGACGTCGCGTGCCCGATCTATCTGCTCGCCGGCGAGGCCGACGACATCACGACGCCGGAGCAGGTGTTCGGCGCGCGCGATCTTCTCGGGACGCCCGCGTCGCGGATCGAGAGCCGGCTCGTGCCGGGCGGCCATATCGGCCTGTTCATGGGGACGCGCACGCTGGCGACGGTGTGGCCCGACATCGCGCGATGGATCGCGGCGCAGCGCTAGGCCCACGCGGATCGACAAGGGAGGCGACATGACGTTGCGACACAAGCGGGGGCTCGTCGTCGGCATCGCGAATGAACAGAGCATTGCGTGGGGATGTGCACGCGCGTTCTGCCGGGCGGGCGCCACGCTCGCGGTGACCTGGCAGTCGGACAAGACCTTGCCGCACGTCGAGCCGCTGTTCGCGCAACTCGACGCGCCGATCCGGATGCCGCTCGACGTCGGGCGCCCCGACCAGATGGCGGCGGTGTTCGACGCGATCGCGGTGCAATGGGGCGCGCTCGACTTCGTGCTGCATTCGGTGGCGTATGTACCGAAGGCCGATCTGCAAGGCCGCGTGGTCGACAGTTCGCCGGAAGGCTTTTCGTTGGCGATGGATACGTCGTGCCATTCGTTCATCCGGATGGCGCGACTCGCCGAGCCGCTGATGGCGCGCGGCGGGAGCCTGATGGCGATGAGCTATCTCGGCGCGGAGCAGGTCGTCGCGAACTACGGGGTGATGGGGCCGGTCAAGGCCGCGCTCGAAGCGAGCGTGCGGTACCTGGCGGCCGAACTCGGCGGCGCGGGCATTCGCGTCAATGCGGTTTCGCCGGGCGTGCTGCCGACGCGCGCGGCGTCGGGCCTGCCGGACTTCGGCCGGCTGCTCGACGACACCGCACGCCGGGCGCCGCTGCATCACGCGCTGGACATCGACGACGTCGGGGCGTTCTGCGCGTTTCTTGCCGGCGACGGCGCGCGGGCGATCACGGGCGGCACGCACTATATCGACGCTGGCATGCATGTGCTCGGCCAGGGCCAGCGCAAGCCCGTCATGAGCGTGAACGAGCCCTGACGCACCGGCGGAATGCGGCGTTCAGGTGCGCGTGAATGCTTCCACGAGGGCCGGCGGCGCGTGTGCGACCGTCACCTCCGGCGTGCCGTGCCACGCCGCGAGTTTCTTCACGGCCTTCGCGACGTCGGCCGCGATCCCGGCGCCGAAGCGCACGCCCGGCTCGACGTGCACGGCCTTCAATTCGAACGTGCCGAGCGCGCGATGCGCTTTCGCATCGACGCGGCCGACCAGCCGGCCGCGATGCAGCACGGGCAGGCAGAAATAGCCGTAGCGCCGCTTGTGCTCGGGCGTATAGCACTCGATCGTGTAATCGAAACCGAACAGCGTTGACGCGCGCCGCCGGTCCCATACGACCGGATCGAACGGCGACAGCAGCGTCGTGACCGTCGAGCGCAGCGTGTCGGCCGCGGCGGCCGGCAGCAGCGCATCGAGCGAGCGGTGCACGTAGGCCGGCTCCTTCCAGTCGTCGATCTGCACCGGAATCAGGTCGCCCGCATCCGCGAGCCGCTCCAGCTCCGCGCGGTACGAACGGCGCGGCAGCCGATAGTAGTCGGCCACCCAGTCCGCACGCACGACGCCGAGCGCCCGGCACGTATAGTCGAGCAACGCAGGCAGCACGGCTTCGCGCGGCGGCAGGTCGCGCGTATCGTCCCAGTCGGGTAGCACGCGTTCGCGCACGTCGTACACGCGCTGGAAATTGCGACGCTCCGACACCATCAGGTCGCCCGTCGTGAACAGCACTTCCAGGTGACGCTTCTCGGGCTTGCGATCCCACCAGCCGTTGCCCTTCACGCCGTCCTCGCGCGCGAAATCGGCCGACCGCACCGGGCCTTCCTCGCGAATCCGCGCAAGCAGCCGTTCGATCTCCGGACGATTCTGCTCGTGCCATTCGGCCGCATATTTCCAGCCCATCCCCGACGGATCGAGCATCTTGTAGCGCATCAGCCCGAACTGCTCGATCGGCAGGAAACACGCTTCATGCGACCAGTATTCGAACAGGCGCGCCTCGGCGAGATGTTCGTCGAGCCAGTGCGGCGAGAAATCGCCGAGGCGGCTGAACAGCACGAGATACGGGCTGCGCGCGACGACGTGGATGGTGTCGATCTGCAACTGCGCCATCCGGCGGATCGTGTCGAGCACGTCGGCCTTGGTCGCCTTGCGGCGGGGCGGCGTGAGCAGGCCCTGTGCGGCGAGATGCAGGGCGCGGGCAGAGGCGGGCGAGAGCGTGAGCATCGGCAGGACGGTCGAGGGTGGCGATCGGGAACCACTTTAGCGCGAAAGCGGCGCGCGCGTGCGACGCGCGGCTGCCACGCGTCTGACAATGGTTGACAGATGCGTTGCGCAAGTTTCCCTATAGTGCAGTTCATGGCGCGACGACAAGTGCGCGCAACGATTCCGCTTCCGACGCACATATGTCCATGGCACGCAGGAAGCGAATCCGGGATTCTCAACCCCCATCGGGAGACCCGGAGCCCTGAGCGAACATCCACGCGGCTGTGCACCGGCCCCGTGTGGATGTTCGCTAATTTTTTTGTTTTTCCGGTTTTCGTCCGTCGCCGAGCGACAGGTCATGTCGCGGCGGCGCCGCTTATGCCCGCTTGCCGCGCGCGACTTCGTCGCCGGCGCCCGGCGGCAGCCGCCGCGTGATCGGAATCGACGCGAACGAGCACAGCCCGACCACCAGGAACGCGGGCCAGAAATCCGACCACACCATCGCCTGATGGCCCTGGAGCCAGTGCGACACGTGCAGCACGAGGCCGGCCACCGTCACGCCGAGGCCGAGCGACATCTGCTGCACGACGCTGCCGAGGCTCGTCGCGCGACCTGCGTCGCGCGGCGAAATGTCCGCATAGATCATCGAATTCAAACTCGTGAACTGCAGCGCGGGGAAGATGCCGCCGACGAGCACGATCAGCCAGATCGCCCAGGTCGCCATGCCGGGATGGAACACGCCGTAGGCGGCGATCGCGAGGCCCGCGAATGCCGCGTTGTAGATCAGCACCGTGCGAAAGCCGAAGCGGCGCAGCGTATGCGTGGCCGTCGAGCGGCTGACCGCGCCGCCGAGCGCGGACGCGCACGTGATGAGGCCGGAATGGAAAGCGCTCATGCCGAGCCCTTCCTGCAACGCGAGCGGCAGCAGGAACGGTACCGCGCCGAGGCCGATGCGAAACAGCGACCCGCCGACGACGCTCGCGTGGTACGTCGGGATCTTCAGGAAACTGAGGTCGAGCACCGGGCGCTCCTTGCGGCGCGCGTACGGCACGTACAGCGCGAGCATCGCGGCGCCGGCCGCGCACATGATGATGGCGTTCGAGCGCGACGTGAGCGAACCGTCGATCAGCGTGAGGCCCATCAGCAGCAGCGCGGCGCCGCTGGCCGACAGCAGGAAGCCGAACCAGTCGAGCGGGCCCGGATCGGGTTCGTGCGTGTTCGCGATGTGCTTGCTCGCGAGGTAGATCCCGTAGATGCCGATCGGCACGTTGATGAAGAAGATCATCCGCCAGTGCAGGTAGGTCGTGATGAAGCCGCCGACGAGCGGCCCGACCGTGGGCCCGAACAGCGCGGGAATCGCGAGGTAGTTCATCGCGCGCACGAGATCGGCGCGCGGCACCGCGCGGAAGATGATGATGCGGCCGACCGGCACCATCATCGCGCCGCCGACGCCCTGAATGAAGCGCGCGAACGTGAGCACGCCGAGGGAGTTGGACGCCGCGCACATCAGCGAACCGACGACGAAGATGCCGATCGCCGTGCGGAACACGGCGCGCGCGCTGAAGCGGTCGGCGAGCCAGCCGCAGATCGGGATGAACACGCCGAGGCCGACCACGTAGGCCGTGATCGCAACGTTCAGGGTGACGGGGTTGTGCCCGAAGTCCCTCGCCATCGCAGGCAGGGCGGTGACGATGATGTTCGCGTCGACGCTTTCCATGAACAACGCACAGGCAACGATGAGCGGTGCTAGAAAGACGGGCGACATGGGCTGGGCGCGCGGTAAAGACGCCATTATGCCCAAAATGTGACCGCTGCGTCACGTACGACAACAGTTGTTCCGCATGTTGCAACAGTCGTCCTTTCCGGCGGGCGGTGCGGAAAGTACGACTGCGCCCATGCGGTCGACGGGCTGCTCGTGCGTGTTGCCTCCACGTGGCCGACGAATCGCACGCCGTTGCCGTGGCGGAACGTGTGCGCGCTTTCCGGGGCGGCGCCAGGATGTCGGCGCGGCGACCGTGGATCGACGCGTTGCGCGGCGCGCCGGCCACTCGTCGGTCTCGGTGGTGAGCGTGCGCGAACACGGCGAGCGGCGTTGAAGCCGGTGCGGTCATGTCGATACCTTTTGACGGCGTGGCGGTGCGTTCCTAAAATGTGAGCGCCTGCTCATATTCGAGGGAATGCACCTTTCCACCATGTCCGACTCGTCTTCGCGCATGCCGCTTTCGCCGCGCAAGGCGCCGCGCCAGCGCCGCTCGGTGGCCACCGTCGATGCGATCGTCGAGGCGGCCGCCCGCATTCTGGAGCGCGACGGCTTCGCCGGTTACACGACGAACGCGGTCGCGGCGCTGGCCGGCGTGAGCATCGGCTCGCTCTATCAATACTTCCCGAACCGCGATGCGCTGACGGCCGCGCTCGTCGAGCGCGAGAGTGCGCATCTGCTCGACGACGTCGACCGGGCGGCCGCGCTGTCGTCCTGCGACGACGTGCTGCGCGCGCTGGTGCGCGGGGCCGTCGCGCACCAGATGCGCCGGCCGGTGCTCGCGCGGCTGATCGATTTCGAAGAGGCGCGGTTGCCGCTCGGTGCGCGCACCGAGCGGGTCGCGGATCGCATCCACGCAACCTTGCTGCATGCGCTCCGGTTGCGCGATGCGCCGCGCGTCGCCGCGCCCGACGTGGTCGCGCACGATCTGCTCGCGATCGTGAAAGGCATCGTCGATGCGGCGGGCGCGCGCGGCGAAACCGATGCGAACGCGCTCGAAGCGCGTGCGTGGCGGGCGGTGCGCGGTTATCTCCGGGAGTCGCGCGAATCGAAACTTGCTTGACATGCATGTTTCGTGCGACAGTCGGACCCACTCGCACCACAACATGACGCGTATCGATCGAAGGCCATCGAGACGAACGCGCGCGCGAACGAGACCTCGTGCCGATCCACTCACCAACGAAAGGAGGGGACACGCCATGACGTCACGTCGTGCCGCACCGCTTGCATCTCGCTTCCCGTCGCGTCGGTCACCGCCCGCGCCGCGTCTGCGCTGGGCCGCCGCACTGGCCATCGCCTATCTCGCCGTCGCCGGCTGCGCCGCGCAGGCCGACAATGCGAACCAGGCCGCCGCGCAAGCGGCCAGCCAGTCCGCGCTGCCGGCCACCACCGCAGCCGCGCCGGCTCCCGCGTCGGGCACGCTGTTGCCACCACCGAGCCAGCTCTACGGCGACCTGTTCGTCGCGGTGCAGACCGCGCAGCTCTATCCCGACCAGAAGACCTTCGTCGACGCCACGCCCGATACCGATCCCGCGACGATCGTGCAGTTGTATCAGCAACAGAAATCGCAGCCGGGCTTCTCGCTGAAGGCGTTCGTCGACCAGCATTTCACGCCGCCTCCGGTAGGCGGCGTGACGCCGCCGCCGAACCAGACGCTGCGCGAGCACATCGACTGGCTGTGGCCGCAGCTCACGCGCACAAGCACCATGGCGCCGCCGTACAGTTCGCTGATTCCGCTGCCGAAGCCGTACGTCGTGCCGGGCGGTCGCTTCCGCGAAGGCTACTACTGGGATACCTATTTCACGATGCTCGGGCTGCAGGTGTCGGGGCGCGAGGATCTCGTCGACGACATGCTTGACAACTTCGCCTACCTGATCGATACGGTCGGGCACATTCCCAATGGCAACCGCACGTACTACGCGAGCCGCTCGCAGCCGCCGTTCTTCGCGTACATGGTCACGCTCGCCGCGCAAGTCGAAGGCGACAAGGTCTACCAGAAATACCTGCCGGCGCTGCGCAAGGAGCATGCGTACTGGATGCAGGGCGAAACCACGACGCCGCGCGGGCAGGCGGCGCGCAACGTGGTCGCGATGCCCGACGGCGCCGTGCTGAACCGCTACTGGGATGCGCGCGACACGCCGCGCGACGAGTCGTATCTCGAGGACGTGACGACCGCGAAGTCGGTGCCGTCCCGTCCCGCGAACGAGGTGTACCGCGACCTGCGCGCGGGCGCCGAAAGCGGCTGGGACTACAGCTCGCGCTGGTTCGGCGACGGCAAGACGCTCGCGACGATCCGTACGACGTCGATCGTGCCGGTCGACCTGAACAGCCTGATGTTCCATCTCGAGACGACGATCGTGAAGGGCTGTGCGGTGACGCGCGACATCGCGTGCGTGGCCGATTTTTCAGCGCGCGCGGGCAAGCGTGCGGCCGCGATCAATCATTACCTGTGGAACCGTCGCGGCTATTACGGCGACTACGACTGGCAGTTGCGCAAGCCGCGCGATGGCGTGACGGCGGCCGCGCTGTATCCGCTGTTCGCGGGCGTCGCGTGGCCGGAGCGTGCGAAGGCGACCGCGCGCGAAGTGCGCAAGACGCTGCTGCAGCCGGGCGGCCTCGCGACGACGACCGAGAACACGGGCCAGCAATGGGATGCGCCGAACGGCTGGGCGCCGCTGCAATGGATCGCGATCGACGGGCTGCGCCG